>NZ_VUOS01000075.1 GCF_009829325.1 Nocardia sp. CY41
GCTCCGGCTCGACCGACGCGCTGGACTGGCTCGCCCTCGACGACCCCACCCTCGTCGCCGAGATCGCCGCCGAATCCCCCCGCCCGGTCACCTACGCCCACCGCACCCGCGCCCTGCGCGGCAGCGATCCGGCCTTCATCGGCGCGCAAGTGCTCAGCTACGACGACCTCGCCACGGCCGCAGGACGGCTGCGCGCGCGCACCGAGCTGACCTTCGAATCGCGCACCTTCCAGCACGGCAGCGCGCAGTCGCCGGCCGCACTGGTCGAAGTGGTGGCCGCCGGATCGGTGGGCGCGTCGGTGGTGCTGGTCGACGCGGACGGCGCGCTGACCGAGTCGCTGGCCGACGAATGGGTAACTCATCTGGTGACGGATCGGGCCGGGCTGGACACGCTCGACCCGACGGCATTGGAGGACTTGCAGGCCGTGGTGCTCGACAATGGTGTCGGCCGCGTGCCCGCGGGGCCTTGGACGACTGTGACCGCTATCGTCGAGCTCACCGAGCTGTTCGGCGCCGAGTGAAGCGATTCGCGGTCAGACGCAAGCCTCCGGTTGTGTGACTATGCACACAGCCGGTTGGTTTGCTGTATCAGGGCGTCCGCTGGAAATGTGTCAAGGACGTGTTCTTACAGGCAGGATGTGCAGAGTTTTCATGTTTCGCTTGTCGGGGAATAGTCTGCCGGCTCAAGGATGGGGAATCAGGAAGCACGAAGCGGGGCTCGCGTGACGCGGCCCGCGCGGGTGCGGCCCACGCGCACCCGGCGACCTAGAGTCACTACCCTCCCGCAACTGATGGCAACCGCCGTCGAAGCGAATCCGACCGGTACCGCGGTCGTTTTCGCCGACGCGGTCAGCTCTCGGGGACACCTCACCTACGCGGAACTCGACGCCAGGTCCACGCGGTTGGCGCGGCTGCTCATCGATCGAGGGGTCGGTCCGGAGGATCTGGTCGCGGTGGGTGTTCCGCGGTCGGTGGAGTCCGTGGTTGCGGTGTGGGCGGTGGCGAAGACCGGTGCGGGGTTCGTGCCGGTGGATCCGAATTATCCGGCCGACCGCGTCGAGCACATGGTGAAGGACTCCGGCGCCGTGCTCGGACTCGCCGTCGCGCGCGTGGTGGAGGACCTGCCCAGCGAGATCGAGTGGCTCGTCATCGATTCCGACAGCTGCACCAGGGCACTGGAGGACTACCCGACCGAACCGGTCACCTATGCGGATCGGCTGCGGCAACTGCGCGCCGAGCATCCGGCTTACGTCATCTACACCTCGGGATCGACCGGCATGCCGAAGGGCGTGGTGGTCACCCAGGCCGGGCTGGCCGGTTTCTGTGCCGAGCAGCGGGACCGGTATCGGGTGACGAGTGCGTCGCGGACGCTGCATTTCGCGTCGCCGTCGTTCGACGCCTCGGTGCTGGAGTTGCTGCTCGCGCTCGGCGGCGCGGCCACCATGGTCGTGGTCGCGCCGACGGTCTACGGCGGTGACGAACTCGCCGCGCTCCTGCGCCGCGAAGCCGTGACGCACGCGTTCATCACCCCGGCCGCGCTCGCGTCGGTGGATCCTACGGGGCTGGACGAGCTGCGCGTGGTGGTGGCCGGCGGCGAGGCGTGCCCGCCGGAGCTGGTGCGGCGCTGGGTGCGCCCGATCGCCGACGGCGAGCGCGAGTTCTACAACGGGTACGGCCCGACCGAGACCACGATCATGACGAACATCAGCGCGCCGCTGGTGCCCGGCGAGCCGGTGACGATCGGCGCGCCGATCCAGACGACCACCGAGTACGTGCTGGACGAGCGCCTGGTGCCGGTCCCGATCGGCGTGGTCGGCGAGCTGTACATCGGCGGGCCTCAGCTGGCTCGCGGCTACCAGTCGCGCCCCGGCCTCACCGCCGTGCGTTTCGTCCCGAACCCTTTCGACCCGAACCACTCTCGGCTGTATCGCACGGGTGATCTGGTGCGTTGGACGCCGAACGGTGAGTTGGAGTATCTGGGTCGCAATGATTTCCAGGTGAAGATCCGGGGTTTCCGGATCGAGCTGGGTGAGATCGACGCGGTGCTGGCCGCGCACGAGAGCGTGGACTTCGCGGTCACCGTCGGACACCAATTGGACAGCGGCGCGACGATTCTCGCGTCCTATGTGCACGCGGCCACCGGACACTCGATCGACACCGGGGAGTTGCTCGCGCACGCCGAGCGCAGCCTGCCGGTCCACATGGTGCCGACTTCGCTCACCGTGCTGGAGGAGATCCCGCTGACCCCGGTGGGCAAGCTGGATCGTCGTGCGCTGCCCCCGCCGCAGTTGCAGACCAAGGAGTTCCGCGCGCCGTCGGGAGCGCTGGAGCAACTGGTGGCGGGTGTGTTCGGCGAACTGCTCAGTGCCGGTGACGAGATCGGCGCGGACGACGACTTCTTCGAGCTGGGCGGCAACTCGCTGATCGCGACGCAGGTCGCGGCCCGGCTCGGCGCGTCGATCGGCGCGCGGGTGCCCGCGCGGACGGTGTTCGAAGCGCCGACGGTCGCGCTGCTGGCCGCCCGGCTCGCCGAATTCGACACCGGCGCGCAGCGTCCGGCGCTGGTGGCGCTGGAGCGTCCGGAGCGGGTGCCGTTGTCGTTGGCGCAGCGGCGGATGTGGTTTTTGAATCAGTTCGATACCGGTTCGGCGGGGAACAATATTCCGTTCGCGGTGCGGTTGTCGGGTGTGTTGGATGTGGCGGCGTTGCGGGCGGCGGTCGCGGATGTGGTCGGGCGTCATGAGACGTTGCGGACGGTGTATCCGGCGGTGGATGGTACGGGGTATCAGGTGGTGTTGCCTGCCGCGCAGGCCGTCCCCGACCTGACGCCGCACAGCCTGACCGCCGACGAACTGCCCGCGTGGCTCGCTACGTTCGCCGCCGCCGGTTTCGATGTGGCGGCCGAGGTGCCGTTGCGGCTCTCGCTCGCCCGGATCGGCTCCGACGACTACGTCCTAGCCGTCGTCGTGCACCACATCGCCGCCGACGGTACGTCCATAGCCCCGCTGGTGCGCGACCTGATGACCGCCTATGTCGCGCGCGGCGCGGGCACCGCACCAGGCTGGGAACCGCTGCCGGTGCAGTACGCCGACTACACGCTGTGGCAACACGCCGTGCTCGGCGACGAGAACGACCCTCGCTCGGTGGCCGCGACGCAGATCGCTTTCTGGCGCGAGGCCCTCGCGGGCATCCCAGATCGGCTCGACCTCCCGATGGATCGGCCGCGTCCCGCCTTGCCGTCGGGTCGTGGCGGCGTCTACGCCTTCACCGTCGACGCACCGACCAGGGCCCGGCTCGACGAGCTGGCGCACGCGCACGGTGCGTCGCTGTTCATGGTGGTGCACGCCGCTTTCGCGGCGTTGCTGGCACGCTTGTCGGGCACCACCGACATCACCATCGGTACGCCGGTCGCCGGCCGCGGCGAGGCGGAACTCGACGACTTGGTCGGCATGTTCGTCAACACGCTGGTGTTGCGGACCCTGGTGGACCCGGCGTCTTCGTTCGCCGAACTGCTGGCCGCGACCAAGGAGCGCGACCTGGCGGCGTTCTCGCATGCCGAGTTGCCGTTCGAGCGGTTGGTCGAGGTGCTCGACCCGGTGCGGTCGCAGGCACATCACCCGCTGTTCCAGGTGGCGCTGTTCTTCCAGAACATGGAACAGGCGCGGCTCGAGCTGCCCGACCTGTCCGTCGCGGCGGTCGAATTCGACGGTGCCGTGGCCAAATTCGATCTGCAGCTGACGGTGACGCCGCAGGAAGGCCCGGACGCGGGCCTCGCCGCCGTGTTCACCTATGCCACCGATCTGTTCGACGAGGTTTCGGTCGCCGAGTTCGCCGCGCGCCTGAACCGGTTGCTGCGCGCCGTCGCGGCCGATCCCGAGCGCGCGCTGGGCGGGGTCGACCTGCTCAGCATGGTCGAGCGGGATCGCATCCTGCACGAGTGGAACGACACCCGGTACCCGGTTCGCTCCGAGTTGCTGCTGGATGGGTACCGCCGTGCGGTCGAGGCTCATCCGGACGCGATCGCCATCGCCTACGAGGGTGCGGAGTTGACGTTCCGTGCGTTCGATGCGCGGGTGAATCGTTTGGCGCGGTTGTTGATTTCGCAGGGTGTGGGTGCGGAGTCGTTGGTGGGGTTGGCGGTTCGTCGGTCGTTGGATCTCGTGGTGGGGATGTATGCGATCGTGGCGGCGGGTGGGGCGTATGTGCCGTTGGATCCGGATCATCCGGCCGAACGCATCGCGCACATCCTGGACACCGCTCGCCCGTTGTGCGTGGTGACGACCGCCGCGGACGCGACGGCGCTGCCGGGCGACGTCGCGGCCCTCGCCGTGGACACGCTGGATCTCGACGGCTTCGACGACAGCCCGGTGCGCGCGGAGGAACTGGTGCGCCCGGTGTTGCCGGAGCATCCCGCGTACGTGATCTTCACCTCCGGGTCCACCGGACGCCCCAAGGGCGTCGCGGTGTCCCATGCGGCGATCAACAACCAGATCGCGTGGATGCTCGCGGAGTATCCGCTGGGCCCGGACGACGTGTACTTGCAGAAGACGGCGACGACGTTCGACGTCTCGCTGTGGGGCTACTTCATGCCGCTGCGCGCGGGCGCGAAACTCGTCGTCGCCACGCCGGACGGACATCGCGATCCCGCTTACGTGGCGGAAACCGTTGCCACGCAGGGCGTGACGGTGACGGACTTCGTGCCGTCCATGCTGACGGTCTTCGCCGCCCACACCACGCCCGGCAGCTGCCCGACGCTCGAACACGTCTTCGTGATCGGCGAGGCGCTGCCGCCGGAGACCGTGGGCGCGATGCAGGCGGTGTCCGACGCCGCCGTGCACAACCTGTACGGCCCCACCGAGGCGGCCGTCTCGGTGACCTACTGGCCCGCGGCGGCGGACGAGCGCACCGTGCCGATCGGCCTGCCGCAGTGGAACACCCAGGTCTATGTGCTCGACTCATGGTTGCGGCCGGTGCCGGTGGGCGTGCCCGGGGAGCTGTATCTCGCGGGTGATCAGCTGGCCCGTGGCTATGTGCGGCGTCCCGACCTGACCGCCGACCGGTTCGTCGCCAATCCGTTCGGCAACGGCGAGCGGATGTACCGCACGGGCGACCTCGTCGTGTGGCGCAAGGACGCCGACGACGCGGTGCTGGACTACCTCGGCCGGACCGATTTCCAGGTGAAGTTCCGCGGTCAGCGGATCGAGCTGGGCGAGATCGAGACGGCGCTGCTGGCGCAGCCTTCGGTGAGCCAGGCGGTCGCCCTGGTCGCGGCATCGTCGCTGGGCGATCAGCTCGTCGCCTACGTCGTCCCCGCGCCGGGCGATCGGATCGACGCGCAGGCACTGCGGTCCGCGATCGGTGAGACCTTGCCCGCCTACATGGTCCCGGCCGCGATCGTGGCGCTGGACGCGTTCCCGCTCAACTCCAGCGGCAAGCTAGACCGTAAAGCGTTGCCGGAGCCGACTTTCGAGACCAAGCAGTTCCGGGCGCCCGTGACGGCGATCGAGGAGATCGTGGCAGGGGTGTTCGGTGAGGTGCTTGCGCTGAACCGGGTCGGCGCGGATGACGATTTCTTCGCGCTCGGCGGTAACTCGCTGGTCGCCACCCAGGTCGTGGCGCGTCTCGGGGCGGCGGTCGGTGCGCGGGTGCCCGTCCGGACACTGTTCGAGGCGCCGACCGTGGCGGGTTTGGCGGCCGCGCTCGAGTCGCATACACATGATGAGCGCCGGGTCGAGTTGGGGAGTATCGCGCGTCCGGAGCGGTTGCCGTTGTCGTTGGCGCAGCGGCGGATGTGGTTCCTCAACCGCTTCGATCAGTCCGGCGATGCCGCGGAGCAGATCGGTTCGGCGGCTTACAACCTCCCGTTCGCGTTGCGGTTGACCGGTGCGCTGGATGTGGCGGCGCTGGGTGCGGCGCTGCACGATGTGGTGGCGCGGCATGAGGTGCTGCGCACGGTGTATCCGGAGACGCCGGACGGTCCGGTGCAGGTGGTGTTGCCCGCCGCGCAGGTCGCCGTGGATCTCGGTCCACGGGTGCTGGCCGAGTCCGAGGTGGCGAGCAGCGTGTACGCGCTGGCGGCGACTCCGTTCGACGTCACGGCCGAGGTCCCGTTGCGGGCCGTGCTCATCCAGGTCGACGGAGCACCCGAGACGTATGTGCTTGCGGTGGTGGTGCATCACATCGCGGCGGACGCGTCGTCGATGGGTCCGTTGGTGCGGGATGTGATGATCGCTTACGCGGCCCGAACCTCGGGCGACGCTCCGGGGTGGTCGCCGTTGCGGGTGCAGTATGCGGATTACGCGTTGTGGCAGCGTGCGGTGTTGGGTGACGAGTCGGATCCGGAATCGCTGGTGGCACGGCAGATCGCGTTCTGGCGCGCGGAGCTAGCCGGCCTGCCCGACCTGCTGGAGTTGCCGACCGATCGGCCGCGTCCGGCGGTGGCGTCGCTGGCGGGTTCGCGCGTGGACATCGAGATCGATGCGGCGACCCACGCGGGTCTCGTGGACTTGGCGCGCGCGCATGGCGCGACGCTGTTCATGGTGGTGCACACGGCCTTCGCGGTCTTGCTCGCTCGCCTGTCCGGCAATGCGGATATCGCCATCGGCACGCCGGTCGCGGGTCGTGGTGAGCGTGAGCTCGATGATCTGATCGGCATGTTCGTCAACACCGTGGTGTTCCGGACGCGGTTGGAGCCGGATGAGTCGTTCGTCGGCCTGCTGGGTAAGCAGCGCGAAGCCGATCTGGCTGCGTTCGCGCATGCGGATGTGCCGTTCGAGCGGTTGGTGGAGGTGTTGAATCCGCCGCGGTCGACGGCGCGTCATCCGTTGTTCCAGGTGGGTTTGTCGTTTCAGAATGTGGCGCGCACATCCTTGGAGTTGCCGGGTCTGACGGTGGCCGGTGTGGATGCGGATTTGGATGTGTCGCAGTTCGATCTGCATTTGATCGTTGGTGACGGGTATGACGAGTCGGGTGCTGCCGCGGGTATCGGTGGGTTCCTCACATACGCGACCGATCTGTTCGACCGGGAGACGGTAGAAGGGTTCGCGGAGCGGTTCTCACGCATTCTCGCGTCTGTGGTCGCCGACGCGACAACCCCGGTGGGCGAGATCGAACTGCTCGCCGATGCCGAACGGCACGATGTGGTGGCGCGCTGGAACGCCACCGACCAGCCCGTCGACGCGGGCGCGACGCTGGTGTCGCTGCTCGACGCCAGCGTGGCGGCGGACCCGCGCTCCACCGCGCTCGTCGCCGACGCGCTCGACGGTGAGCGGATCGAGCTGACCTACACTGAACTCGACGCGCGGGTGAATCGTCTTGCCCGGCATTTGATTTCGTTGGGTGTGGGTCCGGAGTCGCGGGTTGCGCTGGCGTTGCGTCGGTCGGTGGATCTGATCGTGGCGATGTATGCGGTGGCGAAGTCCGGTGGTGCGTATGTGCCGGTGGATCCGGATCAGGCCGCGGAGCGCACGAGCTACATTCTCGAGACGGCGGCGCCGGTCTGTGTGCTGACGAATGCCGACGCCGAGTTCGACACCGATGTCGCGCCGGTGGTGCGTATCGATGAGCTCGACTTGTCGGGTGTGGACGCCAAGCCGATCACCGACTCCGACCGTGTGGGACCGTTGCGTCCGCAGAACACGGCGTATGTCATCTTCACCTCCGGTTCGACGGGT
>NZ_VUOS01000076.1 GCF_009829325.1 Nocardia sp. CY41
GCGGTCCATCCGATGCCACCGGTACCCGGCGACACCACCCCCCGGATCATGCGAAAGACAGGGGCAAGAAGTCATACCGGGCCCGGCGACCGAGGCCCTGGATCGGACCCACGAGAAAGGTAACGGGTTATCCTGCCGCCGAGTCGGCGATCGATGTGGCCTCGCGCGCACCGTCCTCGAAAGCCCCGCAGCAGAAGATCACCCAACCGCCCACGGCGTCCGCGTCCCCGGTGCCGAAGCCGGCGGCCGCGTCCAGGTACGCCTGGCGCCTGCGCAACAAGAACACCTCCGGCACGCCGAGGCTGTGTGGGTCCAGCCCACTGGACACCGCGACCAGCCGGGAAGCCGCCCGCGCGACCACGCCGTCGGCCGTTCCGAACGGTCGCAGCGCCAGTAGCTCACCGTGTACTACGGCGGCGAGCACCGGGGCGGGCGCGCGGGAGCCGAGCACCGTCTGCGCGAGCAGATCCAGCCGCTGCGCCACACCCCCGTCGAACCGCGGCCTGCCGAGCGATTCCTCCTGCGGCACCAGATCGGCCGCGGCGAGCAGATGCAGCCGTGCCAATGCCTGCAGCGGAGCGCGCTGCCAGGTGCCGACCAGGTTCCGCAGCGCGTCCCCGTCCAATGCCTGACCGACGCGCAGCGCCCCGGCCAGGATCGGGTCCGCCACGCGCCCGTCGGCGGGGATGTCGGTGCTGCCGCCGTCGATGGCCGCCGACGACCGGGCCGCGCGGACCGCGGCTTCCGCCGCTGTGGTCGGCCACCCGCGCCGGTTGGCTTTGTGCCGATGCACCGCGGCGAGCGCGTCGCGGGCGCGGTCGGCCGCGTCCCGGACACCGGGGAGATCGACGAGGGGCTGGAGCGGATCGGTCACGGCATACGAGGCTACTTGCGTCCGCGTGGGCCGATCCGCCTACCCGGCCAGCAGGTCGCGTCCCGGAATCGCGTCGAGCAGCTTGCGCGTGTACTCCTGCCGGGGACGGTCGAACACCTCGTCGGTCGTCGCCGCTTCGACCACCTTGCCGCGCTGCATGACGAGCACGTCGTCGGCGATCTGCCGGACGACGGCCAGATCGTGGGTGATGAACAGATACGCCAGCCCCAGCTCGGCTTGGAGTTCGTTGAGCAGCCGGAGGATCTGCGCCTGCACCAGCACATCGAGCGCCGACACCGCTTCGTCGCACACCACCACCTCCGGCCGCAGCGCGAGCGCACGCGCGACCGCCACGCGCTGCCGCTGTCCCCCGGAAAGCTCGTTGGGGTAGCGCCGCAGCACGCCGGCCGGCAGCGCGACCTTGTCGAGCAGTTCCCGCACGGTCGCCTCTCGTTCCCCGGGAGTGCCGATGCGATGGGTGCGCAACGGCTCCTCGATAGTGCGGTAGATCGTGTACATGGGGTCGAGCGAGCCGTAGGGGTCCTGGAAGATGGGCTGCACCCGACGCCGGAAAGCGAAGGCGCCCTTGCGATCCAGGGTGGTCACGTCCTTGCCGTCGAAGGTGACCCCGCCGGAGCTGGGCGCGAGCAGCCCGAGCACCATCTGCGCCACCGTCGTCTTACCCGAGCCGGATTCGCCGACGATCGCCGTGGTCGACCCGCGCCGCAGCCGGAACGACACATCCTCCACCGCGACGAACTCGGCAGACTTCCATGGCGCCCGTTCGCGGATGCGGAATGTCTTCGTCAGGCGCTCGGCGACCAGCACCTCGTCCGGAGCCGCCGTGAGTTCCGTGTCGGCCGCCGCCACCTCTTCGGCCACCTGCACGGCCTGCGCGCGGATCTCCGCCCGGCGCGCCGACCGCCGCTGCGCGGCCAGCGACGGCGCCGAGCCCACCAACCGCTTCGTATACAGGTGCTGGGGATCCCGCAATATCTGTAATGCGGGCCCGGATTCGACGACGCGACCGCGATACATCACCACCAGGTGTTCGGCACGCTCGGCGGCCAAGCCGAGGTCGTGGGTGATCAGCAGCACCGCGGTGCCGAGATCGGCGGTCAGCCGTTCGAGATGGTCGAGGATCTGCCGTTGCACCGTCACGTCGAGCGCCGAGGTCGGCTCGTCGGCGATGAGCAGCTTCGGCCGGCAGGACAAGCCGATCGCGATCAGCGCGCGCTGGCGCATGCCGCCGGAGAACTCGTGCGGATACTGGTTCACCCGGCGCTCGGCGTCGGGCATGCCCGCTTCCTCGAGCAGTTCCACGGCCCGTCTCGCGGCGGCCGCGCCCTTGGCGATGCCGTTGGCCTCCAAAGTCTCCCGGATCTGAAAGCCGATCTTCCACACCGGATTCAGATTGGACATCGGGTCTTGCGGGACCAAGCCGATGCCGCTGCCGCGGACCGCGACGATTTCGCGTTTCGAGGCGGTCGTGAGCTCCCTGCCGTCGAACCTGATGGAGCCGGAGGTGATCCGGCCCGTGCCCGGCAGCAAGTCGATGACGGCGTGCGCGGTGGTCGACTTTCCTGATCCGGATTCGCCGACGATGGCCACGGTCTGCCCCGGATAGACCGACAGGCTCACGTCCCGGACCGCGGGCACCTGCCTGCCGTCGGCGGTGAAACCGACGTTCAGGTCGGTGATCTCCAGCAGCGGCCGGTCGGCGTCGCTCATCGCTTCCTCGCCTTCGGATCGAGGGCGTCCCGCACGGCGTCGCCCAGCATGATGAAGCTCAGTACGGTCAGCGCCAGCGCCGTCGCCGGGTAGAACAGGATGGCCGAGGTGCGGATCTCCTTCTGACCGGTGGCGATGTCCGCGCCCCAGGACACCACCGTGCGCGGCAGCCCGACGCCGAGGTAGGACAGCGTCGCTTCGGTGACGATGAACACGCCCAGCCAGAGCGTGGTCACCACGATCAGCGGACCCGCCGCGTTGGGCAGCACGTGACGCAAGAGCGTCTGGATCCGGGAAACGCCCAACGCTTTCGCCGCCATGACGTAGTCGCTGTTCTTCGCTTGGATCACGGCGCCGCGGGCGATCCGCGCCGCCTGCGGCCAGGTGAACGCGGCGAGGATGACGATCACGGTCCAGATCGTGCGGGCATCCAGCAGTTGCATGATCACGATGGCGGCCAGCATCAACGGGATCGCGTAGAAGATCTCGGCGACGCGGGAGACGATCGAGTCCAGGGGCCCGCCGTAGAACCCCGCCAGCGCCCCGAGCGTTCCCCCGATCAGCACGAACAGAAGCGTCGCGCCGATCCCGGCGAGGACGGAGGCGCGCGCACCGTAGACGGTCCGCGCGTAGATGTCGCACCCCTGCTTGTCGAAGCCGAACGGGTGGCCCGCGCTGCGCGGATCCATGCTGAAGTCGCCGTTGCAGTACCGGGGATCCTGGTCGGTGAACAGTCCCGGCCAGATCACCACGAGCAGCACGAAGGCGATCAGCACCACCGCGACGACGAAGATCGGGTTGCGCCGCAGCTGCCGCCACGCGTCGCGCCAGATGCTGGTCGGCGCGCCCGCATCCAGCACGGCGTCGGTCGCCAGCACCTCGACCTCGTCGGGCGGTGCGACGAAGTGCTCCTGGCCGCGGCGGGCGGCGCCCTGGATGGGCTCAGGCATAGCGGATCCTCGGGTCGAGTGCGGCGTAGAGCAGATCGACGATCAGATTGGTGAGCAGGAAGATGACGATCAGCACCGTGACGAACGAGACCACGGTGGGCGGTTCGCCCCTGGTGATGGCCTGATACAGCGTGCCGCCCACGCCGGGGATGTTGAAGATGCCCTCCGTGACGATCGCGCCGCCCATCAGCGCGCCCAGGTCGGCGCCGACGAAGGTGACCACCGGGATCATCGAGTTACGCAGGATGTGCACGGTCACCACGCGCGGCCTGCCGAGCCCCTTGGCGGTCGCGGTGCGCACGTAGTCGGCGGACATGTTCTCCGCCACCGAATTACGGGTCAACCGCAGGACGTAGGCGAACGAGAGCGAGCCGAGGACGATCGCGGGCACCAGCAGTTCCCCGACCGTCGCCTTCCCGGAGACGGTCACCGGAGCGATTCCCCACTTCACCCCGAGCAGATACTGCGCGAGGAAGCCCACCACGAAGACCGGGACCGCGATGACGACCAGGCTCACCACCAGCATCGTCGAATCGAACAGCCTGCCTTTACGCAGCCCGGCGATCAAACCGAACAGCACGCCGAAGACCGACTCGATCAGCACCGCCATGAACGCCAACTTGATCGTGATCGGAAAAGCGCGGGCGAGTTCGTCCCGCACCGGCCTGCCGGAGAAGGCGGTGCCGAAGTCCAGCGTCACGATCCCCTTCAGATACAGCAGGTACTGCACGAGGAACGGCTCGTCGAGGTGGTAGCGCGCCCGCAGCTGCGCTTCCACCGCGGGCGTCATCGGTTTGTCACCGGCCAGGGCGTGGATCGGGTCGCCCGGCACGAGGAACACCAGGGCATAGATGAGCAGCGTCGCACCGAGGAACACGGGGATCATCTGAAGCAGACGCCGTACGACATACCAGGCCATTTCGCCTCCTGGGTAGCGCCGCCGAGCACCATCGGGCCCCGGCGGCCGGCGGCTACTTCTCGATGTTCTCGAAGTCGAACAGACCGTTCCAGGCGAGTTCGGCCTTGCGGACCCGGTCGGAGCGGCCCGCGGCGGCCACGTAGTCGAACACCGGGATGTCGGCCAGGTCCTTGATCAGCAGCGCCTGCGCCTGCGCGACGGTCTTGTAGGACTCTTCCTGGGTCGGTGCCGCCAAGGCGGCGTCGAGCAGGCGGTCGAATTCTGGGTTCTTGTAGTCGACGTTGTTGGTGTCGGAGTAGCTGTAGTACTGCGAGGTGAGGAACTGCAGCATGGTCGGGTAGTCACCCTGCCAGCCGTAGCGGAACGCCTTGTTGATCGTGCGCGCGTTCACCTCGTCGCGGATGTTCTTGAACGTGGGATACGGCGCGCCGACGGCATCGATGCCGAGGGTGTTCTTGACGCTGTTGGCCACCGCTTCCACCCAGGCCTGGTGGCCGCCGTCGGAGTTGTAGGCGATCTCGTAGCGGCCCGACCACGGCGATATCGCGTCGGCCTGCGCCCACACCTTCTTGGCCTCGTCGGGGTTGTACTTCAGCACCTCCGAGCCGGGCAGGTTCGGGTCGAAGCCGGGCAACGTGCTGGCGGTGAAGTCACGCGCCGGGATCCGCGTGCCGTGGAAGATGTTCTGCGCGATCTGTTCCCGGTTGATCGCCATCGAGATCGCACGGCGGCGCAGCAGCCCTTCCTGACCGGCGAAATGCGCGACATTGGATTGGATGCCGATGTGCTGGTTCTGCGCCGTCGGCTTGGTGATCGCGCGGTCGCCGAGATCCTGCTGATAGGAACTGAGCGCGCTGTCGGGCACGGTGTCGAGCGCGTCCAGATTGCCCGCCTGCAGGTCGGCGTAGGCGGTGTCGAAGGACTGGTACATCACGAACCGCAGTCCTTTGTTCTTGGCCGGGCGGCCACCGGGGTAGTCCGGGTTGGGCGCCAGATCGATCTTGACGTTGTGCTCCCACGCCCCGGTCCGGGCGAACTTGTAGGGGCCGTTGCCGATCGGGTTCTCCCCGAACACTTTCATGTCCTTGAACGCGGCCTCCGGCAGCGGATAGAACGGCGCGTACCCGAGTTCGGTCTCGAAGTCGATCGAAGGCGCTTTCAATTCGATGGTGAAAGTGCGGTCGTCGAGGACCTTCAGGCCCGACATCGTCTGCGCTGTCGGCTTTTCCGCGGATACCTCGTCGAAACCGACGATGGGACCGAACACATAACTCTGCAACTGCGCGTTGGCGCCGAGCGCGCCGTAGTTCCATGCGTCGACGAACGACTTCGCCGTCACCGGGCTGCCGTCGGTGAACTTCCAGCCGGGCTTGATGGTCACCCGGTAGTTCTTCCGATCCGTCGTCTGGATCGACTCCGCCATCTCGTCGTGCGCCCGACCGTCCGAGTCGTAGTACTTCAAACCCGCGAACAGGCGGTCGACCACGCGCCCACCCATGTTCTCATTGGTGTTGGTGGGCACCAACGGGTTCTGCGGTTCGCCGCCGTTGACGGTGACGATGTCGGCATCCGCGCCGTCGCCCGAGGAACATGCGGACAGCCCGAGGCTCGTGGCGAGGACGACCGCCGCGGTCAACGCCATCGCTCTGTGGAATTTCAACGCGTCCTCCCGGTGCGAGAAGGGGGGAGCCGACCGGCACCCGCGCGAGGTCCATCAGCGCATGCCGACACGATCCCCCTGTGTGGTTGGCAGAGTAGCCACCGGGGCGGGCACTGTCACCTGATTGATCCGAGTTCGTCGCACTTGTTACCGATCCGGCAACATTGCCGAAACACCCCAAGTTTCGTGCGCAAATGCGCGTCCGGCCGGAACATTGCTTCCGCAACGGCGGGGACGACAGCCCCGCTGCGGGCCGGCGCCAGGCGGTGCGCCGCCCGCGGAACCCGCTCGGCACACCGCACGCGGCACGGGTCACAGTTGATTACTGTCGAGCTTGGCTGCGTCGAATCGTGCGCTCAGGCTACGTGGAAAGAAGAGACGAGATGACTGAAACCAGCGCCGACCACAGGGACTCGTACCCGCCGACTGCGGAGTTCGCCGCGCAGGCGAACGCCGACGCCGCGCTCTACGAGCGGGCGGCGGCCGATCGTGACGCGTTCTGGGCCGAACAGGCCGGGCGGCTGCACTGGCACGAACCGTTCACCCAGGTGCTGGACTGGA
>NZ_VUOS01000077.1 GCF_009829325.1 Nocardia sp. CY41
CCGCGTGAAAGCCGAGGCCTGCCCCCAGTGGATGGTCCTCACCTCGGTGCCCAGTCGACCCGAATCGGCCACTTTCCGCGGCTCGGGCCCTGGTGTCACCTCATGCCCCGGGTGTCAGCTCATGCGGGCGCAGCGGACGCAGTCGCGTTTCTGCCAGCGTTCGAGCTGTTCGCGGGTGGGCGCAGTCATGGCCCATGCCCTGGGGAATGGCCGGGTCCACAGGTCCCAGGCACACCATATGCAGCCCAGCGACATCAACGCCGACAGGACAATCACCCACACTGTGGTGCAATGGGTTCCGTCGCAGGCGGCATGGAGAGTTGCCGAGAGTAGCGACAGGGCCGCTCCGGCCCGGCCCACTCGAGACCGGACCGGAACCAACGGGTGGACCATCACTGTGCCGGGTGTGCGCAGCAGTCTTGCGGTGCTTCCTTCTGCCGACGACCGGCTTCGCCCCTTTCTATGGCGGCGGCGACCCTGTCCAGCCAGTCCGAGTTGGTCTCGTCGACCGCAGCAGGGTACTCATCGTTCCAGTTCCACCACTCGTAAGGTGGTGTCTGGGGGTAGCCCTCGGGCGAATCCTCCCAATTCTCCTGACGTCCGAGGGCCGTCATGTCGAGGTAGCTCCAGGTATTTCCGAAGTACTCGTCGCCACGCCGGTTGATGAAATACGTGCGATACACCTGATCGCCTTCGTGGATGAAGGCGTTGGTGCCGTGCCATTCGTCGACGCCGAAGTCCACGTCGAACTCGTCGGTAATGGTGTACCAGGGAATCGGTGACCAGCCCATCCGGGCCTTCAACTCCTCGATCTCGGGTTGCGAGGCGCGCGAGGCGAATGCGAGCGTGGTGTCGCGGGCGTTCAGGTGCGCGAGATTGCCGACGTGGTCGGCGATCATGGAGCAGCCGCGGCAGGCGTGATCGGGCCAGCCGACCACGCCGGGCTCGAAGAATGCGCGGTAGACGATCAGCTGGCGGCGGCCCTGGAACAGGTCAAGCAGACTCGCCGGGCCGTCGGGCCCGTCGAACACGTACTGCCTGTCGATGGCCAGCCACGGCATGCGGCGGCGTTGGGCAGCGAGCGCGTCGTGGGCGCGCATCACCTCCTTCTCGTTCACCAGCAGCTCCAGACGCGCTGCCTCCCACTCGCTCTGCGAAACGATCGGCGGTGTTTTCATAGCGGTATTCCTGTTCGGTTTCGGATTGATCAGTCTCGATCGAGGACGGCCTTCAACGCGTCGAGCGGGCCGTCCCAGTCCCGCGCCAGCGCAGCGAGGAATTGTTGCGCCACTTGCATCGGCAGTTCGATTGTCCCGACATACCGCGGTGCGGGTACTGCTGGCGATCCTGCTGCGGCACCGGCCGGTCCCGCGGGTAGTCAGCGTGGACGATTTCGCCCTGCGCCGCCGAAACCGTTACAGTACAGCGGTCATCGACGCTGTCACTCACCAACGGATCGACGTCCTGGCCGACCGCAAGTCCGAACCCCTCGAAACATGGCTGCGGAACAATCCTGGCGTCGAGGTCGTCGTCGGCGACGGATCGGCCACCTATGCCGAAGCGATCCGCCGCGCGCAGCCCGCCGCACTGCAGGTCAACGACCGCTGGCATCTGTGCCCGCGGCCTGGCCCGATCGGTGCGGGAAGTCGTCGCCGCGCACGGCCGATGCTGGGCCGCGGCCGGCCCGAAACGGCAAACACTCACCCGC
Source organism: Nocardia sp. CY41 (assembly GCF_009829325.1). Taxonomy (GTDB): domain Bacteria; phylum Actinomycetota; class Actinomycetes; order Mycobacteriales; family Mycobacteriaceae; genus Nocardia. Next base: position 1,709 of record NZ_VUOS01000077.1, read on the forward strand.
GAGACCACCACGTTGGAACGCTGGCATGCGGTGCACGATCTGCTCGATCAAGGTGTCGGACTGCTGGACTGCGCCCGGCGTCTCGGCCTGGCGTTGAACACGGTGAAACGCTACGCCCGCGCATCCGAGCCGGACCAGCTGCGCCGCCCACCGTACTACCGAGCCTGCCTTGTCGCCCCCTTTCCGCGACCACTTGCGGCAGCGTCGCACCGAACAGCCCGGTGTCCCGGTCCTTCACGTGTTCCACGAGATCAAAGCGCTCGGTTACACCGGCGGCCTGAACCTGCTGCACAAATACCTCAACCAGGGCGCGCCGAAAGCGACCGCATCTGCCCCTCACCGCGTCGGCTGACTTCGTGGATCATGAGCCGACCGACCGATCTTCCCGCCCGACGCCGCGCTCACCTGGACGAACTTGTCCGCGCATGTCCCGAGATAACCGACCTGGCTCGGCTCGTCGGCGAGTTCGCAGCGATCCTGATCGAACCTCGCGGTGGCGATCTCGGCGAGTGGATGAAGCAGGTTCGCGAGGCCGGGCTGACCGAACTCGGCCCTTTTCCTTCGCGGCCTCGACCAGGACCACGACGCCGCGGCCGCCGGCCTGACCGTGCCCTACAGCAACGGCCCGATCGAAGGCGTCAACACCAAACCAAACTGATCAAGCGACAAATGTATGGCCGGGCCAGTTTCAGCCACTTCGGCACCGCATCCCGCTCGCATAGCCCGGGCACCCACCGGAAGTGCGCCAGAGCCGTTGTTCCGACAGTTCCCTGTGACTTCTGAAACTTACTGGGTCCGTTTATTTTCTAGTGAGCATGTGCATCGCTCCTCCAGCCACACCCTGGCGCCTGCATTACGGTCCGGGCAACGCGCGGATAGAGGTGAGAGGAAGTGAACCTCGCGCGAGGTGTCAGTACTCGACTTCGTGGACGATGGCTTCGGCGCGTACGTGCAGGACTTCCTGCAGAACCTTCCTCGACATCGACATGTGCGACAGGTGCCCGGGCAAGGTGATCACCGTGTGCGCCGCGGCGCGGCGGCATTCCTGGATCAGATCGGCGAACGCTGGTGACAGCAGTCCGCCCGACATATCCGCTGATGGTGGTTCACATCTCCGACTTCCGCACCGACCTGGCATGTTCGGCGTCACAACAAGTCGGCGATGCGCCGTGCTTCGGTGTGAACCGCCACCACCGCTGAGCGAAGATGGATTTGTCTCTCATGGGGACAAGTGTCCGGCTCGAATCGCTGCCAGAAGGATCGCCATTGGCGCCTTCGCCGACCACCGCGAGCTGGACCGGCCGCAGTCGTCGCGACCCGCCGCCGCGCGCAGCTAGGTCGTGAAAACGCAGCTTCGGTAGCTGGTTGTGATGTACCTGCTGTTTCCGGGGTTGAGGTAGTCGGAGTCTCCGCGGCCGTCCTCTTCGGTGTACATGCGGACGGTGGCGTTGGTGTTGTTCTCTACCGCCCCTGGCGTGATGTCGATGTTGTAGGTGCGGTACTCCTCGGGGTTTTGAATCTGGTCGGAGTACCCGGAAGAGTTCTGATACCTGAACGTGCCGACCGCCATGCTCTGCCTCCACGTTGTAGACACGGACTCGCACCGAACATAGCTGATCAATAGCTAATGAGCGCGAGTTTGTCTCGCGGTGGCGGCCCATTCATTGGGGGCGGGGTTGGCGCCGTCGCGTCGTATCCGTCGCTGACTGGGAAAGTGGGCTTTCACCGGGCGCTTCACCTCAGAGTCGAGCCTCAAACGCGAAATCCGTCGCTAATGAGTTGCTTGGAATCTGCGATGTGGTGAGCCCCACCTCGGCATCCGGGGCGCGAGGCCACGAGGATTGCACCTCCGGACAGTCCAGGATCGGCCGACCGCATTGGACGTCGGATCAAAAGCGTGGGCTCGGCGCGGAATCCGCCGCCGACTTTTCCGAGCTATCTGCGGAGGACGTTTCGGCCGTTTCGGTGGGGGGATGGTCTCAATGATCTGGCGTGATGATCGCGGTGCCGCAAGCCAGGGTGATTGGCGGCGCGCGGATGAGATCTGCGGGGAGCTGGAGCGCGAGTTCGGGCTGAAGTTGTTGGCGTCGCCGAAAGGGGCGGCGGGCTGTCGGAGAACAGTCGCGCGGAGATCGAGCGCGCCAAGCGGCTCGGTACTGCGGAGACCGAGCGGAGCGGCTGCGGCGGATGGTGCGCGCGCACGCGGTCGCGGCCGAGTCCGAAACCACGTTCGTGACCGGGTTGCGTGAGGCAGGGGTCTCGGTCCAGGCGCGCTACGCGGCCGGCTGCACATGGCGGGGTTGGTGGCGAGAAGCAATCCGCCCGATCCGACGCTAGGAGTTACCGCAGACCCTACTTCCCCGGAACCCGCTACCTGGACTGGCCGCTCGACGACCCGTCGGCGCCGACATCACGACCGTGCGCCGCATCCGCGACGACATCGAGCACAGAGTCCGCAGTCTCCTCACCGAACTCGGCGTCGCCACGAACGCGTAACAGCGGCCACCAGAGACGCCGCCGGGACGAACCACCCCGGTGAAGTGCCAGTAGGTGCCGCCATCCTCAACGACATCCGATAAGCCAGGTCCCTGCGAGCGGTACGCGGTCACAGGGCCCGCAAACGCCGTGCAAGTCGGCAACGAAGCGCAGGTGGCACCGATCATCGATGCCGTTGACGCCGCGGTCACCCTTCCTCCATGAACCTCCATTTGGGTGCTGGTAAGAATCGCGCCACACGAGGTAATCGGGGTGTGACGGCAACGAATGCCCGCCAATGCTCTGGGCTGCGGGTCGTTCCACAGGTGGGCGCTGCGCGCAGCAGCGTCACGCCATCCAGGGGTACCGAATACGTCGATAGCGCCAACTCAATTCAAGATCATGTAACGGCTGTGTTACCTGGGTTTTCACTCGCCCTATGCCCCGGGTCACGCCCCCCTTGACGGCACCCCGGGACACCGAATGTCTCGCCGGTCTGATCGACGGTGTACTCGAGGTGTGGCCAGAATGCACCAAAATCGGGGGGATTCCCTGATGCGGACCGCCGACATCGGTGGTTTTGTTGGCTGGTGTGGATTTCGGAACTTGTCGTGAAGAAATGGGCGTCGCAGCTGGGCTGCCCGACCGGCATCGCCGGGAACGTCGTAGCTCGGATGCTTGATCGGGGGAATCGTTCAACGGTTGTCGCCGCGGTCGAGGCTGCCCGGGTCGAGGGCGGGCAGACGGTTGCCGACATCGGCTTCGGTGGCGGTGTGGGTCTGCGACTGCTGCTGGACCGGGTGGATACCAGCGGCCGAGTGCACGGGATCGATATTTCGCCCACCATGATCACCAGGGCACAACACAGCCTCCGGACCGAGATCGACGGTAACCGACTCGTCCTTCACCAGGCAGGTATGGACCGGTTGCCGCTGCCGGACGCGTCGGTCGACGCACTGATCAGCACCAACACCGTCTACTTCATCGAAGACCTGGCGCCGGCGTTCGTCGAGCTCGCTCGGGTGCTGCGTCCGTCGGGCCGGGCGATTCTCGGTGTCGGTGACCCGACAGCGATGGCGAAAATGCCGTTCACCAAACATCGATTCCGCCTGCGCCCGATCGCCGACATCACCGCCACGCTGAACAAGGCCGGCCTCGAAGTGACCGAAGACCGCCGTCTCGGCGAAGGCGACGAGGCGTACCACCTGCTGGTATGCCACCACGTCCGATAACCGCCTTGTCCGACACATCCAGATCAACGCCGCCACACACCGCTGACTTGGGGACCTATTGCCGGGCGCTTGGCACATGGTGTGCGACTATCTGCGGTAACTCCTAGCGTCGGATCGGGCGGATTGCTTCTCGCCACCAACCCCGCCATGTGCAGTCGGCAACCCCGGCCGGGTAGGTGATCGTGGGGGTGCCGTCGACCGAAATCGGTCGACGGCCGTGCCCCGGCGATCCCGAGGCCGTGTCGCCGATGTGGTCATCGCGTATGCTCCCGGGGCCGGGCGACCGGGGGCCGCAGACGGCGCACCAGGTATGCCGCGTCGTGGCCGACCCTGCGCAGCGAGTTCGACGAGGGGGTGCGCTGCCACTCCAGCCCGAAGTATCCAAGCCACGGGTGGGTGGTTCGACAGGCCGTGGCGGTGTCGTGGGATCCCGGTCTCGGTCAATGCACCCGATCCGGTGATTGCCTGACGGAAATGGTCGTTGGCTGCGAGGATGCGGCCATAGGTTGCTCCGTCGACCCTCACCGTCGTTTCTCCCAGCGCTGTCCGGACGTTCACAGCGACTCCGTCCGGGCTGCTGTGCGCGAAGCTGTACACCGGAGTCCTCCCTGTTCTATCGGCCCAGGGCGCTGGTTTCGGATTGTCGAAAAACCAGACAGGCTGCCCCGCCTGTGGATGAGGCACCTGACGGCCCTCGAAGTAGTACTCGTCGCTCGTGCGCTGCTCCGCGCGAGCCCACCGGCTCAATCCCTGCGCGTCGCCCGGCTTGGATAGGAATATCGGGCCGATGACCTTTCCCTGGGAATCGATCATCGGCTCGCTGATTACGTCGCTGTGCCCGAATTCGTGCCTCATGCCGGTTCGCAGGTCGAGGCCTTCGAAAACGGGTGTGGGACGGGGCGGTGTCGTCGGTGGGCCCGCGTGGCTTCTGCCGGAGACCCCGATTGCTCGGCTCGCCTCGGTGTCGACTCTTGCCCACTGTCCAACGGATTCACGGAGTCGAGCTCTTGTACCCATTGGGTTCTTTTAGAGCTCCTAACAGGTTCTGTAGAGTGGCGGTGATTCTCGTTGCGGTGCAGTATGTTTCGTCGTGGCGGCCCCGTGGATCGTGGACGACGAGTTGTGGACAGTGATCGAACCGCTACTGCCGGTC
>NZ_VUOS01000078.1 GCF_009829325.1 Nocardia sp. CY41
TCGCCGCCGCGGCCACGACTCCGACAACCCTACCCACGATGCGTTTCACGCAGAACTCCTCGATGATGTGATGACACTGAACACGAACTGACGAACCTATCGCCGTCCACCACCACCCCGTTTCAGCAGAAGGTGGTGAGCGCACCATATCGGCGATCTATGGCGCAAGGTCCGCGACGCGATCAGATCTTCAGGTTCCCACTCGCGCCGCACGATCGGAGAATCTACAGCCCCGGCCGCTAGTTTGCGGTTCGCCGTAGCAATAGCAGTCTCGGGCCGACGAGCAGGCCGGCTTGTTGCGCGCCCGCGCGGCCGCCGGAGTGTCGAAAGCGCGCTGGCCAAGCAGTTCGATGTCAGCCGCGAAACCGTCTACGCCTACCTGCGGGCCGAGACCGTCACGGCTGAGCTGCGACGTTGCCGGTTTCGAACACAAAACCGAGCGCTTGTCGGTGGGGTGAGGGTGGTCGCGTTCTGAGTATGAGTTCAGGCCTTCGGCCTCGGTCACAGCGGGTAACTCCGCATCCGGAGGAACACTTGTTGCTGGGCGGCGAGCTTTTGCTGCTGCGACAACTCGCCGGCGGCGGCGGCTTCGGCGATCCGCTCGAGTCGCCTGCGGATGACCGCGGGGTCCGGTCGGGTCTTGTGCTCGGCTTGATCCCGGACGGCCTGGGCACACCGGATCACCCCGGTGACCACACTCAACGGCGAGGTGAGGATCGCACCGATCACCCCCACGGCCGGGCCCTGTCGCGGCTGCGTCCGCCGGCCTCGGCAGCTGACCGGCACCCGGTCGAATCGTCGATCGGCGCGATCATCGGTTTCCGCCCCGGTCCCGCTGTGTGACGGCCGCCGTCCTCCTCTGGTGTCCTACCCCGCCGAATCGAATTCCGGCGGCGGGGTAGGACACCAGACAGTCCCCACCATGTCATGGTCGCGGCCACGCCCAGATATTGCAGGTAGGCGACGATCACCAGCGGCCCGCCGTAGTCACGGCACCACGCACGCAGCACAACCAGCGCGACCACCCCGGCAGCGAGTAGTACGACACCGAGCACCACCGCCGGTGTCCGCAACGGCGCCAGCTGCGCATCGAGTCCGGACGCCGGCGGTGCCCAGGCGTGCGCAGCAGCATCGACCGGGCGGGCCGGGAACCCACCGTTGGTGGTGGGATCGGACTCGGCGGACGAGTTGCGTGCGGCAGCGGTGGTCACCATGGTTGTCTGGCTGATGCTCCGATCGGCTGGGGGCCGCAATTCCGGCATTCGGACAGTCGTCGGTGACGACCGCCATCCTCGGTGACCGATCCCGACAGGTAACGGTTACCCGCTACACGCCAGTTATCACGGTGACCGCCCACTTTTCCCGCCGCACCCGGCGTGATCACCACACTCGAGGGCCGACAGACATCTACCGCGGCGCGCCGGCCGAGCGGCCCGGCCTGACAAACTGCTCCCGCGAAGCCCTCCAGAATATTGAGTTTGACTCAAAGTCAGTCACGGCGTAGTTTCGGGTAACGACGCCCCGTGGGGCGTGATGTCAATGGGATACCTGGTGTCCCGGGTGCCGGGCCCCGGCTGCGCGGGCGAGGCTGCGGCGAACAATTTCCATCCGGCCGGTGGAGGCGGGCTGTCTTCCGATGGTCTTCGATGCGGAACTGGTTTCTATGATGACTGCGCTGCGACCTCTTGCCTACGGGTATCTGCGTGATGACTTGATTCATGATCGCGACGGAGACTCGGGTGAAGACACGTTGCGGGCCGCCGCCCGGTCCCTCGGCTACGAGCTGGGTGCGGTGTTCCACGAACCGCCGCCGCAGGGCGGATTGCTTCCACCGGCGTTCATCGAGCTGATCCAGGAATGCCGTCGCGTCGCCGCGCACGCGGTGATCACAGTGCAGGGGCACCTGTCGAACATGTCCATGTCACGGATGGTCCTGCACGAGGTCCTGCACACGCGCGCCGAGGCGGTCGTCCATGAAATCGAGCGCTGCGGCAGCGCGGGGGGTCGGCAGATCCCATGAGCGACCGCACCATCCGGGCGTGCCGTCAAGCCCGGCCCACAGCACAGGGATACACCGGACGTGGCCCGACGCCGAACAAGATTTCATTTGCCGACGCCGTCGACCGGGCCGCTGGGGAGACGACCATGACCACGGCGGCCGCCCGGTCGCGGTCGTCGCTGATCGTGGAGCGGCCGAACCGGGCGAGTATCGCGACCAGAGTCGCCCACCCGCTGCTGCAAGCCACGATCGGATTGGGGTTGGCCGCCTTGACTCACAAAGGGGGCCGCCGCCCCCTCGAGCAGCTGTGCCGATTCGGTCGTCTCCTCGACCTCCCGGCCGCGCTGCTGGTGGCCCCGCACGGCACCCAACGCGCGAAGGTGCAGGCAGAAAACTGGCGCGCTGAATGGTTGTGGCATGGCGACCTACCCGACCCGCGGCGTACACAGCACGCAGCACTGCTGTATCTCCACGGCGGCGGATACATCTGCGGCGGTCTGAACACCCACCGCCGTCTGGTCGCCAAGATCGCGCGCGTGAGCCGGATACCTGCCTTCAACGTCGACTATCGCCAATTGCCGCACGCCCACATCACCGACACCCTCGACGACGCGGTCGAGGCGTATCGATACCTGCTCGAGCGCGGCTTACGGGCCGAGAGGATCATCGTGTCCGGCGATTCCGCCGGCGGCGGCCTGGCCTTCCGCCTCGCGCTGGCCACCCGCGAACGCGGATTACCGATGCCCGCCGCGATCTCCGCGATCGCACCATGGGCCGACTTCGACTCCACCCAACGCGACATCCACCCCAACCGCCACCGCGACGCCTACCTACCAACCCGAGGTATGGACATCATCGCCCAACACGGGTTCGCGGTCGATGGCCGGCTCGACCCGGCATGGTCGCCGGTCAATCACGACTTCACCGGGCTACCACCGGTCCTCATCCAGGTCGGCTCGACCGAATGCCTGCGCCCGGACGCCGAGGCCTTGGCCCGCCGCTGCGCCCAGGCACACGTGCCGGCACGGCTGCAGATCTGGGACCGCGCCCCGCACGTCCACCACGCAGCCGCCGACCTGCTCCGCGACGCCCGCGACGCCATCGACCACCTCGCGGCATTCCACCACCAGATCATCGCAGGCACACCGAGCAGTTCGGGCCCTTGTGCCCCGGCGGCGGCCCAGATGAGACGGTATTGCGCAGCTTCTACGCCTATCACTTCGAGGCGGGCACCGGGCCGCCGGTGAACCCGTTCCCGCTGGCCAGGGCGCGGCGGTACGCCCATCACAATCCGATGGACCGGTTCGAGAAGGGGGTAGGGGCTCATCCGCCAGAAATCCGGCGGTAGCGAGTTATGGCAGATAGCGGCGCACTATCTGCCGTAGACGGCAGAGCCGTCCGCGCGACGGCATCTCCGCCCCGGGGCTACTCGGGAAACTATCTGCCACAACGCGGGCAGCGGGCCGGATGGACGGTGAGGACGCTGCCAATCGCTCCCCGAGAGTAGCGGCCTCACTGATCATCGCGACAGGAAATCACCTACAGCCCGACACCGTTCACCGAATCGGGCTTACCACCGGATTCCTGCCGGATGAGCCCCTATCCCCGGGCTAAGCCACTTCTACTTTGGTTTCGCCGTTCTGCTCGACAATGCTCTCGGCAACGTGCCATGACATCGGCGGGGAAGTTCGCGGCAGCCGGGATCCGTCACCCCACTGACTCGTCAGTTGGCCCACCGTCGTATCTGTGGGGCACATTTTCCTGTGACGACTGTGCCGTCCAGGAGAGGGTTCACGCATTCTCCGAGGTGTTTCAATGCCTCGTCGAGGGCATGAAGTTCCTGCGGCAGGATCGTTTCGCGGGCGAGCTTGCTGTAGCCATCGACCCAGCGCGGCCCTGGCGGATGTACCGCGGTCGGCAGTTCGAGACCTGGCCGGTGGGCGTGCTGTTTGGCGAGCGCGGTGATGGTTTTGCGATCGAGAATTCCCGGATGAGCAGCAGGAGGTCCACCAGATCACGCCACCGGGTTGATCACGCATCCGGTTCTCGGCGGCACTGAACTTCCCCGACAGCGCCTGGTCGAACAGCGCCATCACCTCATCGAGCACATCGGCGGCCGCCTGCGCCAGCACCGTCAACAAGATCGGATATCGGCGCTGCGGATCACGACGTTCCAGCGCCTGCCCGGTCAGGCGGCGGCCCAGGGTGGCGAGGAACCGGCGGCGCTCCGCCGGGAGCACCGACAGATCGAGGGTGTCCGCGCTCAGGCTCCGTACGAACCCCAGTTTCTCGACCTCGTTTTTCACCGCAGCCGCGGATGCCTCCACCGGCCCGGTGGACAACCACCGCAACCGGGACATCCGGATCGAGGAATCGGTGACCAGCAAGCCGTCCAGCTCCGCGCAGCGTTGCGGAGTCAGCTCGTGCGCGAGCCGATCGTAGGTCTCTCGTTGCGCCTGCTCACGAGCGTGCACAACGCGGCGAATCACGGTGTCGGGGCTGGGCCGGATCACCCGCGCCGAGATCAGATACTCACACCCCAACCGGAACAACAGCGTCGGTGAATCATGCTCCATCGCCCGCGCCAACAAGAACTCATCCAGCTCCTTCAACTCCAGCGTCCCCGCCGGGCGCCTGGTTCGGCTCGAAGCCCAGGTGTTCGGTCATCTCCTCGTTCAACGCCGTCTCGAGGACGGTCTTGGTGAGCAGCCCGTTCGGCCCGGTCAGAGACAAGGCTATCGGTTACCTCTCACCACGTGGCGGCGACCGACAATGACCCGGGGATTTTGCCGCCTGGATGATGACTGTCCCTGATGACTGTGCGGAAGCAGCTGGGTCACAGCGAAGACCGAAGGCATCGAGCGTCCCTGCTCCTTGAGGTAGCGACGCATCCCCGATATAGGGGCGGTGGCGGTCGAACCGACGAAGTACGACTCCAGCCACAGATGTCGCGAAGGACCGAAAGGGCGCATCAAATCGGGGAACTCTCGATCGACCCTGGACGCTGAGTCCTCTTTGAGGGAGCCCACCAACCTCGACAAGGCCATCAGCGGAGAATATTTCACCACTACGTGAACATGGTCGGGCTTGCCGTTGAACTCGACCAGTTCGCAGCCCAGCCCCTCGCACAGCGCCCCCATGATCTGCTCCAGACGAGCCAGGTGACCACCGGTGAAAACCAAGCCCCGATACCTGGTAGCGAAAACCATATGAGCAAACAACTCGAAGACACAACCTCCATCCGGCCGAACATCGAAGTGCTCCTCGCTCATAAGCCAATGCCTCCCGCTTGATCGACACCAACGCGATTCTCGCAACCAAGCCACTGAACCTACTGCACACACCGAAGCCTGACCGCCGAACGTGCTCGCCTGCGCCTGGGAGTGCCCCGCCCTGGGTTCGATGTCTCCATCAAACCCAGGGCCGGACAGGCCTGTATCTCGCGATCTCCCCGTGGGTCGTGGGGTTCGACGGATTGTCGACCTTGACCGTCAACAACCTCGTCTGCGGTATCGCCCTGGCGATGGTGGCCCTCGGATTCGCCTCGGTGTACGGCCGCACCCACGGCACGTCTGGGCCGCGCCACTGATCGGCCTGTGGACGATCCTCGCCCCCGTTACCTTTCTCGTGGGTCCGATCCAGGGCCTCGGTCGCCGGGCCCGGTATGACTTCTTGCCCCTGTCTTTCGCATGATCCGGGGGGTGGTGTCGCCGGGTACCGGTGGCATCGGATGGACCG
>NZ_VUOS01000079.1 GCF_009829325.1 Nocardia sp. CY41
TGATCGCGATCGCGATTGCGATCCGGATCGCAGGCGCCCACCGGGCGCGGTGGCAGATCTCGCGGGCGGTCGATATCGACCAGTCGATGCGGCATCTGGATCCGGTGCGCCGGGCGTGGGAAGCGGACCTTCAAGACCGGCGATTCGCGTGGGACCGCGACGCCGCCCAGGTGTTCACGTCGGCGACGGCGCGGCGGGTGGCGAAGGTGCTCGGCGAAGATGCGGTGACCGAGGCCGAGCAGCTGCTCGGCGCTGACCGGATCGACGAGATCACCGCCGCGGCGGAAGCTCTGGTGCCGGATGTGACTACGGCACCGGCGTGGCCCGCGCTGTTGTCTCGGCTGGCCGAGCTGGAATCCGGCGGCCGGGACGCGATCGAAGACCTCACCACCGTGGTGCGGGCGCGGGAGCTGGGCACCGCCGACGACATGGCTGCGGTCCTGTCGTGGCGCATCGAGAACCTGCTCGACACCACCACTCCCGCACCGCCGGCCGAACCGCGGCGTACCCGGCCGGATCTGTCCAAGGCCCAGGCCAGAGCCCAAGCACCGTTGACTGCGCCGGATGTTCAGCCGATTCCGCGCCGGTTGTCCCGGCCGTTCTACACCGAGTTGCCCGAGGACGAGCGGGCGATCCTGCGCATGGCCTCGATCCTGGAGTCCGCATACGCGCGGCACGACCTCGCCCCGCGCACGTGGGACGACGACCAGCTGGGCGGGGAGCTGCTGCACCGCCGCGCCGAAATCGCGGCGCTGCGCCAGGAACTCGAAGCGCGACGGCTGGGCGGCCCGCTCCTCGCGCAGGTGCGGGCGGACAACAAGACCCTGACCGAGCAGGCCGCCGCGATCAAGGCCGCGAAACAGGCCCTCGACGAGGCCGATCGGCTCGAACGCGAGCACGCCACGCGGGAGCGTGAACGTGAGCGGCTCGAACGCGAGCACGCCAACACCTCGCGGTGGAGTCCGCGGGTCCGCGCCCGTCTCGAGGCCCAGATCGCGGAGGTGAGCGAGCAGATCGACCAGCACGCCCCGGCCGCCCACGCCGCCCGCAGCGCTGCCGACGCCGCGGCCGAGGACACCGGGGTGCCGCAGGAGGAGTGGGCTGAGGTGTTGCGCAACGCCAACCAGGCGCAATGTCAGCGCCGGGTGCGTGAAGCCGTCCAGGCCGACGCGGCCGCGCTCACCGCCGACTCCCGGATGCTGCACATCCTCGAACACGAACTCGAGAAGGTCGAAACCGAGCACACCTACCGCGGTCGCATGACCTCCGACCAGCGGGCCGAGAGTGTGCACAAAGCGCGCAAGCAACAGGCGCCGCGGACACGCTCCGAGCTTGCCGCCCGGTTCATGCAGCGATCCAAAGGCTGGACCACACCGAGCACAGACACCGGGCCCGATCCGTATGGCTACGGCTACGACCTCGACATGGAATCCGCTCCGGAGAACTCGAAGCAGCAGCGAACATCCCCGCAGGAAGACAAATCCTGGCAGCGTCACATGCCGGAACCGCATCCCGACCTCGGGCCCGACCACGAGCCCGACCAGGGCCGGGGGCTCTGATTCCCTTGGGGTGCAGGGTGCTCCAGGACCGCTGATGCCCGGTCCGGCCGCAGGACCTCGGACGCGACACCCCTGGATTAGCCCCTGGATTAGCGCAGGGTTTGGGTCCAGGGGGTAATCCAGGACCTAGGCCAGGGGGTAATCCAGGGGCTAATCCACCCCGGGCAGCTCGGTGAGCTGCGGTGTTCCGTCCCGGCCCGCACCTTCGTCCGCAAGCTCCCCGATTTCCCGACCACCCTCGATCTGCGGAGTACCTGGATCAAGGGTGGTCGAGAAACCGGTTCGGGCCGGGACGAAAACACCTTCGAGACCAGACCCGGGAGCGGGGTGGTGGGGAGGGGGTTCGGTCGCCGCGTCAGCCGTGTCAGCGCGCCGTCGACCGAACACGCGGATGGTCCGGCAGAGCGCGGCGAATGCCGTCGAAGGACAGCCAGGGGTAGCGATTAGGGTCGCGACTAGCCTCGCGCAGCCGTCGCTACCCTGGTCGCGACCCTGATCGCGAGTCTGGTCGCTACCTTGGTCGCTACTCCAGTCGCGAGGCCGATCTGGTCTGAGCTGTGGTGTTTCCGTCCCGCCCCGTCCCCTACGTTCGCGGGCTGCCGTTTTCTTGACCACCCTCGATCTGCGTACCTGGACGAGGGTGGTCAAGAAAACGGGGACGGGGCGGGACGGAATGTTGAGCAATGGCACCGGATTCCGGGGAGAAACAGGGGAGGAACGGCGGCGGCCGCTGGGAGGGTGCGTGCGCTGCGGTGGGCGTGCTGGTCGCCTTGGGAGGTGCTGCCGCACGAGCTTCGCTCGCTTGCCACCGGGACCACACGGCCCAGTGCCAGCAGTGGGGTCAGTGTCCGCGTGCTCGGTAGAACTGGCGGTGGCGCGGCGGGGTGTCCTGACGGAACAGGTAGGCGATCCCGTTGTGCACCGGACCGGCTGTGGTGGCAGGGAACTGTCCGGCGTCGAGCATGTCGCGCACACGCATCAAGACGGTGCGGATCGACTTCGGTGAGGACAACACCCGCTCGACGGCGGCGCGGTGTTCGGCGGCGGCGGTGGGGAGTTTCGCCGGCGGATTCCGCGCCGCGTCCGGGTCGGTGTCGGCGTGGAATGCCTGCCACAGGTCGAGGATTGTCGGCTTGAGCTTCTGGCGCGTGGCGGTGTCGGGTCCGTGGTGGCGCCAGCGGTGAGCGAGGGTGCGCAGCAGCAGTTCGGTGGCGTCGGGATCCTCCAGCAGTCGCGCGATCTGCCGTTCGAGCGAGATCCGTTCCGGGCGCTGCACTTCCTTCTCGAGCACGACTTCGCGGATGCGGATGCCTTGCTCGCTGCCGCGTCGTCGGCAGTCATCCGAGCACCATCGGCGGCGGCGGCCGCGGCGGGGGTGCACGATCAGCGACGCGCACTGCGGGCAGTACTTGGGAGGATCGTCGAGGTACATATCGACCACGCTACGAGTTCCGCCGGACGAAACACTCGACTGCGGGCCACGCAGGTGCAGGAGGTGTAACCCGGATCCCGGCGAATTTCGCCGGACGAAATGCCCCGGTTGCGCACTGGGGGTGGAAATGGTGTGTGCTGTCGGCGCGCGACGGTCGCTGCGAGGTCGGCTACGCGGTGACCGGTCGGTGGTGTCGGTGCCGAGCGTGGGCCGCCTCGGCTGTCGGCCCGAGCGCGTCGAGTTCACCCTGCCCGTTGTTGTCGATGCCTGCGGCTACGATCCGCGGCATGCCCGAGCTGCGCGAGGGATGGGACGTGGAGGAGGCTGTCGGGGAGACCGGTTGGGTGATGGCGCATCTGGCCGACCACTACGTCTCCGCGCCGCCGGATGCTGATGCGTATCCGCTGGCCGGGGACGAGCGCTGGGACGAGCCCCTGATCGAGGGCGCGTTCAAAGACGCTGTCGATCGGGCGTGTTCGGCGGTGTCGCTGCGGTGGGATCGAAATCGTGGCGTGATCATCTACCCGGAGTCGATGACAGCCGCCAAAGCCGCCGTGTTGTGGAACGCGGCTCTGGCCGAGGCCCGCCACCACCGCTTGGGTGAGATCGTCGCGCAGACCCGAGCGGGTCGGGGTGACCGGCTGGCGGACCGTACCCGCGGCAGCGAGTGGGTGCTGCCCAACTGACCGACCTCGCACCGACTCGCCCGGTTCCGGTCAGGGGGAGCCGCTAGCCACCCTGCTCATGGCCGGTCATGGCAGCCGCGGCCACGGTGGTGGTGTCGGCAGCCGAGTTGCCGCGGCGGCGTCACGACCACTGTGCGTAGGCTGCTGGGTATGGCGTCGGAGGGCTTGGAAGCTCGTCTGGCTGCGCTGGAGGCGCGGGTCGGTGAGCTGGCCGAGCGGCTGCGCACTGTCGAGCAGGATGCCGCGGCGGCGCGAGTGCTGGCCGGCGGCGCGCAGCGGGGGGTGACCGAGATGGGCACACAGATCCGCGACTTCCGGCAAGCCGTTATGTCCGCTCTGGCCGATGCGGGTGAGCGTGTGAGCGGGCAGTTCGACCAGGTGTACAACGAGTTCGCCGAGATACGTGGCAAGTTGGCTGCCGTGGGGTCGGCCCAGGCCCGGATCGTGGCGTTACTGACCACGCGTGTCGAGCGCGGCGGCAACGGTCGATCGCGGTAGGCGGGTGCCGTTGAGGAGGGCGTCACCCGGGGCATATGGGGAGAGAAACCCCCAGGTGAAACGGCTATCGTGTGATCTTGAATCAAGTTGGCGCTATCGACGTATCCAGTACCGGAGTGTTTGCTGACCTTTGTTGCCATATCGCGCCTCGATTGCCTCGTAGCGCGATTCTTACCGGCACCGGACAGTTCACCGACTCGCGAGGGAATGCGGGATCTGCCTGGGTAGCTGTGGGTGTGCGCAGGCTGCCGAGTAGTGGTCCGCGGCGTGTTTCGCCCGCATTTCCGGGCGATTGCTTCAAAGTTGCTGATGACCGGTGGTGGTGATGGGAGTATGTGCCGGTCGAGCGAGTTCGTCCCAGTT
Source organism: Nocardia sp. CY41 (assembly GCF_009829325.1). Classification (GTDB taxonomy): domain Bacteria; phylum Actinomycetota; class Actinomycetes; order Mycobacteriales; family Mycobacteriaceae; genus Nocardia. The sequence continues at coordinate 4,539 of NZ_VUOS01000079.1, forward strand.
GGAAATGCAACCGTCCACACTTTTGGAAGGGAACTCAGATGGCAGCGCAGGACACGAGCACGGAGAACCGGTCGTCGCAGGGTCAGCGTCAGGATGTGGTGGATGTGCGTGGGGAGGTGGAGATGCTGCGGCTGCGGCTGGACGAAGCCCGCCAGGAGGCCCAGAGCGCGCGCCAGTACGCGATGCAAGCCAGTGGCTTGGCGCGTCAAGCCCAGACCCAGGCCCGGCAGGTGCAGAACCAGGCGCAGACCGCGCAGCACAACGCCAGCCAGGCCAATCAGCAGGCGCAGCAGGCCCGCCAGGCCGCGGTCTTGGCGTCGAATCAGGCCCAGCAGGCCCAAAGCGAGGCCGACCGCGCCCAAGCCCAGGCCCAGCAGGCCCAAGGCGAAGCCGGCCAGTCCCAGCAACGCGCGTCCTCGGCGGCCGATCAGGCCGATCAGGCCACCCAGCTCGCCCAGCAGGCCGAGGACCAGGCCACCCGCGCCCAGGACCGCGCCGGGCAGTGGGAGCTGCAGCTGCACCAGATCCGCCAGCAGGCCCGCCAGCTGGAAGGCCGCTGACCGGGGTCCGGCCGGGACGAGGATGGCTTCTGTGAGGACGGTGCCGGCGCGGCGGCGCATCGGGAAACCGGCGCGACCGCAGCCCGGCACCACCCCGCAGCCCGGTGGTGAGCGGTCGTGAGCGATGACCCGAACCCGCCCGGCCCGCCCGAGGGCGACATAGATGTCGAGGTGATCGTGCCCGACGCCTGGAGTGCGGGGGTGTATGCCAACGGGTTCACCTGCTGGTACAACCGCACCGACTTCACCCTGGACTTCCTGGTCTATCTGCCCGCCGAACCCGCCGCCGCGGGGCAGCACGGACCGGTGATGCGCCAACCGGTGCAGGTCACCGCGCGGGTGAAGTTCCCGCCCGCGTTGATCTTCCGGTTGATGCGCACGCTCGATGAAGCCATGAGCAACTACGAACACCAATTCGGGCACATCACCTCCCTCGGCGACTGACACCGCCCCGTCCACCCACGGTGAGGAGAACATTCGCGTGATGATCACCGCTACCGGGCCGATCACCCTGATCACCGGCCCCCGCGACCGCACGATCGTGCCCGACCCGCGGGTGCGCTACCAGCCGACCACGATCAGCGGCCGCCACTACAAGCCCACACCCACCACCCCCCGATCCACGTCCTGAA
>NZ_VUOS01000080.1 GCF_009829325.1 Nocardia sp. CY41
CACCGGTACCGCCGCCTGGCCACCCGCTGGGAACGACGCACCGACATCCACCAAGGATTCCTCGACCTCGCCGCCGCCCTCATCTGCTGGCGAAGACTCCGCAACCGAACCTGATAGGCGCTCTAAGGTGTCGCCGCGTGACACCGCCCATTCCCGGACCGCGCGGGATGTGCCGCACCGGGTGGACTCGGCTTCGAGCATCAGCGCAGGCGAGTTCGAACATCGACACAGGAATCCGCAGGCGGCCTGGCGTCGCCACCTGTCGAAAAAACCTGTTGCCGTAACCTTGCTGTCCAACAAGGATTGTCGGCCCTTTCTCCTACACTGCCCGGGGCATGGTCGACACGGTGCGCACTCTCGATGTCCCGGATCCGCTCGCCCTCGATGGCGATGCGCTCGATCCGATCGGCGGCGGGGGCGCGCTGATCGGGTACGGCCGGGTGTCGATGCGCGACGGCGACACCGTGATCGTGCACTCCATGGATCGCCTGGCCCGCAACCTCGACGACCTTCGCCGGTTGGTGCGCACCCTGACCGGCAAGGGCGTGCGGGTGGAGTTCGTGAAGGAGTCGCTGACCTTCACCGGCGAGGACTCACCGATGGCGAACCTACTGCTGAGCGTGATGGGTGCCTTCGCCGAGTTCGAACGCGCCCTCATCCTCGAACGCCAGCGCGAGGGCATCGCCGCGGCCAAGGCCCGCGGCGCCTACACCGGCCGCAAACCCGCCCTCACCGCCGAGCAGGCCGACTTGTTGCGCGCCCGCGGGGCCGCCGGCATTTCGAAAGCGGCGCTGGCCAGAGAGTTCGATGTCAGCCGCGAAACCGTCTACGCTATCTGCGGGCTGAGACCGTCACGGCGTGAGCTGCGAGGTTTCCGGGTTCGCACACCAAACCGAGCGCTTGTCGGTGGGGTGAGGGTGGTCACGTTCTGAGTATGACCTGGAACTGCATGTAGTACGAAACCCCGGTCCGCGTTGCGGGTCACGCGGGAGGACGAGGATCGAAATCCTGGGTGAGGATAGGTGATCTTGAAGCGTCCGGTTCGCCGGGCGGGCCGAGAACGAAGGAGACGGGGCAACTGAGGGCAAAGCGAGTTCGGTTGCTGCCGCTCTCGGACATCTCCAGCGGCACCGCCCGGAGCCCGCAGTGATGGAGGAAGTACGTCGCTGGGGACGTGCCCGGCGGCTGCCGTATCCGGGACAACACGGTTTGCGGTCACGCGAGGTGGAACGCGCGTTGCAATACAACGGATTTCATTGTTCAGCAGTGTCGGGGTTCGATGTGGTCGCGCGGTGATCGGCAAGTGGTTCGGTAAAAAGGTGGCCAAGAAACTGGCCGACGAGGTCTTCCCCGACGCCGCCCGTGCGGCGGAGAAACCGATTCGGCAGGTCGAGGAGCCCCTGACGGAGTTCGCGAGGAAGACAGTGACCGATCGGGACCTGGAGGGCCGACATCAGATCGAGCAGTCCGGTGTCGGAGAGTCATCGCACGCCACGCCTGCCCCGCTCGACCCGTCGCCAAGATCGTCGGCGGACTTTACGCCGGGCATGTCCGGACAGCAGGTTCGCGAGACGGTGGCGGGGCTGCTGCGCGATCACGGCGCCGCCGGCGCGTCGGCGAGGTTGCCGGATCTCGCCGCGCTGCCGGTGAACTACGGCCTGAAAGCCTCGGGCAAAGAAGGCGTCCACCTATCGTTGACCACGCAACACAGTGGTACCGGATCCATAGTCAGCGGATCGGTCGAAGGGTTTCGTCCAGAAGTAGACCGCAGTGGGATACTGGCGGACAACTGGGGCGGTGAGCAGTTCGGCAAGTTCGAATACAAAGATCCCGGAGACGGGACGGACCCGTCGTGGTCGATACAGTTGCCGACCGATCGCAAACGTATCGGTCGGGTAGCCGACTCGCTGCCCGATCAACTGGCCTCGCTGGCACCGGATTTCGGTATGGATCGGGTGCGTTCGACGGTGACCGAGGCAGTGGAGCTGGCAGCACAGCACAAGGAACTGCGGCGCGGCGCAACGCTGGCTGCCGAGACGACAGCCGGGCAGCTACGTGTACGTGCATGGAAAGGCGTCCTTCCTGCGAACATGACGCCCCCCGACTGGGTGTTGTTCGATCGCACCATCGCCCGGGACTAGCTACTTGCCCCTGAAAAAGTCGGACGAGTAGCTGGCGTCTGTTCTCTGTAATCGACTGCGGGCAGTTCGTGTTTCGCTGGGATAATGACTTCGTTGTCGTTTTCGGGGATAGGGGGTTGAGGAGTAAATCTGCCCGATCCGGCGCTAAGGATTTATGGCAGATAGTGGCTGACTATCTGCCATAGACTGGAGGTCGTCCAGGCGCGGTGATGGCGTGGTGCAGGGGTGACTCGGGAAACTATCTGCCGTAGAGCGGGAGGCGGGTTCGGAATGAGCGCGGTGCGGACACTGCCCAGGGCGGTGGCCGGGGTCCGGCTGGCGGACGCGGTGAAGGTGTTCCTGGGGACCATTACTGTCGGCAACACCCGTCGGGGCTACGCAGCTGCTTTGGATCGTCTGGTGGGTGACTTCGGCGCGGACACCGATGTGGCCGGGTTGGATCCGGATCGGGTGTCCGGGTGGTTCGTGTTCGTGTGGGGCGCCAAGTCCGCGAAGACGTTCAACCTTCAGTTGACGGCGTTGTCGTCGGCGTGCGGGTATTGGCGTGAGCAGGGTTGGCTTGCCGGGGATCCGGTGGCGCGGTTGCGGGCGCGGTCGATGCCGCCGGACAACAGTCGGGCGTTGAGCACTGTGGAGGTCGCCGGGCTGCTCGGCGGTGAGGCGCCGCTGCGGGAGCGGGCGTTGTGGACGATGCTGTATGAGACCGCGGCCCGCGCCGAGGAGATTCTGGGCCCGGACATCGCCGATCTCGACATGACCAACCGGTGCGCGGTGGTGACCCGTAAGGGTGGTGCTCGCGATGTCGTGTACTGGCAGACCGGCACGGCCCGGTTGCTGCCCCGGCTGATCGGCGGACGCCAGCGCGGACCGTTGTTCGTGACCGACCGGAGGGCGAAGCCGTCGGTAGCGCTGGCCGATGTGGACCCGGCGACGCAGCGGGCCCGGTTGTCCTACCGGCGGGCGGCGGCCCTGTTCACCGAACACACCACGTCGATGAAACGTGGCCCGTTCACGCTGCACCAGTTGCGGCACTCCAAGTTGACCCACGCCGCTGAGGACGGTGCGTCCACGCCGATGTTGATGGCGCTGTCGGGGCACACGTCGGCGCGCAGCCTGGCCAAATACAGCAAGGTGTCGGCCGAGGCGCTGGGTAGATGGCAGGCTCAGACCGACCCGGCCGCGCGTCGGCGAGGTCGGTGACGACAGGGCGGGCGGGGGTCGCCCAGAGCCGGTCGCGATGGTCCACACCGGAGGGCGTCGCCGTGCAGGTTCGTCGGGAAGCCGAGCCACCACCAGTGGTGACACCACTACGCTTCGGAATGTGTCGACTTTTATGGGCATCGCTTGGATCGATCTGGTGCCGGATGCGGATCCGGCAGCGTTGGCAACCTTCTACGCTGGTACACCCGGGCTGCCACAAGGCTCGGAAGCTGAAAATTCGGAGATCGAGTTCGATGCCCTGCCTATCGAACGAGTCGACGGCCGCTACCGGATCAAACACGTATTCGACGACGACGACGAGCAGCTCGCCGACTTGGTGGCGTGGCTTGCCGCGCACACCGAACTCGTCTCCCGCGTCTTTGTCGCGCTCGATCACGACGAATACGGTGCGGAGCATATCGTCCTCGATACACATGAAGGCGCTGTCCGGCGGCTCTACCACTACTACGCCTACCCCAGACTGGATGACGGTTCGTATTACACCGACGGCGAACCCTTGCGTGCGTGTTGCCGACTGCCCGTGATAGAGGAGCCGGTTGGCGTTAGCGATCCTGGTGTGCTGGTCGATGGGCAACTGGCTCGCAGCACCGTTGCCGCACTGTAGGTGTGCCGGTAGCCGTGGTTGACCGAGCCGCGGATGCAGACGCTGTCGCATATCTAGAGTCCGGTGCGATCGGTGGCCCCTGCACCGCATGGTGCGAGGCCCTGAGCCTGCCCTGGCTAGGCGAGAGCGACGATGGCTGGGTACTGGTCGATTAGGACTGAGGCCATGACCATCGAGTTCTGGCCGCAAATATCGATGCCGACCTCATACATCGCCTTCAGCCCACAGCGCGGGGGATCGATTCGGCAGGTCGAGCGAGGTTATTCGTCCGGGTCGCGCAGCGGCCGATGGGTTCCGCCGAGGTCGGGCAGGTGGAAGGCGTAGTGGCCGTCGATGCCGATGTGGGTGCGGATGAACGCCGACAGCCGCCGCGCATCCTCATCTCGGACTGAATATCCTTGCGCGCGAAACTTATCCAGGGCGCGATCAGTGTAGACGGTATTCCACAGAACCGCGCAGTTGAGCACCAATCCGAGTGCGGAGAGCTGATCTTCCACGCCCTCGTAGTAGGTGCGGGTCATCTCGCCTTTCTTCCGGTAGATCCGCCGCGCCAGGTCGTGGCGGCCTTCTCCGAGATTGGCCTGGAGCTTGCCTTCCCGGCGATATGGCTCGTCGTCGGCCAGGCGTAGGATGTGGAGGGTCTTGAAGATCCGCCCGTAGTGTGCGATGGCCTGCCCCAGCGGGGTGGGGTTCCCATCGCGGGAGATCATGCGGCTGACGTCGTGCGCGGAGACCTCACACTCATGGATCGACACCGCGACCCGGCAGATGTCCTGCCAGTGCGCGACGATCTTGCCGGTGTCGATGCGCCCCCGCGCAGCCTGATTGAGCGGGCCGTAGTCCGCGGCCGCGTCGAACCGCCACAACCGCTGATCCGGTCCGTCGCCGAGATATCTCCCGGCACTACGCGGAGATGCTTCCTGCGAAGGAGCTGAAAGCATGGCCCTTCGAGGTGCAGGTGAAGCTGCCGTGGAAGCCGATCTCGCATCTGGCTCCCGCGTGTTCGATGTAGGGGCCCCACTGGCCCGCGCCGGTCGCCACGGAATCGAGGGCGGGATTGCCGCCGG
>NZ_VUOS01000081.1 GCF_009829325.1 Nocardia sp. CY41
AGGTCGCCACATACGTGAAGTCGGCGACCCACACGTGGTTCGGCGCCGCGGCGGTGAAGTCGCGGTTGAGCTTGTCACCAGCACGGACACCGTTCTTCGCTGGGACGGTCGTTCGTTGTCTACGTCCCATGAGACGGTCGACGGTGCAAAACGCCACCTCGTGGCCCTGACGGCGCAGGTAGCGAGTCATTTTGCGGCGTCCATACATCTGTTCGTATGCGCCGTGCAGATCGCGCAACGCGTTCTCCACCAGCGCATCAGCGATGTCGCGGTCACACGGTGGCAGGCGGCGGGCTTTGCGGTAGGTCCGGGCCGCGATCTGCACACCGTGCGCCGAGAGCGCGCGGCAAATCGACTCGACGCCGTAGACCTGGCGGTATTCGTCGATGAACCCGACGATCAGCGGTGTCGCGGGTCGAGTTCCCGCGCGAAAAAGCCGAGGCCAACTTCAAAATCTCGTTGGTCTGCTTGAGATCTCGAACCTCTTTCCGCAGCCGAGCCAGCTCCTGCCGCACCGCTGTCGACAAGCCCGCCGCGACCGCCGCACCCGAAGACGGCGCTTCGTCGAGGGCTTTGTTGATCCACAGCCGCAGAGTTTCGTGATGCACGTCGACCAGCGGGCCGATCGCACGCGCAGCAGCGTAGGCGGATCCGTACTCATCGAGCCGTTCGAGGGCCAGCCGCACGGCCTTGTCACGAACCTCGGACGGGTAGCGCTTCGACATGATGGAGACCATCCTCAAAGAAGGAAGCGGCCCCAAACCCGTGATGGTTCAGTGATCGTGAAAGCGTGAGCGGGCCTTGCCATCGCCGTGTGAGGTGTGGATCACGGGGTGACGCAATCAGCGGATACACCCGAGGCCCCCAGCCGAGCGGGAGTGATGTCGCACCGGGGTCCCGGGCTGCCTAGCCATTTCATGCGCTGCCACCGGCCTCCGTGCACAAGCCCGTGGCGGCGCTGACAATAGGCCCCCGCCCACCGGGATGCCCGATACCGCGGTTCACGCGTGTCGCGTGCGCGGCGGTGACAACACTTCAGAACGCGCGCCAGCCCCCGCCACCGACAAGTGCTCGGTTTGGTGTGCGAAACCGGAAACCTCGCAGCTCAGGCCGTGACGGTTTCACCCCGCAGGTAGGCGTAGACCGTTTCACGGCTGACACCGAACTCCCTGGCCAGCGCCGCCTTCGACACTCCGGCGGCCGCGCGGGCGCGCAACAAGTCGGCTTGTTCGGTGGTGAGGGCGGGTTTGCGAACAACGACAATGGCTTGAGCAGCGGTTATGTCGGCTAGGACGTGTCGGAAGTGGCGCTGTGGGCGAGCTACTGGACCGCTGTGTACGCCAGCCCTTCGGATCGACACAGCACATACCGTAGGCCCGGAGCGAATTCGACCAGCATCGGCATGCAGCTCTCACCACGCATCCGGGATCTGGGCCGGATCACTCTCTACCGGCCGGGCTCCCGCGCTGAGGCGGAGGCCCGGTTCCCGCACGCGGGGCCTTTGCTGACCCGCAGGCCGAGCCTGGACCTGGTGTTCCCCCTATTGGCGAAAACCGACCGGATGGCACATTTACGCTATTCTCCAGCTATCAGGCAAGTGTGGGACCGGTCGGGCTGTGCATGGAAAATCGATCGCGAAGGCATGGGCGGATCTCCGTGATGGATTGATTCCCCTCGCGAAAGGGGTTGCGGAAGCGCGGGCAGGTCCACCGATTCATGCCGCGGAACACCTTCGGGGCACAAGTTCTGCAATGCGTACCACCGACGAGTCGTCTGCCGCCCGAGTCGCTGCCACCTTTCCGGATGGCCAAGGCCCCCGTTCGTCTCTGGAGTCGCCGGGAGCCGTCCTTCCGCAGACTGATGTTAAACCAAAACTTCCTGTTCGTCGGCGGCCCGGGGAAATCGAACGACTCAATGCGCAGATCGGGAAGGAACTGACCGACCGGCACGGTATCGAAGTGTATGGCTTCGACATGCCCGGTGTTGATACCGGCACGGTCCGTGAAATCGTCACTGCCCTGGACGAAATGCTGGCCAAGTACCCACATACCAGAATTCTCTCGGTGGATCTCGGTGACGTCGAGGGGGACATCGCTCGGGCACTCGAAGACAGAGCGCCTCATACTGATCTCAAGGCCACCCGGATAACCTTCTCGGCAAAATACGCCACAGACCCGGAACTGCTGTCGAAAGACGTAACGGAGGCGGTGGAGCGTAAGCATTTCTTCCAGAGGTCTCAAGGTCCGGCATATAGCGCGATAGTTCATGAGTTCGGTCATGCGCTGACCTATGCAGGACGGTCGGCCGCCGTCGACAGAGCCGATTCACATTTGTTTGAGCACTATCTACGAACGCATGACCCAGAGAACCTTGGAGGCGATATCAGCGAGCCGTGCAGAATTTGGCGTGACCAGCTGAGTGGATACAGTTTCTGGAAAGGTGGGTTTCATCCAATCGAAGCCCTTGCCGAGGCATTCGCCGATGTCGAGCTGAACGGCGAACACGCCAGCGAACCCGCTAGAGTGCTGCGTAATCTGTTGGTTGAAACAGCAGAATCGGAATGGCGGAAGGAAGGATTGATTTGAGGGGGAGAGGATTGTCTGTCGAGCAGGTTCGGCGTAACTTCGACACGAGTCTGGCCCGAGCGTTGGAAGGGCTGGCTCCGGCTTCTCACACAGGTCTGGGGCCTCGTGTCGAGAACGCTTTGATCGCGATAGTCTCGGCTTATCCTGCGGCCAGTGATGAACTCATAGTAAAAGCCCGGCAAGAGTTCGCTCGGGAATTGACCATACTGAGCACGGAAACGGATAGCGATCGTCTATCTGAAGGCTGAAGTTCCCAGTCATCGAAGCTGCTCTACCGGAACCTGACAGCACCCCGATCTCTATTGCTGGAAGCTGCCGCCGCCGGAGGGCTTCTTGAAGTCGATGGTGGCGGCCGTACGTGGTGCCATTGGTGCCTGGTGTCACCTGCTCACAGCGGTGCTTCTGCAGTTCAATTGCACTCGGCCACGCGCAGCCTGCGGCAGCAGGAACAGTAAGGAGGAACTCGACAAAGGGGGTCCGGCGGTCACAGTCAGCGTTGCGTCAGCCGGTAGAAAGCGGTGATGAGGACGAACACTGCCCCGGCGAGCATCACGGCGAGCAAGACATCGATGATCACGGGCACGGTGCCGAAAGGCACGACGATCTGTCTGAGGTAGTTGACGCCGAGGATCGGAGCAAGATACGCCCACCAGGGCGCCCATTTCCGGTCTCCTCGTGCGGGAATGCTGTCTCTCACGGAGCGGAACCTATCTGGTCTTCGGCTGTTCCCACCACCGGATCCCTCCTCCCAGCTGAGACAACACGCAAATCCGACTGTCCAGATCCGCCCCTCTACTGGACCACCTTGCGCTACCCGAACAGCGGCGTATCAAGCGTCGGGCCAGCGGTAGCACCACGGCACATGATGCAGGAAAGGCCCCGGCCGCCCGCGACGCCGGTTGTCGTTGCGGTCTCGGCGCCGATCACCGTGCAGCTACGCATCCTGCCGATGCTGGTCGAATTCGCTCCGGGCCTACGGTATGTGCTGTGTCGATCCGAAGGCCTGGCGTACACAGCGGTCCAGTAGCTCGCCCACAGCGCCACTTCGCAACACGTCCTAGCCGACATAACCGCTGGTCAAGCCATTGTCGTTGTTTTCCGCGCGATTACTACCGGCCCCCGATATAGCCGACGCCATAACTGACCTCTCCGCCACTTGAAATGTAAATTTGAAGTCTGAGAATCCAGCGGACATGTGTCAAGAAATGCAGAAATTGATTCTATTCTGACACTTTTCGGCTCGGTCGAGTGCGTGGTGTTGGGGTTCCCCAGATACACACGTGTACCCCAGATACACACACAAGCCGGGCGGCACCCTCCCTTCGCGTCCTGAAGACTCTCAATCGAGATCGCTGCACCCAAACGGACTTCGTCAGACAGGTTGCGCGGTGGTCGCCGATTCGACCTCGGACCACACCCTGGCGCGCTCGTGCTCACCACAGCCGGGAAGACCGCGCCTGTCCGGTCCGGCGGCGGAAGGAGAGGATGTCGCCCGGCTGAGTGAAGTAGAGGTGACGTCGCTGTGTGCGGGACTACAGGGTGCGGAGGTTGTTAGGCAACAGCAGGCTGGCGCAGTTCGTCAGGGACATGGCCGATGGATTGCGCAACCGCCAGATCCCACGCGCGACCGGGCACATCGCCGACACTCAAAGAGGCCCGATGGGCGCGGATGGTCTTCGGTCTGTGGTGCGCACAGAGAGCAATGCCGACGAGTCGCTCGCGCAACGGCTCAAACACACCATGGACGACCACGCCGGATCCAGGGGCGAATCGACCCGCGTCGGTGACCTGTCCAAGCGCAGTGCAGCCGGACACGATGAGCGACCGTCGAACCCCGACAGTACCGGCAGTACGAGGCCACGGTCCTCAGACGACGCTCAGAGAAGGATGGATGAGGTTCAGAGAAGGATCGATAGCTTGGTCCAAGTTTTGCGCGACAGGGCCAGAACCGACCACACACCGAGGTTCTCAGGCGACGACGACGGGCCGCCGGCGGCGCTGATTGATCGACGGTCGGCGGAGCTCGGGTTGCATACACCAGCCCAGGGTGCGCTGGAATCGAGCTTGTTCATCTCGCGATGGCCTCACCACCGCCCGACCCGGTCATCGAGGTTTTCCTGTCGCTGTGACCGGACTGTCAGGCAGCGTGGCCGACAGTGGTGAAGCCGACCTCGGTCAGCGCCGGGTCGAACGGGTCGGG
>NZ_VUOS01000082.1 GCF_009829325.1 Nocardia sp. CY41
GGCAGCGCGGTCGGCCAGCAGCCTGCCCTGCTCTTCCGCACCAGCCTCGTGGAACTCGATCAGCAAGTCCCGTACCCCGAACAGCCGGTCGAGCCTGACCTGCCGGGCAGGATCTCGCGATACCAGCGAGGCGGTCGCGTCCGTCGCGCCGAGCTGCCGTAGTTCCTTCAGGAAGCAGGCGACACAGTACGGGTTGTCCACACCGATCGCGAGGCTGGCCCTGGTCGCCAGCAGCTGCGCCTCGCCGAGGTCACCGTTCTCACGTAGTTCCTCGAGCAGGCCGCTGACCTCGATCGGGTCATCGAGCCGAACGTTCGCGGTGGTGGGCATGACAGGCGGGTTGGCCGCATACTCTTCCATGAACTTCCGGCGTGCTTCCTGGAGGACCTCCGGCGAGCTCACGCCTGCCCACGGGTCATCAAGGCCGGCGAGTTCCGAGCCGCGCTCCGCCAGCTGTCTGACCTGGCATTCCCAGCTGGCCTCCCGAAGCGTGACGACCAGGTCCGCGACACGGGGCGGGTCGTCGAGGCGAACGCCTGCGGCAACACGCTCGGCCAGGTGCCGTGCCTCGCCGTCCGCGCCAACCCGGCGCAAGGCCCGCAGCAGGTATGCAGCGTGGCCCGGGTCATCGACAGGGGCGTTCTCAGCGGCCCATCGTGCGGCGCACCGGTCGTCGGGATGAGCCAGATGCCAGCACCGGACCAGGTCGGCGGCGGCACTCGCGTCACCGGCCAGCGCGGCGCGCTTATACAGCCGGGCTGCGTCGCGAAGCAGACCGCGTTCCTCCATGCGACAACGGATCGCCCACAAGTCGGCCATGAGCGCCGAGCCTATTTCGCCGGCCGCCAATCGACCAACCGTCATCTTGCTCGGGACCGCACCGACGGCCAGACCCGACACCCGCGAGGCCAGACAGCCGCCCACCGGCCCCCGGAGCCGCTACACCCTCGGCTGGGAAGAGGTGGCTTTACGAGGCTACTTCGCCGGAGTCGAGCTCAACCGTGGGATCTGGCTCTGAGGGGTTGCCCGGGTGAAACCCGGTGGGGCATACACCTTCGCTTCTACGAGGCCGCGATGTATCCGACCGCGCCGAGGTGGTCGACGATGTCGGTGGCTGCCAAGGGGCGTTGCGCGGTGCGGGTGATCTCGGCGACGTGGTCGGCTGGGCAGGCGGTGACCGGGCCGGACACGGTGGCGCAGACCGTGCAGTCGGCGACGGTGCCGGTGAGGTGGGCTTGGATGTTGCGGCCGTCGAGTGCGGCGACCAAGCCGAACATGCTGAACGGGTTAGTGGACATCAGAATGGGTTTCCTGGTTGGTGACGTTGCGGGATCCCGCCTGTGCGGCCGACTTCCTTGTCGGCCTACCGACGCCGTTGTCGAGGGCGGTTTCGGGTGACGGTGTTGTCACCGGTGGTGCGCTCGCTGCACGACAACCATCCTCATCGGATAGGTACCGGCCCCACATCGGTCATTCACACCGGCATATACCTGTCTACGTACGTGGATCCCTATTCACGGTTGCCGATCGGCGTTCAGATGAGTCGCACTCGTGTGTATCTGGGGTACACCCCAACACCACAGCGGTGACCGGACTGAAAAGCGTCAGAATAGAGTCTGCTTCTGCATTTCTTGACATGCGTCCGCTGGATTCTTAGACTTCAACTTGACATTTCAAGTGGCAGAGAGGTCAGTTATGCGCGTCGGCTATATCAGGGTGAGCGCGGTCGACCAGAACACCGTCCGCCAGCTCGACGGGATCGCCGTCGAGCGCACCTTCATCGACAAGGCCTCCGGGAAGGACACCGCACGCCCGCAGCTGGAGGAGCTGATCGGGTTCGTGCGCGACGGTGACACCGTGATCGTGCACTCCATGGACCGCCTCGCGCGCAACCTCGACGACCTTCGCCGGTTGGTGCGCACCCTGACCGGCAAGGGCGTGCGGGTGGAGTTCGTGAAGCGAGGCTGTGTGCGCCCACCTCCGCGGCTGACCAGCACCGGGTCGAAGCGTGGATCGGCTCGCTCATCGGCTTCTGCCCTGTCCGGCGACATGAGGACCACTGTTCTTCTCTGGTGTCATACCCCGCCACGACGACTGCCGGTGGCGGCCGGCCCCGCGCAGTCCCCACCATGTGACGGTCGCGGCCACGCCCAGATATTGCAGGTAGGCGACGATCACCAGCGGACCGCCGTAGTCACGCCACCACACACGCAGCGGAACCAGCGCAACCACACCGGCGGCGAGTAGCACGACACCGAGCACCACCGGCCGGGATCCGCAGCGGCGCAAGTTGCGCATCGAGCCCGGACCTCGGTGGTGTCCGGGCGCCCGGGGTATCAGCCGGGCCGCGCCGGGACCCGCCGTTGGCGGTCGGGTCACTCTCGGCGAACCAGTGGGGTGCTGCAGCGGGGTAACCATGAATGTCTCCGGGCTGTTGCGCCGAGCGACTGAAGTCGCAAATCCGCTATTCGAACAATCGCCGGTCACGACCGCGCCATCAATCCCACCACCCCCTCGGACACGACACCGCAGGCCCAGCCCTGGCGTCACGACCGAACCTGCGGCGTTACGGCCAGTGCCCGAACTCCAACGCTTCAGACCCCGACCTCACCCAGCAGCCTGCCACTCCACCCTCACGTGTCAAGCATTTACCACCGCCCGCGACACCCTCGCCAGGGCTACCCGTCACCCCAGTCCAGCGGCGGTAACGTCGACGGGGCCTCGATATCCCGTCGAGGAAGTTCGCCTCACTACCGCTTCGGCCCCGGATCCTGCACCGGGGCCGAAGTCGCGTCCAGGAGAGTTCTCGACCGGCCGCCGGGATCCGACGACTGTTGACCTGCGAAGATTCCGGTTTCGAGCACGGAACTGAGCGCAGACCGGATAAAGCAGCGGGAAGAAGCAACCCAGTACGCAGGGCAGCTTCGGTGGCGGTGCGGCTGACATGCGTCACACGGCGATGGCAAGGCACGCGGGGGCGGGCCTTCACGCCCGACCGGCACCCGCACACCGATCATCCCTCGGTCGATGCGGTTCACGCCACCGCAGGGCCCGGCCCGTGGAGAACGACCGAGCCCGCGGCGTTTCGACCAGTGCCCGAGCGGCGGCCCAGACCCCGGCCGCACCCAGGACACTGCCACTACGCGGGGGATGTCAAGGCCGATGCGGTATACCAAAAATTGGTATCGTGGGGCATGGCCAAGAACACGTCCGTCAGCCTGGGCGATCACTACCTCGAGTTCATCGAAGCCGAGGTCGGTTCGGGTCGCTACGGCTCGGTCAGTGACGTGGTCCGTGCCGCCCTGCGGCTGCTCGAGGATCGTGAGACCAAGCTGCGCGCGGTGCGTGAGGCCCTCATCGAGGCCGAGGACGCCGGCCCCGCCCTGCCGTTCGACGGCGAGGAGTTCCTGGCCCGCAAGCGGGCGCAGGCCCGGCGCCGGTGAGCCGGTATCTGCTCAACCCCGTCGCCCACGCCGACCTCGAACAGATCTACGACTACACCCTCGACCGCTGGGACATCGACCAGGCCGAGCACTACGTGCGCGAGCTGCTGCGCGCCTTCGACCGTGTCGCCGCCAACCCCCGCATCGGCCGGTCCTGCGACGACATCCGCCCCGGCTACTTCCGACTACCCACCGGATCCCACACGATTTACTACCGGATCGCCACCGGCGGCATCGTCGAGATCATGCGCATCCTGCACCAGCGGATGGACGCCGAGCATCACCTCTGACCGGGAAACAGGGCGGCCCCGGCGGTGTTCACGGGAATGCTGGCGGGCTGGACGAAGCAGCAGGCGGCGCGGATGCTGGCGCAGTCGACAATGGATTCGCGCATCGAGCTGGTGTGCCGGTTCGTGCGAAATGGATAGAAGCCGGCACAGATAGGGGTTTCGAATGACGGCCACAGAATTGACGGTGCGATTAGCGCAACAGGACGATCACGAATGGATAATTTCCGCGCATGGCGATGTCTATGCCACCGAGTTCGGTTTTGACAGGCGTTTTCAGGATAATATCGCCGAGAAGATGCGCGCCTTTCTTGAATTACCAAGCTCATTCAATCGCATCTGGGTTGGATGGGTAGGGGACAAACGCGCAGCGTCGATAGCGATATCGGACAGAGCTGACGGTGTGGCATTCCTTAACTTCGTGCTAGTCCTGCCGCAGTATAGGGGTAGAGGCGCTGGGTATGAGATAATGAGAATCGCTCTCGATCATGCTCGCGCGCACTCATTTCTGGAGGTGCAACTCGAAACCTATAGCTGCCTTGTCGACGCAAGGGCGCTTTATGGGCGCCTCAAGTTCCGCATGACTGAGGTGATGCGTGGGCAAAAGGCCTATGGGAAGAGTTTCGAACAAGAATTCTGGTCGCTGAAGCTCTAGGCAAGGCGCCATCTCCAATGGGAACTCACGTTATTCGATTACCCGACGCGGAATTTCACGGTCAGAGCATGCTGAGCAGGGTATCTCGAGGAGTATCCGAGACGGGGTACTGTTAAGAGCCCCTAACAGGTTCTGTTGAGTGGCGGTGATTCTCGTTGCGGTGCAGTATGTTTCGTCGTGGCGGCCCCGTGGATCGTGGAAGACGAGTTGTGGACAGTGATCGAACCGCTACTGCCGGTCCG
>NZ_VUOS01000083.1 GCF_009829325.1 Nocardia sp. CY41
AGATCACCATCGTGTTCAGGACCTCGGGCATCACTCACCCCGGAAACTGTAGTCGCAGTGAGCCATCGCGACCGCGTCGTATCGGGCCACTGCGCTCGACTTCAGACCGACGGCCCCTATCCGGCGTGTCCGGTTCCCTTCCCACGATCACCCTTACCGCTGTAATTCACAGGCGTGCTCGTCACGGGCCGAAATTTGCGCCGATACCCTGCGCCAGATGGCCCGTGAAGGCCGGACCTTACACTTGCGGATGTGATTCGCCAGACCGAGGACTCGAACCGTCCATGACCTCCTCCGCCACGAGCCGCCGCTCGTTCCTCGGTATTCCGGTCGAGGGCGATGTACCGCCCCGACAGCCCCGCCCCGTCCAGCGTCCACTGTCTGACCTGGAGCCGGTGCTGCGGGCGATCCTCGCCACCAATGAGATCGTCTCTCGTCTCGTTCGGCTGGACCCAGTACACGCCGTATTTCAACGACGGTGACTGGTGCGTGTTCGGTGTCAGCGAACCATTGAGCCCAAGATCGTTACCGAGACGCAGTGATCTTCGCGAACCGGACGATTGCGGCGACTGCTCGGTGTGTCGATAGCCTGATCGGCATGACGTCGTTCACTGTGTATCTGTCCGACCCTGAAGTTCCTGCGGGTCTCGAGTTCGCCGGTGAGGCCGAATTCCAGTTCTTCGAAAACGGTGTGCTGCAGGTGGCCGACAACGATCAGGTCCGGTACTACGCGCCTGGGTATTGGACACAGGTACACCAGGGACCGCGCTGAACCGGCGTCCCTGCCGTCGACTATCCGGCCGGCCATCGCTTCGGGCCGATGCTCGAGCCGAGATCCAATGCGAGCTGGTCGCCAGCTGCCGGACTTCGGGCGCGATCTGCGCCCGGACGGTGGCTGTGCAGGCACAGTTGGCAGTTCACCTGATCGGTAGTGGGGCCGTAGACCATCCACCAGGGCCGCCCGGCCGCATAGTAGCCAGCATGGCAATCCGGCGCAGGATGGTCATGCCGCGTTCATCCTCGACGAACGCGACACGATGCACGGTGCGGTTGCGGCCGATCCTCAAATCCTTTGCCCCGGTACTGCCGGACGGCCCACGTCTCCCGGCGCGCCCCGCGACGGCGGTTCCGGTTCCATATCAGGGGTATCCGGGCCGAACAGGGGCACTGCGGTCGGCGCGCTGTTCACCGACGACTCCGACCATGTCTCCTACGACGGCACCCGGGCCACCGGCCGTGCACGAGGTTCAGGGCGTGAGGGATGTTGTCGGAGAGTAGGTTGGCACGGCTCTTCCAGGCCATAGCCGATGAATTGCGCAGTTGCGAGATACCACTCATAACTAAGTACTTCTCCGAGACCTATCGAGGCCCGATAGGCGCGGATGATCTTCGGGCTGTCGTCCATGGGTACGGTGATACAGACGCGGCGGGCGCCGAACGGCTGAAACACACCATGGACGGCACAGGCCAGGCCAGTCACAGCGGAGGAGAACAGCCCGACTCCGGGCATCCTGCTGTCCACGAAGCACAACCCCAGGATCAGCGGGACGCCCCACTGATCGTTGCGGACGAACTCGAGAGAATCCACTCGTCGGGTGTCCGGGCAAGATGGGAACGCCTTGCGCTCGCGGAGTCGCCGCACCGGGAGTTCGAGGCTTGGATGACGTCGCCGACCGAAGGACCTCTCCCACCGCTGTCCCCGGACTCTGGTTTGACTTGTTGGGAAATGCTGCTGTGGGCCGGGGCCCGGAATAATGTGATCTCTCACGCCAAGCTTCACAGGATGTATGCGCAACTCGCGGAGTTCAGGCGGACCGGTATGCTGTCTTGGCCGCTAAAGCGGGATCTCCTCCCACACGAAGTGCGGCGCTATATTCCCGGTGACTCCGCCAATCTGCCACCGCAGCGCGGCGATGTGATCATGTGGGGGAACGGTGCTCATGTGGCGATGGCCACTGGGCGTACGGCCCCTGACGGAGCTCCGGAGGTGTACTCGTTCTGGCCGCCTCCGAAACACCCGGTCCCCAGGTCTGAGGCCATGGTGACGGATGCAGTCCAGATCACCAGCATCGATGAGCTGGAACGTGTCGTCAACCCACCCCACCGCCGCCCACCGAGGGAGATTCTCTTCGGGCGGGGGCCGTGGTAGCCGTGCGCGGATGGTGGGATACAAGCTGTGGGCATACGGGCCCGTGACGACCGCCGTGGATGCCGCATGCTGCGGGATGTGTGGTCGGCTGGTAGCAGGTAGGAGGGTGGAACGGTGATGTCGAGGACACTCATGGCATGGCACAACCAGCCGCTGCTGAAAGCCGAGGCGCTGCAGCGGGTCTGTCCAGTCTGAGGCTCATCTGCGCGAATTACTGATGAAGTGCGACCTGCTACCAGCGGTCGACAAGCAGCTGCTGTTCTTCGAACGCTGGCTGCCCGGTCATCTCGCCGCGATCGGCAATCATCACCATCGCCGGATCGTGAAAGAGATCGCCACCCCTGGATTACCCCCTGGACTAGGGCCTGGATTACCCCTGGACCCAAACCCTGCGCTAATCCAGGGGCTGGTCCAGGGGTTAATCCAGGAAGTGCCGCGGCCCGAACGGATCTCGCTCGAGCGGCAGATCGCGCGACTGGGGGTGCCGTTAACGATCGTGTCACCCGGTACATGAACGCTCCCGAAACCCGGTCGAGAGGGGTTGGCCCGGTGTAGTTTTCGCGCGTGATGAGGGAGCTCGACCAGGACGAACTGATCGACCGGTGGACGCTGATCGGCAAGGAACCGGAGCTGGTTGCCACCAAGCGGGGCGCAGCAAAAATCGGGTTTGCGCTGATGCTGCGGTTCTACACCGAAAAGGGCCGGTTTCCCCGCGGGCGGTCGGAGATCCACGACGACGCGGTCGAGTACGTAGCTCGGCAGATCGGAGTCGACCGGACCGAGATCGCGTTCTACGACTTCACCGGCCGTACGAGCAAGGCTCATAGGGCACAGATCCGCGAGTCGCTGGGCTTTCGTGAGTGCAGCGTCGCCGACGCCGAGGCGCTGACCGGGTGGCTGGTGGACAACATCACGCAGGCTCAGCGGGGTGTCGATGCGGTCCGTGACCATGTGCTGGCCCGATGCCGAGCCGAGAAGATCGAGCCGCCGACCGGTGGCCGGGTGGACCGGATCGTCTGCTCGGCGTTGAGTCTCGGCGAAGAGCTGCTGTTCGAGCGAGTCAGTTCCCGGCTGACCGCCGAGGTGGCCGACCGGATGTTCGCGTTGATCGGCGATGCGCAGACCGAAGACGGTTCGGCGGTGTTCGCCGCGATCCGCTCGGATCCGGGCACAGTCAGTTTGAACACGATGCTGGCCGAGATAGCGAAGCTGGAGGCGGTGCGAGCGATCGGACTGCCCGTTGACGTGTTCGCCGACGTCTCACCGAAGATCGTCGCGGCCTGGCGCGGCCGTGCGTCGGTGGAGTCGCCGAGCCACCTGCGCCGCCACGCCCCGGAGGTCGTGTTGACGTTGCTGGCGGCCTTGCTGCATTGCCGGGCACGGGAGCTGACCGACACGCTGGTGGAACTGTTGATCGCGACGGTGCATCGCATCAACGCCCGCGCCGAGGTGCGGGTGACCAACCAGCTGATCAAGGAGTTTAAGCGGGTCACCGGCAAGGAGAACCTGCTGTTCCGCGTCGCTGAGGCCACGGTCGAGGCCGGTGACAAGCTGGTGCGTGACACCGTGTTCCCGGTCGCGCCGCAACAGGTGCTGCGTGACCTGGTGGCCGAGTTCAAGACCTCGGGGCCGACGTATCAGCGGACGGTGAAGGCGACGCTGAAGGGCTCCTACACCAATCACTATCGGGCTGGGCTGATCAAGTTGCTGAGCGTGTTGGAGTTCCGTTCTAACAACACCGCTCACCGGCCGGTGACCTCGATGCTTTGGAGCTGATCGGCCGGCATGCCTCGGGTGTTCTGCGCTACTACCCGGCCGAGGAGACGATCCCGGCTCATCGCGGGGTGAGCGCGGACTGGCGGGAGCTGGTGTATCAGACCGACAAGCACGGGAAGCAGCGTGTGGTGCGGATGGTGTACGAGGTGTGCACATTACAGGCGCTGCGGGACCAGTTGCGGTGCAAGGAAATCTGGGTGGTCGGCGCGGACCGCTGGCGCAACCCCGCCGAGGATCTGCCCGCCGATTTCGAACAGCGCCGCATCGAACATTACGAGGCGCTGCGCAAACCGTTGGACGGGTCGGAGTTCATCGCGGCGATGCAGGCCGAGATGCGCGCCGAACTCGACGCCCTGCACACCGCGCTGCCCAAGTGCGACTGGTTGGAAATCAAGGAACGACGATCCGGCGCTATCAAGCTGACGCCGGTACCGAAGCAGGCCGAGCCGACGAATCTGCGCAAGATGAAGAGGGCGATTCGCACCAGATGGGGGCAGGTGCCGTTGATCGACATCGTCAAGGAGACCGTGCTACGAGCGCCTATCAGGTTCGGTTGCGGAGTCTTCGCCAGCAGATGAGGGCGGCGGCGAGGTCGAGGAATCCTTGGTGGATGTCGGTGCGTCGTTCCCAGCGGGTGGCCAGGCGGCGGTAGTGGTGTAGC
>NZ_VUOS01000084.1 GCF_009829325.1 Nocardia sp. CY41
GCACATCCCGCGCCGCGGCACCCGCGACAAGGTGACAGGGCGATGGATCGTCGAACAATCCCTGGCCCTGCTACACCACTACCGCCGCCTGGCCACCCGCTGGGAACGACGCACCGACATCCACCAATGAGCTGGAGCTCGTTGCGGGCAAGCGTGGTGCAACGAAGCTCGGGTTCTCGGTAATGTTGCGGTTCTATACCGAACATGGCCGGTTCCCTCGTGGTCGGCCCGTGGGGTCCAAGTCCGCCGGATCCGGCGCTAGTGTGATCAGCAGCGTCCTGACCAGCAGGTTTTCCCGGCGGCCAGCCCATTTCTGCGAAATCCGGCGCTAACCGGTTACCGCGCATAGGTACTACTGACTATGTGCGGTAACTCCGGTGCCGACCTGGGGAAACGATCCGCGCTGAGGCTCGGTGACTCCGCAAACTATCTGCGGTAACCGCTAACCGCCGGATTTCTCAAAGATGTTCCTCGTCCCCCACTTCGTGACAGCTTCGGGAGTCCGGGCCCGAACAGGGCGGCGTGAAGCCTGTCAGGTTTCGATCCACCCGCTAGGTAACGGTTTCGTCATCCGCATGACGACGATGCTGGCGTTGATCTCTCCCGGCCACGCCCGGCCGGTGATCCTTCCGTGCGTGCGTATCTCGATCAGTCGGTCGAGTGCGCCGTTGACGGCTACTTCGCTGAGTTTGCCGTCGAGCAGGGCAGTGCGGAGCCGGTCGAGGTCCACCGCTCTGACCTGGGCTATCACTTCTTCACTCAGGGTGACATTATGGAATTCCTTGACGAAGTCGGAGCGAATGCCGATACGCGAGTCGGGAAATTCCGGGAACGACAGGCCGTGATCGATGGCCACGATCTCGCCGTCTCGGCCGGTGCGGTAGTTGCCCCAGTGGCGATCGGTGTTGCCGATGACGTAGTCCAGGACCGCCATCTGCTCGCGTTGGCTCTTCGGGTAACGCTCGTTCAGACGCCGCAGCGCATCCATGGTTTTTCTCTTCCACCAGTCCTCGCGCGGCAGTCGCAGTTGAGCGGCCTTGGGGTGGCTAGGGGTGGAATACGCCCAGATCTGGTTCGAACCCGGCCCGTGGGGTCCGTTCGTGATCGAGGTGGGCGGTACGCGCCCGAAACCCAGGGCCTCGTCGACTCGGTAGGCGGCCTGTTCTCGGTAGGCGAGGTGTCCTCCCCCGCGGGGAATGCCGAAGCGCAGCGGAAGGTCGGGGATCACGCCCAGCAGCGTCTCGAGGTGACCCGGTTTGTAGACGCTACGGGCACCGCCCGCCGAACGCCCGAGGAAGGTGGCGCTGACGCCTCCACCGAGCGGTTGCACTTCACCGTCGAGCCTGCGCGCCGCTATTTCCATAGGGCTCGGCTCGAATGGTGGAAGTCCGGTCCTGTCGATGCCGTCCAAACTCCGGGCGGCGTGCTCGGTTGTTCGAGCGAATCCCGAGCTGTATCGCTGGGCAGTGCCGTTGCACAGATCTCGGAAACCCCCGGTCAGGCCGTGGGCGATCGTGTCGAGCACCCGAATAAGTGGGTTGTTCACCTCTGCTCGATCCGGTCCCTGAAATCACGTCACATCCACAGCGAAGGTATGACCGCTGCGCCCGTCCGCCTGTTCGGCCGTGTGGGACGCCTGCCCGCACGAGTAGTCATCTCATGCGTCAGAGCGTGTCCGGCCACGCAGGCGACAGCAAATCCTCACACACCCGCACACCCAACGTCACTGTTCGACGTAAGAACAGTCGGTAGCAGATACCAACCGACCAATGAGGTGGCGTCCGGAGTCCGGTGTAAAAGTGGGCGCGGGGTTCCGGCTTCGGTGGGTGACGTTACGCGGTGGCGCTGATGATTTCGGTGGGGTTGGTTTCGGTGTCGGGGGTGGGGTGGGGGCGAAGTTGTCGGGGTGGTTGGAGCAGGTTGCGGCGCAGGTCCTGCAGCAGGCGCAGTCCGGTGGGAGTCATGGCGAATCCGCGCCAGCCTCGGGAGGCGCGGTCGAGCACGGCCCAGGCGATGCTGATGCAGCTGGTCTCGCCGGGGAACCGGCCGATGACCTTGGCCCGGCGACGGGTTTCACCGAAGGTGCGTTCGATGAAGTTGGAATGCCGAACACGCTGGTGATGCTCGACGGGGAACCGCAGATAGGCAGTCAGTCCTTCCCGGTCGGTGAGCAGGATCTTCATCGCCGCCGGATACGTGGCGGCGTACCGTTTGGCGAACGCGGTCAGCCGGGCGTCGACGAACTCGACCAGCTTCGGCCCGGGTTCGATGTTCACCTCGCTGGTGTCGAGGCATGCCCCATAGCCATCACGGATCTCGGCTTGCATCCCGGCAGGGATCTTCGCGGTCACGTTGCG
This sequence comes from Nocardia sp. CY41, assembly GCF_009829325.1. Classification (GTDB taxonomy): domain Bacteria; phylum Actinomycetota; class Actinomycetes; order Mycobacteriales; family Mycobacteriaceae; genus Nocardia. The sequence goes on from NZ_VUOS01000084.1 coordinate 2,358, forward strand.
CAGGCGATGAATCAGACACCTCTGGCGCAGCGCGGCGGGAAATACCTGCTCGATCGCGGCGATCAGGCCGCGGGCGCCGTCGGAGACGACCAGCAGCGGAGTACCCAGTCCGCGTTCGCACAACTCGCCCAGGAAATCGGCCCACGCGTCGGTGGATTCCCCGGAACCGGGCGCCAGGCCGATGAACACAGGTTTGCCGTCGTTGGTGATGCCCCATGCGGCCAGGATCGGCTCGGCCGGTGACCCGGGATGCATCCGGAAATATGACGCGTCCAGAAACAGATAATCCAGCACCAGTGTGTCGAGGCGCCGCTGCGCCCATGCCTGGTGTTCGGTCTTGATCTCGGTACACACCTGCGAGACGGTCGATTTCGAGATCGCGGCCTGGTCCCCGAGCGCGTCGGCGAAGGCCGCCTCCACGTCACGCACCGACAACCCCCGCACGAACGACGCGATCACCAGTGACTCCAGGGCGTGGGTCTTTGTGACGTGTTTGCCGAACAACCGCGACGCGAACGCGGTGGTGGTGCCACGCACCTTCGGCCGTTCCAGCGTGACCGGGCCGGCCGTGGTCTTGACCGTCACCGGCCGATACCCGTTGCGGGCTCCGGGCTGCGCTTCGGGTGTCGCAGCAAAGCGTTGATATCGATCGCGGCCGAGGAATTCGGCCACCTCGGCTTCCAACCCGGCCTGCATCAGCAGCTGCGCACCGAGGCGGGCCACCTCCTCGAGGATCTCGGGCAACTCACGCCCGGAAGCGAATAACTCGTCGATCTTGGCGTGGATGCGGTCGGTCGGTGATACTCGTGCGGGCACGGGCGTAGCGGTCCTTTCCTTCGATGACTTGGAGGTCTCGAAGCGGAACCTACGCCCGCTGCTTTTACACCGACTTCAGGACGCGACCGGCTGCGACCCAAGAGGCGCGGTCGGCCTCCGGCCGATCGCGGAAACCCTTCACCGGAGAACGAGTTCGAGACGCTGCGCAAGGAGAACGAGCGGTTGCGCGCAGAGGTCGCGTACCTGGGAAAATTGCGGGCCTTGAGGTCACAGGAACGACGTTGAAGGTTCACGCCGTCGAAGATCTCAAGGCGCAGTACCCGTTATGGGGTTCCGGTAGTAGTCGCGCGAAAAACAAAGAAGTTGCATTGACCTGCGGTGATGGCTGATTCGGGCTGCGGGGCGTGGTGATTGGCGCTTGGCTTGGGTGCTGATGAGGTTGGTCGGCGTGGTGGAGGTCGGGTTTTGTGGCGACGCAGGTGTTCGCGGATGAGGAGTTGGCGCGTCTGCGGGAGTTTCCGGAGGTCTGTCGTGAGGAGTTGTTCCGGTTCTTCACGTTGACTCCGGCCGATATCGCGTTCGTCGCGCCGGTGCGGGGGCGTGGACCGGCGGCGCCCGCTCACCGAGCAGAACATTCATGCCATTCGGTGTGTTCTGGCTCGCCTATTCCAAGCATTGATTACCCCTGGGATTAAGAGAACACAGGAATACAGCGTCACTTTGCGGCCCATGACAGCTTCAGGATTCCACGGACTGTACGAGAAAGGGCCGACAAGAATTGTTGGACACCAATACTTTTCGACACGTTTTATGGACAGCCGGCGAGTTCGGCCGACCTGGGCGTCCAGTGTCGCTGTTCGAACTCGTCGTCATTGATGTTCGAAGTCGTATGCACTTGGCTTGTGTGTGTATCCACGTCGCCAGTGCGTAACCCCTCTCACACGCCCAGGGCGAGGGGCCAATCAATCATGGCTTCCCGAGTATGTACGTCAGACGACAGGTGATCTATTGACGTCAGAACCTGCGCTCGGAGGGGCGGAATGTCTCGCTCAATCTGTGGTAAGCCTCGCGCACGCCACCCGGAACTTCCTGCGTGACGATATGCCCCTCGCCGGGATAGTCGTCCAGACGCTTGATC
>NZ_VUOS01000010.1 GCF_009829325.1 Nocardia sp. CY41
CACCAGTACCGCCGCCTGGCCACCCGCTGGGAACGACGCACCGACATCCACCAAGGATTCCTCGACCTCGCCGCCGCCCTCATCTGCTGGCGAAGACTCCGCAACCGAACCTGATAGGCGCTCTAAGCAGTATGGTCCCTACCCCCGACAGTGTTGAATTCCAGCGCCTGCGGCGCTGGGTGTTCGCGGCCCCCTCATGGCTCGCGTCCGAGCGACCGCCGCTGGCGACTTCGTCGCGGACGCGGCGGCCGCTCGAACGCGAGCCGGGCCGCGAACGGCGCATGCTCGGTCTCGCTCCGCTCGAAACCGGGAGTTCAGGTGGGTGGTTGCGTCAGGTGGTAATCGTGCATCCAGCGCAGGGCAGGAGGGGACGTGAGATATCTGGCCGGATCGCTCGGGACAGAAGTTCGGTCGACCGGCGGTGATGCCACTTCGGCAGGTGCGGAGGACGGAGGTCGCACTACCCTCGCAGCTGACACCGAGGACCCGATAGGGTAGCGACAAAGCGTGTGACATGGGCGGACGGGCTTCCCCGGCGTCGTACTGCCATGGCGAACCAGCATGACGGAGGGCCTTCGATGGGGTTGTTCACGAAGCGCAAGCGGCGGCCGAGCCGCAGGGCCGAGGCGAAAGCCCTCAAGCACAAGGCCGCGATCGAGGCCAAGCTCGCCGCGAAGAACGACCGCAAGGCACGCCGCGCCGAGGCCCGTACCCAGCGCAGGGTGGCCAAGGCGCAGATCGCGGCCTTCCAGGCGGAGGAGAAGGCCGCGCTGAAGGTGGCCGCCAAGGCCGAACGCGATCCGTTCAGCGCCGGTCAGGTGAAGAAGTATCTCGGCGTGGCGCGGGTGCTCATCCCGGTGCTCGCCCCCCTCGCCTACCGCGGGGCCACCTTCCTGCGCGGGCAGTTGGACACCCGCCGCGCCCAGCAACTCGGCGTGGGCATCGACCAGCTCGGCGACTTCAGCGGACACGGAGCCAAGCTGCAGGCGCGCATCACGAATGCCGAAGCGGCCCTGGCGAAGATCGGCGCGCAGGACGGCAAGGACAAGGGCGAGACGCAGAAGTTCGTCACCGCCACCAAAGACCGTCTCGGCAGCCTGACGGCGGCGGTGCACACCTCCGACCAGATGCCGGCCAACCGCCGCCGGTCGGTGCACGCGTCCATCTCCCACGAACTGTCCGGGATCGAGTCCGACATCCTGGCGCGGCTCGGCGTGCGCTGAGCGTTCCCGGCCCGATGTCCCCGCACCCGATCACCGGCCACCTGCGTGGTGGCCTGGTCGGCGTGCTGGTGGGCGTCCTGGCCGTGGCGGCGCACGGGGCGGCGGGCGGAGGCGCGCCCGGCACCACCGAACTGACGTTGCTGTTGCTGATCGCCGCCGGGTTCGGTTCGGTCGCGGGAACCGTGCGGGCGCACCCGTCCGTCGTGGCCGGGTTACTCGGCGCCGGTCAGCTGCTGAGCCACGTCGCGCTGTCGGTCCTGCTCGGCCACGACCACGCCGGAACCGGCTCCGGCGCACCATCATCCCCCTTGCCGACGGGAGGGATGCTGTTCGCGCACATCGCCGCGACGATCGGCTGCGCGGCGCTGATCGCACTGACCGAGCGGCTCTACGCCGCCGCCTCCGGCGCACTCCGCGCGATACTCGCGCCGCCGCGGCGCGCGCGGATCGTCGGCGCGCCGCTCTGGCCGTATTCCGGCCTCCCGCCCTATCGCTGTGCTCCACTCGGTGCGCTCGGCCCGCGCGCGCCGCCGGTGTCGGCCTGACCGCCCGACACCCCTTTCCCTTCGCACAGGAAGCTTCAGCATGCACAGCTCTCTTTCGCGCGCCGTCGGAACGACCTGCACCACAACGGCACTTGTCCTGTTCGCGGCCGGCACCGCCGCGGCCCACGTCACGGTGGACGCTCCCGGCGCGACCCAAGGCGGATACGCCGTCGCCACCTTCCGGGTGCCCACCGAATCGGACACCGCGGGCACCACAGCGCTCACCGTCACCCTGCCCAACCTGAAATCGGCGCGGACCGAGCCGATTCCCGGATGGTCGGCCAAGGTCGAACGCAACGACAAGAAGGAGATCACCGCGATCACCTGGACCGCCGATCCCGGCGCGCCGGGTATCCCGCCCGGCCAGTTCCAGCGCTTCGCGGTGTCCGTCGGCCCGCTGCCCGCGCAGGATTCGGTGAGCTTCCCCGCCAAGCAGACCTATTCCGACGGCAAGGTGGTCAGCTGGGACCAACCGGTCGAGAAGGACGGCGACGAACCGGAGCATCCGGCCCCGTCCATCACCCTGGCCGCCGGGAAAGAGGATTCGGACGGGCACAAAGTGAGCAGCGAAGCCGCGGACGAGGACTCCGAGCACGAGGACGAGACAGCCCGCTGGCTCGGCGGGATCGGTCTCGCGCTCGGCCTGCTCGGTGTCGCGCTGGGCGTCGGCACTGTCATTCGAGGACGTCGCGCATGAACCGCCGACTCCTCGTCGCCCTCGTCGCCGGCCTGTTCCTGCTCGGGTTCGGTATCGCCGCAACCGGCGTCGCCACCGCGCACTCCGCGGCCACCGGAAGCGTCCCGGACGACAACGCGACAGTGGACGCCGGGCCCGAGCGCGCCAGCGTGACGTTCAACGAGGCACTGCAGCCGAGTTTTCCGTCGCTCACCGTCGTCGGGCCCGACGGCAACCTCTGGTCCAAGGGTGATCCCGTGGTCGAAGGCAATACGGTGAGCGTCGTCTTGGGCGAGTTGGGGCCGACCGGCGAATACACCATCGCCTACCGGGTGACCTCGGCCGACGGACACCCCGTCAGTGGCAAACGGCACTTCACGCTCAGCAAGCCGGGCAACGGCACGCCGGGACCGAAACCGAATGCGAAGGCTCACGACAGCTCCGACGGCTCGGACGGAATTCCGCTGTGGGTGTTCGTCGCCGGGGCGGTGGTGCTGTTCGGTGGCGGACTCGCGTTCGCGTTGTTCGGCGGCAGGAGCCGCGACCAGAAGCGGTGAGCGACGTGAAGACCGGCGGCCGAGGCGGCGCGCGCCGCGCCCCCGGCCGGATGCCATGGCCCGCTCTGCTCCTGGCCTTCCCGGCCGGGTTGCTCGGGGTAGCGCTCGCCTGGGTGCTGATCCTGCCCGGCCCGCTGCCCGGCGAGGCCGTGGTGCGGGTGGTGGCCGACGGCGTCGGGGCGACCGCACTCGGATTGGCGGCGCTGCCCAAGGTGACGCCGCGGTTGACGACACCGTGGCGGCTGCTCGCGGTGCTCGCCGGAATCTGGGCGGTCGCGGAATTCGCCGTGCTGATCTTCGAGGCAGCCGAGGTGGTCGGCGTTCCGGTGCGCGAACTCGGCGCCGAAGAGTTCGCCACCTATCTGGTCGAGGTCAGCGGCGGGCAGATCGGGATCGCGATCCTGGTCGGCGTCGTGACGGTGGCCTGCGGGGCGGCACTCGCCTTCCGGCGGCCCGGGTCCGCCTCCGCGGATCTGGTGCTGGTATTCGCCGCGGTCGCACTGGCGTTGCGGCCGATCACCGGACACATGTCGCAGCAGGCGTTCGGGTCGGTGCTCGCCGCGGTGCACGCGCTGGCGGCGGGCGCCTGGTTGGGGTTGCTGATCGCGCTGGCACTGGTCGTGCGGACCCGCGGCGAGTGGGCGGTGGCACTGCCGAGATATTCGGCGGTGGCGCTGCCCTTGGTGGCGATCGTGGCGGTGACCGGCCTGCTCAACGGGCTGATCCGGGTGGGAGGGATAGCTCCGTTCGTCAGCACCGGCTACGGCCGGATCCTGCTCGCGAAGACCGTGGTGCTGCTCGGCTTGCTCGCTCTCGGCTGGTGGTGGCGGCGCAGCTGGGTGCCGAAAGCGGCCGACCACCGGATGGATGCCGACGAGTCGTTACGCCGCGCGGTAGCCGAGGTGATCGTGATGGCGCTCGCCTTCGGCCTCGCCGCCACCCTGGCGGTGACAGCCTGAGCCGGATCGTCGCGCCCCGGTTAGGGTCTGCTCATGACCGAAGTGAAGATCGTCGAGGATTGCGTGGCCTCGGCCGAGTCAGCGTTCGCCTACGTGAACGATTACCGGAACCTGGCGCGATTCCTGCACGGCATCCAGTCCTTCACTCCGGTCGGCGAGCAGACCGAAGGGGTCGGCGCCACATTCGACGGGCACATGAAGCTGGGTCCCGCCTCGCTGAAATCGCGGATCCGGGTGATCCGGTGGGAGGAGAACTTCGCGATCGGCGTCGAGTCGATCAAGGGTTTCGACGTCGAATCCACGTTCCTGTTCCACGCCAAGGGCGAGGACTTGTGCACCGTCGACGCGATCGTGGACTTCCGAGTGCCCGGCGGCCTGGCGGGCCGAGCCCTCGGTAAGACCATCGAACCGTTCGTGAAGATCGCCGTGCAGCACACGACGCACAACCTGGTGACGCAGATCGCCGCGTTCCACGCGGGCTCTGTCAACTAGCCGCGACTTCGTCGCGGCGTGTCCGCGGCACCTTTCATGGCTCGAAACCGGGAGTTGGGGTCCGCTGGGCGCGTCAGGGTTCGATCATCGGCCCTCCGCACGCGGTTCAGCATGGCCGGCAGGGCGAGCAGTTGCGCCAGTAGGTGTCGCGTGCCAGGCCGCGCTATCGATCCGCTGTCCGTCGGCCGCCATGAGGCGGGATCGTGGCCGCGACTTGTGCGGTTCCTCGAAGCGAATGGGCGTAGTTGCGCCGGTGGTGGCGGTATCGCGATGCTGGAGGCGTGAGCGCTACCCCCTCGTTCGGACAAAAGGTCGGCTACATCTTCGGCCGCACCCTGCCGGAATCGATGTCCGACTGGGTGCGCGAGGACCTGGTCGGGCCCGGGGCCACGCGGCGCTATCTGCTGCGATTCCTGGTGCCCGTGCTTCCGGTGCTCATGCTCTTCCTGCTGCTGCCCGGCCCGTTGTGGATGGGTCTGGCGATGATGGCGCTGCTGTACATTCCGCTGATCTACTTCACGGTGGCGCTGCTGTACGTCTACCGGCGCCATCGGCTGATCAAGCACGGTCTCGACCCCGCGCTCGCGGACGCCGACGCCCGCCGCCGGGACGAGCGCGAACGGCTCGACTACGAGCGCAGGCACGGACGCGGATGAGTCGCGCCGGAAACTAGCGGTGACTTATACCACAGGCATAGCCTTGTGGTATGGAAACCCCCACGTTCAGGCAGCGGGTCGCCTACGATCTGGGCCGCGAGCTCCCCGAAGAGCTGCACGAGTGGGTCACCCACGACCTCGTCGGGCACGGGGCCATGGAACGCTATCTCGTCCGTTTCCTCGGGCCGATCATCCCGTTCTTCGCCTTGGTGCTGCTGTTCCCCGGGCCGATGCCGCTGAAGATCGGCTTGATCGTGATGATGATCGTCCCGATGGTCGTCTTCACCGTCGCCCTCAGCTACGTGTGGCGCCGCTTCCGCTTGGTCCAGCACGGCCTGAACCCAGACCTGGTCGACCACGGCAAGTGCACCGAACACGACCGCGACCTGTACGAACTGCGCTACGGCCACCGATAACGCCGCCCACCGCCTCGCGCGCTGACAACCACGCGCGCCGCCTGTGCACGCCTACGGAACGAAGCCGATCCACCGGGTAGCGCCCACCCCATCCACCTCCGACGGCCCGGCAATCCGGACCGTGCCGGTCGCCTCCAGGACCACGCCCGAGCTCCCTGCTCCGCAACAAAGGAGCAAGCGACCGCCCTGCGCCACCGCAACAGGTGAGCCCGGGTAATGCGACAACAATCACACCCGACCTGACGAAAACACACCAGCTCCACCCCGAATTTCGCGCGCCGCGAGATCGAGCCTCCGCCCTCCGCGGCTTAGTCCACGTTCGACTGACCGCCACGGCGGATTTGCGACACCGATCAACCGCTACCGGCCCCAGCAAACTTCGGAAAGCCCGCTCACCGCCACATGCCACCACACCTGCTCACCCACCGGTTTCGCCTGAAGCAAGACAGAGCACCCACCGTTCACAGCCAGGCTTCCATTCGCGTTACTGCCGTGCAGGCGACGAAGCCAGGTGCGCCGGCCATGCTGAACCGCGTGCCAGGGCGCCGACTTCGAATCCTGACGGGCCCAGCGCACCACAACGACAGGTTTCGAGCGAAGCGAGACCGAGCATCCGCCGTTCGCGGCCCGGCTCGCGTTTCCGCGGCCGCCGCGTACGCGACGAAGGAGCAAGCGGCGGTCGCGCAAACGCGAGCCATAGAGGGGCCGCGAACACGCCGCGACGAAGTCGCGGCAAAATAGCCCAGTGACCGAATCGCAGAATGTAATCGCCACCGCCGACCTGGCCGACGAGATCGGCCCGGAGATCCGCAGCTGCGATACGCAGTTCATCCAGTTCGGCGGGCGGGCTGCGTTCTCCGGACGCATCACCACCATCCGCTGCTTCCAGGACAATCTCCTGGTGAAGCAGACGCTCGGTGAGCCGGGCGAGGGCAAGGTGCTGGTGGTCGACGGCGGCGCGAGCGTACACACGGCACTGGTCGGCGACATCATCGCCGGGCGCGGCGTCGAGAACGGCTGGGCGGGCGTCGTCGTCAACGGCGCGGTTCGCGACTCGGCCATTCTGCGGACCCTGGACATCGGTATCAAAGCGTTGGGCACCAATCCGCGCAAGAGCACGCAGACCGGCAGCGGGGACCGGGATGTGCCGGTGGAGTTCGGCGGAGTGACGTTCGTGCCCGGCGACATGCTCTACAGCGACCACGACGGCGTCGTGGTGCGCGCCGAGGACTGAGCCGGTGCGGCGGCGCGGCCGGGCCGCTCCGGCCGCCGCCGCGGGCCGTCAGGCGGACACGATCGCCTTGTGACCGGCGAGAGCCACCACGTCGCCGATCTGCAGTTGCCTCCCGCGCCGCAGTTCGACCTCGTCGTTCACCCGCACCAATCCTGCGGCGATCACCGTCTTCGCCTCCGAACCCGAGTCGATCAGGTTGGCCAGCTTCAGAAACTGGCCGAGCCGAATAACGTCGTCATCGATCGGTACTTCGACTGGTTCCGACATGGGGTAATACTTACTCCCTCACCCCAACTCGCCGAACACCGCCCCACACGCCCAGCGATCTCGGGGCAACTCGAGCCCGCACCGGCATCGCACCGAAATCCGGCCGCTCCTTCCGCAGGTATCGAAATTCACGCCGATTCGCTCGGTTCTGTCGCGCGGTCGGCGCGGAATCACGAAAGTTCGTGTTCGGCTCCGACCTGCGGCATACTCGTCGCGACGAAGTACCGCCCGCACAAACACCGCACAAACACGCGCTCCGCAGGCTTGGCAAATCCGACACACTCACGTACACACTGGTTCCGTGACCTCCACGCAAGCCCAGCAACACCTCGATACCGCACCACGCGCGGATAAACCGACTCCGCCGGTTCCCCACCGGGGTCACGGACGACTTTCGGAAGTGCCGCATATCGCGGGATTGACGCTCGGTGTATTCGCGGTGCTGTGCTTCCTCTGGAGCCTCTCGCCCGGCCTGCGTTTCCTGACCCAGGTGCCGCGCCGCTATATCGATACGTATTACTTCGACGCGCCGGACACGAACCTGATGTGGGCGTTGGTCGTCGGGCTGACGGCAGGCGCGATCGCCAGCCGCAAACGGATCGCCTGGTGGTTGCTGGTCGGCTATCTCGCGATCTACGCCGTGGTCAACGCCGTCACCTTCGCCGATCGGGGCAGTATTCACGCGCTGGTGGCGATGGTGCTGCACCTGGGCACGATCGGCGTGCTCGTCGCGGCCTGGCCGGAGTTCTACACCAAGGTGCGCCGTGGCGCCGGATGGAAGGCGCTCGGCGTGCTGGCCTGCGGTTTGGCCATCGGCGCGCTGCTCGGGTGGGGCTTGGTGGAATTGTTCCCCGGCAGCCTCCCGCAGGGCGTACAGCGACCGGGCTGGGCGGTCTATCGCGTGACCGCTGCCGTGCTGGCGGACAACGAGCACTTCGACGGGCATCCGCCGCCGTTCGTCAACTTCCTGCTCGGCCTGTTCGGCGCGGTCGCGCTGCTGGCCGCGGTGGTCATCCTGCTGCGCTCGCAGCGGGCGGCGAACGCCATGACCGGCACCGACGAGTCGGCCCTCCGCGGATTGCTGGAGCGCTCGGACGTGGAGGATTCCCTCGGCTACTTCGCCACCCGCCGGGACAAGGCGGTGGTGTTCGCACCCAGCGGCAAAGCGGCGGTGACCTATCGGGTAGAGCTGGGTGTGTGCCTGGCCAGTGGCGACCCGGTCGGCATCCGCGAGGCATGGCCGCAGGCGATCGATGCCTGGCTGCGCCTGGCCGATCGTTTCGGGTGGGCTCCCGCGGTGATGGGCGCGAGCGAACTCGGTGCGACGGCCTACCGCCGCGCGGGCCTGTCCGCGCTGCGCCTCGGCGACGAGGCCATTCTGGACACCAGGAACTTCTCGCTGGCGGGGCCGGAGATGAAGCCGGTGCGCCAGGCCGCGAACCGGCTGCGCAAACACGGCGTCATCGTCCGTATCCGCAGGCACCGCGACATCCCCGCGGAGGAGTTCGCCCGGATCATCGCCCGCGCCGACGCCTGGCGCGACACCGAGACCGAGCGCGGGTTCTCGATGGCGCTGGGCCGCTTGGGCGATGCGCTGGACGGCGACTGCTTGCTGGTCGAGGCCGTCAACCCGCAGGACCGGGTGCTCGGCATGTTGTCGTTGGTGCCGTGGGGCCGCACGGGTGCCTCGCTGGAGTTGATGCGCCGCGACCCCGGCGGGCCCAACGGCGTGATGGAGCTGATGATCTCGCAGCTCGCGCTGAACTCCGAGCAGTACGGCATCACCAAGGTGTCGCTCAATTTCGCCGTGTTCCGCTCGGTGTTCGAAGAAGGCGGGCGGATCGGGGCCGGTCCCGTGCTGCGCTTGTGGCGCGGCGTCCTGCTCTTCTTCTCCCGCTGGTGGCAGCTGGAGGCGCTGTATCGGTCGAACGTGAAATACCAGCCGTACTGGGCGCCGCGCTTCTTCCTGTTCGAAGAGCGCAGGCAGCTGCCGCGCGTCGCGGTGGCCAGCGCGCTGGCCGAGGGATTCCTGCCCCGGTTCGGCAAGGAACCCGACGCCGCCGCCCACACCGGTGAGCATGTCGCGGTGCCCGCCACCGTTACCGGGCTGCACGCCGACGGCAGTCCGCCGGATATCACCGAGGCGGAGGCCGAGGAGCAGCTGCCGCGCAGGCCCGAACAGGTCCGCGTGCGCATGGACAAACTGGCGCGCTTGGCCGATGCCGGTATCGATCCCTATCCGGTCGCCTATCCCCCGACGCACACCGTCGCCGACGCGCGGCGTTCGCCCCGGGGCACCACGGTGCGGGTCTGCGGCAGGCTGCTGCGCATCCGCGACTACGGCGGTGTGATCTTCGCCGTGGTCCGCGACTGGACCGACGACATCCAGCTGGTCATCGACCGCGACCGGGTGGGCGCCGCGCGCAGCACCGAGTTCGGCGAGTTCTTCGATCTCGGGGATCTGATCGAGGTGAGCGGGCAGATCGGGGCGAGCAGGCGCGGTGAGCTCTCGCTGCTGGCGGCGGACTGGCGGATGTTGGGCAAGTGCCTGCACCCGTTGCCGGACAAGTGGAAAGGGCTGGCCGATCCCGAGGCCAGGGTGCGGCAGCGCTATGTCGACATGGCGATCAACACCGAGATCCGCGAGGTGCTGGCCAAGCGGAGCGCGGTGGTGCGTTCGCTGCGGGACTCACTGAACTCGCTGGGTTTCCTGGAAGTGGAGACGCCGATCCTGCAGCAAGTGCACGGCGGCGCGAACGCCACGCCGTTCCTCACCCACATCAACGCCTACGATCTCGACCTGTACCTGCGCATCGCGCCGGAGCTGTATCTGAAGCGGCTGTGCGTCGGCGGTATGGAGAAGGTGTTCGAAATCGGGCGCACCTTCCGCAACGAGGGCGTCGATTTCAGCCACAACCCCGAGTTCACCATCCTGGAGGCCTACGAGGCGCACAGCGACTACGAGCGCATGATGCACACCTGCCGGAGGCTGATCCAGAATGCCGCGATCGCGGCAAACGGCGCCATGGTGGCCCTGCGGCCCAACGGCGACGGCACTTTCGAGGAGGTGGACATCTCCGGCGACTGGCGGGTGCAGACGGTGCACGGCGCGGTGTCGGAGGCGATCGGCGCCGAGATCACTCCCGAGACCGGTGTCGAGGAGCTGCGCGAGCTGTGCGAAAAGGCGGACGTGCCCTATCAGCACGGATGGGACGCCGGTCAGGTGGTGCTGGAGATGTACGAGCACCTGGTCGAATCCCGCACCCAGGAGCCGACGTTCTACATCGACTTCCCGACGTCGGTGTCCCCACTGACCAGGCAGCACCGCAGCATCCCCGGTGTCACCGAGCGGTGGGACCTGGTGGCCTGGGGCGTCGAACTCGGCACCGCCTACAGCGAACTCACCGATCCGGTAGAGCAGCGCCGCAGGCTCACCGAGCAGTCACTGCTCGCGGCCAACGGTGACCCGGAAGCGATGGAACTGGACGAGGATTTCCTGCAGGCGCTCGAGCACGCGATGCCGCCCACCGGCGGGCTGGGCATGGGCGTGGACCGGATCGTCATGCTGATCACCGGCCGCAGCATTCGCGAGACCTTGCCTTTCCCCTTGGTGAAGCCCCGCTGACCGTGCCTTCGCGTTGGAAGGGTTCTCATCGAGCGAACCGGACCGCTACCCTTGGAGATTCGGCTCCGGGAGGAGGCCGCTACACCAAAGGGGTTCGAATATGTACCTTGACCTGCTGACGAACGCGAGTCTGCTGGACCACACCGTATGGGCCAGCCCCGACACGTGGAACTCCGCGCTCGAGTTGGCCGCCAAAAAGAAGAAGAGCAGGGGCGGGGGCGGCCTCATCATCGGCGCGATCTGCTGCCTGCTGGTGGTCGCGCTGATCATCGGCGGCATCTATCTGCTGACCAAGCGCAAGAAGAACTCTTAGCGGCAGACGTCGACGGCCCGTCGGACGCGGCGCGACCCGGGCCGCCTCGTGTCCACGGCGTCGTGTTTCCGATGTCGACTGGACAAGCAGATCGGCGCGGTGGGGGCTCGGTGCGACCCACCTCATCTATCCATACCGGAGCGACCGGTTCAGATCCGGTCGATCTCGGTGAGGTCGACGTCGATATCGAACGGCACGGTCAGCTTCAGCCGATCGTGATGAATACCGGTGAGTGCGTATGCTTTCGTCGCCGGGTCCAGTTCGTAGACATACGCCACCGGTCGGCCGTCGACGTTCTCGACCCGCCAGAAATGCGCAATGCCCGCCCGGGCGTACAGCTGTGGTTTGCGCTCTCGATCACGTGTGCGCGACTCAGCGGACACGACCTCCACTGCCAGGACGACATCGTCGGCCTGATACGAGGTCAGCTCGGGACCACCGTCGCGATCGGCGTGAATCACTATCAGGTCCGGCTCCGGGCGCTGGTCCCGTCCCAGCGTCACGGTCATCTCCCGGCGCACCCGCAGGTGTTCCGGCGCGAGCCCGCGAAGCACGGAATCGAGCAACGTGACCGCCAGCATGTGGAACTTCGCCTGCGGACTCACGAAGACGAGACTTCCGTCGATCAACTCGGTGTGTGGGGGAAGGTCTGGCAGGCGATCGAGATCCTCGGCTACGAACCCGCCGGGCGGCGGACGCAGCCACTGCGGAAACGGCTCGACGGTCATGGCATCGAGTATCTCACCGCAGGTGGCCGTACACAGCGGTCGCACCGGGGCGAGCTGAGACCGGCCAGGCGGATGCGGCAGAGTGGGTGGGTGCAGTTGATTCTCGTTCGCCATGCCCAGCCGGTCCGGATGCTGAGTTCGGGTGGGCCCGCCGACCCGGAGCTGGCCCCGGTAGGCGTGGAGCAGGCCGAGCGGGTGCCTGCGGCGCTCGGCCATCACCGGGTGTCCCGTGTGGTGAGCAGCCCGCAGCGCCGGGCCAGGGAAACGGCGGCGCCGACCGCCGCGAAGTTGGGTCTCGGCGTCGATCTCATCGACGACCTCGCCGAATACGATCGCGATCTGCCTGCCTACATCCCCATCGAGGACGCCAAGGTCGAATTCCGCGACGCCTACGACCGGATCAAGGCCGGTCACCTGCCGGTGCAGGTGGACGGTGCCGCGTTCAAGGCCAGGGTCCACGCCGCCGTCTCCGATATCGTCGCGGCCGCCGACCCGGCGGACACTGTGGTCGCGTTCGCGCACGGCGGGGTGGTCAACGTGCTGCTGCAAGAGGTCCTCGGGCTGGAGAGACCGCTGACCTTCCCCATCGACTACTGCTCGATCACCAGGATCCTGTTCTCCCGCACCGGGCGGCGCACGGCCGCCACCGTGAACGAGAACGGCCACGTGTGGGATCTTCTGCCCCGCAATATCGGCCCGCGCTGAGCATTCCCAGCCGATTGCCAGGTCTGTCGCACCGGTGTCCCAGTGACGGAATCTTCGATAGGACCGGTGAGCCGCTTCCGACAGTGGTTCACGGTTCGAGAGAAAGGAATTCCGTGTCGCTCTCCAAAACCGCTACGCCGCTGCGGCGTCTGGCTCGGGTCGCCGTGGCCGGGTCGTTGATCGCCGTCCCGCTCGCCGCCCTCGCTGCGAACGCTTCCGCCGAAACCCCGTCCGTCCAGGACCAGGTCCAGTTGGTGGACGCGCCGCAGCAGGGCGCCGACATCGACGGCAGGCCTCGCCATTTCGAGCACCATGAACGGCACGACGGCCCGCGCCGTGGACCGGACGACCGGCCGGGTGACGGACCGTGGCGTGGTGGCCCGCCGCACCGGTTCCACCAGTTCCAGCAGTTCCTGCCGCCGACCGGTTCGAGCTAGCCGGCCGGCCACATCGAAAAGGGCCCACCTCCGAGTCCGGAGGTGGGCCCTGTGGTTTCGCTGCGGCTCAGGCCATTCCCGCGATCCAGTTGTGCATCCAGGAGATGGCGGTCTGACCGCCACCGACCGGGTAGCTGCCGTACAGGGTGTGGGCCTGCGACTTGTAGAAACGCTCCAGGTCCTTGGCGCGCTGCTGGTTGGCCGAGTCGGTCAGCTGCGCCTGCAGAGTCGGGACACCACCCGAGCTCATCAGGTCGCCGATGATGTTGCCCGCCTCGATCTGGTAACGCCACATGTTGGCGGGGTTGGCGTCCGACGCCTGGGCCAGGAACCCGGCGAACCGGGTGACGAAGTCCTCGGTCGCGGTCGCGCAGTAGAGGTCGTCGAGCGCGCAGATGGTGCGGGTGCGATCGCTGACCCAGCCGAAGCCGCCGACCCGCGGGCCGCCCGCGCCCGCACCGGGAGCGACCGGGCCGACCTGGATGTCGGTGGGCGAGCGACGCGGATCGGAGATCAGGCCGACGCCTGCGACGCGGTCGGCAGGCACGACACCGAGGCCGGTGCCGAGTTCGGCGGCGAGATCGCCTGCGGCGTCCGCGCCCTGGCTGTAGCCGACCAGGGCGATCTTGGTCGCGCCGCACTGCTGCGCCATGTTCGCGATCAGACCCCGGGCGTTGTCGACCGCCTCCTTCTTGGAGTTGCCGTAAACCTCACCCTCCCACGGGAAGGCGGTCGCGGCATAGGTCACGTAGTCGACCTCCGTGGAGGACGGGAGGCCGCGAGTGACGCCGGCCAGCATGCCGGGCTGCGGGGTCTTGTCCCGTCCGGTCTCCCAAGTACCCGGGATCGCCACCACGTACAGGCTCGGGCAACCGGGCGCGGCGCTCGCCGACGCACCCCCGAAAACCAAGCCGGACATCACGGTCGCGGACGCGCCCAGAGCCGCGACGACCTTCTTCCACTGCATACCGCTCCAAACCTCGCCCTCGTCGAACTTCCCGCCGAGTTGCCGCGTCCATGCTGAACTCACCGGATGTCGTTCCAGTGCACGCCGGGTGAACACCATCACCCGACCGGTATGACGTGCACCCAAAACCGCATCCCAAGATCAGCAGCACGCCGGAGATCACAATAAAGCCACGAACGCCGCAATGCCATTCGAACTCTGCAGTGTGTCGGATTTCCGTTCCCCGTGCGATTCGAAGCCCGCGGATCGAGGGGGCGGAACGTCCCGGGCACGCGAAAGGCGCCTGTGGACGAGTTGTCCACAGGCGCCTTCGTTTCCGCTCCGGTAAGAGAGGGGACCTAGCGCTGAGCCACCATGGTGGGGGTGATCGGCGCCGGAAGGGCGGTCTCGCCTTCCAGGTACCGGTCCACGCCCGCGGCCGCAGCGCGGCCCTCGGCGATGGCCCAGACGATGAGCGACTGGCCGCGGCCCATATCGCCGGCGACGAAGACGCCGGGAACGTTGGTCGCCCAGTTCTTGTCGCGCTGCACGTTGCCGCGCTGGTCGTAGCCGACGCCCAGATCGGTGAGCAGGCCCGGCTTCTCGGGACCGACGAAGCCCATGGCCAGCAGCACCAGGTCGGCCTCGAGGGTGAAGTCGGTGCCCTCCACCTTCTCGAACCGGCCGTTGACCATCTTGACCTCGTGCGCGTCCAGACCGGTCACCTTGCCGTCCGCGCCGACGAAGCGCTCGGTGTTCACCGAGAACACCCGCTCGCCGCCCTCTTCGTGCGCCGAGGAGACCCGGTACATCAGCGGGTAGGTCGGCCACGGGGTGGACGCGGCCCGCTCCTCCGGCGGACGCGGCATGATCTCGAACTGGTGCACGCTGGCCGCGCCCTGGCGGTGCGAGGTGCCCAGGCAGTCGGCGCCGGTGTCGCCACCGCCGATGATGACGACCTTCTTGCCCTTCGCATGGATGGGCGGCAGGCCCTTGTCGTCGGTGACGTCGTCGCCGAGCTGCACCCGGTTGGCCCAGGGCAGGAACTCCATCGCCTGGTGGATGCCGTCCAGGTCGCGGCCGGGGATAGGCAGGTCACGCGCCAGGGTGGCGCCACCGGCCAGCACGATCGCGTCGAACTTCTCGCGCAGCTGCTCGGCGGTGATGTCGACGCCCACGTTCACGCCGGTCTTGAAGATGGTGCCCTCGGCCTCCATCTGCGCGAGACGGCGGTCGATGAAGCGCTTCTCCATCTTGAATTCCGGGATGCCGTAGCGCAGCAGACCGCCGATGCGGTCGGCCCGCTCGAACACGGTCACGGTGTGCCCGGCGCGGGTCAGCTGCTGCGCCGCGGCCAGACCGGCCGGACCGGAACCGACCACGGCGACCTTCTTGCCGGTGAGGCGGGTCGGGTAGACCGGGGTCACCCAGCCCTCGTCGAAGGCGTTCTCGATGATCTCGACCTCGACCTGCTTGATCGTGACCGGATCCTGGTTGATGCCGAGCACGCAGGACGCCTCGCACGGCGCGGGGCACAACCGCCCGGTGAATTCCGGGAAGTTGTTGGTCGCGTGCAGCCGGTCGATGCCTTCGCGCCACCGGTCCTTGTAGACCAGGTCGTTCCACTCGGGGATCAGATTCCCCAGCGGACAACCGTTGTGGCAGAACGGGATACCGCAGTCCATGCAGCGGCTGGCCTGGGTCCGCAAGGTCTGGTGGGAGAAGTTCTCCTCGTAGACCTCTTTCCAGTCCATCAGGCGCAGCGGCACCGGCCGCCGCTTGGGCAGTTCCCGAGAAGTGTGCTTCAGAAAACCCTGGGGGTCAGCCACGTGCGGCCTCCATAATCGCCTCGTCCACGTCCTTGCCGCTCTTCTCAGCTTCGGAGATGGCGAGCAAAACCTTCTTGTATTCGCGCGGCATGACCTTCACGAAGTGGTTCACCTGCTGCGACCAATCGCTCAGGATGCGCTCGGCCACAGCGGAACCGGTCTGGTCACGGTGCTGGGTGATGATGTCGTGCAGCCAGGTGAAATCGTCACCGGCCAGCTGCTCGACGGCGTCGGCCTGCTCGGGGTTGAGCCGAGCGGCGAAGGTGCCGTTCGGGTCGAAGACGAACGCCACGCCGCCGGACATACCGGCGCCGAAGTTGCGGCCGGTCTCGCCGAGGATGACCACCCGGCCGCCGGTCATGTACTCGCAGCCGTGGTCGCCGACGCCCTCGACCACCGCGGTGGCGCCGGAGTTGCGCACGGCGAACCGCTCGCCGACCACACCGCTGAGGAACACCTGGCCGCTGGTCGCGCCGAACAGGATCACGTTGCCGGCGATGATGTTGCGCTCCGGGACGAACTCGCCGGGCGCGTTCAGCGACGGGCGCACCACCAGCCGGCCGCCGGACAGGCCCTTGCCGACATAGTCGTTCGCGTCACCCTGTACGCGCAGCGTGATACCCGCGGGCACGAAGGCGCCGAAGCTGTTGCCCGCCGAGCCGGTGAAGGTGATGTCGATGGTGTCGTCGGGCAGGCCCGCGCCGCCGTAGAGCTTGGTCACCTCGTGGCCGAGCATGGTGCCGACGGTGCGGTTGACGTTCGTGATCTTGGTCTCGAACTTCACCGCCTGACCCCGCTCCAGCGCGTCGCGGCTCTGCACGATCAGCTGCTGGTCCAGCGCCTTGTCCAGGCCGTGGTCCTGGGACTTGGTGCAGCGGCGGTCCTGGAACATGAACGCCGTCTCGACGTCGTCCAGGATCGGCGACAGGTCCAGCTTGCTGGCCTTCCAGTGCTGCTTGGCCCGCGAGGTGTCGAGCAGGTCGACGCGGCCGATGGCCTCGTCCAGCGTGCGGAAGCCCAGCTGCGCCAGCAGCTCCCTGACCTCCTCGGCGATGAACAGGAAGAAGTTCTCGACGAATTCCGGCTTGCCGGTGAACCGCTCGCGCAGCACCGGGTTCTGTGTCGCGACGCCGACCGGGCAGGTGTCCAGGTGGCATACCCGCATCATGATGCAGCCCGAGACCACCAGCGGCGCGGTGGCGAAGCCGTACTCCTCGGCGCCGAGCAGCGCCGCGATCATCACGTCGCGGCCGGTCTTCATCTGGCCGTCGACCTGCACGACGATGCGGTCGCGCAAGCCGTTGAGCAGCAGCGTCTGCTGGGTCTCGGCCAGGCCGAGCTCCCAGGGACCGCCCGCGTGCTTGAGCGAGGTGAGCGGCGAGGCGCCGGTGCCGCCGTCGTGACCGGAGATCAGCACGACGTCGGCGTGCGCCTTGGACACGCCCGCCGCGACGGTGCCGACGCCGGGCTCCGCGACCAGCTTCACGTGGATGCGCGCCTGCGGGTTGGCGTTCTTCAGGTCGTGGATCAGCTGCGCCAGATCCTCGATCGAGTAGATGTCGTGGTGCGGCGGCGGCGAGATGAGGCCGACGCCCGGCGTCGAGTGCCGCACCTCGGCGACCCACGGGTACACCTTGTGCGCCGGAAGCTGGCCGCCCTCACCGGGCTTGGCGCCCTGCGCCATCTTGATCTGGATGTCGGTGCAGTTGGTCAGGTAGTGCGCGGTCACGCCGAAGCGGCCCGAGGCCACCTGTTTGATGGCGCTGCGCCGCCAGTCGCCGTTCTCCTCCGGCTCGAAGCGCGACGGCGACTCGCCGCCCTCGCCCGAGTTCGACCGGCCGCCGAGGCGGTTCATCGCGATCGCCAGGGTCTCGTGCGCCTCGGCCGAGATGGAGCCGTAGCTCATCGCGCCGGTGGAGAACCGCTTCACGATCTCCGAGGCCGGCTCGACCTCCTCGATCGGGATCGGGCTGCGCGCCTTGTGCTTGAACTTGAACAGGCCGCGCAGCGATGCCAGCCGCTCGGACTGGTCGTCGACCAGCTTGGTGTACTCCTTGAAGATCGAGTACTGGCCGGAGCGGGTGGCGTGCTGCAGCTTGAACACCGTGTCCGGGTTGAACAGGTGGTATTCGCCCTCGCGCCGCCACTGGTACTCACCGCCCACCTCGAGTTCGCGGTGCGCGCGCTCGTTGCGGTTCTCCAGGAAAGCGACCCGGTGCCGCTGCGCGACGTCCTCGGCGATCTCGTCCAGGCCGATGCCGTCCAGGTGCGAGCGCAGGCCGGTGAAGTACTCGTTCACCAGCTCCTGCGACAGGCCGATCACCTGGAACAGCTGGGCGCCGTTGTAGGAGGCCAGCGTGGAGATGCCCATCTTGGACATCACCTTGAGCACGCCCTTGCCCGCGGCCTTGTTGTAGTTGGCGACCGCCTTGCGGTAGTCGGCGGCCAGGTCACCGGTGCTGCCCGGCATCTCGAGCGCACCGCGCTCGAGCATGTCCTCGATGGTCTCGAAGGCCATGTAGGGGTTGATCGCGGCGGCGCCGAAGCCGACCAGCGTGGCCATGTGGTGCACCTCGCGGGCGTCACCGGCCTCCACGACCAGGCCGACCATGGTGCGGGTGCGCTCGCGCACCAGGTGGTGGTGCACCGAGGAGGTCAGCAGCAGCGACGGGATCGGCGCCAGCTTCTCGTTGGACTCGCGGTCGGACAGCACGATGATCCGCGCTCCACCGTCGATGGCGGCCGACACCTGGGTGTTGATCGCCTCCAGCGCCTTGCGCAGGCCCTTGCCGCCCTTCTTCACCGGGTACAGGCCGCGCACGACCACCGAGCGCAACTCGGGGTGCGATCCGTCGTCATTGATGTGCACGAGCTTGGCCAGCTCGTCGTTGTCCAGGATCGGCTGCTCCAGCGCGATCATGTTGCAGGACTCCGGTCCCGGG
Source organism: Nocardia sp. CY41 (assembly GCF_009829325.1). GTDB lineage: Bacteria > Actinomycetota > Actinomycetes > Mycobacteriales > Mycobacteriaceae > Nocardia. Next base: position 18,551 of record NZ_VUOS01000010.1, read on the forward strand.
TGCAGCAGGTCGGCCTCCGGGCCGATGTTGCGCTTGAGGCTGGTGACCACCTCTTCCCGGATCGCGTCCAGCGGCGGGTTGGTGACCTGCGCGAACAGCTGGGAGAAGTAGTCGAACAGCAGCCGCGGGCGGGACGAGAGCACCGCGATCGGAGTGTCGGTGCCCATCGAGCCGAGCGCTTCGCCGCCGGTCTTGGCCATCGGCGAGATCAGGAGGTTGAGCTCCTCGGTGGTGTATCCGAAGATCTGCTGGCGGATCAGCACGCGGTCGTGCGACATGTGCACGTGCGGGCGGTCGGGCAGGTCGGCCAGGCGGGAGACGCCCGCGTCCAGCCACTGCTGGTACGGCTGCTCCGCGGCGAGCTGGGACTTGATCTCCTCGTCGCCGACGATGCGGCCCTGGGCGGTGTCGACCAGGAACATGCGGCCCGGCTGCAGGCGCGCCTTCTGGACCACCTTGGACGGGTCGATGTCGAGCACGCCGACCTCGGAGGCCATCACGACCAGGCCGTCGTCGGTCACCCAGATACGGCTCGGCCGCAGGCCGTTGCGATCGAGCACGGCGCCGACGACGGTGCCGTCGGTGAAGCACACCGACGCGGGGCCGTCCCACGGCTCCATCAGCATCGAGTGGTACTCGTAGAAGGCCCGCCGCTGCGGGTCCATGGTCTCGTTGCGTTCCCAGGCCTCGGGAATCATCATCAGCACGGCGTGGGGCAAGCTGCGGCCACCGAGGTGCAGCAGTTCCAGCACCTCGTCGAACCGGGCGGTGTCGCTCGCCCCCGGGGTACAGACGGGGAAGATCTTCTCCAGCCGGTTCTTGCCCGCGGAGTCGACGCCGAAGACGTCGCTGCGCAGCAGCGCCTCGCGGGCGCGCATCCAGTTCTCGTTGCCGGTGACGGTGTTGATCTCACCGTTGTGCGCCACCCGGCGGAACGGGTGCGCCAACGGCCAGGACGGGAAGGTGTTGGTGGAGAACCGGGAGTGCACGATGCCCAGGGCGCTCTCCACGCGGGAGTCCTGCAGGTCCAGGTAGAACGCGCGCAGCTGCGGCGTGGTGAACATGCCCTTGTAGACGAAGGTCTGCCCGGACAGGCTCGGGAAGTAGACCGACTCCCTGCCGACCGCGCCCTCACCCGCACCGGCCGACCCCAGTTCGCGCTCGACCCGCTTGCGCACCACGTAGGCGCGACGCTCCAGATCCATCTCCGACAGCGGATCGGAAGCGTTCTTCGGCGAGGCGATGAAGATCTGCCGGAAGCTCGGCATGGCGTCGCGCGCCAGCGCGCCCAGCGACGACTCGTCGATCGGCACCTCGCGCCAGCCGAGGACCTCGAGGCCCTCTTCCTTGACGATCTTCTCCACGCCGTAGGCGGCGCGCGCGGCTTCGCGACGGGCCTGCGGCAGGAAGGCGATGCCGGTGGCGTAGGAGCCCTCCGGCGGCAACTCGAAGTCCACGCTGGCGCGGAAGAAACGGTCCGGGACCTGGATCAGGATGCCCGCGCCGTCACCGCTGTTGGGCTCGGCGCCCGCGGCGCCACGGTGCTCCAGGTTCAACAGAGCCGTAATAGCCTTGTCGACGATGTCGCGGCTGCGTCGGCCGTGCATGTCGACGACGAATGCGACGCCGCAGGCGTCGTGCTCGTTCGCCGGGTCGTAGAGCCCGATGGGTCCAGGTGACCGGTGGCCAGGAAGTTGCGTCATGCCTCTGCCTTCAGGAAAGTCGGCCTTCGAAGAAAACGGCCTTTCGTCGAACGCCTCCGTACAAGACTGCGCCCGTACGTTCCGAAGCCAGCCGCGCTGATGGTCTTCGGCGTGCAGTCAGGTCTGCAGTTTTTTTCCACCCGCTTCTGTGACGTAGTGGGTGCCCTTCGGTAACGGATCCCTAACAAGATCCTTACCTCCGAGCGGGTGCTCGCCCGCTACGCTGAGCACCTGGCTAGGGCTGCCCGAGCGGGCGAGGTAGCCGAACGTTCTGTGTTCGGCGTAAGAGCAAACGATAAGTCAGGTCCAGGGCCCAACCAACTTAGGTAGTGCTAATAACCAGGTTTAGCTGGGCTTCTGCATTAGGTCCTCCACGTGTGCGCGTCGTCCAGTGTAAAGCAGCGAGTACCGTGCGATCGATCCCCATGGCACCCGGTGCCACCTGGGAATACCGGCGCGCGACACCCATCCGAGACCTTCCTCACAAAGCCCGGAAACCGCCCTCACCTGCGTCGAAGTGGATTTCCCCGGTTCGCCGCGCGGCAAACCAAGCGGCAGCGGCTAACTCGACGATCGGGTCGTTGAGATATTTCCGACACGGGCGTGACAAGCCATGAATGTGATCCGACCGTCCGGCCTCTTTTGTCCGCTGTGTCATTCAGCACATAATCAGCAAATATCGGAGAGTGGTGTTGGACACAGTGTTCGCCGTAGTGCCGACGAGCGGCCGGCGATTCGGTCTAAGCGGGGCAGAGGGATACGGCGGCCCGCACCAGCGCCGCTCGATGCAGGGCGTCGCCGTGCCCCGTGGTGAATACGCCGAAGACGCTGCGCGCCAACCGTTCCGCGCAATCCGGCGCGGTCAGCTCGGCTCGGCGCAGATCGAGCTGGTCGAGAATCTCGACGTTCACCCGGTCGATGACCGGACGCACGGAGGCGAGCCCCTCGGGCGCGGTGGGCGCCGCGGCCGGGTCGAAGCGCCACTGCAGCATCAGTCCGCGTTGCACCGTCTTGTTGGCCTCGATCTGCCCGAAGAAAACCTGTCGCACCCAGTTCTCCGGCAGGTCACGGCCATTGCCGAGACGAGCCATCGCGTCGTAGACGGTCGCTTCCCGCACCGGATCGTCGATGGCGGGCTCCGTGCCGAGTTCGCCCGCCGCCACCCACTTCGCCGCGGCGACGGCGTCCGCGGTGTCCAGCCGCTCCAGCACCAGGGCGACCAGCCGGTCCAGCGACCGGTCGTCCGGCGCCGCACCCGCGCTAGCCGGCCACATCAGCAGCGCCGCGGCCAGCAGCGTCAACCCGATTCTGCGCACGCCGCGACCTCCTCGGATCCCTCGCACGGAAACGAATCACCGCGTCAGCGTAGGCACACGCGCCTCCGGAGCCGTAGACGACGTTCGGACGACCTGTGAGCCTGGCCACATCCGGCCTTCCCTGCTCGCTGCGCCCCCGGGGAGCCTGTCACGCTGTCACAACGAATCCGTGACAGTTTCGTCGCGCCCGTGTCAGCGCCTGGGACGTAGAGGATGTGCCTTCCGATGACCGTCACCAGCTTGTTCACCTGGCTCGGCGGGGGCAGGAACAGCGCGATCACCGATCGTCACGAGCGTGCGGGATACACCGTCACGGGGGCGGTCGTGCTGTTGTTCGGGGTGATCTCCGGTGTGGTCGCCGCCCTGGCCGCGGGCTCCGCATGGCCGTGGTGGGCGGCGCTGTCGGCAGGCGTCGTGGTCGCCGCACTGACCGGCGCGCTCGCCAGGGCTCTGACTACGCCCCGGCCCAGTGGCGGGCCGGATCGGCTCGGCCTGATCGCGCGTCTCGTGGTCGCGGTGCTGGCGGGCGGATTGCTCGCCGAGCTCGCCGCGATCGTGCTGTTCAGCGGATCCGTCGACCGGCTGCTGGACGAGAAGGCGCAGCGTTCGCTCGATTCGGCGCCGCGCGTCGTCGCGGCGCAGACGGAACTCGACCGGGCGAAAGCCGACCGGGCCGCGCTCGAACAAGCGATCGGCATGGCGCAGAACGATATCGATCACGCCTTGGTGATCGCCCGCTGCGAGATCAACCCGACTCCGGAGTGCCCGCGCACCAGGATCACCGGCGTGCCAGGACGCGGGCCGGAGGCGCAGACGGCCAACGACATGCTCGACGACGCCCGCAAGCAGCTCGCCACCGCGCAAGGCCGGGTCGATGCCGCGGACCGCCGGATCGACGCGGGCCAAGCCGCCCTGTCGACCGCGCGGACCGCCGCGTTCGACGACGCCGACCGCGGGCTCGGCGCGCGCTGGCAGGCGATGAACGACTACACGGTGCGCGACGCGCTGCCGCTGCGCGTGCTCACCATCGTGGCGTTCGTCGCGCTGGCCCTGCTGCCGTTGGTCCTGCGCTGGTGGCGCGGCGAGACATCGTTCGACCGGCACAACGCGGCCCGCACGGTGCACGACCGCGCCGAGCGGGAAGCCGACGCGGTGATCGCGCTCAAGCAGGCCGAAGTGCGCGCCGAGACGGAAACCCTGCGCGCCGAGCAGGAACTCACCGCCGCCCGCCTCGCCGTCGAGGCGGACACGGCCATCGACCGGGAGCGCCAGCGCACCCGCATCATCGCGGCCATCGGCGGCATCGAGATCGGCATCACCGAGCCGCCGCGCCGCCCCGAACTTCCCGCCGTCGCGGCGGACGACCGAAAGGACAGCGCCGTGCCCGACGAGGCGACGCACCTACCCGCTCCCGCCGCCGCGCATCCGCCGGTGCCCGCCGTCGCACCCGCACCGGCCGTGCCGAGCGGTGGAGGCGGCCTCGAGCTGCCGCTGATCGGCACGGTCCCGTTCACCGACACCGCGGCGCGTTTCATCCGGCCGCTGGTTCCGTCGTTCGTCGCCAACGCGATCGACACGGCGACGCATCCGTTGCGCACCGCGCGGCAGGCGTTCGAAGAGGTCGAGGAGATCACCTTCACGCTGCGGCGCACCCGCAAGGTCACCGTCGACGGCCAGACCTCGCATCCGCAGGCCGTCGGCTATCAGCTGCAGCCGGGCACGCCCGACATCGCGCACGCCCAGCACATTGCCTCCACCGTCGTGGACGCCCACTACTCCGCGCCGCCCACCCCCCGCTACTCCTCGCTTCCCCCCACCGGCGCCGCCGGCTACGGTCTGCCCACCGGCGCCCACCGGGACGAGCTGCCGGGCCACCACCGCCCCGAACTTCCGGAGGCCATCCGCCGCGAACTGCCGCCGGGGCGCTGACCGCACCGCGCCGACAAGCGGTCAGCCTGATCGAAAAGCGGCCGTAGTAGCGCTGGCGCGGCTGCTCCGATTGCCGTCGAGCAGCGGGCCGGGTCGATCGGCGCGGGCACCGCTGTCTCCGGCGACTCGACCACCGGCAGCGCACCAGACCGTAGGCCGGCCGGACGCCGCCGACTCCGAGTCGAGCAAATGGGCGTCGAGCAGGTGGGCTTTTGTGCGGTCGCCACACGGTCGGGCGCGTGATCCCGCGCGCGCGTCGCCGAAGCGGTCCGCGCGATCCGCGCCGGATGCGGACCGGTCGAACGCGCCCTGGACCGGGCGCCGGTCGCCCATGTGCGTGGCCGCGACCTGCGGCAGTGAGCCTCGTCTCCGCATACGCTGCACCCATGCAACACAGGGAGGTGACGCTCGCCGCGGCGCCGTGGGGGTCACGATTGCTCGGGACCGCCGAGGAGTCGTCGGGGCTGCGGCGCATCCGCATCCAGCTGTTGCTCACTGTGCCGACCCTGCTGGGGAACCTGACGGGCATGGTGGTGTCGATCGCGCTGGTCGGCTTCGTCTTGCCGGGGCCGTCGGTGTTCACCCGGGATCTTTTGCTGCTCGACGTGCTCGCCGCACCGCTGTACGCGACCTGCGCGCTGCTGCTCGGGCTGTGGTGGGGCACGACTCGCGGGCTGCGGGCGCTGCGGTGGGCCACCGATCCGCTGCATGTACCCACCGAGGAGGAGCAGGCCGCGGCCACCGCGACGCCGCGCAGGCTGGTGCGTAACCAAGCGCTGCTGTGGTTCGGCGGACTGGTCTTGCTGACCACGCTGTACGGCATGGCCGAACCGCGGCTGATCCCGAAGGTGGCCTTCGGCATCGCGCTCAGCGCCATCGTGGTGTGCGCGAACAGCTACCTGATCATCGAGTTCGCGTTGCGACCCGTCACCGCACGGGTGCTGGAAGCCGCGGCTTCCGGTCGACGTCGCGGCATCGGCGTCTTCGGACGCTCGCTGGTGGTCTGGGTGGTCGGTTCGGGCGTACCCGTCGCCGGGATGATGGTGCTGGCGGTGCTCGCGCTCGCCATGGACGACGTCACCAAGGCTCGGCTGGCGGTCTGCGTGCTCTCCCTCGGCGGGGCGACATTGATCTTCGGTCTGCTGCTGATGACGCAGACCCTGGCCGCGACCGTCGCGCCCATCCTCGGCGTGCGCCGTGCGATGCGTCAGGTGGAGGACGGCGATCTCGATGTGGCGCTGGCGGTGTACGACGGCACCGAACTGGGTGAGCTGCAGAGCGGTTTCAACCACATGGTCGAGGGACTGCGCGAGCGGGAGCAGATCAGGGACCTGTTCGGCAGACACGTCGGGCGCGAGGTAGCCGCCGCCGCGCTGGCGGGTGATCCGACGCTCGGAGGCGTGGAGACCGAGGCGGCGGCCCTGTTCATCGACATCGTCGGCTCGACGACCATGGCCGCGACCATCCCGGCACCGGAGATGGTCGCTCTGCTCAACCGGTTCTTCGGCATCGTGGTGGACGAGGTGGAGCGCCACGGCGGGCTGGTCAACAAGTTCGAGGGCGACGCCGCCCTCGCCGTCTTCGGCACGCCCGCACCACTGGCCGACGCCGCGGGCGCGGCGCTGGCCACGGCCCGCGCGATCCGGCCCCGGCTCGACGCCACCGCGACCGATTTCGTCGCGGCCATCGGCGTGGCCGCGGGCCGGGTGGTGGCCGGCAATGTCGGCGCGCATCAGCGCTACGAGTTCACCGTCATCGGCGACGCGGTCAACGAGGCCGCCCGCCTGTGCGAACTGGCCAAGCAGGAGGGCCTGCTGCTCGCCTCCGGCGCCACGATCGACGCCGCGGACGCGCTCGAAGCCGGACACTGGCAACTCGGCGCATCCGTCACCCTCCGCGGCCGCCTCACACCGACCCGGCTGGCCCGTCCCACCTAGATCTTGTCCCGGCACGTCGCGATGCGGTACGCGCAACGCCCGCTACCGCCGCCCACGCTGCCGCCGTCGCGGCTGACCGGTTGGAGCGGCGGCTACCTCGGCGGCGGCAGCCGACCCGAACGCGCCCACATGTCTCCTAGACCTTTGCACGTCGCGATGCGGTATGCGCAACGCCCGCTACCGCCGCCCACGCTGCCGCCGTCGTGGCTGACCGGTTGAGCGGCGGTTACCTCGGCGGCCGCCGCCGGTCCGAACGCGCCCACATGTCTCCCAAGACCTTCGCACGTCGCGAGGCGGTATGCGCAACGCCCACTACCGCCGCCCGCGCTCGCGCTGCCACCGTCGCGGCTGACCGGTTGAGCGGCGGCTACCTCGGCGGCGGCAGCCGACCCGAACGCGCCCACATGTCTCGCGCGGCTCCACGGCGACGTTCAGTGCCCGGGCCGTGACGCCACCGAGTTCGAAGTGGTTCCCGGTCCACCGAGACCGGGGGCGACCGATGATCACGGGCAGTCGGCAGCACCGGCACCGATCGCATGGCGCCGGATGAACGAGAGGTCATCCCCTCGTGCCGGGCGCACGAGCGCGGCGCGCCCGGCAGGAACTCCGGTCCGGTCCGCTAGCCCGCGAGAACGGGGTCGACAGGCAGCTGCGAGTGCCTCACCGACCGCCGTGACACCGGCGCGGAACGGCATGGTCGCCCAGCCAGGGGACGGCCCCTGCCCGCGCCGCCGCAACTACGACTTCGCGCGGAAGCGTCCGGAACCGGCGATCACGCACGGGCGCCGCGCAACCGGAACGCCACCAGCGCGGCCAGCAACAGGATCGAGGTGGTGCCGATCGCCGCGAAGTGGATGCCGGAGACGAACGCTTCGTGCACGGAGGCGAGGAACGCGTTCCCGGCGGCCTCCGGCAGTTCCCCGGCGAAGGCCGTGGCCGCGCCGAGGGATTCGGAGGCGACGTCCGCCTGATCGCCCGGCACCTGACTCAGGTCGAGACCATTGCGGAAGATCGCCATGACCACGCTACCGAGAATCGCGACGCCCAGCGCGACGCCGGTTTCGTACGCGGTCTCCGACACCGCGGCGGCCGCGCCCGCGCGAGCGGCCGGCGCCGAGCCCACCACCAGGTCCGACGACACCGTCAGCGCGACCCCGACCCCCGCCCCGATGAACAGGAAGCCGAGCACGAACGGCGTCGTGCTGGTGGCCGCGTCCGTACTCAGCCGGCCGAACAGCGTCGCACCCGCCGCCGCCGTGATCAGCGCGCCGCCGAGCACCGCGCCGGGCCGGAACCGCCGCATCAACCAGGCCGCGACGAGCGAGGCGATCATCCCGGCCAGCAGGCCCGGCAGCAGCAGCAAGCCGGCCTGCGTCGGCGAGCGGCCGAGCACCAGCTGAAGGTACTGCGAGCCGAAGAACAGCACGCCGGCCAGCGCGAACACCGCAAGCAAGTTGGTCAGCACCGCCGTGCGGAACTTCGGCAGGGTGAACAGCGCCAGATCCAGCATCGGCTGCGCGAGGCGGCGCTGCCGGTGCACGAAGCCCACGCCCGCGAGCAGGCCGACCGCACCGACCGCGACCGCTCGCGTATCCGGACCGTGTGCCGCGAACTCCTTCACCGCGTACACGATGGGTACCAGCGCGAGCATCGACAGCAGCGCACTCGGCAGGTCGAAGCGACCGGGCTTCGGATCGCGCGATTCCGGGATCAGCATCGGACCCAGCCCGAGCAGCACCAGCATGACCGGCAGGTTCACCAGGAACACCGAACCCCACCAGTAGTGCTCGAGCAGCCAGCCGCCCAGCAGCGGTCCGGCCGCGGCGCCACCACCCGCCATCGCGCTCCAGACCGCGATCGCGACGGTGCGCTGCCGAGGGTCGAGGAACATCGACCTGATCAGCGCGAGCGTCGCGGGCATCAGCGTCGCACCCGCGACACCTTGCAGCACGCGGGCCGCGATGAGCATTTCCGGTGTCACCGACCAGGCCGCCAGCACGGAGGCGACACCGAATCCGGCCGCGCCGAGCAGCAGCAGTCTGCGCCGCCCGATCCGGTCGCCGAGGTTGCCCATGACGACGAGCAACCCGGCCAGCACGAACGAGTAGACGTCGATGATCCACAGCAGCTGCGGCGTGGTGGGCGCGAGATCGGCGCTGATCGCGGGCACGGCCAGATCCAGCACCGTCGCGTCGACGGCGAGCAGGAGCAGGGCGAGCGCGAGCACCGACAATCCCGCCCACTCGCGCGCTCCCGCGCGGGGGGTGGTGGCCGTTCGTATGGCCTGGGGGGTCATGACTTTCTCGACTTCCGTCGTCCGTTTTACCGTCCAGACGGTATAGTACCAATCTAACCGTCCGGACGGTATAGTCGGCGGTGTGACAGCTGACACCCGCGACCGCATCTTGGACGCGCTCGAGACCTTGCTGCTGGAGAAAGGCATGTCGCATGTGACCCTGGAAAACGTCGCGGCCACCGCGGGCGTCTCCAAGGGCGGCTTGCTCTACCACTTCAAGAGCAAGGACGCGCTGCTCGCGGGCTTGGTCCGCAGGCTGGCCGACCGTGCGGGCAGGCAATTGGACACCGCGGTCGCCAGGGGCGGTTCGGTAGCCGAGTGGTACCTGCAGACGCCGAACCCGGACAACGCGGCGGAAGCGGTCGAACTCGAGCTCTACCGGTCCATGCTCGCGACCATGCGCACCATCGACGCCACCCCGGAACCCGACGAGGTGCAGCAGGCGCTCGTCGAGATGATGAACTCCTGGTCGGACGGTCTGGACGAGGAGGTCTCCGACCCGGTACAGGCCGACCTCATCCGGTTGGTCGGTGACGGTGTGTACCTGCGCGCGTTGCTCGGCCTCCCACCCATCGATCCGGTTCGCTACCGGCACGTGGTGGACCGCCTACTACGGCGCTGAGGGCTAGACTCGGCCCGTGCTGCCAGCCGCCGAACCGGCCGGCGCCGTCGGGGCGGGAACAGATCCGGTACCGGGGTCTCCTGGAACGACGGTGCCGATCCGACCGCTGAGTTTTCGCGAACTGCTCGATGTGCCGTTCGCGCTGATCCAGGCGAACGTCCGCGCCTTGGCCGGGCTGAGCGTGACGGGCCTCGTCCTCGCCGAGACCGTGGTCGTCGCGGTGACCGCGGGCGTCTCCGAGCTGACCGACGGCTCCGACCCGGGCACCGCCTGGGCGGCGATCCTGTCCACCGCGGCTTGTGCGTGGTTGCTGCGGTTCGTGTTACGCGGCGCCACCGCTGCCCTCGGCCTCGCGACCGTCGGCGGCGCGCCGATCGGCCGCCGGACCGCGCTGCGCCGATTCGGTGCGACGCTCGGCCCGTTGCTGATGTTCCAGTTGTTGTTCACCGTGGTGGGCGTCGCCGTGCTGGCGGTGGGCAGCGTGCTGATCGTGACGCTGCCGCTCGCGGCGATCTGGCTGGGCCGGCTGCGCGCCGGCCGTTGGGTCGCCGTGCCGGTGCTGTTCGTCGAGCGCACTTCGCACCGGGACGGTATCGCACGGGCGAAACTGCTCGCCGAGGGCGCGGAGTGGTCCACCACCGGGCTGTGGATCCTCCAGCGCGCCTTGTTCGCGCTGCTGGCGGTCCCGCTGCTGGCCATTCCGCTGTTCGTCTCGGACTTCTCCGGCACCCACCGGTGGCCGGTGATCGTGCTGACCACGTCGGCGGTGCTGCTGCTGACGGCGTTCGGCGAAGTGGTCGAGAGTTCTTCGCGGGTGGTGTGCTACGTCGACCGCCGGTGCCGCCGGGAAGGATTGGACATCCTTATCCGCAGGCAGGAGGCGCGATGAGCGCCCCAGTGCCGCCGGAGGTCCCGTCGGCTCAGCAGTCGGCCGAAGTCACGCCTGCCGAAGGCGCGCCGAACGACACGGTACCCGGCATGCCGCGGCTCGGCGCCGCCGCCGATCATCGCGCCGCCGCCGAATCGGCCGCGCAGCACAGGGATTTCGACCGGGCCCTGCGCGAACGGTTCCGTGCGGTGCTGCGCGGCCTGGAACAGGGCGGTGTGCTGGAGGTGCGACGGTCCCGCACCGCGCGGGAAACCGCCGACGACGTGACCACCGCCTTACCGCTCGAGACCGCCACCGAGATCCAGCCCGCCGCGCGCAGTTTCGACGAGGTGGTCTACGGCGGACGCCGCGCCACCGAGGACGAATACCGCAGGCTGGAGTACGCCGACCGGTTCTCCGCTTCCGCGCCGCCGCCCGCGCCGGAACCGGTGGAGATCGCGGCGGTGGAGAAAAGACCGCGCGTCAAGCGCAGACTGCCACCGCTGCCGAAACTGCTGCGCGACCCGCGGTTCTGGGCGGCACTCGCCGCGGCGGCCGCCTTGCTGCTGCTGGTCTACGGCGCCCTGCAATCCTGCGGCGCGCCGACCGCTCCTCCGGCGCCGCCGCCGCAAACGCCTCCGGATCTGCCCGATGTCCCGCCGCCGGACGCCCCCGGCTTCGGAGCGGGGGACGACCCGATCTGGGACCGGCTGCCCGCGCCGGTCTTCTACGGCGGCGTGCAATTCCTGATCGCCGCAGCGCTGGTGGTGTGGTGGCGTGCCCGCAGGCGGGGGGCCCTGGTGCGTGAGCCTCGGCCCGTCGAGGTGGCGGCCGACGAACTGCTCGCCGGACAGGCCGCCCTCTACCGCCGCTCGAAAGACCACGATCACGTCGCCGGGAAGCTGCGGGCGGCCACGCTGCGCCGCATTCGCACCCCGCTCGGCATCACGGCCGACACCCCGCCGGACCGGGTCGTCGCCGCGGTCGCCGCGCGCATCGGAGCCCACCCCGCCCAGATCGGCGCGGCCTTGTTCGGCCCGGTGCCCGACCCGGGAACGCTGCAGGTGGTGGCCGCCCAACTCGAATGGATCGAATCGGAGGTCGGATGAGACGCCTTTGCCCAATCCTCCCCCGGCCCACGGCATGCGGGAACACCCGCGAACCACAGGAGATCGAATGACCAGCACCGAGACCACCCCGACAGCCGAGCAGGCGGGCGCCGCGTTCCACGCCCTGCGCGCCGAAATCGGCAAGGCGGTGGTCGGCAACGACAACGCGGTCATGTATTTGGTGCTCGCGCTGCTGTGCCGCGGCCATGTGCTGCTCGAAGGCGTGCCCGGTGTGGCGAAGACACTGCTCGTGCGGGCGCTGGCCACGGCGCTGGACCTCGACCACGCCCGGGTGCAGTTCACTCCGGACCTGATGCCCGGTGACGTCACCGGCTCGCAGATCTACGACCCGCACTCCGCGGAGTTCACTTTCCGGCAGGGTCCGGTGTTCACCAACCTGCTGCTCGCCGACGAGATCAACCGCACGCCGCCGAAAACCCAGTCGGCGCTGCTGGAATCGATGGAGGAACGGCAGGTCTCGGTGGACGGGAAGCCGCAGCCGCTGCCCGATCCGTTCGTCGTCGTCGCCACCCAGAACCCGATCGAGCAGGAGGGTACCTACCCGCTGCCGGAGGCGCAGCTGGATCGGTTCCTGTTCAAAGTGGACATCCACCTGCCCGGCCGGGACGACGAGTTCCGCATCCTGCAACGGCACGCGGAGGGCTTCGATCCGCGCGACCTGACCGCCGCGGGCCTGCGTCCCGTCGCGGGCGCGGCGCACATCACCGCCGCCCGCGCCGCGATCGCCCGGACGACGATCACGCCCGAGGTGCTCGCCTACACCGTCGACGTGTGCCGGGCCACCCGCACCTCGCCCGCCGTGCAGCACGGCGCGTCGACCCGCGGCGCGACGGCGCTGATGGCGGCCGCCCGCGCCTTCGCCTGGCTCAGCGGGCGCGGGTTCGTCACGCCGGACGACGTGAAGACCGTCGCCGTCGCGGTGCTGCGGCACCGCCTGCATCTGCGCCCGGAGGCCGAACTGGACGGCGTGACCACCGAGAGCGTGCTGTCGTCGCTGCTGTTGTCGGTTCCGGTTCCGGTGTAGCGCATGGTCGTCACCGGTCGGCTGGCCGCCGCGGCAGGCGTGGCGGCCCTGTTCGTCACCCTGGTCCTGCCGTCCTCGGCCGGCGTGGCGGTGGTGACCTGTGTCCTCGTGGCCGGGCTGCTCATCGACCTCGGGGCGGTGGGACGGGCGCGCGATCTCGCGCTCTCCCGCGAAGCGCTCACCACGGTACGGCTCGGGCGCTCCGCCGAAGTGGAACTCGTCGCGGTCAACACCGGAGCCCAGGTGCTGCGCGGCACGGTCTGGACGACTGGCCCGACAGCGCGCGCCCCGAGCACCGGACGCACCGGCTCGACCTCGCCCCTGGCACCAAGGTCCGATTCCGCACCACGCTCACCCCCACCTACCGTGGCGATCGAGTCGCGGGCCAGGTCACGGTGCGACTGCTCGGCCCGCTCGGACTGGCGGGGCGGCAGACCAGGCGCGTCGTGCCCGCACGAGTCCGCGCGCTGCCCGCATTCCGCGCCGAACGGCTGTTGCGCTCGAAAGTGAAGAGGCTGCAGCACCTGGAGGGCAGCAACGTGGCCAATCTGCGCGGACAGGGCACCGAATTCGATTCGTTCCGCGAGTACGTCGCCGGGGACGACGTGCGCGCCATCGACTGGCGCGCCACCGCCCGCGCCACCGACGTCCTGGTCCGCACCAGGCGCCCGGAGCGCAACCGGCACATGCTGATGTTGCTGGACACCGGCCGGATCAGCGCGGGCCGGGTCGGTGACGGTACCCGCCTGGACGCGAGCATCGAGGCGGCACTGCTGCTCGGCGGTCTGGCCGCCGCCGCGGGGGACACCGTCGATCTGCTCGCCTTCGACCGCCGACCGCGCGCCGAGGTCCGCGGGGTCGGCGGGAAAGGATTGCAGCTGAAGCTGATGCACGCGATGGCAGGCATCACCCCCGCCCTCGTCGACACCGACAGCGCCGGACTCGTGCGGGCGGCTGTTCAGCGCACCCGCCGCCGCAGCCTGGTCGTCTGGTTCACCAGCCTCGACGGCGCCGCGGTCGAGGAGAATCTGCTGCCCGTGCTGCCGGTGCTGGCGCAGCGGCACCGGGTGCTGATCGTCTCGGTGACCGACCCCGAGATCGCCGCGGCCGCCACCCGCCGCGATCGCCTCCTCGACCTGTACGCCGCGGCCGCCGCCGAATCCGTGCTCGCCGAGCGCGCGCTGGTCCAGGAGTCGCTGCGCCGCACCGGTATCGCGGTGGTAGCCGCGTCCCCGGAACGGTTGCCCGAGGCGCTCGCGGACGAGTACCTGGAACTGAAACAGTCCGGGGCGCTCTGAGTTCCGGCCGTGGACTTGCCGAAGGGCGTCCTCGCGGGGCCGCCGAGGAGGATCATGACCCCATGGCCTCAGATCTCGCCGCCTTCGTCCGTGGACTGCCCAAGGCGGAGCTGCACCTGCATCTGGAAGGGACGCTGGAGCCGGAGCTGAAGTTCCGCCTCGCTCGGCGCAACGGCATCGAGCTGCCGGAGAAAAGCGTGGACGAGGTGCGGCAGACCTATCGCTTCCACGACCTGACGTCGTTCCTGCAGGTCTACTACCCCGCGATGCGCGTGCTGCAGCGCCCGGAGGACTTCCACGACCTCGCCTACGACTATCTGCGCCGGGCGCACGGTCAAGGCGTGCGCCATGTCGAGCTGTTCTTCGATCCGCAAGCGCACACCGGGCGCGGGGTCCCGTTCACCACGGTGATCAGCGGATACCGCTCGGCGATCGCGCGGGCGCGGCGGGAGCTGGGGATATCCGCCGAGCTGATCCTGTGCTTCCTGCGCGATCATTCCGCGGAGTACGCCATGGCGACGTTGCTGGAAGCGCTGCCGTACAAGAGCTGGATCCTCGGCGTCGGCTTGGATTCCGACGAGCGCGGCAACCCGCCGAGCAAGTTCGCCGCCGTCTTCGAGCGCGCCCGGGCGGAGGGTTTCCTGCTGACCATGCACTGCGACATCGATCAGCCGGATTCGATCGAGCACATCCGCCAAGCGCTGGAGGACATCGCCGTCGACCGCCTCGACCACGGCACGAACATCGTGGCGGACGACCGTCTGGTCGAGCTGGCCAAGTCCAAAGGCATCGCGCTCACCTGCTGTCCGGTGTCGAACTCCTTCGTCACCGCCGAGATGAAGTCCGAGGAGATCGTCGGCCTGCTCGATCGCGGGCTGACGGTGACCGTCAACAGTGACGATCCCGCCTACTTCGGGGGCATACGTGGCCGACAACTACCTCGCGCTCGCCGAGCAGGCTGGGCTCGGCGTCGATCGACTGGCCGAGCTGGCCCGGAATTCGTTCCGCGCTTCTTGGCTGACGCCGGCCCGGCAGGACGCTTTCCTCCGTGAAGTGGACGACTACGTCGCGGCGAACGGCTGACCGGGGCGCGATGGCATCGGCGGGAACACCGGGAACAGCGGCGGCGGCAGCACCCGGCGCTGTCGTTCGGCGATGACCGCACCGAGAATCTGCGGCGGGGGGTAACCGGCCGGCGGCGCGACGCGCAGCCGCCCGCACACCTGCGCCACGAGTTCGGTGCCCAGCTGGTGTTGCGCCACGGGAGTCAAGGTTCGCAAGCGCGTCAGATACTGCCGCACGGACAACGCGAGATCCTCCGGCAGTCCGGACAGATCGAGTTGCGCACTCCAACCGGTCAGCCACGGCGGCGCGAGCGCGAGCGCGGGCGGCGGCAGGGAGCGTTGCGCGTGCACGACCACGGTGCCCGCGAGCACGTCACCGATCCGCCGCGCCTGCGGTGAGCACATCGAGGTGAGCACCGCGATGGCGCCGAACCCGCCGAGCATCCAGAAATCGACGATCGCGCCCGCCAGGCCGCGTGTGAGCGCGTGCCGGAAGTCGATCGGCCCGCCGTCCTCGCGCACCACGCGCAGCCCGAGCATCAGCTTGCCCAGCGTGCGGCCGCGCCAGACGGTCTCACAGGTCACCGGATAGCCGACCAGCACGGTCACGACGATGACCAGCATCACCACGTCGAGCCAGGCCGAGTCCACGCCCGCGGGCAGCAGCAGCGTGACGACGGCGAACAGCAGCACGAACCCGAGCGTGCACTGCGCCAGCACGTCGATCAGGAACGCGGTGGCCCTCGTGGGGATCCGGGCGATCGGCAGTTCCAGGGCCACTGCTTCGCCGGTGGTGAACTCAGCCATGTCGATAGCATTCTTGCGACCGGTGGGAGTGGGAGGCAACCGAATGGACGTGGACGCATACAGCCTGGCGCACCGCAGGGCGTGGGACCGGCTCGACTACTTGTCCAAGCGGAGCAAGCTGACCGGCGCGGAGGCCGACGAACTGGTCCTGCTCTATCGCCGCACCTCCCAGCAGCTTGCCCGGTTGCAGGCGCACAGCCCGGATCCGGAGCTGATCGCCGGACTGAGCGCGCTGCTGGCGCGTGCGCGCGGCCGGGTGCTCGGCACGCGCGCCGACACCTGGCAGGAGATCGGCCGGTTCTTCAGCCACCGCTTCCCGGCGGCGCTCTACCGGTCGTGGCCGTGGTGGGTCGGCGTCGCCGCGGTGTTCCTGTGCGTATCGGCCGGCTTGGCCGTCTGGGTGGAGCGGTTCGACTCCGCCCGCGACATCCTCGGAATCCCTTCCGACACAGGCAGTCTCACCGCACCGGGCGGCGCGTTCGAGACGTATTACTCGGAACACCCGCAGGGCGCCTTCGCAGCCCAGGTATGGACGAACAACGCCTGGGTGACCGCGATCGCCCTGTTCACCGGCGTATTGATCCTGCCTGCGGTCTACCTGCTGTTCATGAACGCCCTCAATCTGGGCGTCACCGCGGGGCTGATGTCCGAGGCGGGGCGGCTGGATTCGTTCTTCGGCTTCATCCTTCCGCACGGCACGCTGGAGCTGACCGCGGTGTTCGTGGCGGGCGGCGTCGGCCTGAAACTCGGGTGGACGCTGATCGATCCCGGACGGCTCAGCCGGGCGGAGGCCGTGGCCAGGCAAGGGCGGGCGACCGCGACGGTCGCGCTCGGACTGGTCGGAGTGTTGCTGGTGTGTGGCTTCATCGAAGGATTCGTGACACCGAGCCCGCTGCCCACCCCGATCCGCCTCGCGATCGGGTTCACCGCCGAGACGTTGTTCCTGGTCTATGTGTTCGTCGTGGGCCGCCGCGCGGTCACGGAACCGGGGAACTCGAGTGCCGAGGCGGCCGGCGATCAGGCAGACAGTGTGACGCAGCCAACATTCAGCACACGTACCGCGGTGGGATCGGGATAATCGGCAGCTAAGCGGCGCCGGATCGGTTCGAAACTCCCCCAATTGAGTTCCGCTGGCCGCAGCGAGTCGCTGCTCTAGCTGCGGCCAGCGTTACCGTCAACTCTACACAATCGTTATCCCTACGCAACCCTCCCCGCCGAGGTCAAGCGTATAAAGCAGCGGGCCAGCAAACCCTCGGGACACCCGCCTGGCACCCGCATCCAGCTAACCGCTTGCGACCCGCGCGACCGAAGTTTCGGGAACCCGGCAGTACTCCGGCGACACCGCCGGAATACGCTCCCGGAGCCTCGTCCGGCAATGGATCCCAGCGCTCTCGCGGCGTTAGCCGAGCTATTGGATAGACCCCTCCATGGTTTGCTGAGACCGGTCCCCACCTGCACGTTCATTTGCACGAAAGATCAGTTGCTGACCCTCCAGCAATAGAAAGAGACCACAAGTTTGTTTACGCGGTAATAAACCGGGTAAAGACATAGCGGCACGCGAGGAAGACCGGGCAGTTCCCCGACAGGCTCCGCATTAACCGGGGAGCGAAAAGCCTCCGGTTCACCTGTCCGGACCCCTCGATTCAGCACCTGGGCCGCAACCATTACGAGCCATGTGATCTTCGCCTCACCTGCTGCTCCAGGGCCGCGCGCCGCGCGAAAACGATGCCGCGACATGCCACTTGGAGAGACGCACGTCACAGACAAGAGGACTCAACCGACGCGCAATATCCCCGTGATGGTGCCTTGCAGCAGACGACCGGAATGCGTGATCAGCGGAGCGGTTTGCAAAGGGTCGTCGATGATGGTGCCGGGGAGGGGTTGGGAAGCGGTGACCGTACCGGTTTCGGGATCGATGACGGTGGAGGCATACCCGTCCAGGGGGGTGGTCTGGTCGAGACCGACTCGCGCGACCGTGTAGAGCGCGCCGTCGGCGGTGGACAGACGTGGTACGGCCGCACTGCGAACCCGGTTCTCCCACACGACATGACATCCGTCGTCGGCCACATCGACGCGCGTCATCCCGCCGGTGAACGGCGCGCTCGGCGGCACCGCCGGTCCCGCACCTTCGGGCAGCGCCGGATACGGATAGCCGTAGGTGCTCGCCACGAAGACCGAGCGGCCGATCGCGACCGGCGAATTCTCGCTTCCCGGTCCGCCTTCGCCGAGCACCGGAACCGCGCACATCAATTCGCCTGTGCCCGTGCGGTAGACCAAGGCATGCACCTGTTCGTCGGCATTGTCGACGATGGTCAGATAGTCCGCGCCGGTCGCGGGGCCGAAATAGGTGGGTGTCGAGCCCGTGCCCCAGCTGAGCTGTCCGGGCTTACGGGCCGATCCCCGGTCGTAGACCGCGCGCCACGCGATCTCCGGGGCACCGGCCGCACCGACCCGCAGTTCGTACAGCGCATGCGTCGTCGCCACCGCGACCTGCCCGCCCGGGGCAGCCGAGATGCTGTTCGCCACCTGCTCCCCCGGCGGCAACGTCGTCTCGGCGATCCGCCCGGCAGCCGTGACGAACCCGACCACTCCCCGGCCGGTCGCGAACCACACATTGCCCGACCAGTCCGGCACGAGTCCCGTCACGTTGTCCCCTGGTGGGATCACCGACTCCAGATCGGCGGCCGCTTCGCTGATCAGCCGCCAGGTTCCCGCCGCGTCACGCTCGTGCCGCACGCGGAGCAACCGGTCCGAACCGTCGACTACCACCAGGCGGTCGTCCTGGTCGAGATAGGCGTACACGCCACCGAGCAAACTGCCTTTGGTCAACGGCAGTGCGGCGAGCGATCGCGCCGACGGACCCGGGGCCGCCGGATCGAGCAGATGCACCGTCGGCGTCTGCCCCGCGATCGCGGTGCACAACGCGACCACGAGACGGTCCGATCCTTCCAGCAGCGTCGGGCACGCCGAAGCCAGCGGGTACGCGGCGACCGCCGCGGCACCGGTGCCAGGACCGGCGAGCGGGGTCACGTCCGACGACCCCGCGTCGCCGTGCATGGTGGCGGTGCCGGTGGGGCCGAGGAAGGGATTCGGCGAGGCGATCGGCCCCCACGGCCCGGCTGCCGAGGCGGGCTGAGCGGGCAGCAATGTCAGCGCGCAGGCGGCGAGGAGGGTCATCGGTCGGCGCATCGCGGATGGTCCTTCGCTAGACGACGCGGTATCCGAACGGACACCGGGGAAACAGTATTCGGACCTTCGCCGCGCCGCCCGGAAGGCCCGGCTCGATACGATGACGCGCATGAACTCCGTCCGAGCCCGCCTGTTGTCCACGCTCGCCGGTCAGCTCGGGAATCCGCACGGCGTGCTCGGCAAAGGCGTCGCCTTCGTGCTCAATCGCAGCAACAGGGCCGCCATCACCGGGGCGGTGGCGGCGGCGTGCCTCGCGCCGGGCGGCGCTGCGGCCGACGTGGGCTTCGGTGGTGGAGCGGGGCTGCCCCTGCTGCTCGACCGCGTGGGCGCGGGTGGGGTCGTGTACGGCGTGGAGATCTCCCCCGACATGCTGGCGCGCGCCCGCGCGAGTCACCGTGGCGACCTCGATGCCGGAAGACTCCGGCTGCTCGAGGGTTCGCTCACCGCGCTGCCGTTGCCGGACGACAGTCTCGACGCCGCGATCACCGTCAACACCGTCTACTTCGTGCCGGACCTGGCGGCGGCCTGCGCGGAACTCGCGCGGGTGGTCCGGCCGGGCGGCCGCTTGGTGATCGGCATCGGTGATCCCGGCGCGATGGCGAAGCTTCCGTTCACGTCGTACGGCTTCACCCTGCGCCCGGTGCCGGACGTGATCGCGGCGCTGGAGCAGGCGGGCTGCGCGGTCGAGCATCGACGGTTGGCCGGCACGCCGATCCCGCACCATCTGCTGGTGGCCACGCCGCGCTGACTACATCAGCGCGCCGCCGTCGACCCTGATCTCGGTGCCGGTCATGTATTTGCCGTCATCGGAGGCGACCATGGCGACCACCCCGGCGATGTCCTCCGGAGAACCGAGCGCGCCCTTGTTGAGCCAGCCGGTCATCCGCGAGAACAGCTGCGGGTCGAAGCCCTCGGGCTGGTCCAGGATGGATTTCGTGGTGATGCCGCTGGTGATGCCTGCCGGGACGATGTTCACCGCGCGCAGACCCTGCTTGGCGTACTCCAGGGCGATGGCGTGCGTGAAGGCGTTCACGCCGCCTTTGGACGCCGCGTACGAGGCGAGGTAGGGCGCCGCGCTGAAGGCCGCGGTCGAGGAGAGATTGACCACCACCCCGCGCCCGGTATCCAGCAAGGCGGGCAGCGCGGCCTGGGTCATCAGGAAGGTGCCGGTGAGATTCACCCGGATCACCCGGTCCCACACCTCGAGCGGCATTTCGTGGGTGCGCGCGGGCCGGAGGATGCCCGCGGCGTTGACCAGCACGTCCAGCCCGCCGAGGAATTCGAGCGCCGTCGCGAGCGCGGTGCGCACCGATTCCGGATCGGCGATGTCGACCTCGACCGTTCGCAGTCGTTCGGCGCCGTCGCCCGCCTTTTCCGCGGTGGTCGCCAGACCCGCCACATCGATGTCGGCGGCGACCAGCTGCGCCCCTTCGTCCAGCAGCCGCAGGGCGATGCCCTGACCGATGCCGGATCCCGCTCCCGTCACCACCACGCGGCGGCCGTCAAATCTGCGCATGCCAAAAATTAGAACACGTTCTCATCGAGCGTCAAGGGACTTCGCCGCTTCCGGCGATCCGCAACACCATGGCCGCCGCCGCCGCGCCGTACGCCCGACTGGCCGACGCCGGACGACTCGCCGGGTAGTTGGAGCGATGCGTGACCACGACGCCGTTGGGCAGCGTGACGGTCCGGTCCGGCACGGTCGCGACGCAATTACCACCCGACTTGGCCACCAAGTCCACGATCACGGTTCCCGGCCCGAGCAGGTCGAGCTCCGCCCGCCCGAGCAGGCGGGGCGCGGGCGATCCGCGATGCACGGCGGTGCAGACGACGAGGTCGGGCGGCATGGCGGCGAGAGTCTCCAGCAGCGCCGCGTTGTCGTCCTGATTCGGCACGAATCGTCCGGCGCCGGCCGCGACCGCGGCTGCCCGCTGTTCGAGACGGTTGCCGATCGCGGTCGGCTGCTCGTCGACGAACGTACGCGCGGCCGAGATCGCGGCGAGCCCGGCGGCCCCGCACCCCAGCACGAGAGCGCGGACCGGGCGAGTGAACCGTCCGGAGGCGAGTAGTCGCCTGCCTTCGGCGTAACCCTCCGCGCCCGCGATCCGGCTCATGGTCGACAGCGCATCGATCTCGGTGGTCGTGTCGTCGCGCGGCACCTCGTCGAAGGCGACCGATTCGACGCCACGGCGACGCAACCGGTCGATCTCGTCACGACGGTAGTGCGGATCCTGGAAGCCGACCAGCGTCGTTCCCGCGCGCAGCGGCATCGAGTCCAGATCGAATGCGGGCGGTTTCACCCAGACGACGATGTCCGCGCGCTCGAAGACCGTCGTGCCGTCTGCGACCACGACCGCCCCGGAAGCGCTGTACGCGGCGTCGGCGTAACCCGCGCCGCGACCGGCGCCTTCCTCCACCAGAACTCGAAGACCCCCCGTGGAAAGTGTGCGCACGCCGTCGGGAGTGAGTGCCACACGAGTCTCCCGCGGCGCGGTCTCGCGCAGCACGCCGACGATCACCGGGCGGCCTTGCGCCCGGGCACCAGGGCGGTCAGGCCGCGATCGGCGAGCGCGTCGCGATAGGTCAGCCCGTCGGCGATGTCGCGGATCAATCGCTCGAGCCGGTCGAAAAGCTCCTCGATCAAAGCGGGCGATTCGTGGCGGGGAGCTTTGCGCGGAGCGAGGACGTTCAAACGGACGCCGGGACGCAGCGAGCCGGTCCGGTCCAGCGCGACGCTGTCGACGCCGGCCACGGCCAGCAACAGGTCCTCCACCTGGGCACTCGTGCGCACCCCCGCCCTCTCGAGCAGCGCGCGATCGAAAACCACGGAGACGAACATTCCCTCGGGGTGGCCCAACGGCCGCAGCACGTCGGCCCCGAGCCGGGTGTTGATCGCGGCGATATGCGCACAAGCCCGCTCGATCTGCGCACGCATCAGCGCGTGGTTGCGGTCGAAGTAGTCGTCGGGGGTGTGCTCGAGGATCGCGCGAGCCAGATGGGTGGTCTCGCGCTGGAACGAGATGGTGAGTCTTTCCCGGATCCGCTCCAGCCACGCGCTGTCACCGGTGCACGCCGCACCCATCTTGCAGGGGCCGAAAGCGTTGTAGGCCTTGGAGTTACCCGTGACGGTCAGCATCACGTCGTACAGCCGCCGGACGCCGCGCTCGGTCGCCACGTGCAGCGCGGCGATCGGGATGTGCGAGGCCACCAGCCGGTCGAAGGCCATGTCGCAGATGACCGGAACACCGCAGTCGAGCAGTACCCGCCCGATCTCCGCCAGCTCGGTCGCGGTGTAGTCCGCCACCACCGGATTGCCCGGCAGCGTGAGCAGCACGCCGCACAGCTCGCCGGTCGCACGCAGCCCGTCGAGGCAGCGGGCCAGCCGGGCGGGATCGATCTTGAACGCATCGTCCGAGCCCACCGGGCACGGCACGATCCGCAGACCGAACTTCTCCACATGAATGCTGGAACTCTTGTAGAAGCCCTCCGGGCAGACGATCACCCCGCCCGGCCTTGCCAGCGTGGCCACCGCCTCCTCCAGCAGCATCGTGCTCGAGTACGGGCAGACGATCACCTCCTCCGCGCGCACCCGGACGCCGGGCACCCCTTCCACCGGATGCGACAGGCGCTCGAACAGCTTGCGTGCTGCCAGCTCGCGCAGGATCAACGGCTGCCGCTTGTCGTAGAGGCGGCCGTCGAGATACTCCGCGGGGGGCGCGATGTGCAGACTCTCCCGCCACGCCCGGTCCAGCGCCGCGACGGCGTGCGCGTCCGGGGCCCGGCCGGTTTCCCCGTGGTAGGCGTCGATGACGCCCGAGTAGCGACGGCCGCCGGTCCCGGCGAACCACGCGTCCCGCGAAATCCGCTCGCGCACTTCCCGTTTCCTGGCCTCGGAGCGGTTGGTCAGCGTCGCCAGGTCGGCGAGCGGATGGGTGAGCACGTGGCTCTGGGTCACGGAACCTCGCCTTCTGAAGAGTCTCCCGGTGCGGGCATGGTGTTCCATTTCTCCTGGAGTGCGGCGCGGAACAGCCTGCGGCAGTCGCCCTCGGCGAGTCGTTCGAACTCCGCCAGGGGCGGTTGAGCGACGATCTGGTCGACCACGATGGCCGAACCGGCGCGCCGCAGGTCGTACAGTTTCTCGAACCGCCGGACCGCGAACGCGACATCGTGCTTCAGCGCGGAGAAGCGCGTCGCGACCCTGGCCTGGCGCGAGTAGTCGTACTCGCCCACCGCGACGTAGCGGTCGTCGACCACGAGCATGCTCTGTGCGTTGCGGGCGTATTCGCGTTTGACCAGCACGCTCTCCACGCCGGAGCGAGCCTGTTTCCATAGTTTGTCGTCATAGGGCCAGACATCCGAGATGTCATCGAGCACATACATCCGGCGCACATCGATCTTCGGCGGATGAGCGTTGTCGGCCAGGCGCAGGATCGCCGCGTGATAGTCGTCGCCGACGTCCCCGCCGATCGTGCCCAGATCGGCGGTATGGATCGCGCGGACCGACGTGGTGGCCTGTTCCAGGATGGTCAGCCAGTCGGTGACCGTGTTCCATTCCCATACCGTGGCGCTGCGCGACGGAATCTGCGCGAGGATCTCCTCGGCGCGTTCCAATTGCCGATCGGCGACCAGGCGCAGCGGCTCGATTTCCGCTCGCGCGCCGGAGGCGTCGATCAGGCTCTGCGCGATACCCAATGCGCGCGCGACCAATTCGGGGTCCTTGCCCAGCAGAACGTTGAATCGCATCCGCAGGTCGTAGTAGGCGCTGCTGGTCGGATCGGTCGCGGGATCGGCGCTGCCGTCGGTGGGCAGTTCGGCGCCGAGGGCGAGGCTCAGGCGTTCCCGCAGCGCGAGCGGCGGAATACGGCTGCCGTTCTCGATCTGCTGAATCAGACTGCGGGAGCAGCCCGCTCTGGTAGCGAGCGCGGCCTGGGTGTAACCACGTTCTAGTCGTAGCCTGCGGACCAGGTTGCCGACCTGCTCATGCGAGCCCGAGTCAGCCATCCCGTGCCTCCCATCCTGCGCCGTGCATACGCATGCTCACGGAGTGTCACGATGTGACATTCTAATCATCAAATGTCAAGAGGCAGGCGATCAATCGCGCTCACGGAATTTCGTTGTGCACCGGAGATCCAACCGCCTGATCACTCTTGCGAAGGAAGACTGCCACATGCGCTCAGAAACGTGCTACGCGAGTGTCAACCGGCATCGAGAATGGATGACCGTGCGGAGTTGCCGTGCAGTTTGGGCAATTTGATTATTTTCGATCATCAAAGCTGTTCTCATATCATCACGAAGCGTTAAAGCTTCGTTGACAGCACGCCGTGGCCGTACCTAGCCTGGTTCTCGAAGCCACCGCAATTCGGTATCGGCGCAAAGGTTTTCCTCCTTGCCGACCTCGGTGGACCGATAACTCTAGGAGGTGCCGGATACGGATACCTCGTCATGGCGCGGTCCGGGCCGCATCCACTGCGGCAGGGTGCCCCTCCCACCCATCACCCATCGCGCCGACCTCCCGACGATTCGGGCACCGAACCATCCAGGCACGGACGAATCCACCGCGTTCGGGCCATGACCGAGCACGGTCAGCGCACCGGCGGCGGGTCCGCGTCATCCCGAACAGAGTGAATGAGAGCGGATCATGGCACTCGACATCACCGATTCGATCATCACCAGCGACATCACCCCGGAAATCGCACGGCTGCTTCCCTCTTCCTCCGGCGCGGCTTGGGAGCTCAGCTGGCTGCCCACCGTCATCCTGACCCGCGAGCAAGCGGTGAGCGGGATGGTGCTCGACGAAATGCTCAGCGATCCGGGCACCATCACCAGCGATCTCGCCCTCGAACTGGCCGCCATCCATGCGGCGGAACTGGGCGTCACCCTGCGCGACGTGCTGATCCGGTTGTACGTCCGCATCACCGAACGCGACAACGAAGCCGCCTGCTGCGCGCATACTCCCCTGCCCGCCTGACCCGGCGTAGACGGCTCGCCGCGTGGTGCCGGACGCGTCACCCACCGTCGCGCTTTCTCGACCACGTCCCGGCCTTGCATGCGGCTACCGGTCGGCGAACGATGGACTTGCGCCGGCCGCGCTCGCGGGCCGTGCGGTGTCCCGCGCTCGGTGGACCACGAGGTGACGGCCCGGCGACAAGCGGAGCGATCGCTCCGTCAGAGGAGGAACCGATGTTCATCCAAGTAATACAAGGCAAGGCCGCCGACCCGGCCCGGCTGCGTCGATGCATGGATCGGTGGAACGAGGAACTGCAGCCGGGAGCCGTCGGCTATCTCGGCACCACGAGCGGACTGTGCGACGACGGCACGTTCATCGCGCTGGCCCGGTTCGAATCCGCGGAAGCCGCTCGCCGCAACAGCGAGCGCCCGGAACAGAGCGCCTGGTGGCGGGAGACCGAGCAATGCTTCGAGGGGCCGGTCACGTTCATGGACTGCGCCGAAGTCACGCAGTGGATGGGTGGCGGCTCCGACCGCGCCGGTTTCGTGCAGGTCATGGAGGGCCACACGCGGGACGCCGGACGGATGCGCGAGATCCTGGCCCAGTCGGGCGATCGGGTGCACCAGGTGCGCCCGGAAATCCTCGGCGGCACGCTGGCGACCTACGGCGACGACGGATTCGTCGAGACCGTCTACTTCACCTCCGAAGCCGAAGCCCGCGAACACGAGAAGGTGGCGATACCGGACGATCTGCGGTCGCTGTTCGAAGAGGAGAACGCGCTCATGGGTGACGTCGCCTACTTCAACCTGCATCAGCCGATGCTGAGTTCACCCAGGAACTAGCGGCTTGCGGACCCCCTTCGAATCATTCCCAGCCTCGAGAAGAGACCACACGGGGCTGGGAACGATCCCAGAGGACAATGTCTTCTCTCGGTGTCGTAGACGCAGGGTGAAGGGTTTGCCGGGACATGGGTCGAGCGTTGCGGGTGGATACCGACCTGCTGCGGGCCCTCACCCCGGAACTCGCCGCCATCGCCGACACGGCGCATGAGGAACTCACGCGCCTGAAGCAAAGGCTCGCCGCGGAGGGCGAGTGCTGGGGTGACGACGAACCGGGCCGCGTCTTCGGCGACAGCTACGAGCCCGCGGCCGAGAAGGGAGTCACCGGGTTCGAGAACCTGGTCCACAATCTGCGCGGAATGAGCAGCAGCGTCGCGGACAGTGGCGAAGTCCTGCAGGAGCAAGACCAGAACATCGGCTCCCAACTGCGTAACCAGGACCCGTTCCGCTCCGATCCGGTCGGCAGCGGTCCGTTCGACCACCCGCGATGGCAGAGCCCGGCACCGTATCGACCCGTCTCCACACCGAATGCCGCCGATTCCGATCCCGCGCGGAACACAGCTTCGCCCACCTCGGCGCACGACCCGACCGCTGCGGCGAACAATCCCACCGCTGCGGCGGATGACCCGACGGCCGCGCAGCCGAACGAGCAGCCCGGCTACCGACCCGCGTCCAACCCGGCCGCGCCTGGTCGACCGAATCCTGGCGACTACAGGCCGACCGACGATCCAGGGGCCACCGGGCACCCGAACTCCAACCCGACGCCATCGGTTCCGGACCGAGCGACGCCGATCGCGCGGGGTTCCGCGCCCGCCGCGCGAACCCCGGCGGCTCCCGCTCCTGCCACCCCTTCGACCGCCGAGTCACCCTCTTCGGCGGCACCCAAATCCGGCGCGGCCCAGCCCTCGGCAGGCCACCGCACACCGGAAACCCGGTGGACGAGACCACCTACCGATTCACCCTGGATGCGAAACGCTCCCGGCACGCCGTGGTCGCGCGGTGCCGGTGGTCCGTCCCAGGGCCAAGCCTTTCCGCCGCGGCGCAAAGGTCCCCAGCCCGTCGGGGCGACATCGGGGAAACCGGGCAAGGACGCGAAACCGCGCAAGAAGTCGGTGCCGACGGAGGCGAAGCGCTCCCGGGTACGCACCGACCCCAGCGCGGTGGCCGCCGCACGGGAACTCGCCCTCCGCCACGGTCTCCGGATCACGGGATTCGACACCTCCGGCGTGCGGCGGCCGACCGTCGACCAGATCGCGGCGGCCATCGACGGCATCCTCGGCAAATATCCCTTCATCGAGCTGGCCGGGATCGAGATCACCGATCTGCGCGACGGCGCGGTGTCTCGCGTGGAGTTGGATCGCGCGGGCGACGAGGGAAACGAGCAGATCACCGGCGGATGGATCCTGCTCGACCGGGTGACGCTGGCGAATCCGGCGCTGCTGGCCGAAAAGGTCGAGACCGCGGTTCGAGCGGGGGAGCGGGTAGCCGGATCGGCGGAGCGGCCGATGTATTCGACGATCGTGCGCGACCTCGGCCGGATACTCGAAGCGGGATCCGCTCCTCGTGTCCGGCGGTCGGCGCACCGATCGCTGCTGATGGAGTACCAGCGCGTCAGCGGGCCGTGGGACCGCGGGGACACGCTGGCCGCGATCGTCCGCGGCTTCCGGAAGTGGCGCGCCCAGCTGATCCGCGCCTGCTTCCGAGGCGACCGTTTCGACCCTCGAGCGGCAATCGCAGAAGCCTTCACCGAAGTCGAATTGCGCGGTGAAGGAGCCTGCGGGCCCGCGAAAGTGCTGCACCGCCTGGTCGTCGAGCATGCGCGCGGGCGGTCGAGCGCCTGATGGTGGCCATTCCGGACTATTTCCCCGACTGGCTGACCACCCTGGTGCTGGGGCACTTTCCGGAGGGAGATCCGGAGGCGATGCGGCGCACCGCCGACGCGTGGTCGGACGCCGCGAACGCGCTCCTGCCGGTACTGCATCGGCTCGAAGCGGCGTTGGAGCAGTTGGGCAAGGCGGTCGAGGGCGAGACCGGTACGGCGATGCGGGAGCAGTACCGCAAGATCATCGACCAGATCCAGGCGCAGATCGATTTCAACAACGCCGTGGCCCGGCAGTTGTACGACAACGCGACGGCCATCGAGTACCAGCAGTACGTCATCATCGGCATCGCGGGAGCGCTGCTGGCCCAGGTGATCATCGACATGGCGATGCCACCGCCCGGCAGCATCGTGAAGGCCGTCGCCGACCGGGCCGAGGCCAGGGCGGGGATGGAACTGGCCAAGCGCGACTTGGTGCTGTCCATGCTGGCCAAGGCGGCGCGGTTCGTCGCGGAGCACCCCCGGCTGATGCTGGCCACGAAGGGCGTGTTCTTCGGGACCGCGATCGGCGGCGGTGTCCCGTATGTCGCGCAGCGTGTGCAGATCGCCCAAGGCCACCGGGAGAAGGTGGATTGGCAGCAGGTCCGGATCGGAGCGGCCGCCGGTGCCGTCGGTGGTCTCGTCGGTGTCGAGGTCGGGCGGCGCGTCGCACCCGTGGCGATCCGGGCGGGTGGGCGGGTGCTCGGCACCGTGGCCGCCGGCGGCGTGGGCGGTATGGCCGGCGGCCTGGCGGGCGGGCTGACCGCGTGGGGTCTGACAGGCGGCCAAATGCGGGGCAAAGACCTGGCCACCATGGTGTGGACCGGGTTCGGCTCCGGACTGGTCGGGTCGGTCGGGGCTTCGGTGCGGGCCGCGCGCGCCGGGGCATATTCCGGTGTACCCGAACCGATGGCGTCCGCGGATTCGGGTCCACCGCCCGACGCCGCGCCACCGGCCAGGATTTCCGCTCCCGGGGACGGTCAGCCGCCCCGGACTCAGACGGCGACTCCGGAACCCATATCCACCACCAGTGAGGTGGACGCGCCGCAAGCGAGGCGGCCCGGGCCCGAGTCGGGCGATGGTTCCACGGACCGGCCGGACGACCTGACCCCGGAGATGATGGCGGAGGGCGATCAGATCCTCCGCGATATGGTCGACGACGCCCTCGCCCGAATTCTGGGAGGCGATGGCCCTGGTCAGCTGTCGGACGGCAGCGGTGGAACGACACCCGGGATCGGCCCAGACCATCCCTCAGGGGGGTCAGCGCCCTCCTCGTCACGAGGTGGTGGCACCGGATGGTCCGGGTGGCAGATGACCGAGCCCACAAGGGGCGGGGTCGCCGTGACCACACATCCCGAAGGCGGTTCGGCCACGCCGATGCCGACCCGCCAATTCCGGATCAGCGATCCTCAGGTGCGTCCGGACCAGCAGGGAATCAATGTGATCACCGAGGGGACGGTTACCCATCCGGACAGCCCCGCGATGGGCACCGAGGTCCTTTTCGACGACGGCAGCAGTTCATACTCCCCCGTCGTGATCGAGCACGGACCTGCTGGGGAGATGTACTTGCTCGCGCCGGAACAGCCTGCATCCCAGGACACGACGACGGGACCTCCACCGGCCGGTGAAACGCTCGACCAAGGGGCCACCACCCAACAGGGACAACCTCTTCACAAAGTCGATTTCGACGCGGAAATCGCTCAGCTGGAAGCCGAACTGGCGCAGACCTCCCCATTGGCGACCGCGGATCCGACGGCGCTATCGGTGACAGCACCGGACGCCACACCGACGCCCGCTGCCCATATCGGAACGGACAACGTCGTCGCGGGGCACGCGCAGTCGGCTCCGGATGCCCCGCCCGCAGTGTCCGCCGGGACCGATACGCCCGATCCCGGCGCACAGGCCAGTGCGGCGATACCGCAGACCGGCGCCGCACCCGCGGGACACGCCTCCGCCGCGCCCGACTCGCGAAACCCCGTCATCCCACCGACCGCCGCGACCCCGGCAGCGGCCGCACCGGCAGCGACAAGCGGCACTTCGCACACCGGCGGCCCGAAACCGCCCCTGGGCCCCCCACCGCCCACGGGCTCACAAAGCACCGGGCCACTGGCGGGTCGGACACCTGATGCCCACGGCCATGCCGCCTACCCGAATGGGCCGACGACATCGGCTTCGGCCAGCCCCCATGCCGCCCCGGCACCAGCGGCTCCAATCGACGCAACCGGCCGACCCGGCACAGACGACGAACCCGACGCCGATCCGGAAGAGTTCCCAACCCCACCGGGAACCGTCGTGGACGACCCTCGGGAGCACAACGTCCAGAAAGACCCCCGGGAACACAGCGTCCAGCAAGACCCCCGGGAACACAGCGTCCAGAAAAAGCCGTCCGGAGATTACGTCGTCATCCCCGGCGTCTCCTACCCGCTGGAGGACGAACCACCTGCCGACGCCATCCCGGTTATTCCGCGGACCCCCGCTCTGACTCCCCTGCCCAACGATTCCGTAAGCCTGGGCCGCGCCTTCGAGAATCCGGACAACCCCGAGAACACCCCGGGTCCCACCTCGCCGCGCGCTCCAGACATAGCCAACCCTCTGTCGGATCGCCATTCGGCCGCACCGGAAACCAATCTGGATGCCGGGCTCGGCAAACCGCCCGATTCACTGGCGATGCCGTCCAGGTACGCGACCGAACCGAACCCCGAAACCCCTGGTGCTCCCCAGGAACCCGGGGCCCCGCAACTCAACCCGCACTCCCTCGAGTACAACGAGGACCCCAGCCGCCTTCCCGCTATCGGTGGAGTGCCACACCTCTCACCCGCCCCACAACCGAAGAAGAGGGAAGGAAAGCGCCTGGTCGCCCGAATGGGTGCCGAGCCGGAGGACAAACCCAAACGCCGCAAGAAACAGCCGCCGCCCCCACCTCCGCCACCGCCGCAAGACGTGGCCGAGACGCCGATCTCGGTGCCGACGCCGGGCGTGCGGTCCGACGCGAAGAATTCGGGCAACCGCTCCAGCCTGCTACGCGACCCGAACCAGCCGGGGCAGGACACTTCCCACAAAACCGCCGGCACTCCTCGCGACTTCACTCGAATAAGGGATGGGATCACCGCCGCCTACCGGCAAACCGAGGGTGCGGGCGAGCTTCACCCGGTGAGCCAGGCGCTGGGCCGGATGGAGCCACTCGATCTGATCATTCTCAACGAGTTGAGCCCGCTGGTGCGCAGGCGCGTCCTCGACGTCGTAACCGCGGTCGAGAAGGGCCAGGAACTCTCACCCTTGCAGGGCGACGCGATCAAGGCATTCGTCCGTTTGCTGCCGATGGAGCCGCTCGACAGCACCGGCACGCTGACCGACCTCGAGTTCACCGAACTCCGGCTGGTCGCGGAGGACAAATCGCTCCGGGAAATCGGCGTGTTGATCGGGTTGAAGGAAACCACGGTCCGGGCTCACCTCGTCCGCATCGAACGCAAACTCAGCGCAGAAGACCGAGTAACGGCGGTAGTGGCGGCGATACGCAAAGGCATTCTGCCGCTAACGCTCGACGAGCGCGCGGATCGAGCCCGCTCCCCCATGCTGACCCCGCGCGAGACCGAGGCCCTCGCTCTGGTCGCGGAGGGCAAATCCAGCCCGGAGATCGCCACGCAGCTGGGCGTCTCCGTGGCCGCGGTGGATTCTCTGGTGGAACGCGCCGGTGAGAAGCTCGGCTCACCCACCAGGGCGGGGATGGTCGCCGTGGCCGTCAGCACGGACGTCCTCCCTCGTACCACACCGGGAGGCGATTCCGGCCACGCGCCTCCTGAGCTCACTCCACGCGAGATCGAGGTGCTCACCCTCATCGCGAAAGGCAAAACCAGCGCCGGGATAGCCGACGACCTCGGACTGACCCCGCAGACTGTGGAGTCCTATGCGTCGAGGATCAACCGAAAGCTAGGAGTAGGCACCCGAGCCGGGTCGGTGGCGATCGTCATCCGCACCGGCATCATTCCCCCGATCGCAGCGAATGCGTCAGATGGCGCCGCCACGCCCGAGCTGACGCCTCGGGAACGAGAAGTGCTCGGCCTGGTCGCGAAAGGCGCGAATGACAACGAGATAGCCGCTGCGCTGGGCCTGACCCGACAGAGCGCAAAAACGTACGTCTCCAATATCAACGACAAGTTCGGCACTCATCACCGCGCCGGGATGGCCGCTTTCGCACTACGCACAGGCAACCTTCCGCTGATGGATGCTCCCCCGGTCGCCGATGCCGAGAAGACAGGAAGCGGCGGCGGTTCCCCGATCGGACGCAGGCCCCGGGTCGGGACTGACGATGGGAAGAGCCACCTCGAGCGACCGAAGCGGTCCGGTGGCGGCGGGCCGCCATCGGGCCCAGTGGTGTCCTTCCGGCCCAGTGATCCGTTCGCGACCGAACACCCTCGTAAGCCGCATCGCCGCCTCAGCAGAGGGATGGTCGACGACGGGCTGGACCCCGGTGTATTCAACTACCGCAACCCGGTGACCGGCCAGTTCTCCGGCGTGGACGAACCGCCCGACGGACAGACCGGCAAGCAGAGCCCTGCATCACCGCCGGCGGTCACCGATGCGGAATCGGCGCCGCTGGAGTATCGCGGTACTCCGGACGATGCTCTGGACACTCCACCCGGGCGCGCGGCCCGCAGCGACGGCGCCCCGGTACCGGCGACGCCATTCACCAAAGGTGCGCCGATAGAGGGGCAGCTGACCTTCCACACGCCACCCGGTGACGTACCAGGCGTTGGTCGAGGCACGTCGGAGGGCGGCCTCGATGCCATCGCCCGACTGCGCGCCGCCGTCGATACCGGCCAACTGGGGTTGGTGATCGAGGGGGTCCAGGCGGAACGCGAAGCCGCGGCGGTGGGCGTGCCCACGGAGGTGGAACCGGTCGAGCGGATCGACCAGATGCTTGCCGGGCTCTACGAGCTGCGCGCCGCGATGAGTCAACCGAACGTGCAGGTCCCGCCGACGCGGTTCCAGACACTGGTACAGCTCTACCACGCGGTGATGGAGCGGCTGGCGGCATTGACGGACGCGGACAATCTCACCACCGCGAACCGCCCTCCCACAGGCGGAGTTCAACAGGTTTTCGACCTTCGCGACCGCAACCAGCGGGTCGCCGAAGCCAGGCAGCGGTTCGCCGAAGCCGACAGCCGGGTCGATCAGCTCGCGGCGAAGTTGGACGCGGCCCCGACCAGCGCACCGGCGAGCGCCGGAGACCGGGGTCTGCTGGAGACTGTCGATATCGGTCTGCTGCGGACGTTGCATGCTCACCTCCAGGCGGCAAGCGATGCCGCGAGGGTGGATCCGCGTATGGCGACACCGGCGCAGATAGCGAGATATCAGAAACTCCGCGGCATGTTCCACCGGGTCGATGAACTGCTGAGGACAGCGGACGACCCGGAGGCGGAGATCGCCGATGACCGCGTGCGGAACCTGGTCTTCCACTTCCACGCCGCGACGGAGTGGGTGGCTTTCGAGAACGCGAACGACGCCGACGCGACGAACGTCAGGAACGTCTACGTGCGGGGCCGAGAGGACCTGGTCAGGGCAGCGGTCGACCGCTTCCGCAATGCCGACGAGCGTGTTCGCTCGCTGACGCATGCCCTGTACCCGAGCACGCCTGACGGTGCGCCCGCCGGGCCGGCTACCGCACAGCCGGGGAGGTCATCCGAACTACCGGCACCAGGACCCGTCGTGGCGCCGCAGGCAGGAAGCGAAGCAGCTCTCGACACACCGCAGCTACTCGATGCACTCCGGCAGATGTTTCCGAACGCCTCGTTCGACGACATCGTGGCGTTGCGCGAACTCTCCTTCCAGCGAAATGGGACGAGCGCACCCGACCGTTCCCGCGAGAGTTTGGAAATCCTGCTGCGCAAAGCTTGGGAGAGGCGAGCGGAGATCGGTACGCCGTTCCAGATCTACTCCATACAGATCGGCTACGGGGAAGGTGTTTCCACCTTTGATCCCGTCTCCTATCTCCGCGAGCTGGTGGAAATCCTCGAACATCGCTCTCCGGAGAACAGGGTCGCCTACTCGCAAACTTCTGCCGGCGAGCTCGAGGTGCGCCTCGGCGACCTGGCTGCCGTGACCGGGGATCCTGCCGCACTTCCCTTTCTGAGATTCTCCCGCCCCAGCGAACCGCGGATGCGCGGCTTCCGCGTCTATATTCATCCGGCTCCGGACACCGCGCCCGGTCTGATGCGCGACTTCGTGCGGGAGGTCATCGACCAACCGGATCGGTTCCCCGGTGTCCGCAGCGCGAAGATCGCCGGACCGGTTGTACCCAGGAATGACGGCATCGTCACCAACGTGAACACCCTGGCGGACGCCGTCCGGGTCCTCAACTGGCTGCGTGATTATCAGCAAGCCCATCCTGACTCGTTCCTGTGGTCCGTACCGGCGATGACTTTTCAGGTGCTGCCCGGCGTGAGCCTCGGTGCGGAACCGGTTTATCCGCTGAGCTTCGGCGAGGTGCGCTCGCAAGCCATCTTCGTCGCGCTTCGATCTACTCGGGAAGCCGACGGAGATTTCGCCGCATTCCGGCAGCAGGCACTCACCACACTGGCCGCGGCCGACGTGGATCCCGATCATCCCTGGCTGCCTGCGGGCTCGCCCGCGTGGCGCGACCATCACGAGGTCGATCTGATCTCGGCAGCCGGTGTGACCGACCGGGGCGGCCAGGTCGGTGAGCGGCACGACGGGAACGAGGATTCCTTCGGGCTCACGACAGCCCGAGTCGGCGACGAGCAGTGGACCGCGGCGGCGGTTGCCGACGGTGTGTCCGCTCAAGGACACAGCGAAGAGGCCTCGGAGGCGGCCACCCAAGCTGCCACGGCAGTGCTGCATACGGAGGCAGCCCGGGTCACACGCGGTGAAAGGCCGGATCCCGAGGCAACCGCGAAGAGAGCGTTCGAGGCTGCCGAGCGTGCCGTTCACGAGCTGATATCGACGAAATACGCTGATTCCGAACTACCGCCGGCCACCACGCTGATGCTCACCATCGCCACTCCCGCAAAGCTCATCACACTGTCCCGCGGTGATTCACCCGCGTTCTGGATTCCTCGCGACGGCGGCCCCGCGATCCCGTTGACCGAGGTCGACCCGGCCATGATCGAATTGGCCGAGAGTCTCGGTATGAGTGTCGACGAGCTCAGACACTCCTGGCTGGCGTCGAGCGTGCGGGGCTACCTCGGTAAGGACAGCGAATCGGGCGAGCTGAATCCCCTCGTCCATGACGTCACCGAGCACGGATTCGTAGCACTGTTCTCGGACGGCGCCGTGAACATCTACTACGAAAACGAGTCGAGCGCGGACACTCCCGAGCAGAGGATCGCCGACACGCTCCGCCAGAAGCTGGCGGAATCGTCGGGCAACCTGCTCGGTGCGGCGAGAGCGTTCGTGCAGCACGCCATCGATGCGCAGGAGCACGACAACGTCACAGCCGTGCTGATCGACAGTCCTTTCCAGAACTCCGGTACCGCGAATTCCCCACCCACCGCGACCGAAAGTGGCGAGCCACTCGCCGCACATGTTTCTGGAACGTCCGATGCCCTGCAGCGCATGGCGAAAGGGGGAAGGGATGTCGGCGAGCGTTACGAGATCGCGGATCGTCCCGCGAGCGCGGCTGCTCAGGACAGCGAATTGTCAGCCGACCTCGCTGCTCAGGAAGGCCCACCACAAACCGACGTACCGCGCGAACGTCTGGCCGCGTATATCCAGCTAGGGGAACTCCAGCCCGGGACACCCGAGCATGAGCGCTTGGCCGCCGATATAGCTCGACGCGACGCACTGGCCCACCGTTGGCTCACGCTGGCACTGGGCATGTTCGCCTTGGAACACCAGTTGGCCGCACCGGATCTCTCGCCGGCCACCGCGACCGAGCTGGCTCGCCGACGCGACGAGCTGCGTACCGAAGTCGAACGCGCCGGCCGGGCGCTGGCCCCCGGACACACCGATCCGGCCGCGCTGCTGGGGACGCCGCCTGACGCGCGTCTCCAGTCGATCATGCAGCCGGAGGAAGCACGACTGGCGTTTCAGGTGGTCAACGACCGGTACGGACGCCAGGTGGTCCCCATCCCCACCGGTGTGCGAACGGCCCTCATCTATTCCCGGGGAGATCTCACGCGGGCTGTGGGTGACGACAACCTGCATGAGTTCACCTCTTTGACCGGAGCTTTCGACCTCATCGACCAGATGCCCGCCGAAGCGACAGCGATCGTGCGAACGCTGTCCAACTTCAATACCGACAACGTGGCGGTGTACACCAAGGACAGCGGCGGCCCGGTCATCGAAATCAGCCCCCCGATAGCCCGCATGAAGCCGATCGACCGCTCCACGGGTGCTGCGAAATACGATTCGGTCGTCCGCAAAGTCTGGGTCGCGCTCTACGACGAGAACGGCGTGCTGATTCCCCCTCCGGCGCCGCACACCGACGCCCCCTCGAGCAATCCCGCGCAACAAAAGCGCCCTGGAGGCGGCAGTCCGTCCCCCGGCCCGGTGGTGTCCTTCCAAGCCGTCGATCCGTTCGCCCCCGAGCGTCCCGCCCGCAAGCGTCATCGCACGTTGACCGGCATCCTCGGACCCGACGGACTCGAGTGGGGCGTAGTCAACTACAAGAATCCCGTAACCGGCCAGCTCTCGGGTATGGGCGAACCCGAGGAACCCGCCGACAACTCGAACTCGGAAAGCGCCGCGACCACACCACCTCCCGACACACACGACAAGCCGGTCGAACCCTCACACCGTTCGGACGATCAGCCGATAACCGACAGCCGCATACCGGCACAACCGGGTCGGGGCGCAGACAACACGGCACGAACCTCGAGCGCGCCGTGGAGCGGTCATCCCGACGCGGCGACTACCGAGGCTTCGCGAACCACACCGTGGAATCCTGCTGCGGAGAGCAAGCCGGCAGCGGATCCGGCACTCGCAGGCGGCGAAGCATCCCGGACCTCCACCGACACGAATCCGATCGAGGTATCGGGATCCATCGTCGTCCGGATGCTGGGCGAGGGAACAACAACAGCCGAGTTTTCGAAACGGTCCACGATCAGCGGCCTCGTTACGGCGGTCGGGCCGGGAACCGATTCCACCCCGACAACGGCGATCGATGAAACCGGAGCGCGCCGGACGACCGCGACGCTGGTATTGCACGCGGTCGAAGCGCCGGAGATGAGCCATCCGACGCTCGCCGCCGAAGTCGGCGGCTTCGTTCCCATCTCCATCACAAGCGGTGATCTCACCGCGCAGGTCATGATCATCTATCGGGTTTTCCAATCGAGGCGACCTGTCGAAGCGATGGTCATCTACGTTTCTCCGGTACAGGACAATGTCAACTTCGGCACCGTACGTGGGCTCATCGATGCCGCTTTGATGGATCGCTTTCCAGCCACCACAATCGCGATCAAAGAGCTCCATCAGGACGGCACAGGCGAAGCTGTCGAGCGCGAATTGCTTCCGCATGCGGAGCGGGTCGTTCCACCCACGACGCTCGGAATGACGCAGACCGACTCCCAAAGCGTCGCCGAATCCCTGCGCACCTCGAGCGCCGCACCGGAGCCCCCCGATCTCCACAACGCCGACTATGCCGATCTTCATGCCTGGGCCGCGGCGCTTTCCGCCGACGATGTGCGCACGCTGCTCACCCGCATGCACGCCGAAACCATCGGGCATCTGGAGGCAGCCGATCGTGGCGCACCACCGCCTGCGCCCGAAGTCGTGGCGACCGCACGAGCGCTCAATGTCCTGGTGTGGGAGCAAGCCCACCGGCTCCAGGCAGACACGCACTCCGGTCCGATCGACGACTACGCGACGCTGTTCGCCGTCAGCCGCCGGCTTGCGGCCCAGCTGCCTGCTGTCCGAGAACTGGCCGCGGCGGCCGACACCACCTTCACGGTGGCCGGAACATTGGCTCTTCACCGCCCCGGCACGGCTGCGGCGCACCTCTCGCCGGCGGACCCGAGCTTCAATTTCATGCACCGATTTCCCGAGCATCTCGGCCGGTCGATCGCCAAGATCGAGCGGTCTTTCGATTCGGTGCCTTGGTCCGAGGAGTCGTCGCTCACGCCGCGAACTGTGTCGGAGTACGAACATGTCGGACTCACGAATGCGGCGGTTCAGCAGATAGTCGAACTCCGCCGGCATTTCGATGAAGTCCTCGATTCGCAGGGCAGAGACTGGTCCGCGATCATCGACAGCCACTTGATGTCGGTCACCGGACTCGGATTCGATCCCGGGCTGACCCGCGCCGTTGCGTCACTCTCGACGGAAGCGGCGGCTTTCGGTCGCGCGCGAACCGGACCGGAGCAGGATTTCGCCCGCGCCGCGGCATCCTATCTGCCTGTCCTGACCACGGCGCTCACGCATTATCTGACGTGGACGCGCGATGCCGCTCTCGCGCTCGACTTGCTCGAACAGGCCGACCGAGCCTTCGCCGAGACCGCCCGCCGCCTGCACCACTGGCAACCCGCGCAGGACGCCGCGCGACGAATCGCGGTGCTGCGCAAGTCCGTCGACGGTTGGCGACAGAACCTGCCCGATTACGAACTGCCGAGGAAGATGCGGGAAAATGCGCTGATCATCTTCGCCGAGCAGACGGCCTTCTTCCCGGCACTCGAGCAGACGCTGCAGGAGCTGCGCCGCATAGGTAGTTCGAGCACCGACGCGAGCCAGCCGTTGCCTCCGGCCGACTACAACCTGCCGCGTCGTCCGCGCGCCGACTGGTTCCGGCTGACCGAGGAACGCCGCACCCACATTCTGGACGGCGACGCGACCGGCGGCGGCCACCGGTACGGCACCGGCAAGGCGGGCAAGACCGAGTTTCCGGAGAGCTGGGGCGATGAGAAGATCATCGAAGTCACCTTCACCGTCGCCCGAAATTGGGCGAACCCGGTGCTGCGCGAGTCCGTGGACGGGAGAACCGGTGATACGCACTTCTGGCAGCTCGAGGAAGTCGTCGACGAGGTGCGAGTCGTCGTCCGGGTGGGCATGGACGGACGCATCCTCACGGCGTGGCCGGCGAGTGGAGTCGGAGTCGTCCGCAATCCTGCGGTACCGCAGCCGGCCGCTCAGCCGCCGGCGAAAATCCGGGTGAGCGGCCGCACCATTCGCAAAGTGCTGACCAGCCGGGGCCCGGATAGTAGAGCGCCCGGTATGG
The DNA here is from genome assembly GCF_009829325.1 of Nocardia sp. CY41. Lineage (GTDB taxonomy): Bacteria > Actinomycetota > Actinomycetes > Mycobacteriales > Mycobacteriaceae > Nocardia. Next base: position 57,545 of record NZ_VUOS01000010.1, read on the forward strand.
CCAAGTTCCCGGCCGACTGGGCCGAGAATGTGGACACGTTCCTGGCCATCATCACCGACGCGGGCGGGCGAGCCCTCCAGGACAACGCGATCACCGTTCACCCGGATCGGCCGAATCGTCAGTGGTTGGTGCGGTGCGAGTACGACGGTGTCGCCTTCACCCTCGACGTCGACGCCGAGGGGCGAGTGCGATACATGTGGCCGGACAGCGGCCCGGGGGTCACCTACAACGCACCGCACCCATTCGCCTCGACCGGTGAGTCCGCCCCGCGGGCACAACAGCGAAGCGATGCCGAGACGTCCACTGGGCAGCAGGCCCCGGCGGCTGAAAGTAATGCGCCATCCACCAATCCGGCTCGGCAGTCCAGCATGCGCGCCGGGCATCCGGGAGCAATGGCGGACCATCCCACTCGGTTCGGACCGGAAACTCCCGGGGACGTAGGGGCGGTGCCGCCGCCACGCGGACAGAGATTCGACCCGGGCTCGGTCCATGCGATCGGCCCGAACCCGGAAGGATGGGCGGTCGGTGGACGCGGTCGCCAGCCCGAACCCTCATCCACGGGCGCCCGCGAGTCGAATGCCACCGGCGAGACCACTACCGACGGGACCGCGTCGGTCTCCCAGCACCACGCCGACGATCCGCTGGGCCGCCCCTACGATCCGGGCGTACCGCATCGAGACAATGGCGAATTCGCGCACGACAGGACCACCCCGGGTGCGCCGGACAGTGCTGACCCACCGGCCGGGCGGCAAGTCGGGGGCGGTGCGACGCCATCTCCACGCGAGCAACCGCATTTCTACGACGACGTCGACCCGCACGCGGTACTCGATACCCCCGCCCGAAACCGGCGCATAGGACGCCGAGCCGGACCCGACCCCCGCGTCTTCCATCACGACGAGAACGATCAGCTGGGCCGCCCCTATGGGCACGCCGTACCACCTACCCCGCCCGATGCGGGCGAACCGTCACCCACCGCCCCGGCCCACGGAACCGAAGGCTCCGCACACCCGGGAAGCGACGATCCGCCGATACCACGACCGTTGGAGCCGGACCACGCCGGCGAAAAGGCTGCGCATCAACGGCACACGCCCGACCGAGCAGTCACACCTGCAACACAGGGCCGGACATCGAGCAAGGCGCCTGCCGCTGCCGGCCAGGCTCCGGATTTCCGCAGGCCGAGCGATGAGGCGGTGGAACTGTTCCATCGGATACTCGACGCGGAGCAGGCCGATGACCCGCGTGCACCCGAACTCCGGGCAGAGGCCGAACGGCGCATCCCGGATGACGGGGAGCGTGCCTACGTCGAGCGTTACGTCGGCAATGAACGCAGGGCCGCGGCGTTGGCGGCGGAGCTGGGAATTACGCCGGAGCAGCTGCGTGTGTCGATGACCGAGGAGCTGACGCAGGCATTCAGCGGGGAAATCGTTATTCGCACCAGGGCCGTCACTCTGGGGCGCATTCTCGAGAGCGGTAGATTCAAAACCATTTTCGAGACTGCGGCTAAAAGCCTCTTGGGGCGAGCGCAGTTGGCACGTAGAGCGGAGATCGAACAGGAGCTGTTCGGATACGCACGCGATCTGGCGGCGATACTACGGCCGGTATATGCCCGCGTTCGTACGACCCAGGGCTCGTGGGATCACGAAGGCGATATCGCCAAAGACCACGGCGACGTGGACGTCATACTCGAATCGACTGTGGTACACCGGACAACAGCGAGCGTCGGTGACCCATGGGGCGTGAAGGCGATCCCGAGCAGCATCACCGACCCGCAGCCCGAGTCTTTCGCGGCCACCCCGAGCAACCATCGCGAACTCTCCTACTTCGGGCTCGAAGGCATCGGCCGCGATTATGGCGGGGAGAGGTTTCTCCGCAACAGCTATATCGAGGCCCAAATTCACGGTGGTGTCTCGGTCGCCGATATCGCCCACGTCGTCTTCCATCGAGAGCCTCCGGACAGGGCATTACAGGCAGCGCTTGCTGACAACGGCATCCCATGGTCGATGGCCTCCGATTACTCGAGCAACCCGCGACAGCCGTCCGACGGTCGACCGCCGGACAGCCCGGATCGCCATCCGGGTGCCGCCGAAGCTGGCTCAGCTACTACATCGCCGCCCGTCCACGGGGCCGTACCGGCTTACGGTTCGACGGACGGCAACGCCGCCACACCGGAACCGACATCCCTCTCGAGCACCCCATGGGGCAGTCATCCCACCGCGGCGACTACGCGCGGCTCGGACGAGGTACAGACGGAGCAGGCGAGCACCGACGACGGCGGCTCAGCGACCACCGCACTCGATTCCAGCGCTCAGGCCGCTGCAGCTCCCGCAACGCACCCTTGGAATCGAGCCGGGCAAGCGAACACCGCAGACAGGGCGCCGAATCCGCGAGACCGCGAACCAGAACCTGCACGCGACGCATCGGGGACCGCCGGCACTTCCAATCGACAGGACACTGGCACTCGGTCGCAGAGCACCGGCGCCACGCACACACCGACTTCCACCACGACCCCGTGGGCTGTCGGTACCGCTGCTGGAAGCGATCACCGACCTGCACCTAGCGACTCGCCCGACGCCAGTGCGGTGTCGGAGATCGCGCAAACCCAGCCCGCCGAGCCGACGCCGCAGCACCGCACGACCGCGCGCACCACCCCATGGAACCGTCGCGCACGCACGGCGCGCGAGACAGATGCGATCTCGGCGCAGACATCGAGCGGCACGCGCACAGGCGAAGTCGAGTCCGAAGACCAAGGCGCCGTTGTCGATCCGGACGGCACACAGGACAGCAGCGGAGCGCGTGGTTCCGAGAGCGGCGACAGGGCCGAGGGCGACGGTCGAGCCCAAGCGCCCCGGGATCTGAGCGCGCTATCCGACACCGGCGCGGCCGACGCCGACTCGTCGCCGCAGGCTCCTCTTTACGGTTGGGATGATAATGGTGGCTACATCGAATTCGAGCTCGATGACATCTGGATCATCCCGGTGTCTTCGTCCGACGGGAAGATCTCTGGCGCGGGATTCCCAGGGGACGAGCAAACTGCCGATGATATACGAGCGTGGGGCCTGACGGACAACAGACCGGGAAACCGAGAATTCATACCCGTATGGCCGGTGTCGGATGTGGCAACAAGAATGCCGGATATAGCTCCGACATCGCAGTGGGCTGATGACCCGCAGCCCGAGACAGCGCCGTACTTCGATTCGGAAACAAATTCCGAGCCCATCGTCGTGTTCGCGCACGCGGAAGAAGACGCCTATCTGATCAAGATCGAAGATCGGCAGACCGGGCAGCATCGAGGAGTTCTTGTCGACGGGATCGTGTTCGGCCGGATTGTTTGGTCCAGTGATTACTTCCGAACCGCTTCTGCCCAACACCCGGGAAGTCAGTTGCTGCTGGTCGGATGCAGTGCGGCGGCCGGAGACGCACACCGGTTGCTGTCTAACTATTTGCACGAACAAGGTTTCACAGGGGATGTCTGGAGCGGTCGAGACATCATGCTCACCAGCGATGAGGGGCATGTTTGTATTCGCATCGAAGTGGCCCCGGACGGCACCATGGTTCCGCCATTCGACGTTATCCGTGCTCCCGGATCTCCTCGGGAGGAAGCTCCGGCAGAGTTGCCGCCTCGGCAGGCGGCACAGCCGGAGGTGCGTCCGCCCAGCCAGGGGGCTGAATCGTCAACCACCCCGGGCGGACTCCCACCTAATCCGCTACCCCCGGGGATAGAACTCTTCCACCATGTCGACCCCAACCCTATCGACGCCCACTTCCCACACCGCCCACACGGGATCGGAGTTAACAAGCAACGAAACCTCAACCAACACCTTCTCGAATTCCACCACCATGGCAACGGCGATGACCGATTCTGGGATCAACCACATCCGGAGAACGCCATGCGTCGTGCGCTCGAGGCCGCCGAGAATGGGGATGAAACGGTGGCGGCCGGAACCCGGCCTACGCTCGACAAGAGCGCTCTGCCCAAGGTGAAGGCGGCCTTCGAAGCCGCGCTCGTCGCGGCGGACGAGGGTGACGACACGAAACTCGAACAGTTGCGGGCTGCCCTCGGCCGGGTCCGCAACGAAGACCAACGGATGGTTCTCGGGCTCAGGTACCTCCAGCATCTGACCTTCGCTCAGATCGGCGACGAAACCGGCGGATTCCGTAGCGAGAACGCGATCAAACACTTGCACCATCGGGGTGTGCAAGCGCTGGCCAAGATCCTCGACGAAGAGGCTGATCCGGAAAGCAAGCGGCTGACTCCCGCCGAAATGGTCGAGGTCTTCTCGGTGACTTGGACCGATGAGCGATCGGCGCCGAGCGGCGTCCGCGGGTCGCGGAACACAGTGGTCGCCAAGTTACGTCAAGCGATCCTTTCGGGGAGGTTGGCCGAAGGACGGACGCTGCCGCCTGCGAGCGATCTCGCGGCAGAACTGGGCGCGTCGTCGCCATCTGCCGTGGCGGCCGCGTACCAGCAGTTGGCCGCGGAAGGGTATCTGGTAAGCCGCCGGAAGGCAGGCACCCGGATCACCAGTCGAGATAAGTGGCCCGTCCATACCGCCGCCGTGCCTGATGCCGATTCCATCGAGCCGGGCGTTACGGACACGGGTTCGCTCCGCTACGTAGTGCCTGACGACGTGGTCACGGCCGAAGTCGCCGGGAGCGAGCATAGTTCCGCACTGAATCTCCGGCTCTGCATGGACCGTGCGTTGGAGGCACTGGGCCGTATCGGAGTGGCGATTCCGCCCGGACCCGACGGCGAACCACGGCTACCCGGCGACTTGGTCGTGGCCACCGTGCAGACAGGACACTTCACCGGCGTCGCCCTCGGCGAGGCACGAACAATTCGGGCCATCGGTCTGGACGCGAAGCGGCATGTCGCTCTCCGGAGCGACCTGCTGCTCAGGATGACACAGCGGGAAGAACGCTCTCGCATGCGCGAGCTGATGCTCACGCTGCCCGCCGTGCACTGGGATCAGATGCACATCTCCGCCAAGGAAAACGTCCTCGGCATGCACGCGAAGCTGACCGGACACCAGTTGCGGCACAACCAGGTGGAAGTCACGTTCCACCCCGATGCCGGTGACGAAACGACCGGGACGTTCGAGGCCGCGGCGGCAGTCGGCACGGGGTATCAGGGCCGCTTCCACATACAGGACGGAACGATTGTCACCGCAATCACGCTGCGAAACGGCGGCGATGCATCCGATCAGGCACACGGTCCGGACGATTCCGGTCAACCGGCGTCACCGGACGTGACCGTCCAACCGCGAGAAGCCGATCCTCATGCGGGCGGCGGCGGTCCTGCCCGTGGCAACCAATCCGGTCCGGCAACGACGGAACCGATGGCATCGGACAGCGAACAGGTGACCAGCATCGGCGATCGCGATGCCGTCTCAGGCATGGCGACAACGCTGGATCTCGTTTCATCGACGAGCCCGCAGCTGATCGAACTGCTCGATAGTGGCCGGATCACCAGCGTGCAATTGACCCAGTTGTGTCTGCACCGGATCGAAGCGCTCTCGGCGTTGAACGCTGTGATCGGCATCAACCCGCGGGCGCTCGAGGAGGCCGCCCGCGCCGACGAACTGCGGCGTACCGGCGCCGCGCACGGCCCGCTGCTGGGGATGCCGGTCCTGATCAAAGGCAACATCGACATCGCGGGCATGCCGACCACCGCGGGTTCGGTGGCGCTGGCGGACTCGTACCCTGCCGCGGATGCCACGCTGGTGGCGCAATTGCGTGCGGCGGGCGCGGTGATCCTCGGCCACAGTAATCTCACCGAGTTCGCGTTCTATCTGAGCAGCACGTTGCCTCGCGGATACAGCTCCTACGGCGGCCAGACCATCAATCCATTCGACGCCGCTCTCGTGCCGGGCGGCTCCAGCTCAGGATCCGCCGTCGGTGTCGCAGCCGGGTTTGTGCCATTCGCCATCGGCACCCAAACAACCGGGTCGATTCTGGAACCGTGTAACTACAACTCGATAGTCGGACTGAAGCCCACTGTCGGTGCTGTTTCTCGCGCGGGCGTCGTGCCCATCGCAACCACCCGTGACACCGCAGGAGTGATGACCCCGGACGTCAGCGGCGCCGCGATGTTGTTTACAGCGGTCGTCGGCGTCGATCCGCAAGACCCTGCGACCGCGCACAATCCCTTGGCGGGCCATGATTTCACAGCGGACTTGAACCCGGAAGCTCTTCGCGGGGCCCGGATCGGCGTTATGACGACGGGAATCCCGTCGGAGGATGCCGCACAGCGACCCTTGTGGGATGCGGCGCTGAATACGCTGTCAGCTCAGGGCGCCACCCTGATCACCGTCGACCTGGACAGCTCGCACAGCTTCCAAGACGCCGACCCCGACTGGTCGAGTGTGTTCTCCTACGAATTCAAGCGCGACCTGAACGCATACCTTTCGCGGCTGCCGGCCGACGCCCCCATGAAGACACTGGCCGACATCATCGCCTACAACAGCGCCCACCCCGAAACCGCCTTGAAGTACGGCCAAGATCGTGCCCTTTCCGCAGAGGCGATGGACCTCGACCCGGACAGCCCCGACACGGCGAAATACCTCGCAGACCTTCAATTGGACATCGCCGAAAGCAAGACACGGATCGACGCGGTGATGGCCGAGCACAACCTCACCGCATTGGTCTCCGTCTACAACTACGGAACAATAATGGGCGATAAGGCCGGATATCCGTGCATCATCGTGCCGGCGGGCCGCACTCCGCCTGACTCCGAGCATCCAGCCGGAGAGCATGTCAATGTGACCTTCCGGGCCGGGGCATGGAGCGAACCCCTGCTGATCGGCTACGCCTACGCATTCGAACAAGCCCTCGCGGTGCCCCGGTCGCGGCCCCAGTTCGCGGATCAGCTGTACCGCCAGGCGACAGCCGAAAACGTGGAAACGGCGGTGGCCACCGAAGGCGTCACCGATTCCGACATCCAGCGACGATCTCCCACGAAGGACGGTGAAGCGGACGCGGGGCGGGGACCCGCATCGGCCCACGGAACCGCCGCCGCGATCCGCAATCCTGCCGCTACGCGGCGCGTCGGCCTGATCGGCGGAGTTCCTGACCTCGTCGACCCCTTCGACGATCGCGGCGCTCCGTGGGACCGTGGCGGCCCGGTGCCCCGGCACCAACGACTCAGCAGGATGGTCGAACCCCACGGGGACGGCGGTGGATTCGCCCGCGGTAAGGAGCGAGACGAGCCGGTGGGGACGGAGCCCGTGGCTCCGCCCGAAACCGCGGAACGTCCCGGATGGCGACCACGGCGGATGGGGGTCGAGGTCGAACTGGGCAACACCGCGCAGGGCGATGGACCCGCGAGTTACCGCCCCGGCGGCATTCGCATGGTTCCCGCCGGCTTGATAGTGCCCGCCGACCCGACCAACAGCCTGATCGTTCCTGCAGCGCATGTGGTCCCCGCAGATCCATCGCTCGAAGAACTCATGGAACGGTTGCGCCCGTGGAAGGAGATCTTCTGGTACTTCTGGCAATTCCCGATGCCGCGGGAGGGTGAGTTATCCGGCCGGGAGTGGATCGAAAGCAGTGAGCGAAAAGCTTGGATGAGGAGGCGGGCAATCCTACGGACCCCGCTCTATGCCGGGGTCGACGCGGCCGTACGGCTGACACTCGGAGCCGAAAGGCGCCTGGGGGCGCCCCATGCGACTCCTGGACCCGCGACGCTCCGGCAACGACGGGTCATCCCGGGCCGTGGGGAAACCGAGGCCGAGAAGAAACGGACACTGCGGGCCGACGCGCCGGTTCGCGAGTCGAATCGTGCCGATCTGGTCGAGATGACGGCGTTCGAGAGGTTCTGGCGGGGCGTGTCGGGGGATGAGATCCCCCAGACCAAGCAGATTCGCCAGGGAGAAATGGCCTACGTCGGGGGACGCCTGCTACGCGCCGAGGGTCACAATCTCATGGTGGCGGGGCGCTATTCCGAAGACTACGAGCTGATGGTCGCGGGACGCGACCCCGTTCTCACTCCGGAAGAGTACGCACTGTGGCTGATGTTCAGTCACGACGCGCTGTGGACCGTGCACTATCCCGGCTGCCGAGAACTGGAACCGCAGTCCCCCGAGTTCCTGCTCACGCGCTACCTGACGGTCGCCATATTCGACAAGATCGCCTCCAAGCCGCTCGAGGTGCAGTATTTGAATGATGTCGTCCGTCCGTATCTGCGCCGTCAGGGTGCGGCAGCCGGCCGGGTATTGCTCCACGAACTTTCCCATCACCTGCTGGATTCATCCCGATCGACCCTCGAGCAACTCGGCATGCGGGCACGAAGGAGACTCGGCCGAAAGGGAGGAGCCGACGTCGAAGAGGTTCCGGACAACTGTGCGGCCTGCCGTGACTCCGCTGCCACACTCCCGGGAGCAAGCAGCCTGGGTGGCCGCGAACTGGACGACCCAGACGAACCGAGTCCGACCATCGCGCCGGGAGACGATGCCTCCGCCGCGTATGACGAGCGGGCGCCGCACGATGTTTCGGAGCCGCAGCAGTCACCATCGGCCGCGGCCGAACAGCCACATACGGAAACACTCGAACCGAATCCGGAGGTAGCCCAGCGGATCAGCAGCCTCACGACGCGACTTACGGAATTGAACCTGATGACCGTGCGACGCTTTCGCGAAGGCAAACCGGTCAGCGCGGACAGGGTGAATCGGGCCCACGACCAGATCGCGGCTGAACTGGTGCGTCTGAGAAGTTCCGGAACGCTGATCGCCGACGTGCCGGTGGTCGCCGACTCGGATCACCAGCTGGCGCTGGACTCGGTGTTCGAGCCGGAACGCGCATACCAGCAGACCTTCCGTTACGCCATGAGCATACTGCTCGGCTATCCCTTCGCCCGGGCGAACCTGGCGCCGGACGAAGCGCGCGATCAGCTGGCCCATATACGACGGGCGATCGACCGCGTGGCAGAACTCGCCGCTGCTACCGGCGGCAATGCGGAATCCGATGAAATCGAGGTTCTCGTCACCGCTTTCGAATGGACCGAGCAAGCTGCCGCAGGCGGGCGACCCATTCCCCTCGATGAGGAACCGGCCGGTCCGCGGGATCGCGCTTTTCCCTCGATGACCGCGCCCAGACAACCACTCGAACCGGCCGACAACGCGGGCGCGGCTCCGGTAAACGCCTCCCGGCAGTCGGATCGGCAGGATGATTCGATCGAGATGCGCCGCGACCGAGGCAGTCGGTTCGGCCACCAGGCGGCACTGCCGGACGGCGCCGTCCACGCGGTCCCCGAGCCCGAGGAAACCGCCGACCTGGGCCTCGTTTCGAAACTCTATGCCGCACGCATGCCGGACGGCAGAACCGTACACTTCCGCCTGCTGGGCAACCCTTACGGCTACCCGGTCCTGCTTTCGCCCGGCACACCGGTCGGAGTCGACGGCCCGCTGCCGGATCACTGGGCGCTCTACAACCGTGGATTCGCGGTCGTTGTTGTGGAAAGACCCGGTTATGGCGACTCGGATCCGCTGCCGGGACGCACCGTAGCCGATTGTGCCCGCGACATCATTCACATCGCGACCGAGCTCTTCGCATTCGACCACTACTCCGTACTCGGGCGATCCGGCGGTGGATCGGTGGCGATCGCGGTCGGCGCGCTGGACCCCGACCATGTCGACCGGGTCGTCTCCCTCGTGGGTACCGCCCCGCGACTCGACGATATGGGTGAGTGGATGGCAGGCATGGCCGAGGCGAACCAGCGGATCTACGCCAGGCCCGACGTCGAAGCCATGGCCGCGACGCTCACCGAAATGGCGGAGCACATCGCTCAGGATGGGGAATGGTTGCTCCGCTACAACCAGGATGCCTTCACCGTGGTCGACCACATGTGGGTGGGCACACACCGCAAACAGCTGTCCCGGGGGTATCAGCGCGCTCTGCGCAACTATCCGCGAGCATGGGCCGACGACGCCATCCAGCTGACCGGGAACTGGGGAATCCGGTTCGACAACTACCGCGTCCCGGTCGACCTCGTGCACGGCGCCGCCGACCAATTCTCGCCTGTCGACCACAGCCGCGACAACGCCAGACTCATCCCGACATCGAAGCTGTATCTCTTCCGCGGCGTCTCCCACATGATGGGCATGGACGCGCTGCCCGTCATCGCGAGCCACTTCCGCGCCGAGCGGGATGCGTTCTACAGCGCCCGGCGCGACGACCGGCACCTCCGGGAGATTCAGCGCGCCGAATCCGACCCGCTGCCATTCCCGCGGTGGATGCACTGGACACGCGGCCGATGGGACTCGGTACCGGACTACGTGGACGACAGCCCGGCGCTGGACCTTCCACCGCAGCGCGCCCGCGGTCTGGATGGGCTGGGCTTGGGTCCGCCGGCCACAGTCGCGGATCCCTTCCGGGGGGTGCCGCGCGGCGCGCCGCCCGGTGCGGTGGCGCATGCCGCCGACCCGAACCGCCGAGGCGACGGAGCCTTCGCGGCCACCGCTTATACCCCAGCGCCCCCGGTCGACGAGGGTGACGACAGTCGCGGCGATGTTGCCGCACAACGTCCGCAGGGCCTGAGTGATAGCACTGCTGCGTCCGGTAGCCTTCCCGCGCGCCCGCTCGATTTGCGAGAGGTGTACGCCCCGCCGGCTGCCCGGCGGGCGCAAGCGATTCGTACCGGCACCGATTCGCTCTCCGATCCGGCTCTGGTGCTTGATCTTCCGCCCCATCGCGTCCGTGGCCTCGATGGCATCGGCTTCGATCCGCCGCAGGCAGTGGCGCATCACCTCGGCGGCGTGCCGCGGGGTTTGCCCGACGGCGTGGTGGCCCATGCCGCGAATGCGGAGGACCCGCATGGCGGCGCGTTCGGCGGTGGGCGAAGCGAAGCCGAGCGCATCGCCAACGCTGCGCTGTCGACCTTTCGGGTCGAGGCCACATTCGACAACCTGTGGAACTGGGCCGCACGCCTCTCCGATGACTCCCTCCACCACCTGTTGATCGGCTTCACCCACCGAGTCACCGGACAGCTGTCGGCCATTCATCGCGGCAAACCGCCATCGGTGACCGACCGCGTGACGAATCCGGCCCGCTTACTGGGCGCGATCGTGGCGGAATCGGCCAGCCGTTTCGGCGACAGCGTTCCTTCCGACACGCCGACCACCTACCGGGATTTGTCCGCTCTCGCGTCCTGGCTGCGGGCGAACCGAAACACCGTCACCGATCTGCACGCCGGCATGACCGCCGTGCTCGACGCCGCGTTCGCTGTGGCCCGTACGGCCGCAGGCCACCGCTGGTCGGTGGGTGCCATGCACCACACGGTCCCCGCGCATGTCCAGGAGATAGCACGCCATATCGAAGAAGCCGGGCAGCACCGAATCTGGCTCGAGCAGGATGCATTCCCGCCGGATGGCGCCCTCGATGCGGAACGTGTGCGGCTTGCGCGGTCCGTCGTGCTGGACGATGTGCGCATCCCGACGATGGCTCAGATGGTCGCGCGGTGGGCCGATGTCATGGACACGCTGCTACGGTTGCGATCCGGCGAGGACTTCTCGCCGAGGTACGCGACGATCTTCCAGTCGCTGCCCATCCACGCCCTTGCGCTCGATCGGGCGCGAACCGGCTCCGACCGGCTGTTCGCCGCGACGGCCGCGACTGCTCTGCCGCATCTGCTCGATGCGGCGTTCTACCTGCTCCCCACCAACAACTCCGCCTTGGGGCTGGACTACCTGCGTCAGGTCGACGACCTGCTGAGCGAGGCCACCACGCGCTTCACGGATAACATTGCAATCTACTCGCTCCAAGAAGCCGCCGACGACATACACAGGCTCTACGAAGACATCATTGCCGCGAACTCCCGCCGATCGCCCGAGGTCCGGGCGCGGCGCATTCACGACACGTTATCGGACTTTTTCAGCATCGGATCGGAGCCGCACCTACACCGGACATTTCATTGGGCAGTGCGGGCGCTGTGGGGACTGGGTAGCCAGCGTCCGGGGATCGAATACGCGACTCGGGAGCACCGGCTGGACCCCGTCCTGCCGTGGGACTGGGATATCACCGACGACGAGCGTGCCCTCGCCGCAACCGCAGCGGACTTGCTGCACAGCCTGTGGCGACCGGAGGCCGGCATCTCGTCATTGCTAGGCCACAGCGGTTCTCGGGATCTGTTCGAGGACACCTTCGACAGCGTCTCGAGGAACATGCGATGGTGGAGAAAACTCGGAATATGGACCGGCGGGCACACAACGATCGGTTCCCTGCTGGCGGGAGCCACGGGTTTTTCGGTGTCGCAGATGCAGTTGGCGGTGCTGAGACAGTATCCCCACATCATCGGAGCCGCCGCCGGCATCGAATACCGGGCGCGGGATCTGGCGAATAGGCTATCGCTCGCACGCGATCTCGAATCCCCCGGGCTCGCCCCCGAAATCCGGCATGAGCTCGCCGCGCTGCGCGAGCGACTGGCAGAGGTCAGACACCGCGCCTTCGGGCTCCGCAGCCCCGGCTCCGGCCCGGCACCGGTGCTGCTGATCTCCTACGATCCCATCGCCGAAGGCGGCACCGGCAGAGCTGTCATCTCGATCGGCGAAGCCGACAGCGCATCCTTCATGGCGTTCAACGTCACCGGAACCGACACGCTCGTCACCGGTCCGTCGAATTGGTCGGATATCGCCTGCCGGCAGTACGAGGAAGCGCAGCAGCATGCGCCGCCCGACGCCCGCGTAGCGATCATGTTCACTGTCGGCCTACCGGGTGGGAGCGGTGCACCTACGCACACCGCACGGCCGGACACCATGCCGATGGACAACGTCATCGAAGCCCGAGACGTAGCCGGGGAGATCGTGGCGAGAGAACTCATGACCTACGACGCAACCCGCGAATTGGCCCTCGACAGCAGCGACGAGAGTTGGTCGCGAATGGTACGACTATCCACCGCGATCGGGCACGGCGACGGTATCGGTGTGCTGCGCGCGGCCGCTAATACCCTGTGGCTCGGTCGAGCTGTGGACCAGATCGTTCTCGCTCCCGGTTCGGCAGACGACCGGCTCCCAACCGCCAGTCAGCTCGATATCGGCACCGAGCATGTGTACACGCTCAATCCCCACCGCGACCGGAACGGCGATCCGAACACCATCGGGCTGATCATGGTCGGACGCGGCGGCGATATCGAATCCGCACCCGACGCCGCCGGTCGATCAGCCGCTCCGCTGATCGAGACGCCCACCACCGTCCGCGATCTCTCTCAGCTGCTCTCTGCGCACGAATACCGTCCCCTCGACGGCAGCCGGGGGTACGCCATGACTGACGACGAGGGCCTGACGGTGTACCGAGCAGCACAACCACTGCTCCATGACGCCCTGCGGGGAACCTACAACACGACCGTCCTCCTCGACGACCTCGGTTTGGTTCTGCGCATCGGTCGACCCGATACCGGCAGCTACGACCCACGTTTCGGACCCGAGCACAGAACCCTCCCGGTCATCTCCCGATACGTTCGAAGCGCACCGCAACTACTGAAAGTCATCACCGGTCGCATGCCGGACGGGCGCGTCATCGACGAATCAGCGCCGATTCTGATCGAAAGGCTCGCGCGGGGACAGAATCTCGCGGAGACATTCCGGCGAGCCGACCGGAGAACGATCCGGTCCCACCAGGGCCTGATACTGCGCGCCTTCGCGAGCATCCACGAGCAGCTGCGTGCGATGCCGGAGGACCATCCGCTGCTGGATCAACTGACACCACCAGGCGTCGCGAAGGGCGACACCGGCGGGTGGTACCTGAACCATATCGATTGGTACACCGCGAATTTCTATCTGCGGCACCTCGAGCGCTTCGGTCACTTGTTCGACGAGTTCGGCCTGCTCCGCGGCAATCCTTTCGAACCGTTGATCGATGAGGCTCGGTCGATGCGGGAGTCCCGCCACCACATCCTGCATGCCGACCCGAACGAGGGAAACTTCCTCATCAGTAACGAGCTACGCGTGACCCTGCTCGACTGGGAGCTCGCCGTCAACGGTCCGAGCGCCTACGACTGGGCCCGGCTGGGCCATCTCATTCCCGGGATCGAGGTGCCCCGCGAACTCGGCGGCCCGGACATGGTGAAATTCGCTCGGCTCGAGAAGTTCAAACGGGTCATGAACGACACGGTCAAACTGGCACCGCTGGCTGCCGCCGGACAACTCACCCCGCAACTGATCGAATTCATCGACACCGAATTCAGCGAGGCCGTGATCCAGGTGCGTCAGCTATCCGGTCACACCGACCTACTGCCGCCACGGGCGGAACTCAAGATTCTCCGGTCATGGCGACCGTGAAACCCCAGCGGGTACTGCTCACTCCCCGGTGTGCGGCGAGCTCAGCGACCAGATATCGATACGGAGGACGACGTGGTAGACGCACCGAGTGGGTTGACCATGGAACACCCACTCCCTCGTGCGCTGGCGGAGCACGCGCCGGCCGGGTGGGAACGGGTGGACGCGGTGTTCGCGGTCACGGTGGTGGCCGAGATCGCCCAACTCGTGTATGCCGTCGGCCGGCAGGCGGTGTCGGTGAACCCGCCGGAGCCGGTGCTTGCTCTCGTCCGGGAGCACCGTGCGATCGCGGCCGGCTCCGGCGCGGCCCCGTGGTGGCGAATGATGATCGCGATGACGAGCTCCGGCCGGATCGAGGTCGCCTACGACTACGGTGACGAACCCTTCCCGGACGGTCAACTGTTCGTGCCGGAGGCGTATCGCGCCGATCTCGAGGCGTATCCGCGCGAAAAGGTGCCGGTGTGGTTGGCCGCCTACATCGGGCACGGCGACCGGCAGCGGCGTACTCCACAGCAGGCCGCCGCCCAGGCCCGCGCCGACCGGGCCGAACAGGTGTGGGCGGTCCTCGCGGAGAACGAGTTCCCCCCGTTCCCGCAGATGTGGGCCCGCTGGACGACGATCTCGGCGGCCTTCGTGGCGGCGAAGTCGGAATGGGGCCCTCGGATGCTGCCCTGGGTCGGGGTCTTCGAAGGCACTGCGCGCGGTGGCTCCACGTTGCACGCGCTTCCGGCCGGACGCGCCGTGTTGTCCGGTGGCGTATGGAACGCGCCGACCCTGGACGCCGTGTACAACGCCGGCGCACCGATGCCCGAGCTGTACGGCGGCGCGCCGGACTGGGTCGCCGACCCCGTCTTGAATCCGCGGGCCGCTTCCGGCCTGCTGTCGTTCTGCTACTGGTGGGAAGCCGGGCGGTGGTATCGCGGGCAGTCGCCGTCGGCCCAGGAGTGCGCGCCCGCGGTGCCGGGCGTCTGGACGCGCGAGACGGCGACGAAGATCGTCGCCGGGACGCTCGGGGATCGTTCGGGCGAGGACGCGATCGAGGCGATAGGAGCGTTGTTGTCCGCCGCCGAGGCGGGGAGAGTGACAAGAGCCACGCTGGCCGCCGTCTTCGCCGACGACGGCCGCTTCGACATCGACGGGGCGCTCTATCAGTTCTCGGTGGCCGGGCTGCTGTCCACGGCGCCCGAGCCGCTGCCTGCCGAAGCGGCGATCAGCCGGGTACGGGACTATGTGACCGGACGGCAGCTCGACACCAGCGGGTATCCGCTGTCGCAGCTGACCGCCGAGCGCTTCCGCTTCGGCTGGATGGTGCACGTGCCCGAGAACCCGCGGTCGGAACGGGCGATCTTCTATATCGCCGACGACGGCGAGTTCGTGCACTCGTCCTCGGCCGTCGATCCGGCGCGCTTCATCGCCGCGTTCGAGCAGCGCTTCCTCGACCGCCACGGCCCGGCGGACTGAGCGTGCGGCGCGAGGACCTTTCCTGATCGTTCGCTACCAAGCTGTATCCGTTTTCTGAGCAGCGTTGTCAGAGGTTGCTGCCCGCGCGGTGCGACACTCGGGTAAACGACGGCCGTTAGCCGCCCCGGCACCCGAGAGGAAAGGTCGGTCATGTCGCTGGAAGCCAACAAGGCGCTGGTCCGCCGGTTCTACGCGGAGATCGACGCGGGGAACGTCGACGCCATGGATGACCTCGTCGCCGAGGATTACATGGATCACTCGCCGCCGCCGTTTCCCGGCCTTTCCCCGGGTCGCGAGGGCCTCAAACAGGCGTTTCGCATGTTTTGGGACGCCACTCCAGGCCGGCACGTGATCGAAGACCAGTTGGCGGAAGGCGACCGGGTCGTCACCCGGCTCACCGCGTACGGCCGCCACACCGGGGACCTGCCGGGGATACCGGCGACCGGGAACGAATTGACGATGACCGGCACAGCGATCCACCGGATCGCGGACGGCAAGATCGCGGAGAAGTGGTCCGACAAGGATGTGCTCGGATTCTTGCAGCAACTGGGAGTACTGCCCGCCGTGGAAGGGCACTGACGCACCCGACATCGGTCACCGGCGATTCGAAACCCGAAAATAGGGAAAGCCGCGTATCAGAATGAACCTGAAACACGGCTTCCCGTCTGTGGGCGAAGGGGGACTTGAACCCCCACGTCCCGAAGGACACTGGCACCTGAAGCCAGCGCGTCTGCCATTCCGCCACTCGCCCGAGCGACTGGGAGACAGTATCACGGCCGCGCGGCTGATACGAAATCGCCATTTCAGAGGCCTGACTGGGGGCCTGAACGGGCCCGGGAACCCAGGGCCGTCGCCAAGAGTTACAGGTGTGGACGATCGTGGATATCATGCAATGAACGTGGTCGATTAACGACACGCCATACACGCGTGTCGTTGTTACGAATCAGGAAGAGACGCGCACCGAAGGGAGGCCGAGATGGGCATCGTTTCGCGCTTCGAGCGTCGCCTGCAAGGCGCCGTCGGTGACGTGTTCGCCCGAGTGTTCGGCGGCAGTGTCGTACCCCAGGAGGTGGAGACGGCGCTGCAACGCGAGGCCGCCGACCACGTCCAGGACCTGGGCGGCGGGCATCTGCTTGCGCCCAACAGCTATGTGATCACGATCAACACCTCCGATCACCAGCAGTTGGATGCCGACCACGACCTCACCACCCGCGCGTTCGCCAAACACCTCCAGGACTACATCCGCGACCAAGGCTGGCAGACCTACGGCGAAGTACACGTGGCGTTCGAGGCATCACCTACGCTGCACACCGGACAGTTCAGGGCGAGTGGCCGCGTCGATCCCGACGTCGGACACAGAGCCAGCGCGGCTCGCGGCCCCGAATCACCGCCACAACGACCTGCAAACCCGCAACCAGGAGCTGGCCCCATGACGCAGAACTCAGGCTACGACCCGAGCCGTGAGCCCGCGGAGTCCGATCCACGCAACCGCGGGTACGCTCCACCGCCTGCCGGTCGCGGCGGTGCGCAGAACGGCGCGTACCGCGACGACTACGGCCGCGGCGGCGCGTACGGGGCGGATTACCAGGCTCCGGACGCGCAGCAGGGTTACGGCGACTACCAGAACGGCTACGACTACCCGCAGGGTGGCCAGGGCTACGGCCAGCAGGGCGGTTACGGCGAGTCCGGCTACGGCCAGCAAGGCGGCTACGGAGAATCCGGCTACGGCCAGCAGGGCGGGTACGCCGACCGCGGCTACGGCCAGCAGCCGGGCTACGGCGAGCAGGGTTACGGCCAGCAGGGCTACGCCGACCAGGGTTACGGCCAGCCGGGCTACGGCGAGCAGGGTTACGGCCAGCAGGGCTACGCCGACCAGGGTTACGGCCAGCCGGGCTACAGTCAGCCCGGGTACGGCCAGTCCGGATACACCGACCCGAGCTACGGCGATCAGAACTACGCCGACCAGGGCGGCTATGGCCAGGAGGAGCAGGGCGGCTACGGCCAGGCATACTCTCAGCAACCGGGGTACGGCGCGCCGCAAGGCTACGCGGGCGGAGCAGGCTACGGCGCTGCGCCGCAGGCGGGCTCGGGCTATTCGGCGACCCTCCAGCTGGATGACGGCAGTGGCCGGACTTACCAGCTGCGGGAAGGCAGCAACATCATCGGCCGCGGCCAGGACGCGCACTTCCGCCTGCCCGACACGGGCGTCTCGCGCAGGCACATCGAGGTGCGCTGGGACGGCCAGACCGCGATGTTGTCCGACCTCGGCTCCACCAACGGCACCCTGGTGAACGGTTCCCCCGTGCAGGATTGGCAGCTCGCCGACGGCGACGTCATCCGTGCCGGGCACTCCGAGATCCTGATCCGCATCGTCTGATCCCGTAAGCTCGCGGTGCAGGTCACGAGATGGCTCTCGAGGGATTCGTGGGTCGTATCGTGATCGAAATCGACCGACGGCCCTATGATGCTGCCAACACACGCGCGGCGCCGACATCGGGGCCGGCAAGACCAGCAGGCTGGTGGGGGTGGTCGAACCGCACCTACGGCACCGACGTACACGGTCGAACAGGAGGTGGAGCGCCGTGCAGGGACTGATCCTGCAACTGACCCGTGCGGGGTTCCTGCTGCTGTTGTGGTTGTTCGTGTGGGCTGTGCTGCGCACGTTGCGCAGCGACATCTACGCGGCATCCGGCATTCGGATCCAGCCCAAGGCCCCACGCGGTGCCGCGGTGCTGCCGTCTTTCAGCCGGGGCCAGAAGGGCGCCAAATTTCTTGTGGTGACTCAGGGTTCACTCGCCGGCACCCGCATCTCGCTCGGCACCCAACCGGTGCTGATCGGGCGTGCGGACGATTCCACGCTGGTGCTCACCGATGATTACGCCTCGACCAGGCATGCGCGACTGTCTCCGCGTGGTGACGACTGGTACGTGGAAGACCTCGGCTCGACGAACGGCACCTACCTCGATCGCGCGAAAGTCACCACCGCCGTCCGTGTTCCACTCGGCACGCCCGTCCGTGTCGGCAAGACAGTGATCGAGCTGCGATCGTGACACTTGTTCTCCGCTACGCAGCGCGCAGCGACCGCGGTCTCGTCCGAGGCAACAACGAAGACTCCGTGTACGCGGGCGCCCGGCTGCTCGCACTCGCCGACGGTATGGGTGGCCATGCCGCGGGAGAAGTCGCGTCCCAGTTGATGATCGCCGCGCTCGCCCATCTCGACGACGACGAACCCGGCGACGATCTGCTCGGCAAGCTCGACGCGGCGACCCGGGAAGGCAACGCTGCCATCGCCGATCAGGTCGAGGAGGAGCCCGAGCTCGACGGCATGGGCACCACGCTCACCGCAATCCTGTTCGCGGGCAGGAAACTCGGCCTCGTGCACATCGGCGACTCGCGCGCCTACCTGTTGCGCGGCGGCGAGCTCACCCAGATCACCCGCGACGACACGTTCGTCCAGTCGCTGGTCGACGAGGGCAGGATCACACCGGAGCAGGCGCACACGCATCCGCAGCGTTCGCTGATCATGCGCGCGCTCACCGGCAACGAGATCGAGCCGACGCTGATCATGCGCGAATCGCGCGCCGGTGACCGCTACCTGTTGTGCTCCGACGGCCTCTCCGACGTGGTCAGCGACGAGACCATCGCGAACACGATGCGCGAAGGCAGCACCGACGAGTGCGCCGACCGGCTCATCGAGCTGGCGTTGCGCAGCGGAGGCCCGGACAACGTCACCGTCGTCGTGGCCGACGTCATCGATCTCGACTACGGCCAGAGCCACCCGATCGTGGCGGGCGCCGCCTCCGGCGTCGACGAGGACACCCCTCCGCCGAATACCGCCGCGGGCCGTGCCTCCGCCTTGCGCCCGCCGCGCGCCGCTCCGCGCCGGGCCGCCGCCGCGCCCGAGCCGCCCGCGAAGAAGTCGCACCGCTTGCGCTGGATCGTGCTCGCGCTGGCGCTCGTCGTCGCCGTCTGCGTGGGCCTCGTGGTCGGCTACAAGATGATCCGCAGCAACTACTACGTCGGCGCCGACGACGGCTCGGTGGTGATCCTGCGCGGGCTGCCGGGGTCGATCCTCGGCTACTCGATCCATGACGTGAACCTGGTCGGGTGCGTCACCCGCAACGGCGAACTCACCCTGACCGAGCCCGGCGCGGATGTCCCTTCCGCGTGCAAGCCGCTGAAGGTCGACGATCTGAAGCAGACCGGCCGCGACCAGGTGGACAAGGGATTGCCGCCGGGTTCGCTGGACAAGGCCAGGGACTCGATGACCTACCTCGCCCAGCGAGAACTGCTGCCGCCGTGCCCGGTCAAGGAAGCGGCGCCGCAGCCCGGGGTCGTCCCGCCGGTCGAGACCGCACCGCCCGCGCCCAACGGCGCTCCGCCCGCACCTGCCACCGCCGCTCCAGCGCCGGCTCCGGCGCCGGCGCCGGAACAGGGTGATGCCAGGGGCACCGAGATCAAGACACCGACGAAGTCGGAGGCTCCGGCCGCGCCGTCGAGCACCACGTCACCCAACCCCCAGACCGCGGGGGAGAACTGCCGGGTGACGGACTGATGTCCGCGCCGGCACCGCCGTCGGCTGGAGCTTTTCCCAGTCCCCCGGGCGGCTTCGCTCCCGCGCCACCGCCGAGCACAAGACGAAACGTCGAACTGTTGCTGCTCGCGGCGGCGGCGGTGATCACCACTGTGTCCCTCTTCCTGGTCGAGGCCAGTCAAGAACAGTCGCTCACCTGGGATATCGCCAAGTACGGCCTGGCCTACCTGGCGCTGTTCGCGGTAGCGCACCTGGCGGTGCGGCGGTTCGCTCCCTTCGCCGATCCGCTGCTGCTGCCGATCGTCGCGTTGCTCAACGGACTCGGTCTCGTGCTGATCCACCGGCTGGATCTGGCCGACCAGCAGACCGCCGCCTACAACTCGTGGGCGACCCCGTCACCCGACGCCACCCAGCAGATCCTGTGGACCGCGCTGGGCACGCTCGTGTTCATCACGCTCCTGATCGCGCTGCGCGACTACCGCACCCTGGCCCGCTACAGCTACACCCTGGGTCTGGTCGGTCTGGTCGCCCTGGCCATCCCGGCGCTGCTGCCCAGCAAGTTCTCCGAGACCAACGGCGCGAAGATCTGGATCCGGCTGCCCGGGTTCAGCGTGCAGCCGGGTGAGTTCGCGAAGATTCTGCTGATCATCTTCTTCGCCTCGGTGCTGGTCGCCAAGCGCGAGCTCTTCACCGCCGCCGGTCGCCACGTGCTGGGCATGGAGTTCCCGCGCGGTCGCGACCTCGGTCCGATCCTGGCCGTCTGGATCGTCTGCATCGGCGTGCTGGTGTTCGAGAAGGACCTCGGCACCTCGTTGCTGATCTTCAGCACGGTGCTCGTCATGCTCTACATCGCCACCGAACGGGTCGGCTGGCTGGTCATCGGCGGCGGGCTGCTCGCCCTCGGTTTCGTTTTCGCCTACCAACTGTTCGGCCACGTGCGGGTCCGGGTGGAGACCTGGCTGCACCCGTTCGACGACTACAACAACACCGGCTACCAGATCTCCCAGTCGCTGTTCGGTCTGGCCACCGGCGGACTCGCCGGGACCGGCTTGGGCAGCGGCAGGCCCAGCCAGGTGCCCTTCGCCAAGACCGACTTCATCGTGACCACCATCGGCGAGGAACTCGGGCTGATCGGGCTCGCCGCGGTCCTGGTGCTGTTCCTCGTTTTCGTGGTACGCGGCCTGCGCACCGCCCTCGCGGTGCGCGACAGCTTCGGCAAGCTGCTCGCCGCCGGACTCGCGTTCACCATCGCGGTTCAGCTGTTCGTCGTGGTCGGGGGTGTGACCAAGCTGATTCCGCTGACCGGTCTCACCACCCCCTTCATGTCCTACGGCGGCTCTTCGCTGCTGGCCAATTACGCATTGCTGGCGTTGCTGATCAAGGTCTCCGACGCCGCCCGCGCACCCGCCCCGGTGCGCAAGAAAGAACCGGCGCCGATCGCCGACGCGCAGACGGAGCTGCTGCGGCGCGACGGCGGACGGCCCGAGGCGGGGCAGCTGACATGAACACTCCACTACGCCGAGTCGCGATCGCGGTGATGGTGATGGTCGTCGCGCTGCTGGCCAACGCCACCTACGTCCAGGTGATCAAGGCCGACGACCTGCGCTCCGATCCGCGCAACTCCCGGGTTCTGCTGGACGAGTACGCCCGCCAGCGCGGGCAGATCTCGGCGGGCGGCACCGTGCTGGCCAGTTCCATCGCCACCGACGACCGCTACAAGTACCTGCGCGCCTATCCGACCGAGCCGGAGGCGTATGCCCCCGCCACCGGTTTCTACTCGATGCAGTACGGCAGCACCGGATTGGAACGATCCGAGGACTCGGTACTCAACGGCTCCGACAGTCAGCTGTTCGGCAGTCGCCTCGTCGACCTCATCTCCGGCCGGGACCCGCGCGGCGGCAACGTGCTCACCACGCTCAATCCGCTGATGCAGCAGGTCGCCTACGACCAGATGACCCGCAAGGGCTACACCGGCTCGGTGGTGGCGATCGAGCCGAGCACCGGCAAGATCCTGACCATGGTGTCCACGCCGAGCTACGACCCGAACCTGCTGTCCGGCCACGACGGCGCGCGCGGCACCCAGGCCTGGGAAACGCTGAGCGCGGATCCGAACCATCCCATGCTCAATCGCGCCATCTCGCAGACCTATCCGCCCGGGTCCACGTTCAAGGTCGTGGTCACCGCCGCCGCGCTGGCCAACGGCGTCGCGACTCCCGACGACCAGTTCACCGCCGCGCCGACCTTCACCCCGCCGGGCACCAGCACCCCGATGGAGAACTACAACGGCACCACGTGCGGTCCGAACCCGACCGCTTCGCTGCTCGAGGCATTCCGGCGCTCGTGCAACACCGCTTTCGCCGAACTCGGCATCAAGGTTGGCGCTTCAACCCTCAAGGACGAAGCGGCCGCGTTCGGCGTCGGCCCGCACCGGGGTATCCCGATGCCGGTGGCGGAGAG
Source organism: Nocardia sp. CY41 (assembly GCF_009829325.1). Classification (GTDB taxonomy): domain Bacteria; phylum Actinomycetota; class Actinomycetes; order Mycobacteriales; family Mycobacteriaceae; genus Nocardia. Next base: position 80,258 of record NZ_VUOS01000010.1, read on the forward strand.
CACCGTCGGCCCGATCTCCGACGACGCCGCCCTGGCCCAGAGCAGCATCGGGCAGCGCGACGTGGCGTTGACCCCGCTGCAGAACGCGGTCGTCGCGGCGACCATCGCCAACGGCGGTGTCCGGATGGAGCCCTACCTGGTCGATCAGCTGCAGGGCCCGGATCTGAGCGAGCTGTCGAAGACCAAGCCGGTCTCGGTCGGCCAAGCCGTCAGCGCCGATGTAGCGTCGACCGTGACCAACCTGATGATCGCGTCGGAGGGCAACACGGCTGGAGGTAACCAGACCCCTTATCAGATCGCGTCCAAGACCGGCACCGCGGAGCACGGGACCAACCCGCGCAACACGCCGCCGCATGCTTGGTATATCGCGTTCGCCCCCGCGCAGAACCCGAAGATCGCCATCGCGGTGATCGTGGAGAACGGTGGGGACCGGGCGCTTGCCGCGACCGGTGGCTCGGTCGCCGCGCCGGTGGCTCGCGCGGTTCTCGACGCCGGTCTTCGAGGGGGCTGAACGATATGGATGTGCGAGTGAAGGTACGGGGACCTCGATGCTGAACAACGGTGCGATGATCGCCGACCGGTACCGGCTGAAGCGACTGATCGCGACCGGCGGCATGGGCCAGGTCTGGGAAGCGCTGGACACCAGGTTGGACCGCAGGGTCGCGGTCAAGGTGCTGAAATCGGAGTTCTCGGCCGATCCGACGTTCCGGCATCGATTCCGCACCGAGGCGAAGACCACCGCCCAGCTGAATCACCCCGGTATCGCGGGGATCTACGACTACGGCGAGACGATCGACCCGCAGGGCAGCGAGATCGCCTACCTGGTCATGGAATTCGTCCAGGGCGAACCGCTGAACACGGTGCTCAACCGCCTGGGCAGGCTGTCGGTCGCCCAGGGCCTCGACCTGCTCGAGCAGACCGGGCGGGCGCTGGAGGTGGCGCACCGCGCGGGTGTGGTGCATCGCGACGTGAAACCGGGCAACATCCTGGTCACCCCGACCGGACAGGCGAAGATCACCGATTTCGGTATCGCCAAGGCGGTGGACGCGTCCCCGGTGACCAAGACCGGCATGGTGATGGGCACCGCGCAGTACATCGCACCGGAACAGGCGGTCGGCGAGGACGCCTCCGCGGCCAGCGACGTGTATTCGCTGGCCGTGGTCGGCTACGAGGCGCTGTCCGGACAGCGGCCGTTCACCGGCGACGGCGCGCTCACCGTCGCGATGAAGCATGTGCGCGAGACGCCGCCCCCGATGCCGGCCGATCTGCCCGGCAATGTGCGCGAGCTGATCGAGATCACGATGGAGAAGGATCCGGGGCGCCGCTACGCCAGCGGCGGCGAGTTCGCCGACGCGGTCGCCGCGGTGCGCGCGGGCCGACGTCCGCCGCCGCCGAGCGGCGCCCACCCCGCCGCGCCCTTGACCGGCGCCACGCGAGTTCTCCCGCCCGGCCCGACCGCCGTGATCCCCTCCACCCCATCCGACTTCGACGGTGCGACGGTGCGCTACTCGACGCCCGCGGCAGGCGCGGTGAACGCGGCGAATCGCGCCGGCACGGTCGCCGCCCCGGCCACCGTGCTCAGCCGTGGCGCTGCGGCGGGCGGTCCGCCGCCCCGCGACGACAAGCGGTTCACCTCGACCCAGAAGTGGTTGGCGGGTCTGGGTATCGGCGCCGTGCTGCTCGGCGCGCTGACGGTCTTCTTGCTGTTCGGCGGCGACACCAACCCGGATTCGACACCGTCGCCCACCACGACATTCGCGCCGAACCCCAAGCCCGCGCCGCCGGTGGCCACCACGACCACCCCCAAGCCCGCGCCCGCGCCGGTGGAGACCGAGACCTACGAGCCGACCACCACCGAGCCGAAGACCACGACACCGGAGCCGACGACGACCACCCCGCCGACCACCACCACGGCACCGAGCACCACCAAGCCGACCACCACCGCGCCGACCACCACCACCACCCGGCCGCGCGTCCCCACCCTCGATCTACCGTTCCCCGAGATTCCCGGTGCCCGGGGGCCGTCGGCCACCCGTAACGGAACCGCCACTCCTCCGCAAGGACTGCCATGACGACCCCGAAGAATCTCTCGTCTCGCTACGAGCTGGGCGAGATCATCGGGTTCGGCGGTATGTCCGAGGTGCACAAGGCGCGCGACGTCCGGCTGAGCCGGGACGTGGCGATCAAGGTGCTGCGGGCGGACCTGGCCCGCGACCCCACGTTCTACCTGCGGTTCAAGCGCGAAGCGCAGAACGCCGCCGCGCTCAACCATCCGGCCATCGTCGCGGTCTACGACACCGGCGAGGCCGAGGTGGACGGCGGCCCGCTGCCCTACATCGTGATGGAGTACGTCGACGGCGACACGCTGCGCGACATCGTGCGCGGCAAGGGACCGCTCCCGCCGCGCCGCGCGATGGAGGTCGTCGCGGATGTCTGCGCCGCTTTGGATTTCAGCCACAAGGCCGGGATCGTGCACCGCGACATGAAGCCTGCGAACATCATGATCAACCGAGCGGGCGCGGTGAAGGTGATGGACTTCGGCATCGCGCGCGCGATCGCCGACAGTTCCAACCCGATGACCCAGACCGCGGCGGTAATCGGCACGGCGCAGTATCTCTCGCCGGAACAGGCCCGCGGCGAAACGGTGGACGCGCGCTCGGACGTCTACTCCGTCGGCTGTGTGCTGTTCGAGATCCTCACCGGCGAGCCACCTTTCACGGGTGACTCACCGGTCGCGGTCGCCTACCAGCACGTCCGGGAGGATCCGCGGCTGCCCTCGCACGTGTACTCGGGCGTCCCGCGCGAGCTGGACTCGGTCGTGCTCAAGGCGATGAGCAAGAATCCGGCCAACCGCTACCAGACCGCGGCGGAGATGCGTGCCGACCTGATCCGGGTGCTCGGCGGTCAGAAGCCCAGCGCTCCCATGGTGATGACCGACGAGGATCGCACCACCTTCATGGGCCAGGACGAGCCCCCGCCGCGCACCTACCGCACGGTCGAGCGGCACGACGATACCGCGGAACAGGATCCGGCCGAGCCGAACGGCCGACGTCGGACCACCTATATCGCGCTCGGCGTCGCCGCGGCTGTCGCCGTGGCGTTCGCGCTGTTCTGGGTGCTGCTCGGCCCGGGTAGCCGCCCGGATCAAGTGGCCGTTCCCGACCTGTCCAACAAGTCCTCGCAGCAAGCGCAGGACGCGTTGCAGAAGCTCGGCTTCACGGTGGCGGTCCAGCAGAAGCCCGACAGCAAGGTCGCGACGGGCAACGTGATCGCCACCCAGCCCCTCGGCGGCTCGCGGATCGACGAGGGCAGCACGGTCACCGTCCAGGTGTCCTCCGGTCCCGCGCAGGTCCAGGTGCCGAAGCTGACGGGGCTGACCCAGGAGCAGGCCGAGCAGGTGCTGAACTCCAAGGGGCTGCGGATCAACCCGAACATCGAGCGCAAGCCGTCGAGCACCGCCGAGAAGGATCAGGTGATCGAGCAGAACCCGTCGCCGGGTTCGAAGGTGGACGTCGACTGGGAAGTCGTCGTCACGGTCGGTACCGGTCCGGAATCCGTGCGGGTGCCCTACGTCGTCGGCCAGTCGATCGATGTGGCCCAGCCGAACATCGAGGGCAACGGCTTCAAGGTCGTCGTCCAAGAGGTGCAGTCCTCCAAACCCAAGGGCGAGGTGGTCGCTTCCAGTCCGTCCGGCGGCAGCAACGCGGAGAAGGGTTCCACGGTCACCGTCCAGGTGTCCGCGGGTGATCTCAGGATGCCGTCACTGATCGGCCTCACCGTCTCGCAGGCGGTGGAGAAGCTGCGCGCGGAAGGCTGGTCGGGTAGCACCAGCCAGATCAGCCAGTCGCCGCAGGGCACCTTCGACGCGGGCAATGTCGGGCGCATCCTCAGCCAGCAACCGTCCGCGGGCAGTTCCATCCAGAAGAACAGCGCCATCCTGGTCGGTGTGGGGGTGCTCGGCCCGCCGTGATCGGCGCCGCCGCTGGTATCCAGAAAACGAGACCATCCGGTGTGAATTGCGGGAGAATGATGCTGCTCCATCCCAATCAGCGCAGCTGAGCACGAGGAGGTAGCTCATGACCACTGCCAGGGACATCATGAAACCGGGCGTTCAGTGGATCTCGAAGGACACGACCATCCAGCAGGCCGCGCGCACCATGGCCGAGCTCAACGTCGGGTCCTTGATCATCTCGGACGAGAACGAGCGGATGTGCGGCATCGTGACCGACCGCGACATCGTGGTGAAGTGCATCGCCCAGGACAAGGCGCCGGCGGATTGCCGCGTCGACGAACTGTGCGAAGCGACGCCACGGTGGGTCGACGCCAACGCCGACATCGAGGAAGTTCTCGATGAGATGGAAAGCAACCGCGTCAAGCGCATGCCGGTGATCGAGAACAAACGGCTGGTCGGCATGATCAGCGAGGCGGATCTGGCCAGGCACCTGGACGACAACCAGCTCGGCGAGTTCGTGACCGCCGTCTACGGGCGTCCCTAGGTCCCGGAAGCAGGTCACCGCGCCTTCCGCGGGCACTTCGACACCGAGCTGCCGTGGTGCCGCATCGAGGCTGAACCCGCTCGGCGACAGCGCTCCTGAGGTCCGGCACTCGGCACGAAGGCGATGCAGGCTTGAACCGCGGACGGCCTAACCGTCGTCCGCGGTTCACGCGCTCGTAGCAGTGGCGCACGACGTCGATCGTTGAACGCGGCAGCGGCGTCAGATCGGCTCGGCCTTCGGTAGATATCGCAACACGGCGACATCGCCGACTTGCGTCACGCCCGCCAAGCGCATCCTGCGGTGTGGCGCCCCGGGAAAGTCGGCCGGATCGACAAAACGCGGCGCGGCGGCGTCGCCGACCAGGATGGGGGCGATCGCCAAGTGCAGTTCGTCGGCCAGATCGGCAGCGAGAAACGCGGTGTGGATGCGGGTGCCGCCCTCCACCATGAGGCGCTCGACACCGCGTCGGCCGAGGTCGTCCAACAGCGCACCGAAGTCGAGGTCGACACCCAGATCCACGACTTCGGCCAGTCCCGCCAGCCGGGCGGTGAGTTTCGGCGCGCCCGCCGTGGTGGTGTAGACGAGCTTGTCGCCGCCGTGGTGCCAGAACCGCAGTCCGGGATCCAGTTCGCCGCTCGCCGAGAGCGTGACCTTCAACGGGTACTCGGTTCTGCCCGCCGCGACGCGGGCTGCCCTGCGGTCGGCGCTGTCGACGAGCAACCGCGGATTGTCGCTGCGCAAGGTCTGCGCGCCGACCAGGATGGCGTCGGAGTCCGCGCGGACCTGGTCGACCCGATCGAAGTCGGCGGCGCCGGACAAGCGCAGCCGCTCGGGACTCGCGTCGTCGATGTACCCGTCGACGCTCACCGCGACCGACAGCAGCACATGCGGACGGGTCACTGCAACACCAGCGCGGCGACCTCCGCCTCCAGCGCCTGCACCAAGCCCTCCGCGGGCCGCTTCCCGCACACGCCGAGCCAGTTCGCCAGCATCCGATGCCCACCCTGGGTCAGCACCGATTCCGGATGGAACTGCACACCGTGAATCGGCAGGGTCCGATGACGCATGGCCATCACGATCCCGCTCTCGGTGCGTCCGAGTACCTCGATCTCCTCCGGGAGGGTCTCCTCGAGCACGGTGAGCGAGTGGTATCGCGTGGCGGTGAACGGGTCGGGCAGACCGGCCAGCACGCCGGCGCCGATGTGGAACACCTCGCTGGTCTTCCCGTGCAACAACTCGGGAGCCCTGGTGACGGTGGCGCCGAACGCCTCGCCGATCGCCTGGTGCCCGAGGCATACGCCGAGCAGCGGGACACTCTGCTCCGCGCAGGCGCGCACGAGCGGAATGCTGGCGCCCGCACGATCCGGGGTGCCGGGGCCGGGGCTGATCAGAATGCCGTCGAAGTCGCGCACAACCGCGCCGACGTCGGCCAGATTCGGATCGTCGTTACGCCACACGACAGCGTCGACACCGAGCTGGCCGAGGTATTGCACCAGGTTGAAGACGAAGCTGTCGTAATTGTCGACGACCAGAACACGCATGGCATCGAGATTACGTCGCCGCACGGCACCGCGTCGCATCCATTACCTGTTGGGATAGCCTAGAGACCACGACCTGCCGCCGAATACGAGGACGTCATGCCCAAGTCGAAGGTCCGTAAGAAGACCGACTACACGATCAACCCCGCCAGCCGGACCCCGGTGAAGGTGAAGGCCGGCCCCTCTCCGGTCTGGTACGTCGCCATCATGCTCGGGTTCATGCTCGCCGGGCTGGTGTGGCTGCTCGTCTACTACTTGGCAGCCGAGCAGATCAGCTGGATGAACGACCTCAACGCCTGGAACTTCCTGATCGGCTTCGGCCTGATGGTGGTGGGCTTGATCATGACGATGCGCTGGCGCTGAGCCGGCGACATCGACCCGGATTACAGACGTGTCATTCATGCACACCTGTGGATGAGCCTGTGGACAACTCGAGGAGCGATTGGGGAGTGTCGTGAGTCCGGAGCGCTCCGTCCCCGGCCCACCGGATCGTGACGAGCCGAGCCTGGCCTGGACCACACCGACGCCCGCGCTCGTCGCCGTCACAGTCGGCGGCATCGCCTTGGCCGTTGCCGCGGTGGTGACCACCGAGGCGGCGAGCCGCCTGCTCGTCGGGCTGGCAGCCGTCGGCCTGCTCGCGCTCGCCGGGCTCGGATTTCGGCAACGCCCGCGGCTGTCCGTGGTAACCGGCGAGCGACCACGCATGGTGGTCCGCACGCTGACGGGACCGGACGAGTACGCCCCGGAACAGATCGTTCGCGCCCGGGTGGTGAGCTACCGGCGTCTCGGACGCAAGATGCCGATGCTGGAACTCGACGTCCTGCACGACGGCGCGGAGCGGCTGCTGATCTTCGGCCGCTGGGATCTGGGCGCCAACCCGGAGCTCGTCTACCAAGACCTGGTCGGAGCGCTGCGGCTTACCGAGGACAAGACCCGCTGACGAGACATCCGGCGACTCTGCCGACCGAATGTTTCACGTGAAGCCAATCCCGCTGTCAGACAGTCGAAGTGATAGCGCTCACAGTCACCGCGGCCAATGCCGCGACCGCGACCAGAGCCACCGCCACCCAGCCGACGGTCCGCGCCGCTTGCGGAGTCCGCACGCGCAGCCAGCCCGGCAGGAACAGGATGCCCAGGGTCGCGAGCGTGCCCGCGGCCAGTCCGCCTAGGTGACCCCAGAGCGAGATGCCGGGCAGCGACAGACTGATGAACACATTGATGCCGATGATGATGAGCATCTGATTCGGGTTCTGTCGCAGACGGATCAGAATGACCGTGATCGCACCGAACATGCCGTACACCGCACCGGACGCACCCGCCGTGAGGCTGTTCTGCGCGAACAGCATGACCCCGGCGGACCCGCCGAGCAGCGAGACCAGGTACACCGCCAGGTAGCGCGATCGCCCGAGCACCAGCTCGGCATCTCGGCCCACCACGTACAGGGCGAACATGTTGAGCAGCAGATGGATCGGGCCGTAGTGCAGGAATCCGGAGCCGAGCACCCGCCACCATTCGCCGTCCGCGACCGCCGGTGCGTACAAGACCCAGTCGATGAACAGCGCGGAGCCCAGCTGGTTGTCCATCAAGCTCTTGGCCTGGGCCGCGGTGATCGCGTAGATCGCGACGTTGATCGCGATCAGCGCGTAGGTGACATAGGGAGCGGACGCTCGAGCCGCCGCGCCCGAGACTGTCCGCACCGGCGCGGCGCTGCGCTGATCCGCACGCAGACAGTCGACACAGTGCTGGCCGACGGCCGCGGGGCGCAGGCACTCCGCACAGGACGGCCGCCCGCACCGCGTGCAGGCCAGGCCGGTAGGGCGGTTCGGATGGCGGACGCACGTGGGTGCGGGCGGCTGGGGATTCATAGTCTCATTCGATCGTGATCTTGGTGATGACGACGGGCTCCAGCGGCCGGTCGTTGCGGTCGGTCCTGGTGGCGGCGATCGTGTCGACGACCTTCCGGGAATCCGGGTCCACCACCTCACCGAAGATCGTGTGCTTGCGGTTGAGATGCGGCTGCGGGCCGACGGTGATGAAGAACTGCGAGCCGTTGGTGCCCGGCCCCGCGTTGGCCATCGCCAGCAGGTAGCCCCGGTCGAAGCGCAGCTCGGGGTGGAACTCGTCACCGAATTCGTAGCCGGGGCCGCCGCGCCCGGTGCCGGTGGGATCACCACCCTGGATCATGAAGCCGGCCATCACGCGATGGAACAGGGCGCCGTCGTAGAACGGGCCGGTGTTGCCTCCACTCGCGTTCGCGGTGGTGTACGGCGCCGAACCATCGGCGAGACCTAGGAAATTGCGGACCGTCTTGGGCGCGTGGTTACCGAAGAGCGAGAGCTTGATATCGCCGTGATTCGTGTGCAGCGTTGCCACGGATGTCTGATTCGGTGAGGTCACGCCGCCCATCGTGCCACGGTCCGCGACAGGGCCGCGGAACTGGGCCGGACCGGCTTGTGAGCTGGGCCTCCTGCGCGAATCGCCGGGCTGTGCATACAGTGGTCCCATGACCTCGGGGCGCCTGCATGTCTCTTCGCGTTCACGTAACCGGCTCATCCTCGCGGCCGCCGTCGCGCTGACGGGTGGCGTGGCCTATCTGGTCCGCACCCGGCGGCCGCAGCAGCCGGAGCCCGCCCCCGCGCCGCCGCGCATCGGATACTCCCGCAACGGCTCCGCACCGACCCCGGTGGCGGGAGCCGGCGCGGAGCACGAGCACTGACCCGCACCCGGCAGATCAGCGACTGACGGTCTTCTTGTACTGACGCAGGGCCAGCGGCACGAATACCACCAGGATCACCACCACCCAGGCCAGGGAGGTGATCACCGGGTGCCGCAGCGACCAGGCGTCCGATGTCGGCGCGAGCGGACTGGTGTTGCCGAACAGGTCACGCGTCGCCTGAGTGAGCGCGGATACGGGGTTCCATTCCGCGATCACGCGCAGGGCGGTGGGCAGCTTGTCGCTGGGGACGAAGGTGTTGGCGATGAAGGTGAGCGGGAAGATCACCATGAAACTCGCGTTGTTGAAGACCTCCGGCGCCCGCACCAGCAGGCCCACCACGGCCATGATCCAGGACACCGCGTAGGCGAACAGCAGCAACAGGATGTAGGCCAGCACCGCGTCCAGGAACGAGCCGCGAATCCGCCAGCCGACGAGCAGACCGGTCAATGACATGACCGTCAGGCTGACCACGTTGATCACCACGTCGCTGACCGTGCGGCCGACCAGTACCGCCGACGAGGCCATCGGCAGGGAACGGAATCGGTCGATGATGCCCTTCTGCATGTCCTCGGCCAGACCCGCACCGGTGAAGGTCGCGCCGAACACCACGGTCTGCGCGAAGATGCCCGCGATGAGGAACTCGCGGTATCCACCGGACAGACCGGGCACATCGATGGCCGCGCCGAAGACGTAAGCGAACAGCAACACGAACATGATCGGCGACAACGTGGAGAAGATCAGCACGTCGGGCACCCGTTTGATCTTGATGACGTTGCGTTTCGCGATGGTCACGCTGTCGCTGACCACTATGGACAGTCGCGCGCCCAGCGAGGGCCGTGCCGGGACCGAAGCCGTCGCGGTCATCGGGTCGTTCCTTCCGTAGCTTCCACCTGGGCCTGCGACGCGCTGTCGGCGGCGAACGTCTCCGCTTCGTGGCCGGTGAGGGTGAGGAAAACGTCGTCAAGGGACGGACGGCGCAGACCGACATCGTGGATCTGCACGCTGTGCTCGGCCAGCCGCCCGACCGCCTCCACCAAGGCTTGGGATCCGTCGGCGACCGGAACGATGATCCGGCGCAACCCCGGCTCGAGATGGATCTCGCCGTCGGCCAGGCTCTTCAGTGCGGCCTCGGCCGTCGCGAGATTGTCGGCGCGGTCGACGGTCAGCTCGATGCGATCACCGCCCACCATGGTCTTGAGTTCGTCCGCGGTGCCCTTGGCGATCACCTTGCCGCGGTCGATCACCGCGATGGAATCGGCGAGCCGATCCGCCTCCTCCATGTACTGCGTGGTGAGCAGCAACGTGGTCCCGCTCGCGACCAGTTCCTCGATGACGTCCCACAGGTCGAGGCGGGCACGGGGATCCAGCCCGGTGGTCGGCTCGTCGAGGAACAGGACGGGTGGATTGGCGACCAGCGCACCCGCGAGGTCGAGGCGACGGCGCATACCGCCGGAGTAGCCCTTGACCGGCCGGTCCGCGGCTTCGGTGAGTCGGAATCGCTCGAGCAATTCGCGCGCGCGTGCCTTACTCCGTTGCACGCCCATGTGATAAAGACGTCCCACCATTTCCAGATTCTCGAAACCGGTGAGATATTCGTCGACTGCGGCGTATTGCCCCGACGCCCCGATGCGGGATCGCAGTGTCTGCGGATCACGCAGCACATCGATTCCCGCGACCGTCGCGTGCCCGGCATCCGGTATGAGCAGGGTGGTGAGCACCCGGACGGTGGTGGTCTTACCTGCGCCGTTGGGTCCGAGCAAGGCGGTGACGGTGCCTTCCGGGACTCGCAGGTCGAGTCCGTCGAGGGCCACCAGCCGGCCGTATCTCTTGACCAACCCCTCGGCGACTATTGCGTCGGGCATGATTCTCCTGAGGTTGCTGCGTTCGATGCGCTTGCGTGCGCCGCCGAGCGCCGATCGTTGCGTTGGATCGGGTGACCGGCCGATACCGAGCCAGTATTGTCCGGGCCGCCGACAAATTCATCCGAATTGTTTCCGCCCCGATCGGACGGCTCGGGCCACGCGAGAAGGCCGCATTCCGATCCAGTGGTGCTCGGGGGTACCGGATCGAAATGCGACCGGTTCGATGATCTCGTGGGCCGGGCAGCGGAGCGCGCGTAGCGCACTACCCGAATCGAGCGGAGCTCGTACTCGGACCGCGAGGATTCGAACGCGGGCTCTCGCGCCGAGCGGTTTCGCTCGGCGCGAACGATCGAGTCGATGGACACGAACGCATGTTCGCATCGGGGTACGACACAGTTCGGTCGTCGCACGGAGACCGGCGACACGCGGCGCAGCCGTGACCGGCGTGCCGACACGCCCGGAAGCATTGTCGATTCGTTGCGCGGCGACTGGTCGGCATGTTCCACGCCGCCCCACCCCTTGGCAGGTCAAAGGGGCAGCACTGCACGGAAGCGGTTGTTCGACAAGGATTTTGGCAAACAACAAGACAACAGCCGCCCGCAGCACGGACCACTGGTCGGCTCACCGCGACCGCCCCGAGTCGGCCATAAGTAAGCCAACCCGAAAAAACTTGGAACGTGGCCGTCCCCACGCACACACAATCGCAGATCATCGAGTAGCATCGTTCTCGTCGGCCCCTCCCCCCCGGGCCGACCCTACGCGGGCCTCGGCTAACTCCCCCCCTTCGCCGAGGCCCGCTCCCCATTTCCGGGACAGTCGAGCGCCTATTCCGCCCGATCTCCTCCTGCTTCCACCGCTCGCCACGCCGCGATGAGCCGCTGCTCACGCGCCCGCCCGGCGGTCGCGAGCAACGGACGGTCCCGCTCCCACCGCTGCCGGATCACCGGGTCCGCGGTCTGCCACAACAGCTCCAGCTCGGTCGACAGCGCAGCGAAGGACGCGAAGACGCCGCCGAGGGCGATGTGCACGCCCGGAGAAGTCGGCGCATCGATGTCCAGGCCCCGCACGGCGGCCACCAGGGTCAGCAGCCGTTGCAGGCTCTCGCGCGGCCAGGCCGACGCCCGCGCCACCCGCACCAGCCAGCCGAGCGTGGCGGCCAGCACGTGAATGTCCTCGATCGTCCGGAACGGCTTCAGGTAGTCGAGATACCCGTCACCTGGGAGCACCAGCGCGGGCACGTCGGTCAGCACGACCGAGGCATGGGGAACCTCGGGCGCGAACGCGAGCGGGGGATGATCGGTCAGACGCACCCCGGCTTCGCCGGCCTGGATCAAGCAGGCGCGCAGGCGATTCCGTCCGTCCGCGGCCGTACCGACGCTGGCGATCACGACCAGTTGCCGCGCGAAAGAGCCCATGGTCGCGAACGACTTCGCACCGTCGACCAGCCAGACCCCGTCTCGCTCGGTGAGCCCGGTGCGGATCGCCGAGGGGTGACCGCCGCCCTCCTCCGTGGCGCACATCGCGACCAGCTCGTCGTCCGGCAGATCCGGAATCAGCGTCCGCAGCGCCTCCTGATAGCCGGACAGGAAGGCGAAACCGAGCCGGTCGGCGCCGAAGCCGCCTGCGATCGCGACCTCGACCGGTTGATCGAATCGGTTCGCGGCCACCCGATGCCGCGTCCAGGCCGCGGCGACATCGTCCAGCGGCGCGGCCGCCACCGGCTCGGTCAGCAGGAAGTCGAGCAGAGTATCCACCTCAGCACGGTAACCGAGCGGCCGCGCGGACGGCTCGCTACGCCCATGCGGGGGCCTGCCGGTTTCGGCAAGCAAATGGCAACCGTCGGTGCTGCGTGGACGAATTCCACCGAGAAGCCTGATTCACTGGCGGTGTCGCCTCGTATCGGAAGGAGCTCGGACTGTGCCGGAGCTGGAAGAAAGTCGCAAGAAGGCGCTTTTCGACAGCGAGGCCAGACTGTCCTGGGTACTCGCCGCGCTCGCCGGTCTTATCGGCGCGGCGGCGTTCATGCATACGGCCGGCTATTTCGTCACCTTCATGACGGGCAATACCGAACGAGCCATCCTCGGGTACTTCCACGACGAGCCGGACATGGGTTTGGCCGCGGCCGGGTTGCTCGGGTCGTTCCTGTCGGGGGTCGTGGTGGCTTCGTGGTGCCGCAGGCGCTACTGGTCCGGACATCCGCACGGACCCACCCTGCTCACCACCGTCTGCCTGGCCGTGGCCTCGGCCGTCGACATCCTCGAGTACCAGGCCTCCGACGAGCCGATCGGTCTGCTGCCGATCATGTTCGTCGCCTTCGGCGTCGGCGCGTTGAACACGTCGTTCGTGCAGAACGGTGAAGTGTCGGTGCCGCTCAGCTACGTCACCGGGACGCTGGTCAAGATGGGTCAGGGCATCGAACGCCATCTCAGCGGCGGCGATTACGCGGACTGGCTCGGATATTTCCTGCTCTACGCCGGTTTCGCGCTCGGCGCGCTGCTCGGCGGACTGCTGAGCCTGCTGGTCGCGGGCTGGGCGATGCTGATCACCGCGACCGTGGTGTGCCTGCTCGTCACCGGATTCACCTATCTGCACCTGGACCGGCACGGTCCCCTCAGCGAGTAAGCCGCCGCCGGACGTCGGTCGGCGATCACGACTACGGTGGCCGCGTGCAGAACATCGAAGACGAAGCCACCGCGTTCGCCGCGCTCGTGATGCGACAGCTGTCCACGCTGGGCGAGACCGACGTCGAATACCAGCCCGACGAGTTCGCGATACGCGCGGGAGATCTGATTCTCGATCTGCACAACATCTTTCACGAAACTCGTGAGCTCGATATTGCGGAACGCGAGGCCAGGGTGGCACAACACTGCGATGCCTTGAGCGAGCTACGCGCCCCCGCCCCGGACTGGCCTGCGGTTCGATCCATGCTGCGACCTGTTCTGCGTCCCAACAGCTTCGGCGTAGGAATCGAACCCGAGTCGCGACCGGTCGCGCGCCCCGCCTTTCCGTTCGTGGACGAGATGGTCGCCATCGATATGCCCCATACCCGATCGATCGTCACCTACGCGTCGTTGCAGGAGTGGGGCGTGAGCCCGGACGAGGTGTTCACGGTCGCGCGCGAGAATCTCGGCGAGATCGTGAATTTCGCCGGTATCGAAGAAGACGGCATCCTGCATTTCGTCGACGACGGCAACGGCTACTGCTCCTCCTGGCCGCTGCTGCTCGGCCGGCTCGCCGGGACCGGGACGTCCTCCGTGGCGTTCATGCCCGATGTCGACACACTGATCGTCGCCTCCGGCGTCACCGATCTCGATCCTATTTTCGAGGCGGTGGAAGAGCAGTACCGTGACGCGCCTCGCCCGATCTCGCCGCAGGGGTACCTCGTGGACGACAGCGGAGCGGTGATTCCGCTCGATCGTTCGCCGGCTCATCGCCACCTGCCCGCCGTGCAGCGCGCCCGATGCGGTCTGGCGGTTACCGAATACGACGCGCAAGCGCAGATTCTCAATGAGATCGTCGAGACCGACATGGAGTTCACGCCCTACGCCATCGAGCCCGCCTACGTCGGTTCCGTCATGTACGGCCATGGCGACAACGGTCCCTACACGATCACCGTCTGGGGCGAGGGTGTCGACTACCTGCTGCCGGAGGCCGACTACGTCGCCTTCTGCCGTGACGACCGAGGGGAGCTGGAGCGCCTGTTCGAGGTTCCGTTCGAGGCTGTCGTCGCGCTGACCGGCATCGACCCGGTCCCTCATCTCGCACCTCGTCGCTACGAGATTCGCCACTGGCCGGATACCGAGACGTTGGCGAGGCTGGAAGCTGCGGCAGTCTCTGTCTGACCGGGAACGGCCGGTGCGGATTTCGCGGCGGAAGTCAGAAGCGGCGGGCGCCGGTCACCGGCATCGAGGAGAGCGGGGAAGTGGTCACTCCCGTGCCGTACGTCGAGGCGTGGATGACTTTGCCATCGCCCGCGTAGAGGGCGGAATGACTTCCGCCGTAGAACGACACCATGTCGCCGGGGCGCAGGTCGTCCAGCGGTATCGGCGTTCCGGCGGCGAGCTGGTCGTAGCTGGTGCGCGGCAGTTCGACGCCGGCCTGCTCATAGGACCACTGCACCAGTCCGGAGCAATCGAAGGTGTCGGGGCCGACCGCGCCGTAGCTGTAATCGGATCCGATCTTGGTCCGGGCCGCGTCGACCGCCATTTCGCCTGCGGTCTTCTGCGGTATCACTGCCGCGGGCGGGGTGGGCGCCCGCGGCATGATCTGCGGGATGTCGCCCAGGAAGGGGAGCTCGATCTCAGGAAGCAGGCCGAGCAGCGGGATGTCGATGGCCGGAACGATCGTCGGCACCGGCAGCTCGATCACGGGGACGGCCACCGAAATCGGGAACTCGATCGCCGGGCCGAGCGTGGCCGGCGCGATTTCGATTTGCGGCACCGAGGCTCCTGCGATGGCCTCTATTTCCGTGAATTCACCGGTGACGGGCGACTCGGTGACGGGAAGTATGGCGTTGTTCCGGAAAAGCTTCTCCGGCGATTCGGGAAGCGGAATATCGTCGGAGATCTCGAACGTTCCCACGCCCGGGATGGTCACCGGCTGGGCCGATGCCTCCCCGGCGTTGCACCACATGCCCAGGAGGGCGGCCGCTCCGGCGGCGAACGCCCACAGCAGCGCACGTCGCAGGTAGCGGGTATATCGGACGTCGGTCGATGATGCCATGATGCGGTCCTCCGATGCTCATATCGCCGGCCATCGGTGGGCCATCCGCCGTAGTTCATGGCGCGAGGGACCTCACCTGAGACCTCGAATTGATTCGAAAACCATCACGGTGCTTCGTCAGTCCAGCGGATCCGATCCGAGCGTTCACCTTTCGGCATAGCGTGCACGACGTAAAGCACAACACGCGTTTATTTCCGTAACAAAACAATAACTCGTTCCGTGCGGGGCCCGGCAATATATATTTCGCGCCACGAAATGCAATCCTCCGGGACACAAAGCACCCCGCAGGGAAACGTTTCCGCTGCGGGGCGCAATGCAGGTCCGTGCGTCACGCGGTGATCTGCTCTTCGATCTGTTTCGCGATCGTCCGGAGCTTCGCCGCGAATTCGCGGGCCGCGCGCGGGTCGTCGTTCGAACCTTTGACGACGCGTTTCGTCAGCGCGGCGAGCCGGGACTCCATGGCGGTGAAGATGTCGGCGGCGCGATCGTTCGGGTCGTCCGGCAGTTCGCCGCGCAGCCACGCTTGCAGACGCTCGACCACCACTTCTTCGTCATAGCGTTCGGGCAGCAGCGCCACCGCTTGCCGGAGTTTCCCCGCGGTCACCTTCACCCCCGTGCCCGCCGCCACGGTGGTGTACACGGTGATCGCGGCCTCTTCGCCGTATTCGGCCACCACCGGCAGCAGTT
Source organism: Nocardia sp. CY41 (assembly GCF_009829325.1). GTDB lineage: Bacteria > Actinomycetota > Actinomycetes > Mycobacteriales > Mycobacteriaceae > Nocardia. Next base: position 96,279 of record NZ_VUOS01000010.1, read on the forward strand.
CACGCACCTGGCCCTCGTTGATCGCGGGCGCCATCGGGTGCAGCCGCGCGGCGAGCGGCCAAGCCCGGATGAGCTTGTGCGCGTAGGACCGTTGCATGTCCCACCGCTGCTCCACGTACTCGTCGAACGTCTCGTGGCTGTCGCGGTAGAGCCGGCCGTCCCGGACGATCTGCAGGGCGCGCCCGGCCGCCCAGAACGCGATGCGCAACGTGTCGATCGACGACTCGCACGCCGTCAACTGCGCACGTTCCCCATCACTCAGCGGACCGTCGCCGGCATCCGGCACCGGCATGGTCAAGACATTCGGGCTCACGGCCGCCTTCGGCCGCCGCCACTCGGCATCGCGCAGCGGTGACACCGGCGGTGTGTGTTCGGCGCCGTCGGATAGCGGATTGCTGCCACCGATCGAACCCTTCCTGCGTTGCGGAGGCATCAGGCCGGCACCTCCATCAGGGCCCGGTACGAATTCACCAGCTCGTCGCCCACCCGGCGGTACTCTCCCAAATCCTCGATCGGGTTCTCGGCGCCCTCCCCGACCTCCCCGTCGGCCGCCTCCCGATACCATTTCCAGGCGCTCAGGTAGGAATCGAATACGTCGTACCCCGCGCTTTCCAAATGGCCGCGCTGAGCGCGGTATTCGGTCGAGACGTTGACGCCTTTCTTCATGATCACCGGCACTTTGGTCATCAGCACCCGCACCCGGATTTCCCGGTCGGTATCGGCCGCCGCCTCCTCGGCGGCTTTGAAAGTGCTGGGCACGCGTTTGACTTCCGACGGACTCACACTGGTCAGCAGCAGGAGCTCGTCGCTCTCGGGAACAGCCGCCTTGAAGATGTCGGCCGACTCGCCCCCGGCGTCCACGATGATGACGTCGAAATCGGTGGAATTGTCGGTGATGCAGTCGCCGACATGCCGCGACGGGAACGCGACCAGTTCGAACGGCACGTCGATGCCCCCCTTGACCAGCCGCCGGTACCAGGAGTATCCGGTCTGGCTGAGCGGGTCGGCATCGATCACCAGCACCCGCAGTTCGTGAACCGAAGCGAAGTAGCTCGCCAAGAAGAACGCTGATGTCGTTTTGCCGACACCGCCCTTGAGATTCCCCAGCGTGATGACCAGAGGTTCGGGCAATTCGAGTGGCGCAACAGAATTCGTCATAGACGGTCCTCCGAGGATGAGGAGTGCATTACTGTGCGTGGCCAGTCTGGCACAGTACGCGCGAATACCGCCTGATTGCGACGCCTTGTTCCGGCTGTGCCGCCACCGCCGCTGTGTCCAATTGGACACAGCACGACGGTGTCCGAGATGCTTATTCTGTGGAGCCTAGGGGAATCGAACCCCTAACCCCTGCCTTGCAAAGGCAGTGCTCTGCCAATTGAGCTAAGGCCCCGGAGATCAGCGGCTGGTGACCTCGTGCCACATGTCCGCCTCGCTGCGCCGGCGCAACTTGGAGATGCCGAACAGAACCAGGACCACGACACCGGCGGTGCAGAGAAGTTTCATGGCTTCCACCCTACTGCGCCACCGGGACGCCGCCCAGGACCAGCCGAGTCCGGTGCACCGGCACGACCGGCCTCCTGACCGGCCAGGAAACAAGGCATCGCCGCGCAAGTGCACGGGCGGTGCGCTGCACGACGCCAGCGCCGCGGTTCGCTCCCTGGAGCTGCCATCACCAGCTCCGCCCCGCGCTCGCGGATCCGGGTGTGCTCCGCCGATGAGGGCTCGATCGTGGTGACGATGACGTACCGGCCCGCGACGACGTCGTCGTAACGACGGCCGTCGGCCAGCAACCAAGCTACGCTGATGACTTCGTCATGACTGAGTACTAGCGGCTACGATGGTCGGGCACCGACAGGGAGAGGAGCGGGCATGACCGATCGCACCGGGACGGCGGAACCCAACCGTTTGGAGCGCCGCAAGGCCCGTACCCGCGCCGCCCTGATCACTGCGGCCCAGGCGTTCATCGCGACCGGCAGATCGAACGCACCGATCCTGGAGATCACCCAGGCCGCCGACGTGGGCATGGGGTCGTTCTACAACCACTTCCAGAGCCGGGAGGACCTGCTCCGGGCGGCGGTGGAGGAAGCGCTGGAGATGCACGGCGCCGTGCTCGACACCTTGACCGAGGGCATCGAGGATCCGGCCGAGGTCTTCGCGCAGAGCTTCCGGTTGACCGGTCGTATGCATCGGAGAATCCCCACCTCGAGCAAGGTGCTCCTGAACAATGGGCTGATCTTGATCGGCTCCGAGAAGGGACTCGCCCCGCGCGCTCGTCGCGATATCGAGGCCGCCGCTCGCGCGGGCCGGTTCCGGACCAGCGATGCGGAGTTGTCCATGACCATCGTGGCCGGCGCCGCCCTGTGCCTGGGCCAACTGCTGCACGATCATCCCGACCGCGACGACGCGGCCGCCACTGATCAGGTCACCGAGGACCTGCTGCGGATGTTCGGCCTCTCCGCCGACGAGGCGCGCGACATCTGCTCGCGTCCCCTACCGTCCCTCGATGACGTGTTCGCGCGCGGCGACGCCGCCTGATCGCGCGATGACCACCTGCCGTTTTGACCATGTCAACGGCGAGAAGGTACCGTTTTCGAGGCGTCTGTGCATGCGGACGCAGATGGGGCCTTAGCTCAATTGGCAGAGCACTGCCTTTGCAAGGCAGGGGTTAGGGGTTCGATTCCCCTAGGCTCCACTCCTCGGAGGCTCATGCTCGTAGGGAGCATGAGCCTTCGTCGTTTCCGCGTTTGCGGGGAGCGAGCCCCACACCCCGGCGTTGCGTCGAGTGGGCATCGTTCGAGTAAGTGCCGGGCAGATCCGCCAAGTCGGTGTCAGCGGCGCGAGCGTCCCGCGTCGACCGAGAGAGTTCTCCTGTCCGCTGAGGACAATCGCGACCGCGGGATCAGCAGTGCCAGTGATTCGAATGGTCAACGACCGAATGAGGTGAAGGGAGTGGGCCTAGGAGGACTTGAACCTCCGTGCCTCACGACCGCCGAAACTGCTGGTCAGGGCTTCAAAACGCTACTCCAACAGCGAATTTGAACCCCAACTCGCGACGTTTGGGTACATTTCAGTACGTAAACATACACGTTCCTGGTGACGGCGAACACTCATCATGGTTGTGCTGGGTCAATTCTGGCGCCGTTTGTCGGTGAATCGGTCAGCGTGGCGGCCGCAGCCGGCACGGGCCATCAGTGGCGCGCGAGCCCCATCGATCTCGGCCCTCACGAACGCCGCAGTTCGTGACGGTATTTGCCGTGACCCCAGGACTTTCGGGGCGACCTCGCGTCCATGCGCTGCGGTATCTTCCATGCGATCGCCGCACCTGGTCGGCGCGCACAGGAAGCACACACCACATGTTCAACAAGTTCTTTGCGGCCGCCGCGCTCTCGGTGAGCGCCGCTGCCGTCCTCGCGGCACCGCCCGCCGCCGCCGACCCGGTCAACTGGGGCGCCGTTTCCCTCAGCGTGTGGGGCAATGTCTACGCGTTTTCGGTCAACCACCCAACGGAAGCCGACGCCATTCAAGCCGCCGACCGAGCGTGCAAGGGTCAAGGCATCATCGACTGCCGGATGATGGTGACGTTCGCGAACGGCTGCGGTGCAGTCGTGACGAGTCCGCTCGCGATCGTCGCAGGGTTCCCGATCGTGGGCTTCGGTAAAGGGGCGACCCCAGGGGAGGCATACGCGGACGCCACCCGCAACCTCCCCACCGGCACCGGAAGCGCCGGCTCGTTCAATCGCGACCACGCCTGCACCCGGCCTTGATCTAGTTCCCGCACGGTCCTCGGTAAAATGTCGGGCTGGCCTCCGCGCGAGGGCATTCAGCCGGCGCAACGCGGGCTGCCATCCCCTCTTGTGAAAGTTGCCCGCGGTCATCGGCGTGTCGTTGACGGTGTGGAACAGCGGCTCGTCGCCGGGACGATCGAGATCGAGCCGGTCGAGTGTCTCCAGCGGGACGTGTACCGCACGCACGCCGCGTTTCGTCTTGGGCTTGCCGAGCTCGAGGCGGCTGCCGCCGTCTTTCCACGCCTTGCTGATGCGCACCGCACCCGTGTGGGGCTCGATGTCACCCACAAGTAGGGCGAAGATCTCACTGGGCCGGGCCATGGAGACCAGGCCGAACTCCGCCAGCGCCCGCCAGCGCTGCCCGAGCAGCTGTTCGAACAGTTCCCACTCGTAGTTGTCGAAGATGTCGAGTTCGGGCGCGTCGTGGCGGGCAGCCGCGTGCCCGTGCACGGGTTGTAGGCGATCAGTGGTTCCGGTCGTTCCAGCGTGGCCGCCCGCAGCCCGCCCGACAGGAAGCCGTGCTTGTTGTGGATGGTCTTCGGTGCGTTGCCCTTCTCCTGCTCCAGGTACACGATCCACGCGGCGTCGAGGTCCTGGGTGACGGCGTCGACGGTGGTGTCGCCGAAGAACGGCGCGATGTCGTTGCGGATGTAGGCGTGGTACTTGCGCCGGACAGGCTCGGACACGCCGCGCAACCGCTCGGTGCAGCGGGTCAGCCAGTCGGTCAGGCGGACGCCGCTGCCGTCACGGCGCTGGACTTCCAGCACTTTCAAAGCCTCGTGGACGCCGATGCGGTCGACGAGTCCGGCCCAGCGTTCCGCGGGCGCGAAGTCGTCGAAGGTTTCCTAGGAGCGGCGACGAACGCCGTCCTCGTCGTCGTACTCGAACTGGACCTGCCAGGCGATAGAACCGTCGGAGCGGCGCCGGGGGCGTGGAGTGAACAGTGAAGGTGTCTCCTGGGTCGGAAACGCCTCGAGATGCGGGTCAAAAGCCTGCTGTGACACCATGTGACATGACCTAGGTGCCTGGAGCGGCGAATGTGGTCCTGACCTGAAGGTTCGTGGGTGGGCCTAGGAGGACTTGAACCTCCGACCTCTTCGTTATCAGCGAAGCGCTCTAACCGCCTGAGCTATAGGCCCGTAGTCGTGTTGTCCGCGGTAACAACAACGTGTAGAGACTACACAACACTCGTCTACTGAACCAAAACGGCTGGTAGAGGCACTACTGCGGCTCATTCAGAGCAAGCGAGCGGCCTCCGCGGCGACAGCGTGCACCCGCGCTTCATGAAGGGTAATACGAACGAAAACGGCCGGTACCCCACCTTGCGGTGGCTGGTACCGGCCGTTCGGGCGCTGGATGACTAGTCGGGGTCGGCCAGGGTGACCTGGATACCGCCGACGAGGTCACAGCACTGGTTGTAGATGAACGTGCCGACGGTGCCGAGTGCGGTGAACAGCACGACGTTGATCAGGCCGATCACGCCCGCGTAGCCGAACACGGTGCCCGCGTCGATCAAGCCCACCGAGCCGCTGTCCTGCGACACCATGTCGGTGAACGTGTTGTTCAGCCGCTCCCACACACCCATGCCCTCCAGCACGATGTACAGCAGGCCGACCGCGAGCATCCACACGAAGAACATCGCCACGCTGATCACCAGCGAGATCTTCAGCGTCGACCAGGGATCGATGCGACGGATCTGCACAGTGGCCCGCAGCGGCTCTCCGGAGGCCACCGCTGCCACCGCGACCGGGACCGCGGGCGACACCGGCCCGGGCTGCGGGGCGGCGGCTTCGGTGGGCGGCAGCGGATGGCGGATCTCGGACAGGTCGGGCATGTCCTTGATCAGCTCCGGCCGCGCGATGCTGCGGGTGGGCCCGTCGATGCCGACCGACTTCACCATGGCCGCTTCCTTACGCGCCGCCTTGGCCGCCAGGTCGGCGGTGGTGCGGGCGTTGGACGTGCCGCCGCCGAGACCGCCGCCACCGCCGGAGTTCGGGCGTCCGGTGACCGGCGCCTGCCCGGGGCGGTACAGGTTCGACTGCGGCTCCCGCTGCGGCAGTTGTGCCCACCCGTCCTGGTACGGCGACTGCGGACCGCCGTTGGCGGCGGCACCGACCGGTTGCTTGTCCTCGCTCTCGGGCGCGGAATGCGGGGCCTGGCTGTTGATCCGCGTCGTCTTCTGATCGAAGCGGTCGTGGCCGTCGCCGCCGGGCGCCTGGTCCGGCGCGCCCTGCGGAGCGAAATCACCCTGCTGATCGCGGATCTCGTGCGGCTGAGCATTCGGCTGGTTGCCGCCGGGCTGGTTCGCCGGCGGCCCGCCCGGATGTCCGCCGGACTGCGGCCCGTTCGGCTGGCCCTGGTGACCACCCGGCTGCGCGCCACCGGGGTGACCGCCGCCAGGGTGACCGCCCGGCTGACCGCCGCTCTGCTGGCCGCCGCCGGGCTGACCGTTCTCGGCCGAGGCGACCGGCCGTGGGATCGGCCGCGGCGGGATCGGTGACGGTGCGATCCGCTCGGTCACGCCGTTCGTCTGGTGCCGCTCGTCATTCGGCTGATTCGGAGTGGTCAATGGGAATCCTTGGGTCCGTTCGTTGCCGCCGCTGTTGGATTACTGCTAGGAGACGGTGTCGCCGCCACCGGAGACCTGATCGGGATCGGGCTCGTCGGCGTTGCGCGCGATCGCAAGCAAGGTATCGCCCTCCGCCAGGTTCATCAATCGCACACCCTTGGTCTGTCGTCCGGCCTTGCGAACCTGCTTCGCCGCCGTCCGGATGACGCCGCCACCGGAGGTGATCGCGTACAACTCGTCGTCGTCGTCGACGATGAGCGCCCCGACCAGGGTGCCACGTTTCGCGTCGAACTGGATGGTCAATACGCCTTTACCCCCGCGACCCTGCGGGGTGTACTCCTCGATCGCGGTGCGCTTGGCGTAGCCGCCGGACGTGGCGACCAGCAGATATGTGCCGTCGCGAACCACATTGAGGGACAGGAGTTCATCGCTGTCGTTGAACCGCATGCCCTGCACGCCGGAGGTGGCGCGTCCCATCGGACGCAGCGCCTCGTCGGTCGCCGAGAAGCGAATCGACTGACCGAGCGCGGAAACCAACAGCAGGTCGTCGTCGGACGAGCAGAGCACGGCGCCGACCAACTCGTCCTCGTCGCGCAGATTCACCGCGACGATGCCGCCGCTGCGGTTGGAGTCGAAGTCGGTCAGCTTCGACTTCTTCACCAGGCCGTTCTTGGTGGCGAGCACCAGATACGGCGCGTCGTCGTAGGACTTGATCTGGATGATCTGGGCGATCTTCTCGTCCGGCTGGAAGGCCAGCAGGTTCGCCACGTGCTGGCCGCGCGCGGTGCGGTTGGCCTCGGGCAGCTCGTAGGCCTTCGCCCGGTAGACCCGCCCCTTGTTCGTGAAGAACAGCAGCCAGTCGTGCGTCGAGGAGATGAAGAAGTGCTTGACGATGTCGTCCTGCTTGAGACCCGCGCCCTGCACGCCCTTGCCGCCGCGCTTCTGGCTGCGGTAGAGGTCGGTCTTGGTGCGCTTGGCGTAGCCGGTCTCGGTGATCGTGACGACCACGTCCTCCCGGGCGATCAGATCCTCGTCGGCCACGTCGCCGTCCGCGGAGACGATCTGGGTGCGCCGGTCGTCGCCGTACTTGTCCACGATCTCGGCCAGCTCGTCACGCACGATCGCGCGCTGACGCTCCGGCTTGTCGAGAATGTCCTTGTAGTCGGCGATTTCGGCTTCGATCTTGGTCAGATCGTCGATGATCCGCTGCCGCTCCAGCGCCGAGAGCCTGCGCAGCTGCATGTCCAGGATCGCGGTCGCCTGGATCTCGTCGATGTCGAGCAGCTGCATCAGGCCGGTGCGCGCGGTGTCGGTGTTGGCCGAGCGGCGGATCAGCGCGATGACCTCGTCGAGCGCGTCGAGCGCCTTGACCAGGCCGCGCAGGATGTGGGCCCGCTCCTCGGCCTTGCGCAGCAGGTACCTGGTGCGCCGGATGATGACGTCCAACTGGTGGTTGACGTAGAACCGGATCATCTGGTCCAGCCGCAGCGTGCGCGGCACGCCGTCGACGATGGACAGCATGTTGGCGCCGAAGCTGGTCTGCAGCTGGGTGTGCTTGTACAGGTTGTTCAGCACGACCTTGGCCACGGCGTCGCGCTTGACCGTCACCACGATGCGCAGGCCCACGCGGTCGGAGGATTCGTCGTGGATGTCGGCGATGCCCGCGATCTTGCCGTCCTTGACCTGCTCGGCGATCGCGTTGATGAAGTTGTCGGTGTTGACCTGGTAGGGCAGCTCGGTGATGACGATCGTGGTGCGGCCGCGATTGTCCTCTTCGATCTCGACGACGCCGCGCATCTTGATGGAGCCGCGGCCGGTGGTGTACGCGTCGTGGATGCCCTGGGTGCCGACGATCAGACCCGCGGTCGGGAAGTCCGGGCCCTTGATCCGCTCCATGCACGCGGCGAGGGTGGTCTCCTCGTCGGCGTCGTGGTTGTCCAGCGCCCAGTAGATCGCGTTGGCCAGCTCGGTCAGGTTGTGCGGCGGGATGTTGGTCGCCATCCCGACCGCGATGCCGTTGCTGCCGTTCATCAGCATGTTCGGCACGCGGCTCGGCAGGACCACCGGTTCCTGCGTCTTGCCGTCGTAGTTGGGGATGAAATCGACCGTCTCGTGGTCGATCTCGCGCAGCATCTCCATCGCCAGCGGCGTGAGGCGGCACTCGGTGTAGCGCATGGCCGCGGCGCCGTCGTTACCGCGGCTGCCGAAGTTGCCCTGCCCGTCGACCAGCGGGTAGCGCATCGCCCACGGCTGGGCCATGCGCACCAACGTGTCGTAGATCGCCGAGTCGCCGTGCGGGTGATAGTTGCCCATCGTGTCCGAGACCGGACGCGCGGACTTCACATAGCCGCGATCGGGCCGGTACCCGTTGTCGTACATGGCGTAGAGGATGCGGCGATGCACCGGCTTGAGGCCGTCGCGCACTTCGGGCAGTGCGCGGCCGACGATCACGCTCATGGCGTAATCGATGTAGCTGTTCTGCATCTCCAGCTGGATGTCGACCGGTTCGACGCGGTCGCCCGCCCCGTCCGGCGGCAGGGTGATGTCGGTCATGAAGAAGTCTCCTTAACGGGCTGACGTGCGCAGACTGCCGGGCGCCACCGGGACCGGCGGCGCCTCGGGCGGATCACACGTCGAGGAAGCGGACGTCCTTGGCGTTGCGGGTGATGAAGCTGCGGCGGGCCTCCACGTCCTCGCCCATCAGCACGCTGAACAGCTCGTCGGCCGCGGCCGCGTCGTCCAGCGTCACTTGACGAAGCACCCGGACACTGGGATCCATCGTGGTCTCCCAGAGCTCCTTGGGATTCATCTCGCCCAGACCCTTGTAGCGCTGGATGCCGTCGTCCTTGTTGATCTTCTTGCCCGCGGCAAGGCCACGCTCGAGCAGGCCGTCGCGCTCTCGATCGGAGTAGGCGAACTCCGGCTCACTGCGCTGCCACTTCAACTTGTACAGCGGCGGCTGCGCCAGGTAGACGTGCCCGTGCTCGACCAGCGGGCGCATGAACCGGAACAGCAAGGTCAGCAGCAGCGTGGAGATGTGCTGGCCGTCGACGTCGGCGTCGGCCATCAGCACGATCTTGTGATAGCGCAGTTTGCCGATGTCGAACTCGTCGTGGATACCGGTGCCGAACGCGGTGATGATCGACTGGACCTCGTTGTTCTTGAGGACCCTGTCGATGCGCGCCTTCTCGACGTTGATGATCTTGCCGCGCAGCGGGAGGATCGCCTGGTACATCGAGTCCCGCCCGGACTTGGCAGAGCCGCCGGCGGAGTCACCCTCCACGATGTAGATCTCGGACTTGCTCGGATCCTTGGACCGGCAATCGGCCAGCTTGCCCGGCAGGCCGCCCAGGTCGGTGGCGGACTTGCGCCGTACCAGCTCACGCGCCTTGCGCGCGGCGACACGGGCCTGTGCCGAGGAGACCGCCTTGTTGACGATGGTCTTGGCGTCGGCCGGGTTGGCCTCGAACCAGTGGGTGAGGTGCTCGTTGCAGGTGCGCTGCACGAACGACTTCACCTCGGTGTTGCCGAGCTTGGTCTTGGTCTGACCCTCGAACTGCGGCTCGCCGACCTTGACGCTCACGATGGCGGCCAGGCCCTCCCGGATGTCGTCACCGGTGAGGTTGCCGTCCTTCTCCTTGATGAGCTTCTTGTCCTTCGCGTACTTGTTGACCACCGTGGTCAGCGCCGCGCGGAAGCCCTCTTCGTGCGTGCCACCCTCATGGGTGTTGATGGTGTTGGCGAAGGTGTGCACCGACTCCGAGTAGCCGGAGTTCCACTGCATCGCGACCTCGAGTTCGTGGCCGGTGCCCTTGCCGGTGAACGCGACGACCGAGTTGTGGATCGGCTGCTTGGTCCGGTTGATGTGGCGGACGAAATCCTCCAGGCCACCGGGGTAGTGGTAGGTCCGCGACTTCACCTTGTGCTCGGCAGGCGCGGCACCTTCTTCGGCGTGCTTGGGCGCCTCGGCCGTCTCGCTGACCACCTCGTCGGTGATCTCGGTGTCGCTGACGCGCTCGTCGTTGAGGACGATGGTCAGGCCCTTGTTCAGGAACGCCATCTCCTGCAACCGGCGCGCGACGGTCTCGAAGTTGAAGGTGGTGGTCTCGAAGATCTCCGGATCCGGCCAGAACCGGATGGTGGTGCCGGTCCGCTTCGTCGGGTCGCCCTGGATGAGCTTGCCGGGCTTCGCGTCCTTGTACTCCTGGGTCCAGTGATGGCCGCCGGTGTCGATCTCGGCTTGCAGCCGCGTCGACAGCGCGTTGACCACGGAGATGCCGACGCCGTGCAGACCACCGGACACCGCATAGGACTCGGAGTCGAACTTGCCGCCCGCGTGCAGCTGGGTCATGACGACCTCGATGGTCGGGATGCCCTGCGCGTGCATCTCCACGGGGATGCCCCGGCCGTCGTCGATTACTTCGACACCGCCGTCGGCCAGCAGGGTGACCTCGACCTTCGTCGCGTATCCGGCCATCGCCTCATCGACGGAGTTGTCGACGACCTCCCAGATCAGGTGGTGCAGACCGCGTTCACCGGTGGAGCCGATGTACATGCCCGGACGCTTGCGAACCGCCTCGAGTCCTTCGAGAACCGTGATGGAGGAGGCACCGTAGTCCTGCTTCCCGGTCGCTTTGGTCGAACCCGATGCGTTGGAGTCTTTGGCAGCCACTGGTCGGTAGCTCTCCTTACTTGCTGATCCCGGCATAGAGCGATCGGACAGCACACGTGAGGCCCTGGTTCATGTCTGGCTCGAGAATTAGGGTCCGGCCGTGGACTGTGTGGAACGCGCCGAAGGTATCGCCGCTAGTTACGTAACCATCCTACTGGTACACCCAACTTACAACCCACCTCCGACACCCCTCACAGCGCCGTGGATGCGAGAAATCGAATTCCGCCGACTCCGTTGCGCCTGACGGCGGTTTTGATCCAGCAGAAGTGGGCTCAGAGATGCGTTGCCCGATCGCGCTCGCACGCTCCGGGAGCGCCGTCGATCCGGGCGACGAAGGCGGCGGTATGACGCGCCAGCTCCGCTGGGTGTGAGATCGGCGACCAGTGGCGCGCCGGGATCTCCACCCGGGTCAGGCGCGGCACCCACCGATCTGCCTCGGCGTTCGCCACGGGCCGCACGGCGCGGTCCCGCGTGGCGACGATCAGCTGAACGGGTACCTCGATCGGACGGGGCCGCGGACGACGCAGATGGGAACGAATGTTCGCGCGGTAGAGCTTCAGGTTGTTCAGCATATCGGTGCGCAGTGTCGGCGCCGTCTCCACCAATGCGGGGTCGAGCCCGTCGAAGAAGGCGAGGAATCGCGGCCACCGGCCGGAGAGAATCCGCAGCACCGGGTCCGGCAACCCGGGGATCTGAAAGGCGACGGTATAGGCCGAAGCGACGGCCTGGGCCAGCGCGCCACGCAGCCGCGCCGGAGTGAGCGGCCCACGCAGATAGGCGCCGAGGAAGTCCAGGTTCGGGCCGGACACCGAAGTGAAGGATGCGATCGACGATCCGGCGTCCTCGGCCGCGACCGCCTCCCATCCGATCACCGACCCCCAATCGTGTCCGAGGACGTGCACCCGCTCGCCGGGCGAGACCGCGGTGATGACCGCACGCACGTCGGCCGCGAGTTCCTCGATCCGATAGGCCTCGACCGCGGACGGCGCGGAACTGCTGCCCGCGCCCCGGTTGTCGAAGGCGATCACACGATGGCGGCCGCCGAGCAGAGCCGCCACCCGGCTCCACAGCAGATGGGTATCGGGCCACCCGTGGATCAGCAGTACCGGCACACCCTCGGGGTTGCCGCATTCGTAGACCGCGAGCTCGACGCCGTCTCGGCGAACCGTCCGGGTCGCCGTCGCCGGAAACGGACCCACCGCCGTGGTGATCGTCATCGAGGTTCCTTCTGCCCAGTCGGTTCCGATCCGACGTCGCAGGCTTCCGGTGCGGACGTCGAACCGGGGCGTTCCACGTGAAACGCCGCTTCGGAATAAACGTAACACCAAGTATCAGATACTGCCCGGCATGGTCATCCGTACGTATCGCGCGGTCCGCGACCTTTGATATGACGCTCGCCCTTGCGCCAGCTCGGTGCGGCAGGTCCGGAGATCTTCAGCGAGGTCACCACACCCTGACCGACCGCGGCGTTGATCTTCGCGAGGATCTGGCCTTGCAGCATCCGCAACTGGGTTGCCCAGGCGGTCGACTCCGCGGAGATGCTCAGCACGCCGTCCTTCAAGGTGACCGGCGTGGCATGCGCGGCGATGTCCTCGCCGACCACGCCCGCCCAACGGCCGAAGACCATGCCTTCGGCCACCTTGGCCGACCACCCGCGATTCTTGGCGAGGGAGCCGGCCAACTTCGACAACAGCTGTGGATCGCGATCGTCCGGGCCCGCGCCCGACCATCCGGTGCGCCTGCGCGCTCCGGTCCGCAGCCTGCGCTGAGGCGAGGAACGCCCCTGACCGACGGACTTGCCGCTCGCCCGTGCCGCGGCGCGCGCTTCCTCCAAGGCTCGCCGGGCCAGGTCGATCCCGCGCAATTCGGGTTCCGGTCCTGCGGATTCGGGCTCCGTGGGTCGATCGCTCAGCGCCCTTCTCCCTCCGCGTCCCGTGGTCTGTCCCCAGTTTCGATCAAGTTGTCCCCAGCCTCCGCCCACGGTTGCCAGCACCGGGAATCACGCACGCCGCATACCGAGCCGGCCGATCGAACACTCTGTTTCCCGCCCAGAACGCCGGATTCGTCAGCCAGGTCAGCTGCTTGCTCAGCTGTTGCTGCGGCGAACTTCACGGGAGCGGTCACCCATGACCGAGCAAGTTTTCCACAGGTGTTGACGAATCGGTGCCTGCTGTTGAGAACTCGATCGTCGTTCCCGACGACTGGTCACTGTAGTGGACCGGAACGGCTGAGGGCGAGGCCGGGACCTCCGGTGCATTCCACCTGTGGATGGCTAGGGCGTCCGCGACTCCGTCGACCCGGTGACCGGGTCACGTTCGCCCTCGGTCGCCGAGTGGGTGGCGTCGTCGTTCCGCCGTTCGCCGCCGAAACCGCCACTCTCGGACCGGTCTTCGGCGGCGATCCGGGAAACGCGGCCGCCGGGGCCGCCGGCGGTTTCCACTCGCAGCGGCACGGCGGCGAGTTCGGCGGGCACGTCCTCCGGCACGGCCGCGGTGATCAGCACTTGCTCCGCGTCCGCGGCGACGGCCGCCAGCGCGGCGCGGCGGCGGCGATCGAGTTCGGCGAACACGTCGTCGAGCAGCAGCACCGGTTCGGGGCCGGTGGTGCGCAGCAGTTCGAACGCACCCAACCGCAAAGCCAAGGCGAACGACCACGACTCGCCATGGCTGGCGAAGCCCTTGGCGGGCGAATCTCCCAGCACGAGGTCCAGGTCGTCGCGGTGCGGACCCACCAGGCACACCCCGCGCTCGAGTTCCTTCGGTCGGGCGGCGGCGAGTTCGGTCAGCACGAGCGCCTCCAGTTCCGCCGCGTCCTCCGGGAGCGGCGATCTGGCCGGATCCAGGAACTCCGGGGGTAGCGCGGAGCTGCGGTAGACGATCGACGCGGGCCGCGATTCCGGGGCGATCGACGCGTAGGACTGCGCCAGATACGGCGCGAGATCGTGCACCAGACGCAGCCGCTGCGCGAGCAGGACGGACGCGTGTGCGGCGAGATGCCCGTCCCACACGTCGAGGGTGCTCAGATCGGTCTTCGACCTGGCTTGCCGCCCGGCGGTTTTCAGCAGCGCCGAGCGCTGGCGCAGCACCCGGTCGTAGTCGCTGCGGACCGCGGCCAGCCTGGGGAGGCGAGTTGTGCACAACTCGTCCATGAAGCGGCGGCGCTCCCCGGGATCGCCGCGCACCAACGCGAGATCTTCCGGGGCGAACAACACCGTCTGCAGGATCCCCAGGATCTCCCGAGGTCGGCGCACCGGTGAGCGGTTGATCTGTGCGCGATTCGCGCTGCCCTGGTTCAACTCGACATCGATGCGCAACTCGCGCCCGGTGTTGACCACCGTGGCGCCGATCCGGGCTCGCTCGGTCCCGGTCCGGATCAATGGGGCGTCCGTGGCGACCCGATGTGACCCGAGGGTGGCCAAGTAGCCGATCGCTTCCAGCAGATTTGTCTTGCCGTTGCCGTTCGATCCCAAGAAAACGGTTCGACCTGGGGATAATTCGACTTCCGCATGCTCCCACGAGCGGAAGTCGCGCAGCGACAGAGCACGGACGAACATCCGCTACCGTGCCCCTGCCTGGGCCGAAGCGGACATTCCTGCCGATCGATGCCCCAGCACCGTGGCGAACGGGCGCGGTGCGGTTCGCCGGACCCCTGTGGAAGACCTGTGGATAAACCAGGGCCCTGGGTGCTGCGGCACCGGTTTCTCCGACGTCGCTGGGGAGTTTCCAGCAGCGTCACCGCTCGGCCGCGCTGGATCACGCGGCGCGGATCCGTTCGACATCAGGTCAGGCACAGGCGATCAGCCCGGAAGCCGGACCGGCATCAACAGATAGATGTACGGGCTCGACAATGCGGCGAACGTTCCGGAGTCCAGCACTTCGGGCTCCTCCTCGGACGCAGGCAGCAGCACGGCGGGCCTGCTGGGCGTGGTGAAGCCGAAGGTGACCCGATCGGCGTGCAGGGCGGACAAGCCGTCGATGAGATATCCCGGGTTGAACGCGATGGTGAGCGATTCGCCCCGGAAATCGGCCTCCAGCCATTCCTCGGCGCGGCCCGCGTCGTCGCCGCCCGCGGACAGCAGCAGGCCGTCTGCGGAGAACTCCAGCCGCACCTGCGCGCCTCGTTCGGCGACCAGGGCGACGCGCTTGATGGCCTCGGTCAGCGCGGCGACGGCGAGGGTGGCGATCGAGGTGTGCTCCTTGGGGAGCAATTGCCGGAACTTGGGGAATTCCGCGTCGAGCAGGCGCGTGGTGGTCCGGCGGCCGGCGTTCACGATGCCGAGCAGGCCGTCCGACCCCCCACCGGAGCCGAGGGACAGCTGGACGGGGGCGTCGGAGGGTCCGAGCGTCTTGGCGGCCTCGGACAGCGTCCTGGCCGGGATGAGCACCGACGTCTCGATATCGGCGCGCGCGGGCTGCCATTCGATGTGCCGCACGGCGAGGCGGAACCGATCGGTCGCCGCGAGCACGACCTGGGACCCCTCGATCTCCACCCGGATACCGGTGAGCATGGGCAGTGTGTCGTCGCGGCCCGCGGCGACGGCGACCTGGCCGACGGCCTCCGCGAAGACATCCACACTCAATTCACCGGTCTGCTGCGGCACCTCGGGCAGCTGGGGATAGTCCTCGACCGGCATGGTCGGCAGCGAGAACTTCGCGCTGCCGCAGGTGATCAGCACGCGGGTGCCGTCCACCGAGACGTCGACCGGCTTGTTCGACAGCGCCTTGGTGATATCGGCCAGCAGACGACCGGAGACGAGCACCTGACCGGGCCCAGCGACCTCGGCCGCGACCCGCACCTGCGCGGAGACCTCGTAGTCGAAGCCGGAGACGGTCAGCCCGTCTTCGTCGGCGACCAGCAGCACGCCGCCGAGCACCGGTACCGGAGGCCGGGAGGGAAGACTGCGCGCCACCCAGGCGACGGACTCGGCGAAATCCTCGCGGGCGACCCGAAACTTCATGCTTGCAAGCTCCATCGCCCGATCTGTCCTCTCCCGGTTCCGTGATCTGTTGTCGGCTCGTCAGTGTCGGTGCTCGAAAGGGTCCTGCCGAATCGGCCGCCTTCGCAGTCTGGCACAGGCGACCGACATAGAACCGTACCCGCGGAGGGGACGTGCACCTAGCCCGACCCTCCGGCATCACAGATGACCGCCCTCGGATGGGAGCACGGCCGGGGCGGGGCGATGTGGGATGAGCCGCGCGCGGACTGCTTACGCCGATTCGCGATGGGGACCGGTGATCCCTCTGTCGTCCTTGCTGTGAACGGGGAGCGGCTGCGAAGGGGACGCTGCCGTGCCGACTTTCCACACACCCTGTTTTGAAGAGAGATCTCTAATGAGAAGAACTGAAGTAGTAGTAGGCGCTGTGGATTCTGTGGACTGCGGCCGAATCCGCTGTTCAGGGGGCGTGGTGCCGTGGGGATGGCCAGGGGGTGTCTCGAGGATGAACACCCGGCGTCTGTGGAGGCTCTTCGGTTGTCCACGATTCATCCTCGAGCGCTCCTCGAGTTGTTCCACTGGATTCACCCGGTTGTTCACACATGTGCACGAAATCGTGGACAGCTCGAGGAATCCTCGAGGACTCCACACGAACTCCTCGAGGATTCCACAACGCCTGATCCGGACACCGCGCTGGTCAACGGCTGTGCGCAACCATGCCTGGGGAAACTGTGTAATTCGCCCTGTGAGGGAACTCGCGGAGGCGCCTACCCCGACCTGTGCACGGATCGGTGGACAAACCGGTGGATTCCTCGAGGACTCCACAAGGATTCCTCGAGGAATCCACAGCCCACAAAAAAGCACCGCCCCTGGTCAGGGGCGGTGCTCAGCTGTGGATGCCGCTCAGCGCGAGCGTTGCTTGATCCGGGCTGTGAGTTCCTGCACCTGGTCGTAGACCCGGCGCCGCTCGGTCATCTCCTTGCGTACCTTCTTCTCCGCGTACATCACCGTGGTGTGGTCGCGGCCGAACGCCTGGCCGATCTTCGGCAGGGACAGGTCGGTCAGTTCGCGGCACAGATACATGGCGATCTGTCTGGCCTGAGCCAGCGGCCGCGCCTTGCCGGGACCGGTGAGCTCTTCCAACGTCGTGTTGAAGTACTCCGCAGTGACGGCCATGATCGTGGCCGCGTTGATCTCCAGCGCCGCGGTGTCGGGCATCAGGTCGCGCAGCACCACCTCGGCCAGCGGAAGATCCAGCGGCTGGCCGTTCAGCGACGCGAACGCGGTCACCCGGATCAGCGCGCCCTCCAGTTCCCGGATGTTGCGCTCCACCCGGCTGGCGATCAGCTCCAGCACGTCGTGGGGCACGTCGAGCCGGTCCATCCGCGCCTTCTTGCGCAGGATCGCGATGCGCGTTTCCAGCTCCGGCGGCTGCACGTCGGTGATCAGGCCCCATTCGAATCGCGTGCGCAGCCGCTCTTCCAGCGTCGCCAGTTGCTTGGGCGGGCGATCCGAGGAGACGACGATCTGTTTGTTCGCGTTGTGCAGGGTGTTGAAGGTGTGGAAGAACTCCTCCTGGATGCCTTCCTTGCCCTCGATGAACTGGATGTCGTCGACCAGCAGGATGTCGGTCTCGCGGTAGCGGCGCTTGAACGCGACCTTGCGGTCGTCGCGCAGGCTGTTGATGAAGTCGTTGGTGAACTCTTCGGTCGACACGTACTTGACTCGCATGCCCGGGAAGAGACGCTGCGCGTAATGACCCGCCGCGTGCAGCAGGTGTGTCTTGCCCAGGCCCGAAGCTCCCCAGACGAACAACGGGTTGTAGGCGCGAGCAGGCGCTTCGGCGATGGCGACCGCCGCGGCGTGCGCGAAGCGGTTGGACGCGCCGATGACGAAGGTTTCGAAGGTGTACTTCGCGTTCAGGCTGGCCGAAGACGTCGCAGGCGCGGGCGATTCCTGCGACTTGGCGAAGTAGGTTGGCCAGGAGTTGCGTACGTTCACCACGGGCTCGTCGTCGTGATCACCGCGCGGATGGTCGCCGATCGGTTCCCGGACCGGATCGTGCGCCAGGCCCGTGTCGTCGTCGGCGGTCTCGCGCAGCGGAGCACGGAGCGGGCCGCGCGCACCGCCCGGCGACGACGGTTCCGGAGTGAACAATGACTCCTGGCCCGGCGGGATGGCCGGCTCCCTGCGGGGCGGCAGGCCGGGTTCGCGACGGGGCGTGACGTCCGCCCCGGGCATCATGGGCAGCTCGCCGGTCGCGGAATACTCGCCGCGCGGCGGATAGTCGGCGTGGGCGTACTCCGATTGGCGGTACTCCTCCGGCGGGGCGAAGTCCTGCCCGTATTCCGCGCCGGGGTAATCGGAGCCGTCGTTGTACGGAGACGCTGCCGGGAATTCGGCCGGCTGTGCATAACGCGGCCCGGGGTAGGCGTCGCGGCCGGGGAATTCCGAGCCGGGGTAGGCGGCGGGAGCCCGGCCCTCTCGACTCCGTTCGGGCCTGCTCGTCATCCGCGCGTGCCGGGGGGTATTGCTCTGCCGGTCGACGGTAGGGGTGGTCGGGGCGGCGATGCGGACGCCGAGTCCTTCCACTTGGGGACCGAGCCTGCGGCCGAGGGACCGGAGGATGGGTTCGCGCAGGTCGCGTTCGATGGCCTCCTGCGCAAGCGACGAAGGCACGGAGAGCAGGGCGAACCCCTGTGCGACCGTCAGCGGCTTGACCAGTTTCAGCCACGCCTGCTGTGCTCGGGTGACCGGAGGAATAGCGCCGTCCGGTGACCCGGTGGTGAGCTCGGTGACAACCTCGGGCCACACCCTGGCCAGCACGTTCTGCTCGTCGTCCATGCAGTTTCCTCCCCGGAGTAGGTCGATAGGAGCAGACGGCCGGGGCACGCGTGGAGTGTGCTGCTCGGGGGTGGTCCCGGGATCCGCTGCGTACGTCCGTAACCGGTTCGGACGCTGTCCGGGTCCCCCATCTGGACAGCGGCGTGGCACCGTCGGCCCTACGAATATGCCACTCCAGGGGTCTTTCCACACAATTATCCACAGATGTGGAGAACCCTGGGGAACTGTGGAACGCGCGCACGCGCGGGGAAGGCGAAGCTGCGACCTGCGGTTCTGCAGCAATCGACTGGCTACGTACCCTAGCGGCCCGCGACGGCTGCCGGCTAGGGGTGTGGACGAACTCACGGTCATTGCCAGAAGGCCTGACTCCGGGAAACCGATTGTGCCTGGTCGCCGCGCCCGTGCGCACATGGGGGGCGAGTTTGACCCGTTCCTGGACGATCAGTACCCTCGTACAGTCACCCCTTGGTGCGGTGGCGGTCTTGTGCTGACCGCGTTTAGGTCGTGATCGACCGACTGTGCGCCAGGACCGACGCGCGCCGATGATGACCAGACCTGCGATTCATTCGCGCAATACACGTATCACCGACAAGCTTCGGGCACTACCTGGTGCCCGCCTACTCGAGGAGTGTTGACCGTGGCCAAGGGCAAGCGGACGTTCCAGCCGAACAACCGTCGTCGGGCGCGGGTTCACGGCTTCCGCCTCCGGATGCGCACCCGTGCGGGCCGCGCCATCGTCTCGGCGCGTCGCCGCAAGGGCCGCGCTTCCCTCACTGCCTGACCCTCGCTCTCGGACGCTCGGGTGTTGCCTGAGCCGTATCGGTTGCATCATCGTGCCGACTTCTCCCGGACGGTGCGCCGCGGCCAGCGAATCGGGAGGCGTGATCTGGTCGTGCATGCGCTCGCACACGGGTATGACGGAAGCGTGGGCGCGAATGGACGACCAGATCAGATCCCGGACGATGCGCTGGTCCGTGTAGGCGGACCGCGCTTCGGGTTGATCGTCAGCAAGGCGGTGGGCAACGCGGTGATTCGACATCGCGTCGCCCGCCGCCTGCGTCATATGTGCGCCCAGGTGGTCGACGAATTGCCGCCCGGGACCGATGTCGTGATTCGTGCGCTCCCGGGCGCCGCTACGGCGTCGTCGGAGGACCTGCTGCGGCAGCTGCGCACCGCACTGCGCAAGCTCGGCATCGGCGCCGCACCGGGCGTGTCGACGGGCGGCGCGGTATGAGCCTCTGGGCGACGATCGCCAGACTGCCCGCGAATGTGCTGATCTTCTCGATCGAGCTGTATCGGACCTACGTCTCCCCCACCCGCATGCCGGTGTGCCGATTCACCCCGACCTGCAGCGAGTACGCGGTCACCGCACTGCGCACCCGGGGCCTGTTCATCGGGCTCGTACTGACGGTCGTGCGCTTGGCCAAATGTGCGCCCTGGCACCCTGGTGGGTGGGACCCCGTCCCGGAGCGGAAGCGGAGCGGACTCCGCACCGAGCCGGCGGATGGGGCAGCGACCGAGGCGGCGACGCAGGAATCGAGCCTGCCCGCTGGACCGCGGTCGGAGCCGAACGCTTGTAAAGGATCGCCGCACGCGGTGATCGGCGACACGAACGACGGGAGTGCATAGAGCCGTGCTCGACTTCATTTATTACCCGGTGTCCTGGATCCTCTGGTTCTGGCATCGGGTCTTCGGGTTCGCGTTCGGCGCGGACAACGGTCTCACCTGGGCGCTGGCCGTGGTGTTCCTGGTGTTCACTCTGCGCCTGGTGCTCTACAAGCCGTTCGTCAAGCAGGTGCGCACCACCAAGCAGATGCAGGAACTGCAGCCGCAGATCAAAGAGCTGCAGAAGAAGTACAAGAACGACCGCCAGAAGATGGCGCTCGAGATGCAGAAGCTGCAGAAGGACAACGGCTTCAACCCGCTGATGGGTTGCCTGCCGATCCTCGCTCAGGTGCCGGTGTTCCTGGGGCTGTTCCATGTGCTGCGGTCGTTCAACCGGACCGGTCACGGCTTCGGCCAGCTCGGCATGACGCCCGAGCAGAACGCGAACACCGCGAACTACGTCTTCAACGCGGCCGACGTCCAGTCCTTCCTCAGTGCTCGCATCTTCGGGGCGCCGATTTCCGCGTTCATCACGACGCCGGTCAACGAGTTGCAGGCGTTCGCCGATTACGGCGGTGTGCCGAGCAAGTTGAGCATCGCGCTCGTCGCCATCCCCCTGATGGTCATCGCCGGCCTGGCGACCCACTTCAACGCGCGCGCGTCGGTCGCGCGGCAGACGCCGGAAGCGGCGGCCAATCCTCAGGCCGCGATGATGAACAAGCTCGCGCTGTGGGTGTTCCCGCTCGGCGTGCTCGTCGGTGGCCCCTTCTTGCCGATCGCCATCCTGCTGTACTGGGTCTCCAACAACATCTGGACCTACGGGCAGCAGCACCTCGTGTTCGGTCGCATGGCGAAAGAAGAGGAAGCCAAGAAGCAGGCGAAGCTGGAGCAGCGCGCGCAGAACGCGCCGAAGCCCGGCGCCAAACCGGTCAACGTGAAGAAGAAGCCCGCGCCCACCGCCGCTGCCGATACCGCCACGGACGAGGACACTCCGGTCGCGTCGTCGAACGGTACCGCGAAGCCGTCGAAGCAGTCCGCGGGCCAACGTCGCCCGGCCGGCCAGAAACGGCCCGGCAACCGCGGCAGGGCGAATCAGAAGCGCAGGCGCTGATACCCGATCGGTGGGCCGAGCCACCCACCTCTCTCTATCGCTGAGCAACCCCTTGATCGCGAATACCGCCCGGCGGCGATTGCCCGGCGCGCGCGATGAGCAGATGAAGGAAATCAAATGACTGTTGAGACCGACGGAGGTGACGCCACCGTGGCGACGACGACGGCGAGCGCCGGACCGGACACCGGCGATGTCGTGAACGATGCCGAGGAAGCGCTGATCGAAGAAGGCGAGATCGCCGGGGACTACCTCGAGCAGTTGCTCGACGTGCTGGACTTCGACGGCGACATCGATCTCGATGTGGAAGGCGACCGCGCCGTGGTGAGCATCGACGGTGGCCGCGATCTGACCAAGCTCGTGGGACGCAACGGCGAGGTGCTCGACGCGTTGCAGGAACTGACTCGTCTCGCTGTCCAACAGGCGACCGGAGTGCGCAGTCGGCTGATGCTGGACGTGGCGGGCTGGCGGGCCAAGCGGCGGTCCGAGCTGAGCGAGCTCGGCGCGGCCGCGGCGCAGCGGGTGCTGGACTCCGGCGAGCCGGAATCGCTTGCTCCCATGACTCCGTTCGAGCGCAAGATCGTGCACGACGCGGTGGCGGCTGTCGAGGGGGTCAGCAGCGAGAGCGAAGGCGTTGAGCCGAACCGGCACGTGGTGGTAGTTCCCGGCTGAGCCGCGGCATCGCCGAAGCGGGCGGCATGTTTCGCGGCCCGGACGGGTAGTGGTTGGATAGGGCCTCTGGTCTTCGGACCGGGGGCCTTGTTCGTGTCCGGAGCCCGATTGCTCGCTCGTAGATCGACCCGAGTTCGGAAGGATGTTTCACGTGGAACGAGATCTCGGTGGAACCGCCGCGGTACCCGCGGAGCTGGAACCACCCGCGTCGGCGGCCACCGTCTTCGGCGACCGACTCGATCTCGCGCGTCGATATTGCACAGCGCTCGCCACCGCGGGAGTGGAGCGCGGGTTGATCGGCCCACGCGAGGTGCCCCGCCTGTGGGATCGCCACCTGCTCAACTGCGCGGTGCTCGGGGAGTTGATCGCCGAGGGCGCCTCCGTGGTCGACATCGGCAGCGGCGCGGGCCTGCCCGGCATCCCGCTCGCGATCGCTCGACCGGATCTCCGGATCACCTTGGTCGAGCCCCTGCTGCGCCGAACCATCTTCCTGAGCGAGTTCATCGAAACGGTCGGACTGGACGTGATCGTCGTACGTGGGCGCGCCGAACAGTCCGGCGTGATGAAGGAGGCGGGTGGCGCGGACGTTGTCACGTCCCGCGCGGTGGCCCCACTGGGGAAACTCGCTCAGTGGTCTCTCCCCCTTCTCCGCGACCACGGACACATGCTCGCCCTCAAGGGCGCCAGCGCGGCAGAGGAACTCGAACGCGACGGCGAGGCGCTGGCGAAGGCCGGAGCCGGCAATGCCATCGTGTTGGAATGCGGCGTCGGTCTCGTGGACACGCCCACCGTGGTGATCAGCGCGGAGCGGCTTCCTCGCGCCGAACGTACGTCGCGGCGGCGCGCCGAACGTGCGGTCGAACGCGAAGGCAAGACGGTTCGCAAGGCGGCGACAGAGCGCGCGCGCAAGCGTGCCGCACGCAAGGCCGAGTAGCAGCTTCGATCGCGAAGGTTTCCGGTTCGAACTGGGACCACCGGCCGTTTCGTCACCCTGACGGAATGGGCGATCTGACCGTGGTCACCGCCGCGCGCGGATAGGGGCATACCCGTAAGGTGCGCGTGTCACCGCTTCGGGCCTGATCTATGGCGCACGTCCGATCGGTGTGGCGCGGCCTATCGAAGCTGCCCAAGCCCCCGCGCGAGCGCGTGCCCTTGTCGCTGAAGTGTGAGGTTGTAGTGCCCGTCCATTGCGCGTCGCTGACGGTCGCATGTTTCACGTGAATCGGGCTTCGATCACTGACCATTCGGCTTCGTACGTCCAGAACAGCGTCGCCGCATGTTTCACGTGAATCATGCGCCGTATGCGGGTTCACGTTGAACGGCCTAGCGCTCGTAGAAAGCATGTACTCCACGTGAACCGAATCAGGCGCGACACCGGCTGCCACGTAAAACTTTGTCCGCCTCCTCCTGAGCTTTCTCGTTCACCGTAGCGGGGTGGCTATGGCGCGCCGCCCCGGTCCGCTATCCGTTCGCGCTCGTGGCGCACAGTCGAAGTGGTGCGCCGCGAATTCGACACCGGAGGGTTGGCACCGGAAGGTCGACACCAGAAGATCGACACCAGAAGGTCGACACCGGACGAGCCGATCCCGCTTGACAATCTCACCTGACGAAGAGCGCGCCGGATGACGAAAAGTGCCCAACGATGGGCGTCTACGGCAGCGAAGCAGTGCCGGGGTCCACTGGAAGACAGACACGCCTGACAGGGAAACACCGTCGGCGCAGCGGCAGACAACAGACGTGATGTTCCGCGAGGCCGCGGCGACGCGGCAGCTGACGACGGACAGATCCATTGACGCGCACCGCCGCTCGGTCACCGCAGCGTCCAGTCCGCGCGACGCCTCCCCTCCCCTTCCGGATCTGGCACGGGCCAACTCGAAGCAATAAGGAGTACATCGCCGAACGGACTCCTGGTCGACAGGCCCCCGGGCCGAGCTACGGTCAAACCGCCACTGCGAGAGTGGGCTTCCAGTAGCGGCGGATAGCTGCTGCGTCGGAAAACGGCACCAGCTGCTACCCCCACTACGGGACGCGCGGTCCACGGCAATGTTTCATGTGAAACAGCGTGCGCGGCGCGCTGAATTCGTGCGGTTTCAGCGTGTCGCTCTGCGCCTCGCCGCGATTCAGCTTTCTTAAACCGCTCAGTGCTGGCAAGCTAGTGGGCGTCGGGCGTGAGTGTAGGTGCCACGGAGGGATCTGGTTGTCACAACGACGAGGAGCTCCGCTCGGTCGATCGGGCACCGCGAACCCGGTTGTGCATCGTGTTCGATCCGACAAAGGCTGTTGTAGACACGGCGCCGATCCGTCCCGTCGCGCGTACGTGTTCTGAAGTTTCTCGGGTTAGGAGCTGTCTATGTCGAGCGGTCCGGCGAATGTTTCACGGGAAACAACGTCGCGCGTGCCGGGGATGCTGGACTCCAGCAGTTTCGACGCGGAGGCATTCGGAAGTACACCGTTCGGGCACATCTCCCCTAGCGAGACCCCGATAGCCGCCGAAGCGCAACGTGCAAGTCAGGTCCTCCATCCAGGAAAGGTGACTGTGCCGAAACCGCACGAGCAACGGATCATCACCATCGCCAATCAAAAAGGCGGCGTCGGGAAGACGACCACCGCGGTGAATCTGGCGGCCGCCCTGGCGCACCAAGGGATGACGGTTCTCGTGATCGATCTCGATCCCCAGGGCAACGCGAGCACCGCCTTGGGCATCGAGCATCATTCGGGTGTCCCCTCCAGTTACGAGTTGCTCATCGGCGAGGTTTCGGTCAGAGACGCCATCCAGACGAGCCCGCACAGTGAGCGTCTCCTGTGCATTCCCGCGACCATCGACCTGGCAGGCGCCGAAATCGAACTCGTGTCGATGGTGGCCAGGGAAGGCCGGCTGAAAGCCGCAATCCAAGAAGCGAATATCGCCGGATACGACATCGATTACGTGATGATCGACTGCCCGCCTTCCTTGGGGCTGCTGACGGTCAACGCGCTAGTCGCGGCGAAGGAGGTACTGATCCCGATCCAGTGCGAGTACTACGCGCTGGAAGGCGTCGGCCAATTGCTGCGCAATATCGGCTTGGTGCAGGCGCACTTGAATCCCGAACTCCACGTCTCCACCGTGATCCTCACGATGTACGACGGACGCACCAAATTGGCCGACCAGGTCGCCGAGGAGGTCCGCGGACACTTCGGCGATGTGGTGCTGCGGTCGGTGATCCCGCGCAGTGTGAAGGTGTCGGAGGCACCCGGTTACGGCATGACGGTGCTCGATTATGATCCAGGCTCCCGGGGCGCGATGAGCTACCTGGATGCCGGACGCGAGATGGCGGCCCGCGCGGTGGCTCCGCGCGTCGCCGCGACGAAGTCGGCGGAGTGATTCGGCCAGTGGTGTCGATGCTCGGCACAGTCCGGTTTGGTAGCGGAACGAGGAAGGGGTCGGTAGACCGATGAGTCAGGCGAAGAAGGGTGGGCTCGGGCGCGGTCTCGCCGCGCTGATCCCGACGACACCGACGACAGCACCGGGCCTCAGCAGCGCTGCTGCGAGTGTCATCGGTCTGGATCCGGTGGGGCCGCAGCCGCCCGCTACCTACCTGCATCGGGTACCTGATCCCGCCGACAACGCCGAACTCGAGGCCGGTGGCGCTGTCTACCGCGAGATCCCGCCGGACCAGATCGAACCGAACCCGAAGCAACCGCGGACGGTCTTCGAAGAGGATGCGCTGGCCGAGCTGGTGCACTCGATCCGTGAGTTCGGTCTGATGCAGCCGATCGTGGTGCGCCGGACCGAGCCGGGCGTGGATCGCTATCAGCTGGTCATGGGCGAGCGGCGCTGGCGAGCGTGCCAGGAGGCGGGGCTGGCCGCCATTCCCGCGATCGTGCGGGAGACCGCGGACGAGTCGATGCTGCGTGACGCACTGTTGGAGAACATCCACCGGGTGCAGCTGAATCCGCTCGAAGAGGCGGCGGCCTATCAGCAGCTGCTGGAGGAATTCGACGTCACCCACGAGGAATTGGCTGCCCGAATCGGCCGCTCTCGCCCGGTTGTGACGAATATGATCCGTCTACTGAAGTTGCCTATCCCGGTGCAGCGCCGGGTCGCGGCGGGCGTACTGTCCGCCGGACACGCGCGAGCACTGCTCGGTCTCGAAGCGGGTGCGGACGCTCAAGAGGTGCTCGCCGCCCGAATCGTTGCCGAGGGACTCTCGGTCCGGGCTACCGAGGAAGCCGTCATGCTGGCGAACCGAGAGCAGGCCGCGGCCGCGCCCTCTCCTGTCGTCCGTCGCAAGCCGATCGAGATGCCCGGCCTACAAGCCGTGGCCGATCGGTTGTCCGGCTCCTTCGACACTCGGGTCCTGGTGAGCATGGGCAAGCGCAAAGGCAAGATCGTCGTCGAGTTCGGGTCGGTGGAAGACCTCGAGCGGATTGTCGCCCTGATGGAGCAGAACGCACCTACCGTGTGACAGAAGTGACGAAATTCAACTTGTGGTTTCCATAGGTGCGGGTTCCGGGCCGAAACGTCACTGTGACGGCAGGAATTCACGCGGCCGTGGAGCGCACATCGCTCCCGGCGAAGCAACACAAGTTCTTCTGACCAACAGCACAGCGACATGGAATGAGGCGGGTTCCCCTTGATCGCTTATTCTTGCTGGCGAGCAAACGTTGATGCGACGTGAGCGTGGATGAATCGGACAGCTGGAGGCTGAGCAGAGCGGTGTCGACCAGCGTCACAGCACTAACCCTCGGCGGACTGGAGAAGCTTCCCGCGCATGCGCGGCGCTGTGTCTTCTGGGAGATGGACCCCGCGGTGGCCGAGGACTCGCGCAACTTCAGCGATCCGGTGTTCGAGAAGGAAGCCTGGCTGTCCACGGTCATGCTGGAGTGGGGTTCGTGCGGGCAGGTGGCGAACGTCGACGGCAACGTCGCCGGCTGCGCCTTCTACGCACCGCCGAGCGCGGTGCCCCGGGCCGGCCTCTTCCCCACCTCCCCGGTGAGCCCGGACGCGGTCCTGCTGACCACGCTGCGGGCCGAATTTCCCTATCGGGATGCCGATGTCGCCCACCACCTCATCCAGGCTGTGGTGGCGGATCTGGTGCGCCGTGGCGTGCGAGCTCTGGAGGCATTCGGCATCCGCAGCCATCCGGCGACGCAGGCACTGTCGGAGCGGTCCGGCTCGATGACACTGCTCGAGCGGATCGTGGCCCCGATCAAGAGTGCGAGCGCCACTACCGAGTGCTCACCGGAGAGCTGCATGATCGATGCCGACTTCCTGGAAGATGTCGGCTTCGAGGTGGTGGCCCCGCATCACCGGTTCCCACGGTTGCGGTTGGAACTCGACTCCGACCACGGCTGGAAGGAAGACGTCGAACGGGCGTTGGATCAGCTGCTCGCCGCGGCGTCGATGACCGCGCCGACTCGCATCGGAGCGCGCTGAGGCAGACAACGAAACGCCCCCTGGCCGATTCGAAAGGTCAGGGGGCGCTTCGAAGAATGGAAGGCGAAGCTACATCCGGTCCGCGGCGGCCAGTTCTTCGGCCAGCAGTTCCGCGAAAGTGTACGTACCGGTCGGCTGGTCGTCCTGGCCCAGCAGATACAGCCGCTTCACCGAGATCAGAATGGCCTCGGCGATCACATCGCGCATGCGCGGGTTGGTGAGAACCGAGGCATCGTATTCGTTGGTCAGATAACCGATGTCCACCTGGACCGTCGGCATCTTGGTGAGGCGCAACAGGTCCCACGTGCGCGCATGGGTACGGCAGTCCTGCAGCGAGGTTCGGGCGACGACCTCCCGCTGGATGAAGCCGGCCAGCACCTGGCCGATCATGGACACCGAGCCGTGCGAGTTGCCGAAGTAGAACCCGGCCACGCCGTTGGCCAGCGGGCTCGGGTTGGTGGCACAGCGCAGGGAGATCATCAGATCCGCGTCGAAGGCGTTGGATGTGTCCGCACGCTCGGCGTCGGTGGGGTTGACGCCCCACGGCCGCGACAAGAAGGTCTCCATACCCGTGGCCGCCATCCGTCCCTCGAGACGGCTGGCCAAGTCCCACAGGATCTCCGACTCGTAGACGTCGCCGTACTCGGTGGGTACGGCGCATCCCTTGTCCGGCCCGCCGAGGCCCGGATCGATGACGATTCGCTTGCCCGTCAGCTGCGGCCCCGCCCGGTGCACCACTTCTTCCTCGGCGATCCGGTGCGGATTGCCTCCGGTCACCCTGGCGCCGAGCAGGTCCAGCGAGCGCAGCGTGTCGGGACCGCAGATTCCGTCGGCCGACAGCCCGATCTCCCGCTGGAAGGCGGTCAGCGCGTCATGGGTGTGCGGACCGAAGTAGCCGTCGACCCGATGCACGTAGAAGCCGAGATCCTGCAGCCTGCGCTGGAGCGTGGCCACGTCGTCGCCGTAGAGCGGCGCGGACAGCTGATAGATCAGTGTGCGCGCGCCGAGCCGGTAGGACGCCTCCTTGAGTGCCCGGTAGGTCGCCGGACCGACCACCCCGTCGACCAGCAGACCGCGATGCTGCTGGAACGCGCGAACAGCGGAGTCGAGGTGGTGGTCGAAGGAGACCTCCGTATCCTTCCAGTATTCGCGCGCGTCCGCCTGATCGGTAGCGACGTGCGCGTGTAGGAACCCGAGGCTTGCCAGGGTGCTCCGAACCTCTGCTACGGCTGGACCGGAATCGCCGTGACGAAGTCGGTGCATGCGTGAGAGCCCTTTCCTTCCGTCAACCCGCGGGTACCCACTCATGCGATGGGATACACCTTCGCACGACAGGAGCGTCGGTCGATTGTCTCAGACCCGGACCAGGTTTCGACAACCCCGGGTCCAGGGCATCCTACGGCGCGTCGTCGGATCGCGTCGTCAGATGACGTCTTCGAGTTCGCGCAGAAGAGCCGCCTTGCCCTTCGCCCCGACGATCTGTTTGACCGGCTTACCGCCGCGGAACAGCATCATAGTGGGCAGCGAGAGGATCTGATAATCGCGGGCGGTGCTCGGGTTGGCGTCCACGTCCAGCTTCGCGATGGTCAGCTTGTCCGCGTGCGCACCGGCGATCTCCTCCAGGACGGGCGCGACCATCTTGCACGGCCCGCACCAGTCGGCCCAGAAATCGACGAGGACGGGCTTCTCACTCAGCAGCACGTCGTCGGCGAAGGTCGCGTCGGTGACGACAACCGTGTTGGCGGACTTGGACATGGGTGTTCTCCTAGCGATACAGCGAAACGAAAGGTGTGTGTCTGGTCCGGTGCGAACTCAGGTAGCGGGGACGGCCACCGACTCGCCCGCGTGGGCGAGAGTGTTCGAGGTGATGTCGCCCTGCTCGGCCAACCAGCGTTCGGCATCGATGGCCGCCCGGCAGCCCGTGCCTGCGGCGGTGATCGCCTGGCGGTAAGTGTGGTCGACCAGATCGCCCGCGGCGAAGACGCCGGGGATGTCGGTGGCGGTCGTTGGCTCCTGGACCAGCACGTATCCCTCGTCGTCCAAGGCGACCTGGCCCCGGACGAGTTCGCTGCGCGGGTCGTGGCCGATCGCGACGAACAGGCCGGTGGCGGCCAGCTCGGAGGTCTCGCCGGTCCGGGTGTCCCGCACGGTCAGGTGGGTGACGCTGTTCTCACCGTGCACCTCGACCACTTCGGCGTTGAGCACGAACTTGATCTTCTCGTTCGCCTTCGCACGCTCGAGCATGATGCGGGACGCGCGGAACTCCTCGCGACGGTGCACGATGGTCACGCTGGAGGCGAACTTGGTCAGGAAGGTCGCCTCTTCCATCGCGGAGTCGCCGCCGCCGACCACCACGATGTCCTGGCCCTTGAAGAAGAAGCCGTCACAGGTGGCGCAGGCGCTGACGCCGCGGCCGAGCAACCGCTGTTCGCCAGGGACGTTCAGGTAGCGCGCGGCCGACCCCATGGCGAGGATGACGGCGTAGGCCTGGAACGTCTCGCCGCCGACGACGACCTTCTTGATCGGGCCGGTCAAGTCGACGGCATCCACGTCCTCGGTGCGGATGTCCGCGCCGAAACGTTTCGCCTGCTCGCGCATCTCCTCCATGAGATCCGGGCCCATGATGCCGCCGCGGAAGCCGGGAAAGTTCTCGACCTCGGTGGTGGTCATCAGCGCACCGCCGAACTGGGTCCCCTCGAACTGCAGCGGCTGGAGCTCGGCGCGGCCGGCGTAGACGGCGGCCGTGTAGCCGGCAGGTCCGGAGCCGACGATGATCAGATCGCGAACTGGCGTGCCGGTGTCGCTTGCTTGCTCGCTACGCTCGCTCATGGGGCCCTTCCGGGAAGATTCGATCGGACGTGTCGGTCAACAACAGGGTAATGGCTGTTGTTCCCACGTCGACGGGCTCACGCCGCGCGGGTGGTCCAGATCGCATGGTCAGCCGATGTCCTGCAGCGCCTTGCGCTGCGGATCACCCGCACCGCAACCGGTTCCGACCACCAGGGCGGTGATCTTGGGCGGCTGCGGGCCGTTGAGCAGGATGAGCACCGCGTTCCCGCCCTGGAATCGGATGTCTGTCGATCCGAGGACCGTGCGGTCGAGACCGTTCGCCCGCACACAGCGCTCCAGTGCTCCCGGGCCGGCCAGGGAGCCGGTGACGGTGTTCCGGCCGAGCGCGCTGAGGGCCATGGTGGCGGTGAGATCATCGCCCCATTCGTCGTTCCCCGTGGTCGGTTGCGCGGTGGGCGCGGGAGCGTCACCGCCGCGCAACGTCGAGACCCACACCCCCGCCCCCGCCACAGTGACGATCGCCGCGGCCGCCGCGGCGAACCAGCGCAATCTGCCACGGCGTCGCTCGTCCAGAGTCACCGGTGGGGATTCGGAAACCTCTGCTTCGCCGACGGATTCGCCCGCCCATGCGCGCGGAAGCTCATGAACCGTAGCGTCGGGGGCGTCCTCCGGCGGTTCGAGTTCGCCGACGAACAGAGCGAGCCGAGCCGCCACGTCGTCCGGCATCGGGTGAACGATGCGCTCATCCCGGGCGAGGGCACGCAGCTCGGCGGTGACGTCGTCCAAGCCGCGCAAGAACCGCATGGCGTCTTGATCACGCGAGACCGCAGGCCACAGTTGCGCACGCTGCTCCGGCGTCACGTTGTCGGCATGCAAGTCAGCCAGCAATTCGGACGTGAACGGGGGCTGCGGCACGGACTGGGTAGCCATCGCACCTCCGTTGTTCGCATCTGACATCGCGGGGATCCCCTCGCCGACGGGGCCTGCCTCTGAATCGTTCAGGGGTTCGTCACTATTAATGACGCATCCCAACTACCTCCGGTTCCCCGGATCACGCAGATAATCCAATCGCTCTTTCAACCGCTGCCGCGCGCGAGCGCACCGGCTCTTGATGGTTCCCTCGGGCACACCGAGCAACGCGGCCGCCTCGGCCACGCTATACCCCTCCACGTCGACCGCGACGAGCGCGGTCCGCTGATCCGGCGGCAAGGAGAACAGCGCGCGATCGATGTCCATGGACATCTCCACCTGGGCCATCTCGTCGCGGTAGTCCTTGGGCTCGGGCAGCGACTCCGGCGCCAGCGATACCGCGCGTCTGGTCTTGTTGCGGCGGATCCGATCCAGGCAAGCGTTCACCACGATCGCATGCAGCCAGCTGCGCACTTCCGCCTGCGCACGGAACGAGCCAGCCGTGCGATGCGCCGACAAAAGCGCGTCCTGCAGCGAATCGGCCGCGTCCTCGCGCGTGTAGGACGTCCGCAACGCGGTCTGCCACAGATGATCATTGTGCCTGCGCAGCAACTCGGCGAACGCGTGACGCTCACCACGCACATGCGCCCGCAACAACTCCACATCGGTGGCTTCACCGAGTACAAGGGAACGCTCGTGACACATCACCTGTCGCGACGCCCCCCTGCCGAGCTCCTCGTTCACTTCGGACGACAATGCCAACCCCTTGGACGGCCCTCACGGCGGCAACGGGCCCGATCGACCATTACCGAGACTTCGCAGCATCCAGGAACGAAAACGCCGGAACCTGGGAAGCTCCCCTGCGAGAGCGCCCGAAGATCATATCGTCCGTAACGTTTTGGCAGCAACCGAATCTCGGGCCGGGTACGGAGGAATGCGACGCGCGACGTGCGCTACGAACGCTCCGCGCGAACGAGGGCGCGGCGGGAAAGCCGGCTACGGCGCGACGTCGAAACGGATGTCGGAAATAGCGGTCTGGAACTGTCCTCCGGAGTTACCCAGTCCGGTGATCCAGACGAGCACGTAGCGGGCGGCTTGGTCGGCGCGCACCGGGATGTCGGTGACGCCGTCGTCCAGCCGGGCGGAGCCGATCAGCTGAGTCTGATCCAGCGTCGGCGACCCGGTCGGCGAGGTGCGGATCTCCACCGACGTGCCCGCGCTGGGCGAGTTGATCGAGACGTTCGTGAGCTTGGCCGGGGCAGGCAGCGTCGCCAGCAGCCCGACGCCCTTCTTGAGCGCCGGGAACTGCTGGAAGTACTGATCGGTGCGCCACTGGGTGCCCGGATCGTTGTCCAGCACCGCCTGGACGTTGGCGACGCCGTCGGCCGTGCCCTCCGGCGAGAACACCGACACACCGGTCACCGGGACCGGCGCACCGGTCGAGGTCAGGTTCGGGCCCGCGGCGGCGGGCGTCGGCACCGGCTGGTTGTTCGTCGTCAGGCCGATATTGCGCTGCTCGTTGAGCGGCGCCTCCGAAGCGGTCGGCGCGAACACGCTGACCATCCACCAGATCACGATGCCGACCACGAGCGCGGCGAGAATGCCGAGGCCGACCATGATCCACATCATCCGCTGTGAGCGTTCGCGTTCGGCCGCGAGCAGCTCAGGATCGGCGAGCGAGTCGTCCATATTCGCGGGCGCGCGCTGGCCGAGGCGCAGCACGGGGATGAAATCGGTCTTCTGATCAACGACGGACGCCTGCTCCAGCACGTGCTGGACCGTCGCCGCCGTCCGCACGCCCTTGTTCGACTCCAGCGAGCGCACGGCGACCGCGGAGATCTCGAACGGCACCTCGGGGCGGATCTGGCGCGGCTCCACCGGAGTGCCGTCCGGGCCGAAGTCCGCCAGCCGAAGTCCGCCGACCGTCGCGGCGGTGCCGGTGACACCGCCCGAGCGGATCGGCCAGCGGGCGGTGATGAGCGCGTAGAGCATCGCACCCAGACCACGCACATCGGATTGCGCATCCGAGTCCGACAGCGTGCCGGGGAACGCGAGCACCGCGTCGCCCGAGGCGCTGATGCGCACCCGGTCGGGATGGTCGATGGACAGCGATCCACCGCCGCGGTGCGCCAGCTCGGCCGCCGAGGCGAGGGCGCGGATGGCGCGGGCCGCGCCGATCGGCGACGGCACCGTCTCGGCCATCTCGCGCAGCGAACGGCCCGGCGTCCACTCGGCCACCACGATGCCGCCGGAGCTGCCGCGCACCACGTCCAAGACGCGGGCCAGGCCGGGCGAGTTGATCCGGCCGAGGCGCAGCGTCCGGGACAGGATCGCCTGCGGGCCGTCCTGCCCGGAGTTCTCCGTCGCCTTCTGGTCGGCGTCGACGAAGGTCAGCGCGACCTCGCGATCGAGTTTGATGTCCAGCGCCTGCCAGAACTTCAAGCCGCGGGCGCCGCCGTGGCTGGCCAGCAGGCGGTAGCGGCCGCCTGCCACCGAAGCGCCAGGGATGAGCTTGGGGCCGCGCGGTATGCGCCGGGCGCCCAGGTTCTCCCCGCCCATCGGAGGCATCTCCGGCGAGCCGATGGGGATCATCCCGGTGTCGTACATCGGGTCGCGCGGCGGCAGCTGATTCTCCTGCGATCTCGGCGCGTCCTGATCCGGTGCGGCCGTCCCCGGCTGCTTGTTCGCGTACGCGGGATCCGACTGCTCCCCCGCGGTCGGCGGTACATCGGTGGACAATCCGCCGGGCGTGGTCGCAGAAGAATCGGCGGCCGGGACGCCGCCCACCGCGTCGTCGCTCACCCTCGGTCCTCCTTCGCCCTGGTATGTCGAGGTTCCGGCGAATTCGCCACTTGTGCTTCTCTGCCGAACAGGGTACGGGAACTCCCCCATGCCGGTGCGGTCAACGGCATCGGGTCTGATTACCGGCAGCACCATGGTCTGGGCATCCATGTACGGATCGAACCGCGGGTATGCCAGATAGGGATCGGGCCTGCGCAGGACCTGCGTGACGTACGGATCCTCGGCCGGGCTCTCCAGATCGAGATCCGGCGCGGGCGGCGTCCAGCCCAGGCGCCGCGAGATGGCCACGGTAATGGCGACGATCTCCGGGATACCGGCGAGTCGCATCAGGCCGAAGGCAACCGCGAACATGACGATCGCGGTGATCGCCACCCGGATCAGCGAACCGGGGCCGCCGAAGGACGCGGTCAGCCGATCCAGACCGAGTACCCGGTCCACGATCCACATCACCGCGCCGCCCGCGAGTGACGCAAGCACGACACGAGTCACTGTGCGGCCGACATTGGCCATCCGGAGATCCCCGAGACTGCGGTGCAGCAGCAAACCGCCCACCACGGCGCCGACCGCGAAGCCGAGGCCGTTCGCGACGCCGAGCGCGATCACCACGTGCTCGGCATCGGTGATGACCGGAGCCAGCGCGGAGAAGACGATCTTGGCTGCGGTGATGCCGAGGATGATCCAGGTCGGCGTCCATGCTTGCTCTCGGGCATAGAACACGCGCAAGTGGATCAAAACAAGCGAGTACGGGATGAGCGTAAACGCAGACCAGCTCACCGCCTGCCCCAAACGCTCGGCGTCCTCGGCGAAGCGTGCGTATCCGAATAACGCCTCGCCGACCTGTGGCCCCGCCAGTGTCAGGAAGGTGATGACCGGGACCAGCGCGATCATGGTCAACCGGGTGGCGACCGACAGATCGTCCACGACGGCCGGCGTATCGTCCGCTGCGGCATTTCGGCTCAAGCGCGGCATGATCGCGGTAAGCACGGTGACGCCGAGCACGCCGTATGGAAGCTGCAGGAGCAGCCAGGCATTCTGATAGATCGCGGGTCCGGCCGCATCGGTGTGCGACGAGATGTTATTGGCGAAAACCAGGCCAGCCTGACTGATCAGGACATACAGGATGATGGCGGCGCCCATCCTGCCGAATTGCTTGAGGCGGGCGTCGATGCCCCACAGAGGCCGCAAGTCGATCCCTTGTCGGCGAATGGCGGGCACCAGGCTGACGGCTTGTGTCACCACGCCGAGGGTGATACCGAGACCGAGTACCAGAAGCTTCGGATCGCTCATCCGGACCGGATCGAGGGTTATCTCTCCGGGCGTCAGCGCGTAGAGCCCGAGAACGGTCAGCACCACGAGATTGTTGAGCACAGGAGCCCAAGCACCCGGCTTGAACACTTGTCGCGTATTCAGGATTGCCGTGAGCAGTGCTGACATGCCGTAGAACAGGATGGCAGGCACCAACAGGAACGTGAGCGCGGTGGTCAGCGCGGTGTTCACCTGGCCGTCAGACGATACGAAGACATGGGTCGCCAGCACCGGCGCTGCCGCGACCGCGAAAACCGTCGCTACGGCCAGCACCGTGAACGCTGCGGTGACGAGACGCCGCACGAACGCGGCGCCACCGTCGGCATCCTCTTGCTCGGCCCGGACCAGCGTAGGCACGACGATCGCGGTCAGCACCGCGCCGAGCACCAACTCCGAAATCATGTTCGGGATCAGGCTGGCGGACGCGAAGGCACTGGCAATCGCCGGCCCGAGCACGGTGAGCAGCATCAACTGCTTACCGAATCCGGTGATTCGGCTGACCAGCGTCGCGAACGCGATGGATCCGGTATCGCTCAGCAGCCGGGAGTTGGGGCTCTGCTGCGTCTCGTCGACCTTCACCGGAGCCGACGTCCCGGCAGGCCACTCCTTCGTCCGTGGGCGTTCCGTTTCCGCGGGTTCGTGCCGGACCGGGGCGGCCGGCCGTTGACGCGGCGGCGGGAACTGCTGCGGCTGTGGCGGAGCGTAGCGCGGCGGTGGCACCCGCTCGGATTCCGGCGCGACGGCCGGCATCGGCCCGGACCGGGGTGGGCGCGGCGCGGCCGGGATCGGGCCCGACTGCGGAGGACGCGGCACGGCAGGTATCGCGCCGGATCGGGGTGGGCGCGGGGCGGCCGGTATCGCGCCGGACTGCGGACCGCGCGGTGCGATAGGCGGCGGCGCCTGCCGGGCGGAGCCTGGCGGCGGGCCGGCGGGCGCGGGGCCCGGACGAGCGGGCACAGGCGGAACCGGTCGCGGTTGTCCCGGACCGGCCGCAGGCGGCGGAGCGGGATACGGCCGTGGGTTCGGCGCGGGCCCGGGCCGCGGTGGTGCCGGCGGCATGGGCCGCGCGGGGGGAGGCGGCGGAGCCATGCGCTGGTCCGGCCGCTGCGGCGTGGCCGGAGGACGACTGACCTGCGGCACCCGCGGTGGCCGGCCCTCGGGATAAGGGCCGCCGTTCACGCCGGGCTGCTCGGCTTCGGAGGGAGCAGGGCCGCGTTCCCAAGGAGCGACCGGCGCTCGGCGAACCGGTGGCCCGTCGAGGCGGTCGTTTGGTCGAGGGCGATGAGCCGATATGTCATCGTCGCTCATCATGCCTCCTGTACCAGCCGGGATGTCCGCACCCCCATCGGTGCGGTGAGCCGCGACTCGCCGCAACGGTCCGCCGTGGTCGGCGAACATTCTGTCAATGGTCCCCCTCCGGATCGGACCGGCTCGGGAACTCTGTGATTGTCCTCCACCGTGCCACACGACAGGCCGGTACCCCACATCGACGCAGGTAGCAGCTGTTCGCGTGGCCCCGTCGAAGCGGGATCCGTCACCGCGTCTCCTGCAGCTGCTCCTGCTCGCGCTCTCGTTCCTGGGCGCGCAGCACGCGCAGGCGCGCACGCCGGTACCGGTTGACCCGCCGCCTGGTTCCCGGATCGAAGCCCTCGTCGGCCGGGTCGGGCTGCCCGCGGAACCGGCGCCACAATCGGCGACCGGCCAACAGGAGCAGCAGGAGTGCGGCGCATCCGGTAATTATCGCCAACGCTTTGCCGTAGGCATTCGAACGCACCGAGACCTGGGTCGGATTGCCGAGCGCGACGCCCTCCGGCGTGGTGAGCGAGATCGGAATGACCAGGTTCCGGCTGTCACTGACCTCCGTCGGAATCTGGAAGGACCGCGACCCGTGCGCCGGGAGCTGCTGCTCGCCGGGATCGGTGATCTGCGTCTCGGCCGGCGCCTCGATCCGGAAGCTGACCCGGATCGCGACCGGCAGATCGTTGCGCGCGACCAGAAGCAGCGGGCTCTGCTCGGACGCGAGCGTGTACACACCGCCCGGCGGAAGCACGGTGACCGAGCGATAGAGCTTGTCCATCGTGCGCGTGTTCTGGTCCAGCCGCCGCTGGGCGAACGTATCCGGCGGCGCGGCGTCGCCTGCGCGCCGATCCGAAAGGCTGAGCACGCGCAGCAGGTCGTCGCGCAGCGGTGTCAGAAAGTCGTGTGGCGTCGGTTCGGCCTCGGGCACGTCCACCAGAGCGCGCATCATCTCGGTGATCCGACGGCTTTGTTCGCGCACGGGCGGCATGAACCGGTCCGGCACCGCGTCCTGCGCCGCCTGCGGCAGATAGTCCAGCTCGTAGGGCTGCGGGTCCGGCGGCAGTGCCACCAGATCATGGAACGGACGCGCGGTGGCCAAGTTGCCGCGCAACAGCTGGTCGACTTGGCGCAACAGTGCGGTGGCCTCGTCCCGGTTCGCACCCCACTGCTGCGGCGGGGCGAGCAACAGCGACCGCGACCGGTTCGCCCCCGGATGTAGTGCGCTCCAGGAGATCGCCCCGAGAGCGTCCTGCAAGCGTGCCGCGCGCGAGTCGTTGGTGACGTCGTAGCGCACCCGGGACGGGGTGAACGGCGGGGTGGGCGGGTTCGAGCCCACCGCGGCGAGCGCGGTGGCCGACCAGATGTCGAACGTCACCGCGTGCAGGGCGGGGTCGGCGGCGGGTGTGGGCGAACTCGCGACGGGCGGCGCCGGATTACCCGTGACCTGTGGTGCGGGTGCCGGTGCGGTCGGCTGACTCGCGGTGATCTCGGGCAGCCGCACCACCTCCGGGATCGCCGGCTCCGCGGTGGAGGCGATCTCGTTCGCGCCGGTCGTGGCCTGGCCGCTTTCGCTACTCGATTGGGCCCAATCCACGCTGCCCTGGGGAACCGCCGCCGTCGAGGCGAGCACAGCGGTGCCGAAACCGTGGCTGCGCAACAGGACGCCCGCGCCGTGGTCGATACTGCCGGAATCCGGCAGGCTGACTCCGCGCACCGACCGGGTGGCGAGGATCGAGTCGATGATCTCGGCCGGTTCGTTGATGGCGCGCGCGGACAGCGCCGGATCGTTGACCGCGGCCAGCGCGGTGAGGTCCACCTGCGCGAACGGCAGCGCGACGGTGCACATCGAGCCGGCCAGCGCGCGCAACCGGTCCAGCCAGGTCTGCGCCTGTTCGGCGCCTGCGCCCGCCCTGGTCGCGCCGTCGGGATCGGACGGGCTGGCCAGCACCCGATAACCCTTGGTCATCGCGCGAACGGTGAGCAGCAGGTCGGGGTCGACGGCCAGGCACACGGCCGAGGCCAGATCGGCGTTGCCGCGACCCGCGCCCGGGTTCATCGTCCCCTCCAGCGCGGCCAGCAGTTGATCGAGACGGCCGCCCTTGCCGAGCGAAGCGGCCAACTCGTCGTCGGTGAGTTCCACCTTGCCGTCCACGCTGCCCGGACGACCACCGACCTGCCTCGGCCGGTCGGCCAGCGGCCACAGCAATGTCGTCGCCACAGGCGCGTCGGTGGGCGCGGACACCGGCGGAGCCTCGTCGCCAAGGGCGGGTGGCACGCCGAGCACCGGGAGCAGGAACCTGGCATCGTCGAGCCGGGCCTGCGTGCCGTAAGCCGGTTCGCCGTTCACGTTCAGCAGCAGCGGGTAGACGCCCGGTTCCGTGATGCGCAACGACGTGGCGCCGCTCTCCGAGCGCAACGGGATGCTCAGTGTGAACTGTTTGCGCTGCCCTGGGTTGAGCCGCTGCGCGACGTCCTCGAACTCGCCGTTCACGTCGTAATTGACCTCGTCGAGGCGCAACGTGGCGCGCAACCCGGCCGGTGCGGTGATCGCCGCCGCCCGCTGGACGCGGATGCTGACGTCGTCCACCACGCGATCGCCGATATTGGTGACCGTCCCCGCCACCGTGAGCTGGGAGTCGCTGCTGGTGGTCACTGTGGTCGGCGTCACCGAATCGAGCGACAACTTCAGAAATTTGGGATTCGTCGAAGTGCCGGATCCTGCGGGTTGTGCTACGGCCGACGCGGAATCGAGCAGTGGCAGCGTCGTCACCGGGCCGAGGATGGTCAGGACCGCCACGAAGATCCGGAACAGTCCACGCGTCATCGCTTGCCGGTCTCCATCCGGTCGATCAGCTTGTTCGCCATCTCCGCCAGCCGCCGCTCGTCGGCGTAGGCCAGCCGAGAATCCAGTTCACTCAACGGAACCCAGGCGACCTGGGTCACTTCCACGTCGGCGTCCGACAGTTCGCCACCGACCGATCGCAGCAGATAATGATGCACCGTTTTGTGTACCCGCCGACCGTCGGTCACGAACCAGTAATCGATGCTGCCGAGTTCGGCGACCACGACACCGTTGATGCCGGTCTCCTCGGCGACCTCGCGGATCGCGGTCTGCTCGGCGGTCTCACCTTCTTCGATATGTCCTTTGGGCAGCGACCACAGTAACCGCCCGCGGCGATCGGTGCGCCCGATGAGCGCCGCGCTCCGCGATTCCGGGGGGCCGTCCAAGCCGTCGACGACCAGCCCACCCGCCGAGGTCTCCCGCACCGTGCGCATTCGTGGCTTAGCGGCATTGGTGGCCGAACCGCGGCGCCGAGGCTGGCGGCGTCGACTGTTCGCACGATCGGCCGGAGACACCTGGCAATCCTACTGTGTTTGTTTTCCAGCGCCTGCGGCGCTGGGTGTTCGCGGCCCCCTTGTGGCGAGCCGGGCCGCGAACGGCGGATGCTCGGTCTCGCTTCGCTCGAAACCAGTGGCCGGGGTGGGCTGGGTGCGTCGGTCTTCGAGTTCGGGAACTGGGGCGCGGCCGGTAGTGGGTGATCTCGAGGTTGGCCGGTACTGGTGGTTTGTCGTGGAAGTGCGGCCGCTTGGATTGGACGGCACTCAGCGGTGTCAACGGCGGATTCTCGGTGCGTGATGCGCGCACCGAGAGTGACGTGCGCGCGGGGTGAGTCGGTTCGGTACGGGAGTTGGCGACATGAGGCACAGCGGCTGGTCGCCAGGCTGACTGGGTGGTGTTCGTCGCCGACGTGCCGCTGCTCGGAAGTGTGCGGCTCTGTACGCCCCATGAACGGGGAGGCTGGGCACGTTTCCTGGAGAGCGGTGGTGCGGGTGCGTCGGTGTTCGCGCTCGCGATACCGGGGCATGGGCGCATAGCGGCAGGTGGCACGTCGATCGCTTACACGAGTCCCGCCCGGCGGCCGGCGTGTTCTAGGGCTGGGAGCGATGTTCCTGGACTCGCTCCGGCCGGAGGTCGCAGGTGTGGCGGCTGCGTAGTCCGCAGGAGTGGGATGGTGCGCGCTGTCCGGACGCCGCTGGCTGGGCTCATGTCGGTGTCCTTATATATCTGGGCTGCTGTGGGGGCCTGGGCGGCGATATTCGTTGGCGTGGCTCGGTAAGCTGCTCATTCGTGGTTTCGCCGAAGTCTCAGGACGCTGCGCTGGATAGACGTACCCGACTGCTGGCCGCCGCGGCGGTGACGCTCGGGGGGCTGGCGGATGTGCTGACGCCGCTCGGCGAGATGTTCGCGGCACGGGGGCACGAGCTGTACCTGGTGGGCGGGAGCGTGCGGGACGCGGTGCTCGGTCGGTTGGGGACGGATCTGGACTTCACCACCGACGCGCGGCCGGAGGCGGTGCAGGAGATCCTGCGCGGGTGGGCCGACCATCTCTGGGACACCGGCGGTCTGGCGTTCGGCACGGTCAGCGCGGCCAAGGCCGGGCAGCAACTGGAGATCACCACGTTCCGCGCGGACAACTACGACCGGGTGTCCCGCAACCCGCAGGTGACCTTCGGCGACTCGCTCGACGAAGATTTGGTGCGCCGCGATTTCACCGTGAACGCGATGGCCGTGAAGATCGGCGCGGACGGCGCGCTGGAGTTCATCGATCCGCTCGACGGCATGACCGCCCTGCTCGACGGCGTGCTGGACACGCCTGCGGCGCCGGAGGATTCGTTCAACGACGATCCGCTGCGCATGCTGCGCGCCGCACGGTTCGTCTCCCAGCTGGGGTTCGAACCGCATCCGCGGGTGCGGGCCGCGATCACCGCGATGGCCGACCAGATCGAGCGCATCACCGCCGAGCGGGTACGGGTGGAGCTGGACAAGCTCATCGGGGGCGCGCATCCGATCGACGGCATCAACGTCATGTGCGAGACCGGGCTGGCGCAGCGGGTGCTGCCCGAGGTGCCCGCGATGAAGCTGGAGATCGACGAGCATCATCAGCACAAGGACGTCTACTGGCATTCGCTCACCGTGCTCGAGCAGGCCATCGACCAAGAGGACGGCGACCCCGACCTGGTGCTGCGCTGGGCCGCGCTGCTGCACGACATCGGCAAGCCCGACACCAAGCGCAACGAGCCGGGCGGCGGCGTCAGCTTCCACCACCACGAGGTGGTCGGCGCGAAGATGGTGCGCAAACGGATGCGGGCGCTGAAGTACCCGAAGCAGTTCACCGAGGACGTCGCCCGGCTGGTATTCCTGCACCTTCGCTTCCACGGTTACGGCAAAGGCCAGTGGACCGACTCCGCGGTCCGCCGTTACGTCACCGATGCCGCCGACCTGCTCCCCCGCCTGCACAAACTCGTCCGCGCCGACTGCACCACCCGCAACAAGCGCAGGGCCGCAGCGCTGCGCGCCACCTACGACGAGCTCGAGGCGCGGATCGAACGGCTGCGTGAGCAGGAAGATCTGGCCAAGGTCCGCCCGGACCTGGACGGCAACGCGATCATGGAGCTGCTCGGTCTGTCTCCGGGACCCGACGTCGGGCGGGCGTGGCGCCACCTGAAGGAACTGCGTCTGGACCACGGCCCGCTCAGCCGGGACGAGGCCGAGGCCGCGCTGCTCGAATGGTGGAAGACCAGCCAGCGCAATTAGGGCGTATTCAGAATAAGAGATGGATGTTTGCGGATGCGGGACCTTGGCCGGTTGTCTATCTCAACGGACCTATCCGGCATATGAGATCGACATAGGGCCAAGGCTCCGCTCACGCCGGGTTACGAAACACGCTGAAGCGGAGCATGCACGCGTTGATGCTCCCATGCGTGCGAGAAGTAGATACGCCCAGCTCCGCGTGACCGGTCTGCATTTCTCCTAGCACGTACCGATCACAGTGGCATTTCTGACATCGCCTGGCAGTGTTCCGACCGAACCGAGCCCTGCGGTTTGGCCGGCCCCAACGCAGCGGTGCTCATCTGGCCACTCCGCTAGATCTATATTTATCTGCTGGCCTTGCCCAGTGCAGTTCTTCCAGTAGGCGTAGGTGCCGCCCTGGGTGGGCTCCGTGTAGTACCCGCACGAGGCTCCTACGGAATGGAATTGCACATCCAGGTCCTGAGCTGACACGAGTGGTTCCAGGAGTAGAACCGGACTGGAGATGCTGATCGCTGCGGCGAGTAGTAGACCAATTCTCTTCATTTTGTGTGCCCTCGATATGGGTTCATAACGACATATACGCCGTGTTCGAGTTCGAGACCGAAATCACCGGACGAACTACTCAGTGAATGGCCCCTGATATGTAAGGCTGACGATCAGTGACAAATACTGATTCAACACCCCCCTGAATGACTGAAACCTCAGTACCAAAACAATTTCAGCACAGTACAGATATGAAGTCAACCAGATTTGAGCTCGGTCCAGCCGGGCCGAGGCCGCGCTGCTCGAATGGTGGAAGACGCAGAGCTGATCGGGTCAGAAGACGATCAGGGTGGTGCCGGCCAGGATCGCCGAGCGCATCTGGGCCAGGTCGAACGATCCGGCGATCTCCGGCAGTTCGACGCGGAAACGGATGAGGTCGCCTTCCCGCACGGCGCGCACGATCCGGGCGTCCTTGGGCAGGTGCTCGAGCGGCACGGCGGGCACGTCGATCATTCGTCGCGGAATGCGGACGCCGAACCAGGTCACCCGGCGGAGCGCGATGTCCAGCCGGTTGTCCGCGACGG
Organism: Nocardia sp. CY41; assembly: GCF_009829325.1. Classification (GTDB taxonomy): domain Bacteria; phylum Actinomycetota; class Actinomycetes; order Mycobacteriales; family Mycobacteriaceae; genus Nocardia. The sequence goes on from NZ_VUOS01000010.1 coordinate 139,648, forward strand.
ACGCCTCCACCAGGGCGGTGACCAGCCGGCGGCGGTGCCTGGCCCGGATCAATCCGCTCGGGTGCACGTCCAGGTCCCAGTCCAGCGGCTGGGTGTTGAGCCACCCGACCAGCGCCGCCGTGGTGACGGTGCCGATGAGATCGAGCCGGGCGGTGCGCACCTTCGTCGGCACGCCCGGTATCAGGCGAACACCGTGGGCGATCACCGTCACGGACTCGATCGGGTGATCGTCCCAGCGCAGCCGCGACAGGACCGTCTTGGTCTGGAAGTGCGCGCCGCGGCGGCGCACCTTCAGCACCTGCAAGGTGGCGTGCAGGTCGTGACCGAGCAGCGTCGCGCTGACCTCCTGCCCACCGAACCGGCTCAGGATGCCTTCGCTGAGCATGGTCATCAGCACGTCCGGCAGCAGCGCCGTGACGGTGCCCGCGCCGAGGTCGGCGACCGGATCCATCCAGGCCGTGCTGAGCGCGACCCACTGCTCCAGCCAGGATTGATCGAACAGGCGCTTTCCGAGATCGACGGCCCGCAACGGCGACCAGGACTTCGGATCGAAATACGTGGCCATGATTGAATCGAGCGTACTTGGCGCGGGCGCCCGAGCCTGCGCGCTGTGACCCAGGTCGCGCGGACCTGACGTCCTTGCCCAGGTGAATGCCCGGGCAGGAGAATCGGAAGGCCGGCTGTCACACACCGCTGGGAGGACTCATATGGCGCTGGATCTGAACAGTGACCTCGGCGAGGGATTCGGGCCGTGGACGATGGGCGACGACGCCGCCATGCTCGACATCGTCACCAGCGCGAACATCGCCTGCGGTTTCCACGCGGGCGATCCGGCGATCATGCGCAGGACCTGCGCGCTCGCGGTGGCGAAGGGGGTGCGGATCGGCGCCCACGTCGGGTATCGCGATCTGGCCGGTTTCGGTAGGCGGGAGATCGCTGTGGCGCCCGGCGAACTGCGCGACGAGGTGCTGTATCAGATCGGCGGCTTGGACGCTTTCGCGAAAGCCGCCGGGGATCGGGTGCGCTACGTGAAACCACATGGCGCGCTGTACCACTCGGCCGCGCGCGATCGGGGTCTTGCCGACGCGGTGCTGGCCGCGATCGTGGAGTACGACCCGCGGCTGGCCCTGCTCGGCCCGGCCGGCACCGAGCTGGAGTCGGCGGCGGAGGCCACCGGAGTGCGCTTCGTCGGGGAAGGCTTCGCCGACCGTGCCTACACGCCGGACGGTTCGCTGGCTCCGCGCGGCACGCCCGGGGCGGTATTGGGACCGCAGGAGGCAGCCGCCCAGGCGATTTCGATCGCCAAGTCCGGGGCCACGCGGACGGCCGACGGCTCCGGTGAGGTCGCCGTGCGTGCCGCGAGCATCTGTGTGCACGGGGATTCACCCGCGGCGGTGGAGATGGCCCGGCACATCCGCACCGCGCTGGGCGAAGTCGGCGTGCCGGTGGAGCCGTTCGGCTGAGGCAGGGCCATGCGGACGAAAGATGCGGTGACGCGCGCGCAGCGGCAAGCGGCCGAGGAGGCGATCCGCGCGGCGGGCGATCGGGCGCTGCTGATCACTCCACAGCGGCGGGACATGGTCGCGGAACTCGTGGCGGCGCTACGGGATCGCCCGGTACCAGGCGTGCAGGACATGCTGCCCGCCGCGGAAACGGTACTCCTGACGCTCGAGACTCCCGGCGTCGCGGAAGCTGTCCGCCGGTCGCTGACGACCCTGCTGGTCGAACTGCACGCCGAACGGCGTGTTTCCCGTGGAACATTGCCGGACAGCGCGTTCCACGCCGATCCCGTGTCGATTCCGGTGCGCTACGACGGCGCCGATCTCGACGAGGTGGCACGGATGCTGGAGGTCACGCCCGCAGAGGTGATCGCCGCGCACACCGGCACGGTGTGGCGGTGTGCTTTCGTCGGATTCGCGCCTGGCTTCGGCTATCTGGAATCGCCCGACGGCCGGTTGTCGGTTCCCCGCAGAGCACAGGCCCGCACGTCGATTCCGGCAGGTGCGGTCGCGCTCGCCGGTGGATACAGCGCCGTGTACCCGCGCAGCACGCCCGGTGGATGGCAGCTGATCGGCACCACCGACCTCGAGATGTGGGATGCCGAACGCGACCCGCCCGCGCTGATCCGCGCGGGCGCCTCGGTGCGATTCATCGATGCGGGAGACGGCCGATGATCGTCGTGGAGAAGGTCGGACCACTCGCCACCATTCAGGATCTCGGACGGCCGGGATGGTTCGATTCCGGTGTGGGCGCCGCGGGTGCGGCCGATCGCGGGTCCTTGCGGCTGGCCAATCGCCTGGTCGGCAACCCGGAAGGGCATGCCGCCGTCGAAGTGCTGCTCGGAGGCTTCGCGCTGCACGCGGAGGAGCACGTCATGCTGGCGGTCACCGGCGCGCCGGCACCCGTGACCGTGGACGGCGGGCCGGTGGGGCACGCGAGCGTGCTGGAACTGGAACCCGGGCAGCAGCTCCGGCTCGGCTACACGTCCGTCGGACTGCGCAGTTACGTCGCGGTGCGCGGCGGCATCGACGTACCGGAGACGCTCGGGTCCCGCAGCCGCGACACCATGTCGGGCTTGGGGCCGGAGCCTTTGGCGAAGGGCGATCGTCTCCCGGTCGGGCCTTCCCCGCACACGATCCCGGTCGTGGACGTGGCTCCGATCGCGGAATTGCCCGCCGATGTCGTCACCGTGCGTGCTGTGCCCGGCCCGCGCGACGACTGGTTCACCGACGCCGCCGCCCTGTTCGAGGGCGAGTGGGAGGTCTCCGCCGACACCGACCGGGTCGGCGCACGATTGGCCCGCCGCACCGGCCCGCCACTGGACCGCAAGGTCACTCGCGAACTGCCGACCGAAGGCATGGCGCTCGGCTCGATCCAGGTGCCGCCGAGCGGACAGCCGGTCGTGTTCCTCGCCGACCACCCGGTCACGGGCGGCTATCCGGTGATCGCGGTGGTGGTCGACGCCGACGTCGACGCGATCGCGCAGACCCGGCCCGGTCAGCCGGTGCGGTTCGTGCGCGCGGGCTGATCCCGGGTCGCGCTCGGCGTCAGCCGGGCGTGCATGAGGTACACGTTGTAGGTGTCCCATGCCGAGAGCATGAAGTACAGGTCTTCGCCGGTCGACCACGGGTGGATGAACCCGCCGTAGGACTTCGGGTAGTCGGCGGTGGACACCAGTGGGATCGCTTCCGTCCACGCGCCCTGCGGGCTCGCCGCGGTACGCAACACGATCGCGCCCCGCGCCGAATCCAGGTAGACCATCTGCCACTGTCCGGTCGACCGGTCGTAGCGCACCGACAGCTCACTGGCCATGCCGAGCACCAACGGGGTGGCGTGGTTCTCGGCGGCGGGCGCCCAGGTGCCGCCCACCCAGTATTGGTAGGCGGACTTGTTGAGGATCTGCTGCTGGGGCACGCGGGCCAGCGCGATCGTGCCGATGCGTCCGTTGGGTGTGCCGAACATGTAGACGTACCCACCTTGCGGCACCATCGCCGCGACCTGGAACTTGCCGAGACCGAACAGGTTCTCCCACTTGGCGTGCTGGTCTTTGCGCCAGGTACGCCCGAGGTCGTCGGAGTAGGCGATGCCGCCGTAGTTGGTCCACCACAGGCCCGGGATGCGGCTCCACCTGTTCACCGACATGTAGCTGAGGTACTGCCGGTTGCCGACGGCGAACCCGGAGGTCGGGATGGTGGTGGTCTCCCAGTTCTTGATCTTGCGGCTGCCCAGGATCTCCGCGGCGTGGCAGCGGCTGTCCTGGGCGAAGGTGTCCAGGGTCAGGCCGTCGGACAGCTCGTGGTCGGTGCTGAAACCGATGACGTTGCTGCGCCAGTCCTGGTCGTCGTTGCCCGCGCCGCCGACGCCCCAGCCTTTGCCGAAAGTGTCGCCGAAGACGACGGCGACCTCACCGGGCGCCGTCTCCCACATCAACCCGAGATCGGTGCCGTCGACCTGCCAGCGCATGTCGGTCCGGTTCTGCGAGCCGTGCCCGGTCACCTGCCCGACCAGTTGCACCGACTCCACCGCGGGCGCGGGCGGCGGGGCCGTGAGCGGTCCCGGTTCGGCCGGATGCACTACCTGCGGTGGGGCGGGCTGCGGCTCCTCGCCGGGACCGCCGGGCACGGGAACCGGAATCGGCTCGATCTCCGGCTTGAACTCGACGCGCGGAAGTTTCACGGGCGCACCGGAACCCGAGCCACTGCCGGAACCGGACCCGGAAGCACTGCCCGTACCGGAGCCGGAGGAGCCGGTTCCCTCGTCGGTGCCCGTCTCGGGCGTCGGGCTGGGAGCCGGATCGGTCCCTGGGTGCTCGGGATAGTCCCTGATATCCGGGCATGGGTTGTCGCACGGATTCTCCGGCAGCGGATCGGGAACGATCCGTGTGTTGTCCTGCGGCGGGTCGGGCACCGGAACGGGAGTGAGTTCCGGGATCGGCACCGGGATGTCGATCTGCGGGGGCAGCGGGGGCGGAGGCGGCTGCGCCGGATCGGGCTCGCGACTGAGCGGGTCGAACCCGACTTCACCGCAGCTGTTCACCGGCGGCGGCGCCCACGGGAACGGTGCGGCTTGCACGGTCGGCATCGGCACGGTGAGTGCGCCGACGAGCAGTGCGCCGAACAGGGCCGGTGCACGAGGGGAGGTGATCACGGAGGTGCGCATCAGGTCGGCCCCGCCGCGGTCGTCAAGCGATCGGGTGCGCGGCGGCGGACCGAGTTTTCCATGCGCCCAGCAGTTCTCGTACCGCATCGGGGTTGTGCACCGGATAACCCATGTCGTATCGACTCCTGTCGGTCGGCCGCTGACAGGTCAACATACCGGAACAACCGGCGCGAACGGGGGACGGTGAATCGGAAAAGCCTGGGTGACGGAACCGGCGCCGGGTCGCGTGCGTCCAAGGGAATATGGACGAGATCGAGTACGTGTTCGGTACCGGTGACGGCTCCGTGCACGTCTGGACCAGCGAGGCCGACCTGGAACTCGGCGGCACGGGCGCGGTCGACGCGGTGCGGCTGGACTTCGACGGGGACGGCATCGCCGACGACGCGCTGTGGGATCCGGCCTGCGCGGGCCGAGCCGAGGTCGCGGCGCTGGATCTCGACGACGACGGCGTGCCCGACCATTTCTTCACCGATCCCACCGGCCTCGGGACCTGGAACCACGAGATCACCGGTCTGCCCGCGGACGCGGCGAGCGAGCCGCTGGACTGGATCGTGCGCACGGACGCGGACGCGCCGGAACGTCTGGTGGACGACCAGCGATTATCGGAGTCGCGGGCGGGTTCCGAGGATGTGGGTGCGCTGCCCGAGCACCTCGCGCACTGGCTCAACCGCGCCCGGCGCGACCCAGGCGACGATTTGTTCCTCAGCTGACCGCGCGGCGGCGCTTGTTCACCGCGATGGCCGCGATTCCCGCGGCGTAGATGGCGGCTCCCGACAGCACCACGACCGCGGATCTGCCGTCGTCCGGAACGATCACGGCCGCGGCCGCGATGGCCAGCACGAACGTGATGTTGAAGACGGTGTCCTGCAAGGCGAAGACCTGGCCGCGGCGAGCGTCATCGATATCGATCTGCATGGTCGCGTCACCGGTCAGCTTGATCGTCTGCCCGGCCAGCCCCAGCAGAAAGGCGCCTGCCAAGAGCAGTTCGTGCGCACGCTGCACCGCGGCGCCCGCGGTGGCGAACGCGATCGGCGTGACCAGGGTCAGTTGCACCAGCATCGCGGTGATCAGTCCGGCGACCACGGTGCGGGCCCGGCCCAGCCGGGGAATGAGCAGCGGCGCGACTACGGCGGCCACCAGCATGCCCCCCGCGGTGGCGCCGATCGCGACGCCGAAACCGACCAAGCCGCCGCTGAGCCCGGTGCCGTCCACCGGAGTCTGGCGCAGGACCAGCACCATGATCAGCGTATTCACGCCGAAGACGATTCGATGCGTTCCGATACCCAGCATCGCCGTCGTGACCGCTCGCGACTCCCACACCGCCGTGGCGCCGGTACGCAGACCGGTGGCGATCGCGTGCACCGTGTTCTCACCCTCCGCCGCGTCGGGCGCCGGCCCGAGCACGCGGTGCGGGAACCCCGCCGCCAGCGCCGCGCCGAACAGCGACCCGGCGCCGCTGATCGCGACCGCTACCGCCGAGGCGAAATCTCCCGCTCCGATCAGACCGATCACGCCCACCGCGATGGCCGCACCCGCGCCCGCGCATCCGGAGGCGACCGTGGCCAGCACCGAGTTCATCGGCACCAGCCACGCCTGCGCCAGCACCCGCGGCAGCGCGGCAGAGACGCCTGCCAGGACGAATCTGCTCACACCTACCACCGCCAGAGCCAGCAACAGCAGCGGCGTCTCGCCGACTCCGGCGAGCAGCCCTACGCTGACCAGCGCGATCAGCCCGGCGCGCAGCACGTTGGCCACCAGCAGCACGGCGCGCCGGTCCCAGCGATCCAGCAGTGCGCCCGCGTACGGCCCGATCAGCGAATACGGCAGCAGCAGTACCGCGAATCCCGCGGCGATGGCCAGCGGATCGGTCTGCCGCTCGGGGTTGAACAGGATCGCGCCCGACAACGCCGCCTGGAACATCCCGTCGCCGAACTGCCCGGCGAAACGCACCAGGGCCAGCCGCGCCACGCCTGGGCTCTGCCGAAGTGTGGCGAGCAATCCCTCCGGCCGCTGCTCCGCGGGAGTGAGGCCTTCGGCGTGACCAGTCGACACGCCCGCGAGACTACTGCGTACACCGACGATGTCGCATGTTCGCGCGTCGGCCCAGCGCTGCGCCTCAGACCCGGTCGACCAGCGCGCTCACCGTCGCCCGCATATCCGGCGCCATCGGCAGTTCGTCGAGCGCGCCCGCGTCGATCCAGGCGAACGCGTCGTGCTCGCCCGGGGCGAGGGCGACGTCGCCCGGTTCGGCCTCCGCGACGAAGCTGTATTTCCGCACTTTCGCCTTGGTCCGCGTGGCGTAATCGAATCCACCGAGGAAGTCGACGACGGCGCGCAGCCGCAGCCCCGTTTCCTCCAGCAATTCCCGTTCGACGCACTCGGCGAATGTCTCCCCCGATTCGACGCCTCCGCCGGGCAGTTCGTACATGCCGCCGTGATAGTCGTCGGCGACCCGGCGCACCACCAGAAGCCGGCCCGCGCGGAACACGGCGACGCCGATCACGAAATGCGCGATGCCGTCGCGGCGCGCTTCGCTGCGGAGTTGCTGCTCGAGTCGAGCGAGGTCATCGGGGTCGAGCACGTCGTTCCCTCCGGTTGGCGTTGTGGCGCTGGGCAATCGAAGCCGGGCCGCGATATCCGACGAGGTGGCCCGACGTTTCGACGTACCGGTTGGTTCTGCTCGCCTCCCGTTCACCTTCCGGTCGCTCGCGTAAAATGCCGAGTGCGGCACAATTTACTAGGAATGCGGAGTACCACGGCGGAAGTGCTCCTACCCTGAATGGCGATCGGTGCACGGTCCCGAGAGGAGGACCATGATGTCCACACTCACGACACCACACATCGATGTCCACCGTGGCGGCGACCGCATGAAGACGCGGGTCTCCTGGCTGGATTCGAAGCATTCGTTCTCCTTCGGGGAACATTACGATCCCGACAACACCCACCACGGCCTGCTGCTGGTCAACAACGAAGACATCGTCTCCCCCGGCCAGGGCTTCGACACCCATCCGCATCGCGACATGGAGATCGTCACCTGGGTGCTCGGCGGCAGTCTGGTGCATCAGGATTCGCTGGGCCACAGCGGTGTCATCTATCCCGGCCTGGCCCAGCGCATGAGCGCGGGTACCGGCATCCTGCATTCGGAGAAGAACGACTCGTGGCGCCTGGACGGCCATATCGCCGAACACGAGGATCCCGTGCATTTCGTGCAGATGTGGGTGGTGCCCGACGAACCGGGGCTGACCCCGGGCTACGAGCAACTGGAGATCGACGACGAACTCGCGGGAGGAGGTCTGGTCGCGGTCGCCTCGGGGCTGCCCCGCTACCGCGACCGGACAGCCATCGCCATCAACAGCAGCCATTCGGCGCTGCATGTGGCGCGCATGGCGAGCGCGGAGCCGGGCGCCGAGCAGGTTGTCGACCTGCCCGACGCGCCGTACCTGCACTTGTTCGTGGCGCGCGGTGAGGTGGACATGGAGGGAGTGGGGCCGCTCTACGAGGGCGACGCGGTGCGTTTGACCAGGTCGGGCGGCCAACGTGTGGTGGCGCGGCAACCCTCGGAAATCTTGGTGTGGGAGATGCACGCGCGGCTGGGCGCCCAGTAGCCGGTTCGCATTAACATCCGTCCGTTGGGCGTGCGATCAGTAGGCGACCGCCGCGCACCTCGGACCGCCTCGTCCGGACCGAGCATCGCGAGGCACCGACGGAGAGGAAGTCCATGTCGCAATATCCGCCCCCGCCGCCCGGCCAGTACCCGCCGCCCGGCCAGTACCCCCCGCCGCCCGGCGGCCAGTACCCGGGCCAGCCCGCCTATTGGCAGGAATCGCCGAAGGGCCGGGGCCTGGCGATCACCGCGCTGGTGCTCGGCATCCTCGCGCTGCTGTTCTTCTGGACGATCATCGGCGGCTACGTCTGCGGCATTTTCGCCGTCATCCTCGGCATAGTCGCGGTGTTCAAGGCCAGAGCGGGCACCGCAGGGGGCATGGGCATGGCGGTCACCGGTGTCGTCCTCGGCGTGCTCGGCATCGTGGGAGCAGTCCTGCTCACCATCGTGGGTTACAACTTCTTCGTCGACTCGGGCGGCAAGGACTTCGTGGACTGCGTGAACAAAGCGGGCAACGACCAGGCCAAGATCGATCAGTGCGAGCGCGACTGGAACGAGAAGCTGCAGGACAAATACAGCATCACGCTCACCCCGGCGCCCGCGCCGACGCCCCGTTGACCGCGGCGCATATCCGGGTCGTGGCGATCACGTCGGCGAACTCGCGGCGGAAGTCGCCGTCGGGCGCCGCGACCCAGGTGCGGTAGCCGCCGTGCTCGTCGGTGGGTGACGGCAGCACGATGTGGCTGCCCGGCAGGGCGATCGAGGCGCAGACCCGGAACAGGTCGGCGAACAGCCCGGTGTCCAGGTACGAATTGTCGGTGGGGCCGGTCAGGAAGGTCCAGCGATTCGCGCGTGGATGCGCGATGATCGGCCCGGGGCGAGGCTCGGGTCCGGCGGTCAGTCGCTCGCGTACGCGCCTGCCGACTTCCGTGGGCATGACGACCGCGCCGACCGAGCCGACCTCCAGCATGATGCGACCCAGGATCGGGTCCACGAGACCGTACAGGCCGTTGCTCTCGCGATAGCGACGGCAGCGAGCGAACGCGTCCTGGATCGTGGGGAAATCCGTGGACGCGAGATGCCTGGCTGATTCGATGCGCGATGTACTCATGTCGAACAACCTCGCCTCGCTGTGGTGGACGCGTGCTCGGAAGAATCGATCGCTGCCTCGACCCTAGTCCCGGTCAAGTCGCTTGACAATAGTCACCCGCAGCGCGCGTCGCGGTGCGCGTAGCATCCGTGCACATGGCACCCGTTTCGCCCACTGTTGCCCGCTGGGAGCTGGTGCTTCGGCTGCGTGAACTGCGCGAACAGCGCGGGTTCGACTCCGCGGGCTTCGCCAGGCGAGTGGGCTTCACCCCGGCCAACTGGTCGCACGTGGAGAAGGGTCGCCGCGTGCTCACCACCAAGACCATCGGTCCGGTGCTCGAACTGCTCGACGTGGAACCCGAGGAGCGCGCGGAGCTGCTGGCCCTGCTGGAGGCCAGTAAGCAGCGTGGCTGGTGGGCGAAGTCCTCGGCCTTGATCGGCCCGGAACTGCAGCGGCTCTACGGCATGGAATACGGCGCGCAGAGCATCCGCAGCTACGACAGTCTCGTGGTACCGGGCCTGTTGCAGACCGAGGACTACGCGCGCGCGTTGATCAGCGCCGACGTGATGATCCGGCCGGTCCAGGTCGAGCAGCTGGTGGCGATCCGGATGCGGCGCCAGGAGCGGTTGCGCGGCGCGGACCCGGTGGAACTCACCGCGGTCTTCGGTGAGGGGACGCTGCTGCAGCAGACCGGTGGCCCGGACGTGCTGCGCGGGCAGTTGACCTACCTGGCCGAGTTGATCGAGGAATCGGACACCGTCGAGGTGCGCGTCATCCCGTTCGCGGCCACCGCGGGCGCGGTGCTCGGCGGCTCCAGCTTCCACCTCGTCGACTTCGCCGGCGAACAGCTGCCCACCTTCGGCTGGGTGGAGAGCGCGGTCTTCGGCGGGGCCGTCGAGGACCCGGATCTGGTCCGCGATCTGCGCTTCGCGTACCTGCGCGCGGTGGAGCAATCGCTGTCACGAGCGGAGTCATTGGCCCTGATCAGGCGCTATTCCCGCGTGTAAAATCCTGCCCATGGCCACCACCGCACGGCCGGAACACACCGGCTGGTTCACATCGACCAGATCGAACAACGGCAACCAATGCGTCGAGGTCCGGTTCGCAGGTGACGCGGTGCTCATCCGTGACAGCAAATATCGCCGCGACCCGGCAAACCGCCCCGCCGAAGAGCCCGTCATCACCGTCACCGTAGCCGAATGGACCGCCTTTCTCGAGGCACTGCGCACCCGCGGGCGATCGAATGGCGAACTGGGCGCACATCCCGCAGCCGACGGTCACATCGCATTGCGCCACCGCGGAACCACCCTCACCTACACCCCGGAGGAATGGGACGCCTTCCTGCTCGGCGCGCACGACGGCGAATTCGATCGCGTCGTCTCCCCTGCCTGATTTCCCTGCTCGCCACCCCCGGGCCGACCGCGCCCGGGGGCCGACCCGCACGCTTGTCGGCATACTGGACTCCGTGACTTCCGAACTGACCCGTCCCTCCGGTATCGATCTGTCCTACCTCGACGAGGGCGTGCGGGTGCAGGACGACTTGTTCGCGCACGTCAACGGCAAATGGCTGGCCGAGCACCAGATCCCGGCCGACCGGGCCGTCGACGGCGCCTTCCGCGCGCTCTACGACCAGGCGGAGCTGGACGTGCAGGCAATCATCCAGAATGCCGCGGCCGCCGACGCCGAGCCGGGCAGCGAGGCACGCAAGATCGGCGACCTGTACTCCAGTTTCATGAACACCGACGCGGTGGCCGCCGCCGGGCTCGCCCCCATCGCGGCCGAACTCGCGGCGATCGCAGAGGTCGCCGACAAGGGGGCTTTCGCGGCGCTGCTCGGCCGGCTGCAGCGCACCGGTGTCGGGGGCGCCGTCGCCGTTTTCGTCGACACCGACGACAAGGACTCCAACCGCTATCTGGCGCACGTCACCCAGTCCGGCATCGGCCTGCCCGACGAGTCGTACTACCGGCAGGAGGAGTTCGCCGAGATCCGCGCGAAGTACATCGCGCACATCGGCCGCATGTTCGCCCTCGCCGCCGCCGATCCGCAGGTCGCCGGGCTGCTGCCGGGCGAAATCGACACCGTCGGCGAACGCGTCTTCGCGCTGGAGCGGAAACTCGCCGCCGGGCACTGGGACGTGGTGCGCCGCCGGGACGCCGAACTCAGGTACAACCTGACCACCTTCGCCGCGCTGGCCGCGGACAACCCCGAATTCGACTGGGCCGCGTGGACTTCCGCGCTGGCCGAGGGCGTCGAGGGCGCCGGGGCCGAGCTGTTCGCCGAGTCGGTGGTGCGCCAGCCGGACTATCTGCGCACGTTCGCGCGGCTCTGGGCCGATGAGCCGCTCGCGGATTGGCAGGCGTGGGCGGCTTGGCGGGTGCTCCGTTCGCGTGCGCCGTATCTGACCGAGGCCGTGGTCGAGGAGAACTTCGACTTCTACGGCCGCACGCTCACCGGCGCCGAGGAGAACCGGGAGCGCTGGAAGCGCGGCGTCAATCTGGTGCAGGACCTGCTCGGCGAGGCGGTGGGCAAACTGTATGTGGCCGAGCACTTTCCGCCGGAGGCCAAGGCCCGCATGGTCGAGCTGGTGGCCAACCTGCAGGAGGCCTACCGCCGCAATATCGCCGAGCTGGAGTGGATGGGTGAGGACACCAGGGTCGCCGCGCTGGCGAAGCTGGAGAAGTTCACCCCGAAGATCGGCTACCCGGACAAGTGGCGGGACTACTCGGGCGTGACGATCGACCCGGACGATCTGGTCGGCAACTACCGGAGGGGTTACGCGGCCGAACACGATCGAGATCTGCGCAAGCTCGGCGGTCCGGTCGATCGCGACGAGTGGTTCATGACCCCGCAGACGGTGAATGCCTACTACAACCCGGGCATGAACGAGATCGTCTTCCCGGCCGCCATTTTGCGGCCCCCGTTCTTCGATATGAACGCCGACGACGCGGCCAACTACGGCGGGATCGGCGCGGTGATCGGCCACGAGATCGGGCACGGCTTCGACGATCAGGGTGCGAAGTACGACGGCGACGGCAACATGGTGGACTGGTGGACCGACGAGGACCGCGCCGAATTCGGCAAGCGCACCAAGGCGCTGATCGACCAGTACGACGTGCTCTCCCCCAACGACCTGCCGGACGAGCACACCGTGAACGGCCAGTTCACCATCGGCGAGAACATCGGCGACCTCGGCGGTCTGTCCATCGCGCTGGCGGCGTACCAGATCTCGCTCGGCGGCGCGGAAGCGCCGGTGATCGACGGGCTCACCGGCCTGCAACGGGTGTTCTACGGCTGGGCGCAAGTGTGGCGCACCAAGGCCCGCGCGGAGGAGGCCATCCGCAGGCTCGCCACCGATCCGCACTCGCCGCCGGAATTCCGCTGCAACGCGGTCGTGCGCAATATCGACAGTTTCCACGAGGCGTTCGGCGTCGAACCCGGGGATGCGCTGTACCTGGAACCCGCAGAGCGCGTGAAGATCTGGTAGCTCCGCGAACTTCTCGCGCACCTACCGAATAGAGCAGAAGCCGAACCCTGCGATCGGCTGCTTCGAGCAGTTGATCGTAGGGTTCGGCTTCGCGTCGAGCCGAGGTTACCGGCTGTCAGTTCCAGTCGCCGAGGCCGTCACTCGCGCTGAGCGTCCCGCCCTGGGTGTTCTGCACGATCACCGGGTCGCCGCGGCGTGCGTTCTCGAAGAACCACTTGGCGTCCTCGGTGCTGACGTTCAGGCAGCCGTGGCTGGCGTTGGAGACGCCCTGCTGGGCGACCGACCACGGCGCCGCGTGCACGAAGATGCCGCTGTTGGAGATGCGGGTGGCGTACTCGACCTCGAGCTTGTAGCCCTCGGGGTCGGTGATCGGGACGCCGTAGGTCGACGAGTCCATGGTCATCTTGCGCAGCTGCTCGCCGACGATGTAGGTGCCGTTCGGCGTCTCGTGCTTGGGCTTGCCCATCGAGGTGGGCATCTCCTTCACCACCTCGCCGTTACGGGTGATGGTGATGGTGTGGGTGGTGTCGTCGGCGGTGGCCACGAAGGCGTCGCCGATGCGGAACGAGCTGGTGGTGCCACCCGCCTGCACCTGCACGTCGGTGTTGTCCGGCCAGAACTCGTCCGGCCGCCAGCGCACCTGCTTGTCGCCGCGCCAGTAGAAGTGGCCGGGCGCGGCCTTCGAGGAGGTGATCTTGATGGCCTTCTCGGCGGTGGCGTGGTCGGTCACCGGCTCCTTGAAGGTGATGATGATCGGCTGCGCGACGCCGACGACCTCGCCGTCGGCGATGTTGATCGAAGGCGGGGCGAAGTTCGCCTGCGGCTCGGGCTCGGTGGCCGCGGCGGCCGAGCCGGTGCCGATCCCCGGAATCGGTTCGGCATGTGCTGGCGCGACGAGCAGAACACCGGCTGCCGCGATCGCGGCCGACAGCAGGACGCCCTCGCGCATCCGGCGGGTCAGCCGCGCTCCCTTGCGGCGAGCAGGCAGCGACCCGGTGTGCAAAGCGGCATGCATAGGTTTCTCGTCCATTCCATCTCTCGCGCGCACGCGAACGCGCGCGTAGCGAGATTTTTCATTTCAGCGCGGAGCCAGAAGAGCGCCCCACGGGTATCGACGGCCCGACCCGTCGTCCATTCCTACCGTCCCCGCGCGGCCGGAAGCTACCGGCGTTTCAGAGTCATGCGCATACCACATGATGAGTGATGTAGGACACAAACGATTCTGTTAGGTATAGATGCGGGCAAACCTCCCGGTCACGACGGATCGGATGCCACTCGGGTGAGGTGAGCGGAGGCGTGAAAGATGGTTCACCGCAAACCAGTTAGTGATCAAGCTCACTGATCACGTCGAACGAAATCGGGCGGTGCGGACCGGTCGCGATGTTGTGCGGCACCGAGCGGGGGACGCTTCCGCGGGCGTATCGCGGGGTAGGCCGCAGGCGCACCCGTCCGAGGATCGTGGCCAGCGCGATCCGCAATTCGTAGTCCGCGAGTGCCGCGCCGACGCAGCGCCGGTGGCCCCCGCCGAACGGCGCGAACTCGAACGGCCGGTAGCGGCGGTCGACGAAGCGGCCCGGATCGAAGCGCAGCGGGTCGGACCACACCTCCGGATCGGAGTGCAGCAACGGCACCGCGATTCCCATGGTGTCGCCCGGGGCGAGTGCCACGCCGCGCAGCGCGAAGGGCTCGGTGAGGCGGCGCAGCACGATCGGCACCGGCGGATGCAGCCGCAGCGTCTCCTGGCAGACCGCGTCCAGATACGGCAGCTCGGCCAGCTCGGCGGGGCTCGCGTCCTGGCCCGCGTCGTGCAGTTCCCGCCGCAGACGGGTCAGCGCCTCCGGCGCGCGGTGCAGCCGGAACAGCGCCCAGACCAGCGTGGTTGCGGTGGTCTCGTGCCCGGCGACCAACAGCGTGCGGATCTGCTGGCACAACTCGTCATCGGCGTCGTCCCGGTACGCGGACAGCAACACGTCGAGCACGTCGGCAGGTTCCGCGGGGACGTGCTCGCGCCTGCGCGCGATATCGGCTCGGATCAATCGATCCAGTCGGTCCCGCGCGGCGCGGAACCGGTCCCATGGGCCGTGCCCGCGCAGTCCGTGGCGCAGCGCGGGCACCAAGAGCAACGGCCCGGAGAACGCGGTGATGAAGTCCGTCACCGCGGCGGTGTACTCCGTTTGCCGCCCTCGGTCGCGCACGCCGAACACCGCCGTCGCGATCACCCGCAGGGTCAGCGCCCGCGCCGCCGCCCGCGCATCGACTCGCGCGCCCGCCACCCACGCCTGCCCGCTTTCCCCGGCCATCTCCCGCAGCGTCGCCTCCCGGATGAGCGCGCCGTACTCCCGAATCCGGGCGCTGTGGAAGGCGGGAGCGAGCAGCGCGCGATCGCGGCGGTGGCGCTCGCCCGAGGCCAGGATCAGGGACGCGGCGCCGACCATCGGCTCGATCGGGTTCGGACGCGGCGGTTCGGAGAACTTCACCGGCGACCGGAACATCTCGCGGGCGCCGATGGCCGTCCCGGTGAACAGTGCGGCGCCGAAACCGGGAAAGCGCACGTAGAACGGGTCGCCTTCGCGCGCCCTGCGCCACCGGAAGTACCGATCGAAATCGATGCCCGCGGCAACGGCGTGCAGCGCCGTCGAGCGCGGCACCCGAGGTCCGGCGTCCCTCTCGGCTTCCAGCATCCGCACAGTCATACCGAGAAACACGTAGTCGCTCCCGGAGCGGTTCGACGCTAGCTCGCGGGCTGCTTGTGCTTGCGGACCGTGGCCTGCGCGGTCGCCGCCAGCCGCGCCAGCCTGGCGTCGCCGAGTGCGGTCACCATGCTGCCGAGCCCGTTGGTCACGAACGCGATCGACATGCCGAGATCGGGGTCGGCGTACGCACCGGAGCCGCCGACGCCGTAATGACCGAAGGCATTGCGCGGCTGCTGCTTGGACATCAGCACCGGGCGGTGATAACCCAGCGTGAAGTGGATCGGCAGACCGAGCACGTAATCGCGGCTGTGGGTGGGCTGGACCTGGGCGATGGTCGCGATCGTCGCGGGCTCCAGCAGCCGTGCGACCGGCTCGGATCCGGGCGCGTCGACCCCGTGCACGCTCCGTCCCGAGCGGCCGACGTGAACAACGCCGCCATTGGCCAGCGCGCCGTACATCCGCGCCAGGGCGCGCGCCGAGAACACGCCATTCCAGCCCGGCATCACCGAGTCGTGCACCCTCGGGTCGCGAACCAGCTCGTCGAAACTCTCGGGCATGCCCGCCTCGGCCAGCCCGCGCACCGGCCGCACCCAGGACAGCACGGAGGAGGCAGTGTTCCAGCGGATGCCCGGCGGACCGAGGGGCCGGAAGATCTTGGCGATCCGATGTCGTTCGGATTCCGGGACGCGGAACCAGTACTCGTCCAGACCGAGCGGCTCGGCGATCTCCGCGCGCAGGACCTCGGTGAACGGCCTGCCGGTCACCCGCTGCACGAGTTCGGCGACGAGCCAGCCGAAGGTGATCGCGTGGTAGCCGGAGGTGCGGATGCGCCGGGGGTCCGGCGGGCTGTCGGCCAGCGCTCGGACAACAGCGCCGTAGTCCAGGATGCCTTCACGGCCGGGGACAAGGCCGCGCACCCGGTGCAAGCCGGCGCGGTGGCACAGCACGTCCCGGACCGTGATGTCGTCCTTACCGTGCGCGGCGAACTCCGGCCAGTATTCGGCCATCGGCGTGTCGTAGGCGATCAGACCCCGTTCGGCCAACCGGTGCACGACGGTCGAGGCCACGCCCTTGCCGGTGGAGAAGGTCAGCGCGACGGTATCGTCGTTCCAGCGCCGCTCCTTGTCCGCCCAGCCGGCCCAGATGTCGACCACGGGCTTGCCGTCGAGGTAGACCGCGAGCGCGCCGCCACCGCGCGCCGGTTGCGCGAACAAGCCGAAGAACTGATCGGCGAGCCGGATGAACCGCGGGTCGACCAGCATCTCGTGCGGTGCCGCCAGTTTCTCGCGCGCCGAATCGGCGGGCTCGAAGTCGTCCGCCGCCATTGCCGAAACCATGGGGTCACCTCCTGACCGCCGTTATCCGGGCTGGTCAACCAGGGTAACCCGTTCAGCGGGTCTGCCAGAGCCCAAAAGGGGTGGCCAAGCACGCGTCGCCGCTGTCGGCGTTCCACGCGAAGGCCGCCACGCCCAGACAGACCACCGCCTGCTCGCCGGTCTCCACCCCCGCCCGCGACCCTTCCAATGCGACGGAGATGGCGAACGTCCGCGTCCCCGGCTCGTGGACGGTCGACGTCAGGGCGACGGCGTCCGGGCCGAAGCCGACCGCCACTGGAACCCCGCCCGCGCCTTCGCTCGCGCCTACGCCGCCGGCCGCGCCGATGCCGATGGCCGTCGCGCCCGACGTCGCGTTGGCGTAGCCGACCCCATCTATCCCGCTGGCTCTGGCCAGGCCGTTGCCGTCGGTCGCCGCCCGGCAGGCCGTCTCGCCATCGATGACCGTGACGTCGGTCCCGTGTTCCGATCGGCAGTGCACGTCGGTGGCCGAGGCCACCCCCGGAACGACGAGAGAGCCTCCGATCGCGGCGGTCGAACACACGATTGCGCTGATCAGCTTCATCGGGGGGCTCCTCTCGCACCTGGCAACCCACCATACCCAGACCCGTTGGCAGCGGTTGTTTTCCGTCTCCGGCTCGACGCGCGCTCGCTCGATGGTGTATTCATGGCGTGATATTTCAAGCGCAGCCATGGCAACTTCGGATTACGGGGGCGTGAGTTCGCCGGCGTTACAGCTCGGGAGGACTGTACGTGTCTCGTCAACTGGTCTGGGGGCGTCTCGCCTTCGCCGGATTCGCCGTCGCGGCCGGATTGGCACTGGTCGGCTGCAGTTCCACGGTCAGCGGTACCGCCCAGCCCGCCGTGGACGGGACGATCGACGCGGTGTCGGTGACCAGCACCCCGAAGCCCTCCTCGGGCAAGCCGACGCCGAGCACCAGCAAGCCGACGACGAGCAAGCCCGGCGGCAGCACCGACTTCGACGCGAACGTCAACGATTGCGTGAAGCTCGGCGGCACCACCACCAACGCCACCATCGAGAAGGCGTCGTGCGGCAGCCGGGAGTCGAATTACAAGGTGATCGCGAAGGCGGCGAAGAGCTCGCAGTGCAGCAGCGACGCCGACAACTACTACGCCGAGACCATCAACGGCATCGAACAGGGCGCGCTGTGCCTGGACATCGACTGGGTGGTCGGCGGCTGCATGGACGTCGGCGGCGACGACCCCAAGCGGATCGATTGCACCGGTTCGTCGCCCTCGAAAGGCGTGAAGGTGGTCAAGATCCAGCAGGGCGCCGATGACGTCAGCGTCTGCGGCAGCGGCACCGGTTACGTCTACGACAAGCGCCGCTTCGTGGTCTGCGTGCAGGAACTCTGACCCGGACTTCCCACCGCCTGCGGGCCGCTAGGTTGGGTTGGTGAGTACCACCGAGCTACCGCGGCTGCGCTCCGGGACCGGGCGCTGGATCCTGCTGGCCACCATCCTCGGCTCGTCGGTCGCCTCGCTCGACGCGACGGTCGTGAACATCGCGCTGCCGCGGATCGGGGAATCGCTGGAGACGGATGTCGCCGGGCTGCAGTGGACGCTGAACGGCTACACGCTGACCCTCGCCTCGTTCATCCTGCTCGGCGGCTCGCTCGGCGACAAACTCGGCCGGCGCCGGGTCTTCGTGTGGGGGACCGTGGCTTTCGCGCTCGCCTCGGTGTTGTGCGGCGTCGCGACCTCCATCGAAATGCTGGTCGCCGCCCGGATCCTGCAGGGCGTGGCGGGTGCCATGCTCACCCCGGGCAGCCTGGCCTTGATCTCCTCGTCCATCGATCGGCGTGATCAAGGCGCGGCGATCGGCCTGTGGTCCGGTTTCGGTGGTGTGGCGGGCGCGCTCGGGCCCTTTCTGGGCGGCTGGCTGATCGAGATCGCGGGCTGGCGGTCGATCTTCTTCCTCAACGTTCCGCTGACCCTGGTCGTCGTGCTGGTCGCCTTGAGGCATGTGCCGGAGAGTCGCGACCCCGACGCCGCCGCCCAACTCGACGTGCCCGGCGCACTGGTGGTGGCGCTGGCTCTCGGTGCGCTGACCCTCGGACTGATCGACAGCATGCCTTCGCTCATCGTGGCCGGTGTCGTGCTGCTCGGGGCGTTCGTCGTGATCGAGCTGCGCAGCGACCACCCGCTGGTGCCACCCGCGCTGTTCGCCTCGCGGGTGTTCACCGCCGCGAATCTCGTGACGCTCGCGGTCTATGCCGCGCTCGGTGGCGTCTTCTTCCTGCTGGTGCTGGAACTGCAATTGGTGGCGGGGTACTCGCCGCTGATGTCCGGCGTCGCGACCGTGCCGGTCACCCTCATCATGCTGGTGCTCTCGGCGCCCGCCGGGCGCTGGGCGCAGAAGCACGGGCCGCGCATCCCGATGACCGCCGGACCGCTGCTGGCGGCCGCGGGCCTGGTGCTGTTGCTGCGCATCGGACCCGACACCGCGTATCTCACCGACGTCCTACCGGGTGTCGTCGTCTTCGGGCTGGGGCTCGCGGCGCTGGTCGCGCCGCTCACCGGTGCGGTGCTGGGCGCGGTGCCCGCGAGCGAGGCGGGCATCGCCTCTGGAGTGAACAACGCCGTCGCGCGCACCGCGCAATTGCTCGCGGTGGCGACTTTGCCCGGACTCGTGGGCATATCGGGTGCGCTGGGCGACCCGGTGGCGTTCGACGACGGCTTCGCCACCGCGATGTGGTTGTGCGCCGGATTGCTGGTGACCGGCGCGGTGCTCGCCGCTGTGCTGCTGCGTCCGGTGCGGCGGGCTCCCAAGTTGGACAGCGTCGATTGCATGCCGCAGTGCGGCGTCGCGGGACCGGCGGTCGCGCCGGCCCGGAGCGAAGCATGAGCGGCCCGAACGGATCGCTCCCTTCGGGCCGCTCGTCGCGGGCGTCGTCCGATCAGATCGGCAGGTAGCCCGCGCCGACGCCGCCGCGCGCGTTGATGTCGGCCACGATCGCGCTCATGTTGGTACCGACCTCAGGGCCGAAGCAGGCGATGGCCAGGTAGGCGTTCACCATGCCGACCAGCGTCGTCCCGACGACCACCGGCGCGCCGGAGTCGCCTTCCACCACGCACATCTGGCTCCAGGTCTCCACGTTCGTCCTGAAGATGTCACCCCAGGCGATACCGCAGGTGTTGCCGGTGGTGCGCCCTTCCTTGCAGACGATCTGCGGGAAGTTGGCCGGTCCGCCGAGGCCGGTGATGGTGACGTTGCCGACCCGGTTCACCGGCGTGATCTTGCCCGGGTCGAACTGGATGACGGCGTAGTCGAGGTCGTGGTTGGAGTAGACGAACCGGCCGATGATGCCGGCGCCGCGATCGGCTTCGGCGTAGACCTGCGCGCCCGGGTCGCCGCAGTGGCCTGCGGTCAGGCCGACCAGACGTCCCGCGTTGTCGTGGCCGACAGTCGTGACGGTGCACTCGAATTGGTTGTCGATGATGATGCCGGATCCACCGCCCAAGACCGGCGGGCCCGGGTCGGCATTAGCGGCCCCTGCGCCCGTGCCGAGCAGCGCCGCGCCCAGGGCGACGGCGAAGGCGGCGTTGGCCACCTTGGCGAGTTTGCTGAACATGTCCCTCCAGACGTCGGAAGCCCGCACGATATCAATCTGTCGCACCCATCGTGTCAGTAATCGACCTCGGGCGCGTCACCACTACGGGTTGTCCCCACTGTTCCACGCTTCAACCCCATTTCGTACAACTGAGATGGAATGTATCTGACGGAGTCAATAGCATTCGGCTATCACAATTGTGAAAATGTCGTCGCCGTTAGTGTCACGGTGATAGTAAGGAGCCGCGGTGTTGGTCTCCGGAAGCAAATCCGATTTTCGATGAGAAATATCCGAAGTAATTCGCCGTTCCGTCGCTGCGGATCGCGGATTCCCCCAGCTGGGCTGTAGCTTGTGCCAGAGGTAAGTGCCCTGCTTTTGGGCTCGTTCCCAATGTTCTGCGGCTTAAGCATTGCTATCCGGCAACGGTGCGTGGCATCTATGACTGCGATCACAAGTGGATGGTGTGTTCTGCACTACTCCGTAGTAAGGTGCGTCAAGCAAACGAGTCGCCGGGGCAGCCAACCGGCGTCGAGGAGGATTAGCCAGTGCAGTCGACCGAGAGTCCACCATCAGGGTCACGGTTCAGTGGTGCGGTCGATTGGACGAGGTCTTACTGGCAGGATCATCCCAAGCGTTCGCTGGAGACCTTCGGCAGGCAGATCACGATGGGCTTCGCGGCCGTCGCCGAACTGTTCGTCTCGATTTTCCGCAGGCGCTTCCCGTTCGGCGAGTTCGTCCGGCAGTGCGCGTTCATGGCCAGCGTCTCCGCCGCGCCGACGCTGCTGGTCGCCATCCCGATCGGCGTCATCGTCTCCATCCAGGTCGGGTCGGTCGCCGGCCAGGTCGGCGCCACCTCGTTCATCGGCGCGGCCAACGGCCTCGGCATCATCCAGCAGGGCGCCCCGCTGGTCACCTCGCTGATGATCGCGGGCGCCGTCGGTTCCGCGGTCTGCGCCGACCTCGGCTCGCGCACCATCCGCGAGGAGATCGACGCCATGAAAGTCATGGGCGTCGATCCGATGCGCAGGCTGGTCGCCCCGCGGCTCGGCGCCGCCATGCTGGTGAGTGTGCTGCTGTGCGGTTTCGTCGTCTTCGTCGGCTTCTTGACCGGCTACATCTTCAATATCTTCGCGCAGAACGGCACGCCGGGTTCCTACGTCGGCACCTTCTCGTCGTTCGCCGTGACCACCGATCTTCTTGTCGCGCTGGCGAAATCGCTGATATTCGGTCTGCTGGCGGCAATCATCGCCTGCGATACCGGATTGAACACCCGTGGTGGTCCCGGCGGCGTCGCGAACTCGGTGAATTCAGCGGTGGTGAGCTCCGCCATCATGCTGTTCGGGGTGAACCTCATCATCACCCAGGTTTACAACGCACTATTCCCGTCACAGGTGGTCTGAGCCGGTGTCATCAACCTATGTACCGCCGCTGCTGCGGCCTCTCCAGACCCTCCGGAAATCCGCTCAGGCGCCGGTCGATCTGCTCGCCAGGCTCGGCCATCAGGTGTTCTTCCTGTTGCGCTCGATCGGCTCGATTCCGCTGGCGCTCAAGCACTACCCCAAGGAAGTGTGGCGCCTGCTCTCTGACGTCACCTGGGGCAACGGCAATCTCGTCGTCGGCGGCGGCACCATCGGCGTCGTCGTCATCCTGAGCGCCTTCGGCGGCATGACCGTCGGTATCCAGGGTTACAACTCGCTCAACCTGCTCGGCCTGAGCCCGATCACCGGTGCGATCTCGGCGTTCGCGACCACTCGTGAACTCGGCCCGCTGCTGGCGACGCTGGCCTTCGCCGCGCAGGCGGGCTGCCGATTCACCGCGCAGCTCGGCGCCATGCGCATCTCCGAGGAGATCGACGCGCTGGAGTCCATCGCGATCCGGCCGCTGCCCTACCTGATCAGCACCAGGATGTTCGCGGCGATGGTGGCCATCATCCCGCTCTACTGCCTCGGTCTGACGATGGCCTACATCTCCTGCGCGCTCACGGTGCAGCTGATCGGCGGCACCGCCACCGGCACCTACCAGCACTACTTCTATCAGTTCCTCGTCCCGACCGACGTCATCTACTCGCTGATCAAGGCGATCCTGTTCGTCGCGATCACCACGTTCATCCAGTGCTACTACGGATTCTTCGCATCCGGTGGCCCCGAAGGCGTCGGCGTGGCCGCGGGCCGCGCGATCAAGATGTGCATCATCGCGGTCGTTTTCGCGAATCTGTTCATGACATTGGCGATCTGGGGCGTCAACCCCGGCATCCGGATCTCGGGGTAGACACCAGATGATCATCGATCCCAGTGGGCGCGGACCCACCATGCGACAGTTGCTGATCGCAGGCGTGTGCGGCCTGGTCGTGTTCGCGCTGGTGCTCAGCTTCCTGATGCT
The DNA here is from genome assembly GCF_009829325.1 of Nocardia sp. CY41. Taxonomy (GTDB): domain Bacteria; phylum Actinomycetota; class Actinomycetes; order Mycobacteriales; family Mycobacteriaceae; genus Nocardia. Next base: position 162,466 of record NZ_VUOS01000010.1, read on the forward strand.
GCGCTACAAGGGGTACTTCCAGGAGAAGGTCAACGTCACCGCCAACTTGACCACCACCGGTGACGGTCTGCCCGAGCAGGCCGACGTCAAGTTCCGCGGGGTGCTCGTCGGCGCGGTGAAGACCGTCGACGTCGCGGCCAAGGGCGAGCTGCAGAAAGTTCGCATCGAGATGAAGCCGGAGTTCGCCGACGACATCCCGGCCAACGTGACCGCACGCGTGGTGCCGAGCAACCTGTTCGCCGTCACCTCCGTCGAGCTGGTCTTCAACGGCCCCGCCGACCAGTACCTGCACGAAGGCTCGGTCATCGAGGAGGACCGCAGCAAGGGCACCATCGCGCTGCAGGACACCCTCACCACGGTCCGCAACATCCTCGACAAGATCGACCCGGTGCAGTTCGGCCGGGTGCTGGGCACCCTGTCGCAGGCGCTGGACGGCAGCGGCCGCATGCCAGGCTCCACGGTCGAGCGGCTGGACCGCTGGCTGCTGGCCGTCGACGAGTCGATTCCCGATCTCGGGGTGCTGCTCGGCGACTTCTCCGCGTCGTTCAACGCGCTCAACCAGTCCGCGCCCGAGCTGGTGGACGTGCTCGGCAGCTCGGTGCAGACCGCGCGCACCATCGCCGACCGCCGCAGCCAGCTGGTCTCGCTGATCACCGGTACCTCGGGCACCATCGACACGGTCAACGACCTGTTCGCCCGCAACCCGAACGTGGGCATCGAGGTCACCGCCGGGACCAACGACATGTTCGGCGCTCTCGCCGCGGATCCGGACGCGATCACCAGGAGCCTGCTGAACCTCAGCGAGACGATGCGCCGGATGGACACCACGTTCAAGTGGGGTCCGCAACAGCAACAGGTCTGGGACGCGGGCATCACGCTCACCCCGTACCGGCCCTACACCGTGGCCGACTGCCCGCGCTACGGCGACATGGTCGGGCCGAGCTGCTACACCGCTCCCGCCGTAGCCGATGTCGGCGAGCTGCCGGAACAGCTGAAGCCGCGCGCTCTCGCCTCGGCCGCCGGGCTTCCGCCGGTGGTGCCGATGCCGGGCCTGCCGCTGATCCCCGGAGTCACCACCCCGGATCCGAACCGCGCCACCGCGGCCGCTCCCACCGGCGGTGCACCCGCTCCGTTCGCGGGCACCCCGCTCGAGGGACTGTTCCCGATGCTGCCGCCGGGTCTGCTCCCGCCGGCCGCGCCCGCCGCGCCCGTGGCTCCGGCCGCCGCGTCCGAGGGCACTCCGTCGGCGGCGCCGATCTCCTACCGGGGTGAGTCCGCGATCACCCCGTTGCTCGGCCGCAAGCCGACCACAGCCGAATATCTGCTGCTGAGCTCGATTTTGAAGGGCGGAACCATGCAGGTGTCCGACAACGGTGCCGGACGATGAGCATTCGCAAACCGCTGATCGGATTCAGCATCTTCGCCATCGTGTCGATCCTGGTCACGGTGGTCGTGTGGAACACACTCGCGCGCATCGTCAGCGGCGACACCTACACCTACTCCGCGACGTTCTCCGATGTGCTCGGCCTGCACGAGGGCGACGACGTCCGCATGGCGGGCGTGCGCGTGGGCAAGGTGGAGAAGATCGAGCTGGGCCGCGACGCGAAGCTGAAGAAGTCGGTCGCCAAGGTGACCTTCGTCGTGCAGCGCGACCAGACGATCTACAACGACACCAAAGCGCTGGTCCGCTACCAGAACCTGATCGGTCAGCGATACGTGGCGCTCGCTCCGGGTAAGTCGTCGAGTCCGGCGCCGCTGAAGAACAACGGTTCCATCCCGATCGACCGGACCGAGCCGTCGTTCGATGTGTCGGGTCTGCTCAACGGATTCCAGCCGCTGTTCCAGGTGCTGCAGCCCGAACAGGTCAACCGGCTCTCGGAGACCTTCATCCAGGCCTTGCAGGGTGACGGCGTCTCGTTGAGCGCGTTCATCGTGCAGGCCGCCCAGCTGGCCACCGACTTCCAGCGCAGGGACGCGATCCTGTCCGATGTGATCACCAACCTGTCGGGCGTGATGTCGGGGTTGGCGAAACGAGGTGATGAATTGGAGACCCTGGTGACCCAGACCCGGGCCTTGATCGGCGGGCTGTACGAACAGGGACAGTCGTTGCTCGGCTCGACCGAACAGATCGCCGGCGCGACCACGTCGCTGGTCGCCATGATGGACCGGATCCAGCCGAGCCTGCGTGACGCGCAGAACTCAACCAGCGCCGCGCTGACGCTGCTGCTGGACAACGGCGCCAAGCTCGACCAAGCGGCGATCGACCTGCCGAACGTCCTGTCCGCGGCGGGCAGGCACACCTCCGAGGGCGGTTACGCCAACGCCTACCTGTGCGGGCTGGACGTCTCGCTCTACGGCGTCCTGTTCCCGCGCGGTCTGTTCTCCCAGATCGGTGGCACTTCGCACTCGGCGGTGTGCCGCCCATGATGACGAAACTCAGGTCCAGGTTCGAGAGCAACCGGTACTTCTGGTTGGGCATCATCGGCGGCGCACTCATCGTGGTGCTGCTGCTGGTGTCCAGCGTCTACAAGCTCATCGGCGTCGGCGAGCAGTCGATCAAGGCCGAGTTCGTGCAGGCCGCGGGCATCAGGGTCGGCGACAAGGTGAACGTCGCCGGGGTCTCCTCCGGGCGGGTGGTCGGCGCCGAGCTCGAGGGCAGCCACGTGCTGCTCACGCTCAGCGTCAGCAACGACGTGAAACTGGGCCCGGACGCGCGCGCCTCGATCAAGATGGCCACGCTGCTCGGCGCCAGGTACGTCGACCTCGAGCCGGGTGACGGCTCGGGCCTGAAGGGCAAGCGGATCCCGGTGTCCAACACCACGGTTCCGTACAACCTGGCCGACGTGGTGCAGGTCGGCACCCCGAAGTTCGAGGCGCTCGACACCAAGAAGCTGGCCGATTCGCTGAACTTGATCAACGAACAGATGAACGGCTCCCCCCAGCTCACCGCCCAGGCGCTGGACAGCGTGGGCGCGCTGGCCAAGGTGATCGACAGCCGCAAGGCCGAGGTCGACACGCTGCTGAAGGACTTGGACCGGGTCACCCGGATCCTCGGCGACAACCGCAACAGCATCCTGCTGGTGATCACCCAGGGCGAGGCCATCGCCAACCGGGTGATGGAGCGCCAGGCGCTGCTGCGGCAGCTGCTGGACAACGTGGCGGCGCTGACCAAGCAGTTGGAGGCGATCGGCGCGGAGAACAACGATCAGCTCGGACCGACCATCCAGCAGCTGAACACCATGGCCGAAGGCCTGCAGAAGAACAAGGACAACCTGGATCGGATGCTGTCGATCATGCCGCCGACCCTGCGCTATCTGGCGAACTCCTGGGGCGGCAGCGGTCCGTACGGCGATGTCGGTCTGCCGTGGCTGTTCCCGGACAACTGGTTGTGCTTCGCCCAAGTCATCGAGGGGTGCCAGGGATGAGTTTTCGCACGGGCTTTCCGCTGAGGGCCGCCGCGAAGGCGCTGATGATCAGCGCCGCCGCACTGACGGTCGGCAGTTGCTCGCTGCTGCCGAGTTCGGTGAACGACGCGCTGGGCAACACTCTGCAGATCACCGCCGATTTCGACAACATCGCGGGCATCTACGAGGGCAACCCGATCACGGTGCTCGGGCTCGATGTCGGCAAAGTCGACAAAATCGTGCCGAAGGGCACCCTCGTCGAGGTGCACATGTCCATCGACAAGGACGTGAAGATACCGAAGGACGCGATCGCCGCGATCGTCTCGCCGTCCATCGTCACCGACCGGCACGTCGAGCTCACCCCGGTCTACACCGGCGGCGCGACCTTGTCCGACGGCGATCATCTGCCCAAGGCGCGCACCAAGACGCCGGTCGAACTGGACACGATGATCAAGACCATCGACCAGTTCGCCGCCGCGCTGAAGCCGGAGCCGGGCCAGGAGGGCATCGGCCCGCTGTCGGGCCGGGTGCTCTACCCGATGCTCAACGGCAACGGCGAGAAGATCCGCGACACCCTCAACGCGCTGTCCAGCGCGCTGAAGGTCGGTGTCGACAACAAGGACGCGATCTCCAGCATCATCATCAAGCTGAACGACCTCACCACCATGCTGGCCGAGAACGACCAGTCGGTGCGTGATTTCAGCAACCGGGTGACCCAGATGACCGGCCTGCTCGCCGACCAGGCTCCGGGTCTGCAGGCCACGCTGGATCAGCTGCTGGCCTTCCTGCGGAACACGAGCACCACGCTGACGCAGTACCAGGATCAGTTGTCCGGCACGATGACCGGTCTGACCAACGTGACCCAGCAGCTGCGCGACAACGCCTACGGCCTCACCGAGGTCGCCGACCTGGCGCCGATGGTCATGCAGAACGTCGACAACATCGTCGACCGCCAGCACGGGCACGTCCGGCTGCACGCGGTGATCGGCACCGCGCTGTCGGGTGAGATCGTCAGCCTGTTCTGCGAGCGCATCCAGATGAAGGCCGACGGCTGCCGCACCGGAAACATGCAGGACTTCGGACCCGACTACGGGCTCACCGCCGCACTGCTCGGACTGACGAAATGACCTACCGAATGACGATCAAGGCACGCAGGGCGCTGGTCGCCTTCGCCGCGGTGGCCGGCGTGGCGGTGACCTCCGGCTGCGGGCTCACCGTGGAGAAGCTGCCGCTGCCGAAACCGGGCCAGGGCGGGGAGACCTACACGATCCACGCGGTCTTCGAGAACGCGCTGAATCTGCCCGACCAGGCGAAGGTGAAGATCGGCGGCTCGGATGTCGGCGTGGTCACCGACATCAAGACCAAGAACTTCCAGGCGATCGTGGACCTGACCATTCGCAAGGACATCGAGTTGCCCAAGGGCAGCACGGCGGAACTGCGGCAGGCCACTCCGCTGGGTGACGTCTTCGTCGCGGTGTCCAAGCCGAAGGCCGAGCCCGGCGCGCAGATGCTGCACGACGGCGACACGCTCACCATCGACAGCACCTCCGCGGGCGCGACCGTCGAGCAGTTGCTCATCTCGGTCTCCATGCTGTTCAACGGCGGCGGCATCGCCAGCCTCTCCAAGCTCGGCTCCGAACTGGACTCGATCGTCGGCGGCCGCGGCGAGCAACTGGCCCACCTGATCACCGAGATGACGGGCGTGGTCGGCAGTCTGAACGCCAACTCCGCTCGGGTGGACAGCGTGCTCGGTGAATTCAGCACGCTGGCCGACACCATCGAGGGGCGGCGCTCGGAGCTCGGCGAGGTGGCCGACACGCTGCCGCAGATGATCGGCGCCATCGCCGAGAACAACCGGGCACTCGGCGACCTGCTCGCCAAGTTGTCCATCTCCAGCGCCGCGCTGGGCGATTACGCGAACACTTCGACCGAGAACCTGAACGGACTGCTGGAGAACACCCGGCAGCTGATGGACGCGATCGCCAAGACCGGTGACGGTTTCGGCGTCCTGCTGGATCGGCTGCGGGTGATCCGGCCGAAGGTCGACGCGACCTTCCGCGGCAGCAGCTTCGCGGTGTACGCGACCGCGACCAATCTGGACATCAGCGCGCTCACCGATCCGGAACACGGCAAACTCCAGGATCTCAACGACCTGCAGGACTTCGCGGGCAGCCTGATCCAGGTGCTGCAACTGGTCCAGAGTCGAGTGGGGGGCGGACACCGATGACCTCCGCGCGCAAATTGTTCGGAAGCAAGATATTCCTGTCGAACGTGGGCCTGGTGCTCGTGCTGCTGGTCGGCGCCGCGTACCTGATGATCAACGTCATGCGGGTGAACCCGCTGCGATCCGACTACACCGTCACGGTGAATCTGGACCGTTCCGGCGGTCTGCAGCCCGGCAACGACGTGACGCTGCGCGGCTGGCGCATCGGCAAGGTGACCTCGATCGAACTGACCGACCGCGGCCAGGCCATCGCCGCCACCGCGCAGATCGAGTCGAAGTACAAGATCCCGGTAGACACCCAGATCGCGGTGCAGGCGCTGTCCGGCGCGGGTGAGCAGTACATCGACTTCCGGCCGAACGCCGAGCAGGGGCCGTATCTGGCCAATGGCGCGGTGATCAAGTTCGATCCGGACAAGATCCACACGCCCACCCCGGTGTGGTCGGTTCTGGACAACTCCAGCGCCCTGATCGCGCAGATCAATCCCGATCACTTCCAGGTCATCCTCAACGAACTGGACATCGCGCTCAGCGGTGGCCCGGATCAGTTGCGCGGCCTGGTCAACGGCATCAGCTTGGCGACGGCGGGACTGGATTCGCTGCTGCCGCAGACCACGAATCTGATCACCAATCTGCGGACCATCGCCAGTACGACATCCAACGCGCAGCCGGATCTGGCCACGCTGACCCGCAACTCCGGAGTGCTGTTCGAGCAGTTCAACAACGCGAACACGGAACTGCAGCGGGTGCTCGAGCAGGCGCCGGGGCAGCTCACCAGCCTCGGCGCGGTGGTGGACCGCACGGCCGATCCGATCACCAGCCTGGCGACCAACTTCCAGGCGATCACGAAAGCGGCGCAGCTGCGGCTGCCCGCGCTGCGCGCGCTGTTCCCCTCGCTCGCGCTCGGCGGCGAAGCGCTCGGAGTTCCGGCGCACGACGGCGAGTTCCACGCGATGATCGATATCTGGCCGCGGCCGTTCTGCACCTACAACACTCCGAAGATCCGCAACGAGGTCGTGCAGGACGGCACGATCCCGAAGTGGAACTACTGTGAGAACCCCCCGCCGGGTCAGCAGATCCGCGGCGCCGCCAACGCGCCGCGGCCGGACGTGCCCAACAACGGCGCGCACATGCCGCCGGGCGTGGATCCGAACGAACGGACCCTGCCTCCGGTGCGGTGATTCGTACCCGGCCCGGCGGTCATCCCGTCGGCCGGGCATACTCGCCGGTGGAACGCGTGAGGCCCGCTGTCGCGGGCCGCTCAAGCCAATCGGTGCGCACCGATGCGCGCCGGGAAAGTGCAGGTTTTATCGATGTCTACCGACGACGCCGAGACCGACAAGGACGCCGAGACCACGGCCGCCGCCTCCGACAAGGACACCGACGCGGTGACCGCGAAGTCGGGGGACGCCGCAGGCGCGGCGAAGCCCGAGCTGTCCGAGGCGGAGAAGGCAGACAAGGCAGAGACCGGCGCGAAGCCGGCCGCGAAGAAGGTCGCGCCCAAGGCGGCGACGCCCGCACCGTCCGGCAAGTCCACCTCGCTTCCGCTGGTGGCCGCGTTCGCGGCCGGTGTGCTCGCGGTCGCGGCGATCACCGCGGTGGTGGTGTTCTTCTTGCAGGGTTCCGATCGCGGCGACAAGCTCGACGCGATTCGTGACTCGACCGATGCCGCGTGCACATTCGGCAAGGACGTGTCGGTCTACGACTACTCGAAGAACCTCGACGACTACTTCACCAAGGTGAAGGCCGGATCGACGGGCCAGTTCCTCGAGGAGTTCGACGACGCGACCAAGGCGCTGAAAGACGCCATGGTGCAAGCGCAGGTCAAGTCCTGGGTCGATGACGTGCAGTGCGGATACCAGGCCGGTGACAAGACCTCGGCCAAGGTGCTGGTCACCCTCACGCAGTATCGGACCAACTTCACCCAGACCAACCCCGAGCGACAGTTCGTGGTGGTGATCGCCCAGCTGCAGAAGTCCGGCGACAAGTGGCTGGTCGAGAAGCTCGATTCGCCGATGCTGAAGGGCGCGGGCACCGGCCTGCCGGGCGCTCCCGCGCCGGGCGGCGCTCCGGCTCCGCAGCAGGCACCGTCTGGTCAGCCCGCACCGCAGCCGGGTAACTAGCCGAGCGCCTCCGGCGGTGGGCCGAGCCACCACCGCCGGAGGTCATTCGGGCAGCCTGCGACGATTCGCCCGGCGAATCAGAACAGCGTCAAAGTCTGTGGCGCCGACGGCGCGGCCGCCTTCCCCGCGGCCTTGCTCTTCGGCGCTTCCGGCGCCGTCGGCGTTTCCTCCACAGTCACCGCGAGCATCTCCACGGTGTTCGCCTCGGCGACAGCCGCGGTGACCGCGGCCTGCCGAGCCGCTTCTCCAGCCAGTGCGTCGGCCTGCTCGTTGAAGTAGTTGCCGACATGTCCGCGTACCCAACGGAAGCGGACCGGGCCCGGCCTGCTCGCGATGGCCCCATCGATCTGCCGGACGAGTTCGACGTTCTTCACCGCGCCGCCGGTGGACGTGCGCCAGCCGTTGAGCCGCCACCCCGACACCCATTCCGAGGCGCATTTGATCGCGTACAGCGAATCGCTCTCGATGAGCAGCGGTTCGGACCCGGGGTGGGCGACGATCGCTTCCAGCACCGCGCGCAACTCCGCGACCTGGTTGGTGCCGGATGCGGCTCCCCCGCTGGCCGAGGAGCCCTGATGATTGACCCAAGCCCAGCCGATGGCGCCGCCGGGATTGCGGAGGCAGGATCCGTCGGTGCTCACGATGATCATGGCTGGCACCCTACGCAATCCGACCGACAAGATCGGTACCGTGGAATTCCTCTATCTCCCTCCGTAACCGCGACTCGGTCCGCCGCAGCGCCGATCTGACCGCGGCGTCCACCAGTCCTGCGCTCAGGCGCCCGACCGGTCCGCGAGGCGGACTGTACTCCGCCTCCGAGGTCAGGACCGAGCGTCCGTAACCGAGCGGGTCGAAGCGCAGCCGCAACGTGCCGGAGACGCGCCCGCGCAGCGTGTACCCGATCACCGCGTTGGGGCGGTATTCGGTGATCTCGCAGGTCGACGTCGGCTGCCAGAGCGCGAGGCGGGTGGTGATGGCGAAGACCGCGCCGAGTCCGCGGTCCTGTTCGCCCGTCGGGACGAAGTCCTCGATGCCGAACATCCAATCCGGTACGAACAGAGGGTTGTCCGTGTAATGGAAAGCGACCTCGACGGGCGCTCCGACGTCACTCGCGTACTTGATGTGGCCCATAGGCCCTCCCTGTCCCACGACTGGCGTTAAAAGTACTACAGCTCTCCTCTTTATTCGAGGGCTCTGGACGATTTGGTCGACCCAATTCGCAATATTGCGACCGACCGGTTGCTTGGGAGGCGGGTGTTCAGAGCTGGTCGACGATGTGCTCCGCGATCGGCATGGCCGAGGTCGCCGCGGGTGACGGCGCGTTGAGCAGATGAACCGAGCGTTCCGTGCGTTCGATCATGAAGTCGTGCACCAACGTGCCGTCCCGCAAGACCGCCTGCGCGCGAATGCCCGCCTCCCGGGGCAGCAGATCGGCGAGTGTCAGCTCCGGACAGTAGCGGCGGCACTGCGCCAGATATCCGCGCTTGAACAGCGAGTTGCGCAGTTCGCGCAGGCCGGTGCGCACGTTCGCCTTGGCGACGCGGTGAAACCCGGGGAACCCGAGCACTTCTCGCGCGTCGGTCAGATCGACGCTGCCCTTGCGATAGCCCTCCCTGGCCAGTCCGAGCACCGCGTTCGGCCCCACGGTCAGCGATCCGTCGATCATGGGACTCAAATGCACTCCCAGGAAGGGCAATTCCGGATCGGGGATCGGATAGATCAGTGTGCGCACCAGCCCGTTGCGCTCCGGCGGCAGTTTGTAGTACTCGCCGCGGAAGGGGACGATGCGGAAGTCGGTGCGCAGTCCGGCTGCCCGCGCCAGCCGATCGGCTTGCAGCCCCGCGCAGACGACCAGGCGGCGAGCCGTCCACGAGCCGGTCGGACCCGCGGCGGTCACCGCGTCCGTGGTCTCGGTAAGCGTGGCCACCTCGGCGCCGAACACGAATTCGCCACCCGCACCGCGTACTTCGTCGGCGAGCGCTTCGGTCACCCGAGTGAAGTCGATGATGCCGGTGCCCGGGACGAAGAGGGCGCCGACGCCGGTGACGCGCGGTTCGCGCCGCGTGAGTTCCGCGGCGTCGATCAGTTCGACGGCCACGCCGTTGGTCATCGAACGTTCGTGCAGTGCGAGCATTCGCTCGTACTCGGCGTCGTCGGTGGCGACCAGCAATTTTCCGCAGACCCGGTACGGAATGCCGTGTGCCGCCGCGAAATCCGTGGTCCACCGGGCGCCACGGCGGCACAGCGTGGCTTTCAGACTGTCCGGCGGATAGTAGATGCCCGAGTGGATGACTCCGCTGTTGTGCCCGGTCTGATGGGCGGCCAGACGCTGGGCTTTCTCCAGCAGCACGAGGCTCGCCCCGGGATGGCGCGCCAGGATTCGGTGCGCGGTGGCCACGCCGACGATGCCGCCGCCGATGACGCAGAAGTCGTAGGCGCTCATGCCGAGCAGAGTAGGCGGTCGGTCACACCGCGGCGGAACTCGTCTCGTCCTGCGGGGTCGCGGGCGTGTGTTCAATGGTCGCCTGCCCGGTGGGTGCGGGCCTGGACTGGCGATCGAGGCGCAGGTCGCGCTCGCCCAATTCCGGATCGGAAAGCGCGAGCCGCACTGCACCGTTGCGGGTATCCAGGTCGGTGCGCATCGTGGTCACGCCGGACGTGCCGGGCTTCTCGCGCGCGGGATCGGCGCGAAGGAAACCGGTCAGCACCGTCAAGGCATTCGTGTCCACGGTGACCGAGACGGTGTCGGCCTCGGTACGCGCGAATTGCGCGCCGACATAGGCCTCGCCGAGGCGGACGCGGCCGGCGAGTGGCGCGGGCGGAGGCGGCGCGGCGGGCGAATCGACGAGCGGTTCGGCGACTTCCGGCTCGGTGGCGGGGAGCGTGGAAAAGGCCACGGGCAGAACGTAACTGCTGCTGGTCAGTGCCGGATAGGAGACGTATGCGCGGCCATGGTCCAGCTCATCGGGAGCGGCCGGGACGACCGGCGCGGCGATCCGAGCATCCGGACGCTGGGTGTCGGCGATCTGCTGGACGATATAGGCGCCGGCCGCGGCGGTCAGGCTCAGACTGGCCGCACCGGCGAGCACGATGGCGGCATGCCGCGCGACCTGGGCAGGTCGATGTGCTGTCACGATGCGTTCCTTTCCCTGCGACGCCGCTCCCCACAGGCGATCAGCACCGTGGAAAGCTGTACGCCCGTCCAGATTCCCTGGGCGGCGGCGCGGGATGCGGCATGGATGCGAGCAGGATCACAGCCACATGGCCATCCGGGCAGGTCAGGCCGTCGAGAAAACGCACGCTACGACGTACATGGCGGCAATGTTTCCGTGGTCACACGGACGGGTAAATATTCGGGTAGCTGGCGAGCGCCATTCTCGACTGCCATCTCGAGACACCCGGCCAACGGCGTCCGGCCGTCGACATGAACACGGCGCACCCAAGTGTGGCGCTCGCCCGCTCCCGAATCGTCATCGATCGGGTCGGGTGTGGGGCGGGTCAGGTGAACTGGCCCGCCGTCCTTCCTTCACCTGTCGGCCCCGCGAAAGCCTGTGCGATAGTGAGCCATTCCGCGGCGTCGTCGCCGTGCGCGCGGATCGCCAGGTCGTCCGGATGGCGGCGCTGGGTCACCAGCAGGCAGAAGTCGAGTGCCGGGCCGGTCACCCGCTGGTCGGCGTCCTCGGGGCCCCACGCCCAGATCGTGCGATCCGGCGCGGTCAGTTCCACCCGGAATTCCGCTGCGGGCGGGGTCTTTCCGTGCACGGTGTAGGCGAAATCCCTGGTGCGCACGCCGATATGGGCCACGGTGCGCAGCCGTGCCGTGGGAGTGCGGTGCACGCCCAGGGCATCGGCCACATCCTGTCCGTGTGCCCAGGTCTCCATGATGCGGGCGGTGATCATCGACGCGGCGCTCATCGGCGGACCGAACCACGGCAATTTGACGCCCGGAGGCGTCGCGCGCAGCGCCGCGACGAGTCCCGCGCGTCCACGCCGCCAGCGATCGAGCAGCTCGGCGGGCGGTTCGGTGGCGGCTTTCTCGGCGGCCTCGTCGACGAAGGTGAGCGCCCGTGGCCCGGCTTCGGCCAGCAACTGCTGGAATCGGGCGGCATCCGCGGTGGCGATCGTCGCGATTTCGTCGGTCCAAGCCAGATGGCCGATCTGATGGGCGATGGTCCATCCCGGGGCGGGGGTGGTGCGCGCCCACTGCGCGGGCGCCAACGGGGCGACGAGTCGTTCCAGGTCCGCGCATTCGTCGGCGAAGTCGCCGAGCAACGCCTCTAGGTCAGCCATCAGTTCCCCTGCCGGTTCCGGGCACACCGCTTCGTGTGCCGCCGTGGTCCAGCATCGCAGCGAGCTCAAAAAAAGGCAAGCATGCTTGTTTTATCTTGCGCCGAGTGCCCGCTACCAGCCGAAGACCATCAGGTGGGCGCCTCCCACGACCAGGCCCAGCACCGCGCCGTGCAGATACAGCAGCCAGGCGTCCTGTTCGACGGACGCGTAGAACATCTCCATGAACTCCCCCGGCGTGAGCCGCCGCAACTTGCGCGCCGCGAAATCATCGATCGTCTTGGCCTGTGCCAGGGTGAACTCCTCGTCCTCGACCAGGGTGGGGGCCAGCCCGACCGCGGCCCCCGCCGCGCCCACCGTCAGGTTGTCGAATTGGCGGCGGCCCAGTGCGGCCCGCACCAGTGAGGTCGTGGGCCCGAGCTGGCGATGGATCTCGTCGGCGATCAAGCGCTCCAGCAACTGCCTGGTCTTGTCCCCGTTCGGGCCCTCGAGCAGCTCCTTGGACAAGTTCGGCAGCGTGAGCACCTGGTAGGCCAGGATGTGCGCCAGATCGGTGGCCGCCTGCGGCTGCCGTTTCGCCAGCAGCGCCTGCTTCCACAGATATTTGTACCGCGGCTGCGGATCGCCCGGCTCGAACACCATCTTCACCGCGATGACGTTCACGATCACACCGATCGCGGCCGAGGCGAGCAGGACGATGACCCAGCCCGGAACCCAGCCCAGCACCGGAATGTGCTGGTGCACATGCAGGTACAGGGCCAGCAGCACGCCGAAGGGCGCGCCGAGCAAGCCGATGCGCACCATGAAGCGCAGCTCGGGCGCCGCGATGGTGGTGGTGAGGTCCTTGAGGATGGCCGGGTTGTCCTGCAGGTAGCGGATCACGAATCCCTTGATGCCGATCAGCTGGTCGACGTTGTCGCCGAGCGAAGCGAACGCGCGGCGCGACAAGGCGGGCAGTTCGCGATCCACCCGCTGGTAGATCAGCTGCTTGGCGGCGCGCGGCACCGTGCGCCACAGGTCGGGGTTCTCCCGGTACATCAGTTCGTCCACCAGTGGGCGCACCTGCTCGCGCGCGAGGACCGCGATGTAGTCGGCGATGCCGTCGAGATCGAGTTCGTGGATGAAGTCCTTGGGACTGCCGATCCGCATCAGGGCTTTGTCCACGCAGATGCTGGCCATCTTCTCCGCGCGCGCCGGGATGAAGCCCTGGAAGCCGAGGCGGCGCCCGTCGCCGGAGAAGGTCGGCAGCACTTGGACGCGACGCGGGAAATAGGGATAGAGCACGTGCAGGCCGGGAATCCGGATGCCGCGAAAGATGATCGGCCAGAACAACATCAGCACGCCGGTCCAGTTGGTCAGCCAGCCCGCCAGCGCGCTGAAGATCGGGAATGTGATCAAGTCGACCACGAACTCGGATTGCCCGGTCAAACCTTCCCAGTCGATGAACACGCCGGCGGCGAGCGACGACATCGATGGGACTCCTCAAGCCGATCCGGCGGTACCGCCGGTATGAGATATCAAGGTCCCCACGTTCTCATTGCCTTGGAGGGGGTGTCAACGCTCGGCGGGTCTTCGCCGTGAGCGAACGGACCGGTTGGGGTGGAACAAAGAGGGGCAGGCCGGGGTTGAGTAGGCATCGCTCAACTTTTGGAAGGGTCGAAGACGTGACTACACCACAGAACCTGCCGGTGCTGTTCCTGACCGATCCGATCGTGCTGCCGGGCATGGTCGTGCCCATCGAACTGGACGAATCCGCGCAGGCCGCGATCGACGCCGCGCGCGCCGCCAAGACCGACGCCGTGCTGCTCGCGCCGCGGCTGACCGAGGGCTACGCCACCTACGGTGTGGTCGCCACCATCGAACAGGTCGGCCGGATGCGCGGCGGAGCCCCCGCGGCCGTCCTCAAGGCCGAACGGCGCGCCAAGATCGGGCACGGGGTCACCGGGCCGGGCGCCGCGCTGTGGGTCGAGGCCGAACCGGTCGAGAGCCCCGCCCCCGACGGCCGCACCAAGGAACTGGCCGCCGAATACAAGAAGCTGGTCGTCTCGGTGCTGCAACGCCGCGAGGCCTGGCAGATCATCGACGCGGTCAACCAGCTGACCGATCCGTCGGCCATCGCCGACACCGCGGGCTACGCCCCGTACCTGACTTCGGACCAGAAGCGGGAACTGCTCGAGACCCCTGAGGTGGCCGAGCGGCTGACCACGCTGATCGAGTGGACCAAAGCGCACATCGCCGAGGCCGAGATCAGCGAGAAGATCAGCGAAGACGTGCGCGAGGGCATGGAGAAGAGCCAGCGCGAATTCCTGCTCCGCCAGCAGCTCAACGCCATCCGCAAGGAACTCGGCGAGGACGAGCCGGACGGCGCCGACGACTACCGCACCCGTGTCAAACAGGCCGACCTGCCCGACCCGGTTCGCGAGGCGGCGTTGCGCGAAGTCGGCAGGCTGGAGCGAGCCAGCGATCAAAGTCCGGAATCCGGGTGGATCCGGACCTGGCTGGACACCGTGCTCGAGCTGCCGTGGACGGTGAAGACCACCGACAGCGCCGACGTCTCGGCCGCCCGCGCGGTGCTCGACGCCGATCACCACGGCTTGGAAGAGGTCAAGGACCGCATGGTCGAGTACCTGGCCGTCCGCGCCCGCCGGGCCGCTCGCGGTCTGGAGGTCGTCGGCGGACGCGGGTCCGGCGCGGTGCTCGTGCTGGTCGGTCCGCCCGGCGTCGGCAAGACCTCGCTCGGTGAGTCCGTGGCGCGCGCACTGGGCCGCAAATTCGTCCGCGTCGCCCTGGGCGGCGTGCGCGACGAGGCCGAGATCCGCGGGCACCGCCGTACCTACGTCGGCGCGCTGCCCGGCCGTATCGTCCGGGCCATGAAGGAAGCCGGCTCGATGAACCCGGTCGTCCTGCTGGACGAGATCGACAAGGTCGGTTCGGACTTCCGCGGCGACCCGGCGGCCGCCCTGCTCGAGGTGCTGGACCCGGCGCAGAATCACACCTTCCGCGACCACTACCTCGATCTGGATCTCGACCTGTCCGACGTGCTGTTCATCGCGACGGCGAATGTCATGGAGACCATCCCCGGCCCGCTGCTGGACCGAATGGAGCTGATCACCGTCGACGGCTACACCGAGGACGACAAGGTGGCCATCGCGCGCGACTTCCTGGTGCCGCGGCAGTTGGAGCGCAACGCGCTGACCGCCGAGGAGGTGACGATCAGCGAGGAAGCGCTGCGCGAGATCGCCGCGAACTACACCAGGGAGGCCGGCGTCCGGCAGATGGAGCGGCTGATCGCCAAGGCGCTGCGCAAGGCGGCCACCCGGCTGTCCGAGCGCGAAAGCGGGCCCGCGGCATCGGGTTACGACCCCGATCTGGGCTACGAGATCGACACCGACACCCTGACGATCGGTCTGGACGATTTGAAGGACTACCTGGGTCGTCCACGCTTCACCCCCGATTCGGTGGAACGCACGGCCGTCCCGGGTGTGGCCACCGGTCTCGCGGTGACCGGCGCGGGCGGCGACGTCCTCTACATCGAGGCGAACGCCGCCGAGGGCGAACGGTCGCTGACTCTCACCGGTCAGCTCGGTGACGTCATGAAGGAGTCCGCGCAGATCGCGCTGACCTACGTGCGTTCGCACCTGGAGGAGATCGGCATCGAGCCGTCGGTGCTCGACCGCAACATCCACATCCACTTCCCGGCAGGCGCGGTGCCCAAGGACGGGCCGTCCGCGGGCGTCACGATGGTCACCGCCCTGGTGTCGCTCGCGCTGGGACGCCAGGTGCGGTCGGATGTCGGCATGACCGGTGAGGTCACGCTGAACGGCCGGGTGCTGCCGATCGGCGGGGTGAAGCAGAAGCTGCTCGCCGCCCAGCGGGCCGGACTGAAGACGGTGTTCATCCCGGCGCGCAACGAGCCGGATCTGGACGACGTCCCGGCGGAGGTGCTGGCCGCGCTGGATGTCCGACCGGTCGCCGACGTGGCTGACATCCTGGCCTACGCCATCGAGCCGGTCGCCGAACCCGCGTTGGGCCCGGCCTTCGCGGCGACCGCCTGACCTGGGCTGCAACGGCCGGGCACGGCAACTCCGTGCCCGGCCGTTCGCATGCCGGCGAGCAGGCGGACCCACGCTGTCCGGCCGTGGTCGGGCTGAGCAGGCGGTTCGTCCTCCCGGCAGCGGACCATCGTGCGGCTCGTCCCGCTGAACAGCCACAGCACGTCGCTGCGAGTTCTGGCGTGCGGTCGCCGTCCCGCGCACCCGCTGCGCGATCCGCACAGGTGCAGCCCGGCCGACGCCG
Organism: Nocardia sp. CY41; assembly: GCF_009829325.1. Classification (GTDB taxonomy): domain Bacteria; phylum Actinomycetota; class Actinomycetes; order Mycobacteriales; family Mycobacteriaceae; genus Nocardia. Next base: position 178,797 of record NZ_VUOS01000010.1, read on the forward strand.
ATCAGGCTGGCTCGTTGTGGACCGGGCAGCGCTTCTCCTACCTCTTCGGGTGGCGTCAGGCGCCGGTATTCGCCCCGGTCAGGTCGGCTTCCGCGAGTCGGGTGGTGCCCTGGGCCACCGCGCAGAGGACGGGTGCGCGGTCCGGGCTCTCCGCGTAGATCTCGCAGTGCGCGACCGCCTGGCGACGCGTCCACCCGGTGACGGCAGCCTCGACGCGCAAGCGGTCGCCCGCGGCGGGGCGGAGGTAGGTGATCGTCACGCCGCCGGTGAGCACGTTCGCGCCGAGAACCGTTCCGGCGGCGAAGGTGAGGGCGTTGTCGGCGGCGTAGGCGAGCACACCGCCGTGCGCGTAGCCGAACTGCTGGGTCAGTTCCCGGCGCAACGGGATGACCAGGGTGGCCGCCCCGTCGCCGAACGCGGTGATCTCGGTGCCCACCAGGGTGGCGAACGGCTGCGCGGCCAGGACCTTCTTGGCGCTGTCGAGGTCGAGGGTCATCGTGGTCGTCATCGGGAGACCTCCCCAGCGGCTCGGGTGCGATCGGCGGCGAGGGCGAGCCAGGCGGCGTCGGCCAGTTCGCCCGCGACTTCGGCCGGGGCGATACGCATCTCCCCGCCCAGCCACTGCCGCGTGTATTCCTGCGCCGGACCCAGCCACAGCGCGTAGACCAGGTCGATCGGAAGATCGCGAACCGTCCCGTATCCCGCGTGCGTGCGCCACCACCGCGTCACGTCCGAGAGGAAGCGGCGGTTGCTCTCGCTCTCGCGCACCCCTGGGGGCCGGGCGGAGGTGAGCACCGTCGCGCGGTACTGGTTTTCGCTCACCCATCGCAGATGCTCACGCACGCCGGCGGTGACGCCTTCGCGCGCGTCGGTGCTGTCGCCGACCACCGCCCAGAAGTGCGCTTGGTAGTCCGCCAGCGCGTTGGCCCAAACCTGCCGGTACAGGTCGGCCTTGTCCGGGAAGTGGTGATAGAGCGCTCCGACGCTGGCGCCCGCCGCGTCCCGGATCTGGACCAGGGTCGCGTCGAGGGTGCCGTGCTCGGCGAACTGGCGCTCGGCCGCCAACAGCAACCGATCTCGAATCTTCATAAGCAGAATTTAGTTCTGTCAGCCGCGCGGCGCAACGCCGGATGTCGCAGGTCTGCGGTAAGAACGAGAGGTGGCCAGATGGCTGTTGCACGTCGATCTCGACCAGTTCCAGGCGGCGGTGGAATTCCGCCGGCATCCGGAACTGCGGGGACTGCCGGTCATCGTGGGCGGCCACGGCGATCCCACCGAACCGCGCAAGGTGGTGACCTGCGCGTCCTATCCGGCGCGCGCCTTCGGCGTGCGGGCCGGGATGCCGCTGCGCAGCGCGCAGCGCAAATGCCCCGAGGGCGTCTTCCTGCCTTTGGACATGGCCGCCTACGAGGACGCCTCCGACGAGGTCATGGCGCTGCTGCGGACGTTTCCGGGACGGGTCGAGGTGTGGGGCTGGGACGAGGCGTTCCTCGCCGCCGACACCGACGACCCGGAGGCCCTCGCACAGCAGGTGCGCGACGCCGTCGCCGGACTGGACCTGACCTGCTCGATCGGCATCGGCGACAACAAGCTCACCGCCAAACTCGCGACCGGGTTCGCCAAGTCGGCGGGCAAGTCGTCGGCCGAGCCCGTCGCAGGCCCTGGCGTCGCCGCGGGCGTCTTTCGGCTGACCGCCGCGAACTGGGCCGAAGTGATGGCCCATCGACCGACGAACGCGCTGTGGGGTATCGGCAATCGGATCGCCGCACGGCTGGCGGAGCTCGGTATCCGAACCGTCGGCGACCTGATGGCGGCCGACCGGCAGCGTCTCGCCGCGGAGTTCGGTCCGAACACCGGGCCGTACTTCTGGGTGCTCGGCCACGGTAAAGGCGATACGGACGTCACCACGGAACCGCGAATCCCCGTAGGCCGCAGTAAGTCGGAGACCTTCCCGCACGATCTGACCGATCCCGGGGAGATCCGCGCTCAGGTCGCGCGGCTGGCCACCGAGGTCGCGGAGGAGATGGCCGCGGCGGGCCGGATCGCAGGCCGCGTCGCCGTCACCGTGCGGACCAACACCTTCTACACGCGCAGCAAACAGGAAAAACTGCCCGAACCGACCATCGACGTGGCGCGGATCGCCGAGACGGCACTGCGCATCGTCGATCGGTTCGACCTCGACCGCCCGGTTCGCCTGCTCGGCGTCCGGCTGGAACTCCTGCCGCAGTAGCTCCCGGAGCCGTCCGGACACTCGTATGCTCGTCCGCATGGAGTTCTGGGCGATGGTGGCACACGAATCGGATAGCGGGATCGTCCTGACCCGGCAGCAGGTCGGCGAGGATTTCCTCGGGCCGGGCGACGTGACGATCAAAGTGCACTACTCGAGCGCGAACTACAAGGACGGTTTGGCGATCACCAAGGGCGGCGGGGTGGTGCGCAACTACCCGATCGTGCCCGGCATCGATCTGGTGGGCGAGGTGGTCGAGTCCGCCGACGACGATTTCGCCCCCGGCGATCCGGTGATCGCGCACGGATACGACATCGGCGTCTCGCACAACGGCGGCTTCGCCGAATACGCGAGGGTGCCCGCCGAATGGGTGGTCAAGCTGGAGGACCTGAGCCTTCGCGATGCGGCCGCGCTCGGCACCGCGGGCTTCACCGCGGCGCTGAGCGTGCAGGCGCTGCTCGATCGCGGCCTCACCCCGGACGCGGGCCCGGTGCTGGTCACCGGCGCGACCGGTGGGGTCGGCAGCGTGAGCATCGACATCCTCTCCGGGCTCGGTTTCGAAGTCATCGCGTCCACCGGCAAGACCGACGCGGACGATCTGCTCAGCGAGATCGGCGCCAACGAGGTGATCGGCCGATTGCCGGAGCCGGATGCCAAGCCGCGGCCGTTGACCAAGGCCAGGTGGGCAGCGGCCGTGGACAGCGTCGGCGGCGCCTCGCTCGCCTACATACTGAGCGCCATCGGCTACGGCGGCGTGGTCGCGGCGAGCGGGCTCACCGGCGGGTCCGAACTGCCCACCACGGTGATGCCGTTCATCCTGCGCGGTGTGGCGCTGGAGGGCATCGATTCGGTCAACCTCCCGATCGAGCGCCGCCGTGAAGTGTGGTCCCAGCTCGGCAAAGAGCTACGACCACCGCATCTTTCGACTCTGGAGAACTACGCTCCGATCACCGATGTGGAGCGGGTGTTGCGCGCCATCCGCAACGGCAGCCACCGGGGCCGCACCGTGATCGGCGTCATGGGCGAATTCTGAGTGCAGCCGATCAACGAAGCCCGGCTCGACTCGTTCGAGCCGGGCTTCGTCGGCTAGGACGACCCCGGCCGGATCACGCCGCGCGGGGGAACACGCTGCCGCCGCCGAGAGCCCTGATCCGATACGGTTCTTCCGCATCCATCCCCGTGCTCGCTCCGGCCGAGAGGCGAACTTCGTTGTCCGCGAATCTGTTCTGGCGTTCGATGTCGATAGTGGCGGCGTCCGCACTGCTCGCCGCGCCCACATACAGCCGGGCCGATCCAGCGGCCGACACGCAGCCCAACGGTTTGGACCGGTTCTATCACCAGACGCTCGAGTGGAAGCCGTGCGGCGTCGAGAATCTGGACAAGGCCGGTGGCGAGTGCGCGAACGTCCTGGCGCCGCTCGACTACGGACGGCCCGGCGATCGCACGATCACCGTGGCGATATCCCGGGTGAAGGCGACCGATCCGGCGCGGCGGCGGGGCGTCCTGCTGTCGAACCCGGGCGGTCCCGGCGGCCCGGGCCTGGACAGCGTGGATCTGCTCGGTGACGTGCTGTCGCCGGACGTGCTGGCGAGTTACGACCTGATCGGCATGGACCCGCGCGGTGTCGGCGAATCCAGCAGCAGCCCACGTTGTGGGTGGCCGGTCGGCGAGATGATCCGGTCGGCGGGCCTGGATCCGCTGGGGTTCGTACACGACACCGTCCAGTCCGCGGGCATGGCCGCCACCTGCGTCGTTCGCGATCCGGAGCTGGTGCGGCAGTTCACCACCCGCAACACCGCGCGGGACATGGACATCGTCCGAGCCGCCTTGGGCGAGCAGAAGATCAATTTCTACGGCCTGTCCTACGGCACGTACCTCGGGGCGGTGTTCACGCAGATGTTCCCGGAGCGCAGTGATCGAGTCGTGCTCGACAGCGCGATCGACCCGGACCGCTACTGGACCGGCTTGGTCCAGGATTGGGGACCCGCCGACGAGATCGCCTTGGACGATTGGGCGGTGTGGGCCGCCGCCCGGGACGACGAATTCCGGCTCGGAGCGACGCCGCAGCAGGTGCGAGCGAAGGTCGAGGAGCTGGTCCGCGTCGTCAACCGCAAGCCGATCGTCATCGATGGTTTCGCGATCGACGACCACTGGCTGCCGTTCATCCTGCATGCCATGTTGTGGAACTTCCGGCTGAACGAACCGCTGGCCGCGACGGTGCGCGAGCTCGCCGACGACGCGGGCGGTCCGCCCACGACCTCACGTACGCCGCGACTGCGCGCCATCGTGGCGGCGCTGCGCGACAACGAGAATTCCGTTTTGGCGCAGATCGCTTGCGGTGATGTCGCTGCGCCCATCGATCCCACCTGGTACTGGCGCAACATCGAGGAGAGCCGGCCCACGCAACCGGTGTTCGGCGCACTGGCGGGCAATATCCAGCCCTGTGCCTTCTGGCCTCGTCCGGTCGAACCGCCGACGGTGGTGCGGAACGCGGTGCCCGTGCTCATCGTGCAGGCGTCGGGCGATCCACGCACTCCCTACACCCACGCCGTCCGGCTGCACGAGTACCTGTCGGCGTCGCGGATGGTCACCTTGGAAGGCGTCCGTATCCACATGACATTCCGGCCCGAGCTGAGCAGTTGCGTGAACAACGCGATCAATGCCTACTTCGGCGCGGGAACCCTGCCGGACACGGACACCACCTGTACCGCGGACCAGACGGCGAGTTAGCCGGACGACCGATCAAGCCGCGGCCGTGACCGGTTCTTCGGCGAACTGGGTGCGGTAGAGCTCCGCGTAGCGGCCGTCGGCGTTCAGCAGCTGGGCGTGCGTGCCGCGCTCCACGATCCGGCCCTCCTCCAGCACCAGGATCTGGTCGGCGGCGCGAATCGTGGACAACCGGTGTGCGATCACCAGCGCGGTCCGGCCCTCCAGCGCCTCGGACAGTGCTTCCTGCACCGCGGCTTCGGAGGTCGAGTCCAGCGACGCGGTCGCCTCGTCCAGGATCACCACGCGCGGCTGCTTGAGCAGCAGACGCGCGATGGTCAGGCGCTGTCGCTCACCGCCGGAGAGCCGGTAGCCGCGCTCGCCGACCACGGTCTCCAGTCCGTCCGGCAACGACGCGACCAGCTCGCGCAGCCGGGCGCGCTCCAGCGCGTCCCAGAGTTCGTCCTCGTCGGCCTCCGGCCTTGCGAGCAGCAGATTGGCACGGATGGTGTCGTGGAACAGGTGCCCGTCCTGGGTGACGAGCCCCACCGATTCGCGGATCGACCGGGTGGTCAGCTCGCGTACGTCCACGCCGTTCAACCGCACCGCGCCGCTGTCGACGTCGTAGAGCCGCGAGACCAGCTGCGCGATGGTGGACTTGCCCGCGCCGGACGAGCCGACCAGCGCGATCAGCTGCCCGGGCTCGGCGCGCAGCGACACGTCGTGCAGCACCTCCACCCCGCCACGGGTGTCCAGATTCGCCACGTCCTCCAGCGAGGCCAGCGACACCTTGTCGGCCGAGGGGTAGCCGAAACTCACCGCGTCCAGCTCCACCGCGACCGGGCCCGCCGGAACCGGCCGCGCCTCCGGCGCGTCCTCGATCAGCGGCTTCAGATCCAGCACTTCGAAGACGCGCTCGAAACTCACCAGCGCGGCCATGATCTCCATCCGGGCGCTGGCCAGCGCGGTCAGCGGTGTGTAGAGCCTGGTCAACAGCAGCGACAGCGACACCACCGCGCCCGCGTCCAACTGCCCGCGCAGCGCATACCAGCCGCCGAGCCCGTACACCAGGGCGATCGCCAGCGCGGACACCAGCGTGAGCGAGGTGACGAAGACGGTCTGCAGCATCGCGGTGCGCACGCCGATGTCCCGCACCCGACGCGCCCGCAGCGCGAACTCGTCGGACTCCTGCTCCGGACGGCCGAAGAGCTTGACGAGCGTCGCGCCCGGCGCGGAGAACCGCTCGGTCATCTGGGTGCTCATCGCCGCGTTCAGCCGGGCCGCTTCCCGCTGCATGTCCGCGAGGCGGTTGCCCATCCGGCGCGCCGGAAGCACGAACACCGGCAGCAATACCAGCGCGAGCAACGTGATCTGCCACGAGATGCTGAGCATCACCGCGAGTGTCAGCGCGAGGGTCACCAGGTTGGCCACCACGCCGGACAGGGTGTCGCTGAACGCGCGCTGCGCGCCGATGACGTCGTTGTTCAAGCGGCTGACCAGTGCGCCGGTCCTGGTCCGGGTGAAGAAGGCGACGGGCATCTTCTGCACGTGGTCGAACACGGCGGTGCGCAGATCGAGGATGAGCCCTTCACCGATCCGCGCCGACATCCATCGGATCGCCAGCCCGAGCCCCGCGTCGAACACCGCGAGCATCCCGATGACCAGCGCCAGCACGACCACCACCCGGGGCGCCGCGCCGCCGACGATGTCGTCGACCACCCGGCCCGCCAGCACCGGCGTCGCCACGGCGAGCCCGGCGGACACGACGCTGAACAGCAGGAACGCGCTGATCCTGCGGCGGTGCGGCGTCGCGAACCGGATGATGCGCTCGGCGGTGGCGAAGCGGAACGGCCGCTGTTCCTGCGGCGCGTTCGCCCGCCGGTACATCTGGCTCCACGCCACGGATTCGATGCTCACGTTGCTCTCCCTCTCGCTCCCCACCCCATCCAAGACCTGGCCACCGACACTAAGACCTCAACAATGGTTCAGTTCAAGTCGATCCCGGCCCGGAACCCTTTTCTCCCACAGCGAAACCGGCCCCAACCCGAACGCCCGGACCAAGGCGTGCATGACGCTTTACGCATAGGCGCTGGAAAAACAAACACAGCTCACTGGAAAATAACACCGTGACCGAGAACCGGATGGCGGCACGGCGCGGCACGATCGCGGGTGAGGTCGACAGCTCCGCCCGTCGGCGAGCGGAGTACTCCTCGGACGCGTCGAACTATCGGGTTCTGCCGGCGGCGGTCGTCTTCCCCAGGACCGATGAGGACGTCGCCCTCACCTTGGAATTCGCCCGCGGCGAGGGTCTCCCGGTGACCGCGCGCGGCGCGGGAACGTCGGTGGCAGGCAACGCGATCGGCCCCGGACTGGTGCTCGATTTCAGCAGGCATATGAACCGGATCGTCGCGATCGATCCGGCCGCCCGTGTGGCCACCGTGCAGCCGGGCGTGGTGCTGTCGGAATTGCAGCGGGCGGCGCGTCCGCACGGCCTTCGCTTCGGACCGGACCCTTCGACGCAGAATCGCTGCACGCTCGGCGGCATGATCGGCAACAACGCCTGCGGACCGCGTGCCGTCGCGTGGGGCCGCACCTCCGACACCGTGCGCGCGGTGCGCATCCTGGACGGCACCGGTACCGAACGCGCGCTGGCCGCCGACCTGTCGGCGGTGCCTGGCCTAGCGGAATTCAGCAGGGCGAATCTCGCGGTTCTGCGCACCGATCTGGGGCGCTTCGACCGGCAGGCGTCCGGATACGGCTTGGAGCATCTGCTCCCCGAGCGGGGCGCGTCGGCGGCGAAGGCGTTCGTCGGCAGCGAGGGCACCTGCGGCTTGCTGCTGGACGCGACCGTCGATCTGGTCGCGCTTCCGGGGGCCACCGTGCTCACTGTGCTCGGCTACCCGGATATGGCCACGGCGGCCGACGACGTCTCCGCCGTGCTGGCCTGCGCGCCGATCGCGGTGGAAGGGATCGACGCGCGGCTGGTCGACGTGGTCCGGGCGCATCGGGGCACGGTGCCCGACCTGCCGCGCGGCGGCGGTTGGCTGTTCGTGGAGACCGCGGGCGAGACCCAGGCCGACGCGCTGGCCGTCGCACAGCGGCTGTGCCGGACCACGGGCGCGATGGACACCCGGATCGTCACCGATCCGGGGACGGCGGCGGCGCTCTGGCGGATCCGGGCCGACGGCGCGGGGCTGGCGGGTCGTACGCCCGACGGTCGGCCGGCGTGGCCGGGGTGGGAGGACGCGGCCGTCCCACCCGCGCGGCTCGGCGCCTACCTGCGCGATTTCGCCGAACTCACCCGCGACCACGGTGTCGACGGGCTGTTGTACGGGCACATCGGCGACGGCTGCATCCACGTCCGCCTCGACCTCCCGATCGCCGACGCGCCGCGCCGTTTCCGCGCTTTCCTCTTCGACGCGGCGGAGTTGGTCGTGCGGTACGGCGGTTCGCTCTCCGGTGAGCACGGCGACGGCCGGGCCCGCTCGGAGCTGCTCTCGGTGATGTACTCCCCCGCGGCGCTCGACGTCTTCGCCGGATACAAGGCGTTGTTCGATCCCGGCGACGTCCTGAATCCCGGTGTGCTCGTCGCGCCCCGTGCGATCGACGCCGACCTGCGGCTGGCCGGGTCGACCGGCGCCCGGCCGTCGCTGGGGTACCCGCTGCCGGAAGACGACGGCGATGTCGCCGTCGCGGTTCATCGTTGCGTCGGCGTCGGCAAATGCCGCGCCGACGGCGGCTTCATGTGCCCGTCCTACCAGGCCACCCGGGACGAGAAGGACAGCACGCGCGGGCGGGCGAGGGTGTTGCAGGAGGTGGTGCGCGGCGCGCTGCCGTGGTCGTCGGAGGCTGTGGCGGAGTCGCTGGACCTGTGCCTGTCCTGCCGGGCGTGCCGGTCGGACTGTCCGGCGGGCGTGGACATGGCCACCTACAAGTCGGAGACGCTGTATCGCCGCTACCGCCATCGGCTGCGCCCGATCGATCACTACTCGCTGGGCCGGCTGCCCCGCTGGCTGTCGGCCGCGAGCCGGTTGCCGCGGGTCGTCAACGCACTGGCCGGCCGTGGCGCGCTTCGTCGAGTAGGCCTGCGCGCGGCGGGCATCGACCCGCGTCGTGACGTGCCGCGCTTGGCCGTGCGCGGCTTCCGCCGGATCTGGCGCGATCTGGATGAGGGCGCCGCACTGGCCGAGTCGGCCTATGCGCCCGAGGAGCGCAGCCGTGGCCGCGGGGAAGTCATGCTGTGGATCGATACCTTCACCGACGCGTTCGATCCGGAGATCGCACTGGCGGCGGCTCGGCTGCTGACCACCTTGGGCTACCGCGTCCGGGTTCCCGAGCGACGGGTCTGCTGCGGATTGACCTGGATCAGCACGGGGCAGCTCGACGGCGCCCGCGCGCGGCTGCGGGCCACTCTGGCCGCGCTGGAGGAGCACGTGAGCGCGGGCGGCGTGATCGTCGGACTGGAGCCGTCGTGCACCGCCGTCCTGCGCGCGGACCTGACCGAACTGGTGCCGGAGGATCCGCGATCCGCGCCCACCGCCGCGGCGGTACGCACCTTGGCCGAGTTCCTGGCCGAGCAGCCGACTTGGCGGCCGCCGCGGCGAACCGGGCAGTCGGTGGTGGTCCAGCCGCATTGTCACCAGCACGCGATCCTCGGTTTCGACGCCGAACGCCGGTTATTAGCCAGTATGGGCGTGCAGGTGACGGAAATCACCGGATGCTGCGGTCTGGCGGGAAATTTCGGAATGCAGCGAGGCCACTACGACATTTCGGTCGCGGTGGCCGAGAAGGGCATGCTCCCCGCGCTGCGCGCCGCGGGCGAGGACGCGATCTTCCTCGCCGACGGCTTCTCCTGTCGCACCCAGGCCGCTGCCCTGGCCGGGCGACAGGCGCGGCACCTCGCACAGTTTCTCTTGGAGGGATAGGCCTTTCGGGCCTCGCCCGCGATCCGAGCGGGGTGCGCCGCGCGCTCAGCTGCCGAACGGCAGGGTGCCCGGCGGGATCTGGTAGCCCGAGCTGCCCGCGAAAATCCCACCCCAGGCGTTGAGCAACCAGTTGAGCAGATTGGTGATCATCAGAGAACCTCCGTCATCGCTACAGCCAGCTATTTGCCGAACGAAATCAATATCGTCGCGAATCACGTTTCGTTACAACCGATTGCGAAACTATAATCATGCGTGATCGATATGAGAAGAGTTATGGGTGTGATGATAATCCGTCGCGCCCGGGCGGAGGGTGATGCGGCGCCGCGCGCCGCACCGGGCAGAATGAGGCCGGTGCGCAGCGTGACGGTCGAGCCGGGATCGAGCCGGACTCTCATGACGGATCGGCCGATCGATCTGGCGTGCACCCTGGCCCCGCTCGGCCGCGGCACAGGTGATCCGTGCCACCGGGTGACCGCCGACGGCGCGCATTGGCACGCCTCCCGCCTGCCGACCGGGCCGGTCACCTACCGGTTGACGCAGTCCGGCGCGTGTGCGGTGCACGCCGGCGCTTGGGGGCCGGGTGCGGAGGAATTCCTCGCGGGTCTCGACCACATGCTCTGCCTGGACGAGGATGTCTCGGCGTTCCGCCCGGATCACCCGAAGCTCGTCGATGCCCATCGCCGGTTTCCGGGCCTGCGCATGTTGCGCACGGGTCTGGTATTCGAAGCTTTGGTACCGGCCGTGCTGGAGCAGAAGGTGCACACCGTGTCCGCGCGGGCATCGTGGCGGAAACTCGTGCGGCAGTTCGGTGAACCGGCGCCGGGCCCGGCACCGGACGGAATGCGGTTGCCGCCGGACGCCGACACCTGGCGGCGGATTCCCTCCTGGGTCTACCACCGGGCCAACGTCGGACCGCAGCGCGCGCAGACCATCGTGCGCGCGGCGCGGATCGCCGAGTCGCTGGAGCGCGCCGCGCGGGTCGATCCGGCGGAGGCGGCACGCATGCTGTGCAGCGTTCCCGGTATCGGGGTGTGGACAGCCGCGGAAATCGCCCAGCGGGCTTTCGGCGACGCGGATGCGCTGTCGGTCGGCGATTATCATCTCGCCGCCACGGTCGGCTGGACCCTGCTCGGCCGTCCGATCGATGACGACGCGATGGTCGAATATCTGGAACCGCTGCGTCCGCACCGCTATCGCGCGATCCGCCTGCTGGAAATCAGCGGCCACTTCCACAAACCGAAGTTCGGTCCGCGCACCGCTCTCACCGACCACAGTTGGCATTGAGTCACAGCAGTTAACAGAAGTCCCATAGGCGACTACTTTTCCGCAATTTTGGCCAGTCTTTATCCATCGTTCCCTGCCTGGGCAAAGCAAAACTATAGGTAGGCGCGTCACACTCGGCCATCGCCGCATTCATATCGGTACGCGAGGTCGCTGCGGTCGGATAGCAGGCGCTTCGGTATGGCGCGCACCTCATTGTCGATCGAACCGCACTGCAGGGGGTTGTTCAGTGGAGCAGAGGCCACTTGGGGATACACCGCGGTCCAGATGCCAGTTCTACCGGCGCGAATGTGATCTGCCCGCCGTGGTCGATCCACCCGAACTGGGCCGCATCGTGATGCGAGCCGGGTCGGTGTGGGCGTTGACCATGCCGAGCGGTCTGGGGCAGGCGGTCAAGGCGCACCTGCAGAGCAAGAGCGTCCGGCTCGGACCGATCCTGGCGCACCCGCGGTCGAACCGATGGACTTTCCTGATCGCGCCGGACCTGCCGGAGAACGATACGCGCTTGTTCGCGGAGTTGTTCCGGCTGAACGTGTCGGTCTCCCGGACCGGATCGACGATCGCTTTGCCGTCGCCGACCGCCGCGGTCGGCTCGATCCGATCCTGGATCGTGCCGCCGCGAAACCGATTTCGGCCCTCCGGCCGGGTGGTTGTCGCGGCCATCCGCGTGTGGGCGGAGCCTGCGCCGCGCCGCCGCTGAGAACGGCGGTACTCGTGACAACTGTCAGCCTCGATCATCGAGGCACGAAGCCGATTTCGGCCGGTTTTCCGCCCGACTGCGCCGGTCGGCGGCGGTACTATCGGGCGCGCGTGAATGCGTCCGGCGACAGCGCTGGGTTCTCGGTCCGTACACGTCTGCCGCAGCAGACAGCGAAGGAGTCCAATTCGTGAGCATTCAAGGCAACGCGAACATCGACCTGACCGGCGCCACGTGGCGAAGGGCGGGGGAAGGGGCGGGCAACGACAGCGTCGAGATCGCGTTGCTCGCCGACGGACACGTGGGAATGCGCAACGGGAAGGACCCGGACGGGCCGGTGCTGATCTTCACGCCCGCGGAGTGGGCCGCCTTCACCGCGGGCGTGCAGGACGGCGAGTTCGACCGGCCACGATAAGGCACGACGGCCTCCGGAAATCACGGAATGACACATATTCGGCAACGAAAAGACGTTTGCCGAGGCCGCAGGCGGGTAGCCCATATGCGTGGACCGTGGGCTCAAGAGTTCCCATCCCCGGTACCGGAAATTGCGGCCGGACGATTGGGTGGAATGGCTGATCGTCGCGCTGTTGTTCGCGGTGTCGGCGGTCGGAGTCTTCGTCCTCACCAACTCACTGCTGTCGGCGTTGCTCGTCGGCCTGCTGGTGTGGATCGTGGCCCTCGGTGTCGTGGCCATGTTGTAAGGGTGCGCCGACCGGCCGGGGATCACCCCGGCCGGTGGTCCGGCGCTATCGCCGAAACAGCTTGTTACCCAGCCAGACCAGCGGGTCGTACTTGCGGTCGGCCACCCGCTCCTTCATCGGTATCAACGCGTTGTCGGTGATCTTGATGTGCTCCGGGCAGACCTCGGTGCAGCATTTGGTGATATTGCACAGACCGAGTCCCTGCTCGTCCTGGGCGAGGTCGGCGCGGTCGCCGACATCCAGCGGATGCATCTCCAATTCCGCGATGCGCATCAAATAGCGCGGCCCCGCGAACGCTTTTTTGTTCTCCTCGTGGTCACGCACCACGTGACAGGTGTTCTGACACAGGAAGCATTCGATGCACTTGCGGAATTCCTGCGAACGTTCGACGTCGACCTGCTTCATCCGGTACTCGCCCGGTTTCAGATCGGCGGGCGGCGTGAACGAGGGGATCTCGCGCGCCTTCTCGTAATTGAACGACACGTCCGTCACGAGATCCTTGATCACGGGGAAGGTGCGCATCGGCGTCACCGTGATCACTTCGTCCTCGGTGAAGGTGGACATCCGCGTCATGCACAGCAGCCGCGGCCGCCCGTTCACTTCGGCGGAACAGGAGCCGCATTTGCCCGCCTTGCAGTTCCAGCGCACCGCCAGGTCGGGCGCCTGGGTGGCCTGTAGCCGGTGGATGATGTCGAGCACCACCTCGCCCTCGTTCACCAGCACGGTGAAATCCTGCAGTTCTCCGCCGTCGAGATCGCCGCGCCAGACGCGGAATTTGGCGTCGTAACCCATCGTTACGCCTCTCGCTCCGTCGAATGCCCGGCCGCGGCCGGGTGCCCGGCGAGTTCATCCGGGGTGTAGTACTTCTCGAGCTCGCCGAGATCGAAAAGGGCGAGCAGATCCGATCGCATCGGTGTCTGGTCCTTGCGCGTCACGGTGACACCGGGGATCGGATCGCCGGCCGTGTCCGGATCGACTGCGCAGACCAGCAGTTTGTTGCGCCAGTCCGGATCCATCGACGGGTAGTCGTCCCGGGTGTGCCCGCCGCGGCTCTCGGTGCGCAACAGCGCCGCGTGCGCCACGCATTCGCTGACCAGCAGCATGTTCTGCATGTCGAGCGCGAGATGCCAGCCGGGATTGAACTGGCGGTGGCCCTCCACGGTCACCTGCCGGAACCGGGCGCGCAACTGGGCGAGCTTGTCGATCGCCTCGCGCACCTCGTGTTCCTTGCGGATGATGCCGACCAGGTCGTTCATCGTCTGCTGCAGATCGGTGTGCAGGGTGTAGGGGTTCTCGCCCTTGCCGTCGGCGGGCGGATCGAACGGCGCTACCGCGGCCTTCGCGGCCTTCGTGACATCGTCGTCCGCGACCGACGGCCGCTCGCCGAGTTGTTCCACGTAAGCGGCGGCTCCGAGGCCGGCCCGGCGACCGAATACCAGCAGGTCGGACAGCGAGTTCCCGCCCAGTCGATTCGATCCGTGCATGCCGCCGGAGCACTCGCCCGCGGCGAACAGCCCGGGCACCGTGGCCGCCCCGGTGTCCGGATCGACCTCGACGCCGCCCATCACGTAATGGCAGGTCGGCCCGACCTCCATCGGCTCCTTGGTGATGTCCACGTCCGCGAGTTCTTTGAACTGATGGTGCATCGAAGGGAGCCGACGCACGATCTCTTCGGCGGGCATCCGGGAGGCGATGTCGAGGAAGACGCCCCCGTGCTCGGTGCCGCGCCCCGCCTTGACCTCTTCGTTGATGGCGCGGGCGACCTCGTCACGCGGCAGCAGGTCCGGCGTGCGGCGTGCGGAGTCGTTGTCGCGCAGCCATTGGTCGGCCTCTTCCTCGGTCTCCGCGTACTGACCCTTGAAGACCGGCGGAATGTAGTCGAACATGAACCGCTTGCCCTCGGTGTTCTTCAACACCCCGCCGTCGCCGCGCACGCCCTCGGTGACCAGGATGCCCTTCACGCTGGGCGGCCAGACCATGCCGGTCGGATGGAACTGCAGGAATTCCATGTTGATCAGTGTCGCGCCCGCGCGCAGCGCCAGCGCGTGCCCGTCGCCGGTGTACTCCCAGGAGTTCGAGGTCACCTTGTACGACTTGCCGATGCCACCGGTGGCCAGCACCACCGCGGGGGTCTCGAACAGGATGAAGCGTCCGGATTCGCGCCAGTAGCCGAAGGCGCCGGAGATGCGGTCACCGTCCTTGAGCAATTCGGTGATGGTGCACTCGGCGAACACCTTGATGCGTTTCTCGTAGTCTCCGGTCTCGGCGAAATCCTCCTGTTGCAGCGAGACGATCTTCTGCTGCATGGTGCGGATGATCTCGAGGCCGGTCCGGTCGCCGACGTGGGCGAGCCGCGGGTAGGTGTGGCCGCCGAAGTTGCGCTGGCTGATACGGCCGTCCGGGGTGCGGTCGAACAGTGCCCCGTAGGTCTCCAGTTCCCACACCCGATCGGGCGCCTCCTGGGCATGCAGTTCGGCCATGCGCCAGTTGTTGAGGAACTTGCCGCCGCGCATCGTGTCCCGGAAATGGACCTGCCAATTGTCCTTCTCGTTGGCGTTGCCCATCGACGCCGCGCAGCCGCCCTCGGCCATCACCGTGTGGGCCTTGCCGAACAGCGATTTGCACACCACCGCGACGGACAGCCCGTGCTCCCTGGCTTCGATGACCGCCCGCAATCCGGCGCCGCCCGCTCCGATCACGACTACGTCGTACTTGTGCCGTTCCACTTCTGCCATGCAGAGAAACTCCTCGATGAGGCGGTCAGTCGATGAACCGCAAATCCGAAATCGTTTGGCTGGCAACCAACATGACGTAGAAGTCGGTCAGCACGAGAGTGCCGAGAGTGGTCCAGGCCAGCGCCATGTGCCGGGTGTTCAGCTTGGAGACCTGCGTCCAGAACCAGTAGCGCACCGGATGCGCGGAGAAGTGCTTGAGCCGTCCGCCCGCGATATGCCTGCACGAGTGGCACGACAGCGTGTAGGCCCACAGCAGGATCACGTTGACCAGCAGCACGATATTGCCGAGGCCGAAACCGAAGCCTCCGGATTTGCCGTGGAACGCGACGATGGCGTCATAGGTGTTGATCACCGAAACCACCAGAGCCACATAGAAGAAGTAGCGGTGGGCGTTCTGGATGATCAGCGGCAGTTTGGTCTCGCCGGTGTACTTGCCGTGCGGCTCGGCCACCGCGCAGGCGGGCGGTGAGAACCACACCGACCGGTAGTAGGCCTTGCGGTAGTAGTAGCAGGTCAGGCGGAATCCGAGCAGGAAGGGCAGCACCACGAAGCCGAGTGGCAGGATCGCGGGCAGCTCCCCGAACGGCGTCCCGAAATGACTCGAACCCGCCACGCAGGAGGTGCTCAGGCAGGGTGAGTAGAACGGGGTCAGGTAGTGGTAGTCCGGAACCCAATACGCCGTGCGCACATACGATCTGATCGTCGCGTAGATGACGAACGCGGCGAGTCCGAGCACCGTGACGAGTGGGGGGATCCACCATCGGTCGGTGCGCAATGTGCGTTCCGAGATTCGGGCCCTTGTTCTGCTGAATACGCCGGTGCCCGCTTCCGGGGCGGCGGTCGGTGCGGCACTCACTGGTGGATGCCTCGCTGATCTTGTGTGCGGGTGGTCATCGTTACCTCCGCAATCGAATGTGATGCTGAGCACCATACGACACGTCCGCTATTGATCGAACGGGGTCTCGACCAACTCGCCCCGCCGTCAACCGTATGATTTGCGCCACATTCGGAGTGCCGCTTGATTGCTTACGCCGAGTAGCGGGCCAACCGGACTTTTCGAACTCGACTCGCGCCGAACGAGTTTCGGACGGGGTCGTCACCGCTGTCCGGCAGGGGCGATACGAGCCCGTGGCAACGGCCCGTCCGGATATCTGGTAGGCGGATCGAGTCCGGGAACTGGGCCCCGCTTCGACGTGGCCCGTGGCCGACGTGTGATCGCGGCATCGAAACGGCGTCGGCCGGTCGCTCGACCGCGTCGGATCCGCCATCCACGATGACTTTCGAGGGCGGTGGAAGCGTCGACGCGGTGGGAATTCGCGGCCACGGCATGCAAGCGTCCTCGGTCGGAGAGCCACGGCCGACTGGCGCACCCGCAGGGTCCCGCGACCTCGAAGTGTCTCGGTCGAGTTCCGTCATCGCCGCCTATCCGCGGCTCGCGTCGACGCCGTACCGGTGGTGGCAGCTCGCGGACTCCTCGGCCCGGAGGTCAGAGCGCTCGGCAGCCATCACGGCGTGCCGAGGGGGCCGGTCGCCCCGGCATGGTCCGGGCGCGAGCGGACCGCGATGGGCGGCTCGCACCGCCCATCCGGGGACTACTTCGTCCGCGGACGAGAGTGGAAGCCCAGCCCCTCGTCCTGCGCGCCCATCCAGGCGGCCTCGTCCGACTTGCTGTCCGGCACGTAGATGACGTCCTGTGCACTGCGCTGGACCGCGGGCGGCGGTGACTGCTCGAGTTCGTCGGCGTCGATGGCGAGCCGCTCGAGATCGTTCTCCAGCCTGCGGACCGTGCTGGCGTCGCCGTACTGGTTACGCAGTACGCCGATGGATTGCCGGAGTTGGCCGACCGCGTAGCGTAGTTCCGCAAATTCGCTGCGAGTCATCGATACCTCCTGAATTCCCTGGCGGACATGCGAACTCGGTACCGTGGCGCGCGGTTGCCCTTCTGCCTTGGACCGCGCGGTATCGAGTTGTGTGACCCACCGCACAACGTGATCTACAACACAGTACCGAAAGAATCCGCTCCTGGCTCGCACCAGGGGAAAATCCGACGATTGCCGCTCGGTTGCGGTCGTCAGCCCGCGGCGGCATACCCGGTGCAGGCGCGCGCCGCGGCGACGGCGCGTTCGGTGAGTCCGGCGATGGACAGCGCGACCTCTTCGGCCCGTTCCAGCATCACACTGTGTCCGGCGCCTTCCAGGCGGACCAATTCGGCGCCGGCCAGCTGGGAAGCCAGGGCTACGGAGTGTGCGAAGGGGAAGATGATGTCCGCCGAGCCGGCCAGCACCAGCACGGGGATGGCGCCGAGGCGGCGCAGAGTCGCCGTCTCGTCGAAAGTGATCAGCGAGTGCAGAAAGCCGGTCATGGTCACCAGCGGCGTGTCGTTGAGCATCGCCGTGGCCAGCGCGGCCACCCGCGGGTTCACCTTCCTGGTGCCGCACTCGGCGTCGCGCAGGACCGGCGCGAACAAGCGGCGGGTCAGATGCCTGGAAGCCTGCATGACGCGCGGTGCCCGGGCGACGGCGGCTTGCAGCGAGTTCACCGTCCGTCGGTGGAGCAGGCGGGCCAGTCCGACCTCGGTGATGCCGGCGGCCGCGGCGGCGAGCAGCCCGACACCGGCGATCCGGGTGCCGATCGCCTCCGGATACAGCCGGGCATAGGCGAGCACCGCCATCGCACCCATCGAGTGGCCGACCAGGATCACCGGCCCGGTCGGCGCGACCGTCCGCAGCACGGTGTCCAGGTCGTGGCCGAGCTGCTCGATGGTGTAGGTCGACGGATGCGCCGCACCGGACTCGCCGTGACCGCGATGGTCGTAGAACACCATCCTGGTGTCCTCGCCCCATCGGCGCAGCAGGTGCTCGCGCAGGTAGAACCAGGATTCGGTGCGCAAGCAGTGTCCGTGGACGAAGACCACGGTCGTGGCGGCGTGATCGGCGCCGAAGACGCGAACCGCGAGGGGAATGCCGTCCCCGGCCGGCACCGTGACGCGGTGACCGTCGTGATCGGCGGCGCGGCGGGCGATGGTGGTGGACATGGCACTCTCCTGTGGGCGAGGCGCATGATCGGCGCTTCCTGCCCAGTTGTCGGACTGGATTTCCGCGCCGTTACCGGCCCACACCTGCCGTTATGGACACGTTGCCCAACCGAGGCTGCCGGTCGATCCAGCAGCGCTCGCCGCCCCGCACAGGAAAATCTACGGAACGATAGTTCAGCGACTAGATTCCTTTAGATTTAGATCCTCGGTGCGCCGAGGAGAATCTGCGTCTTTCTAGGAGAAATCCGATACCGGTGAATATTGCGAGAGCGAGGGTCCGTCGCACGCGCCTCGCCCGCGACGGACCCGCTGCTTCGCTCAGGCCTCCGCGCGCGGACGTGTCGACGGCAGGAAGGGCCGCAGGAGGTTCTCCTCGGTGGATGCGCCCATCTGCCACTCGGCGATCCAGGGCCCGGTCCCCTCGCTCGGATCGAGGACGCCGCTCTCCAGCCACTCGTACCGGCCGTCGAGCACGCCGCGGGTAAGGGTGCGGTCGTCATCGTCGGTGTTCTCCCACAGTGCGTCGAACAACCGACGTACGCGCAGCCGCGACTGCCTGCAGAAGACGTCCGCCAGTTCCTCGGCCGCCTTGCCTTCCGGCGCGTCCGCGGCGCGCAATGCCTGGGCCCGCACGCAGGCCGCCGACATCGCGAACAACTCGGCGCCGATGTCCACGATCCGGCCGAGGAAGTTCTGCCGGTACTCCAGGCCAGCCTGCCAGCGGCCCATCGCGTACATCAGCGACCTCGCCTGCTTGCGCGCGCTGCGCTCGACGAATCGCAGGTGCCGGGCGAGCACGCCGAATTCGGTGTATGCCGCGGGCACCGTCCCCGCGCCGACCGCGAGCTGCGGGAACCACTTGGCGTAGAAACCCGTCGCGCCGACCGCCGCCTTCGCCTTGTCCTTGAACTCGGCCTTGCGGTCGACCAGCGCGCCCGCGGCCGCCATGTGCGCGTCGGCCATCTCCCTGGCGATCAGCAGCCGCATGATCTCGCTGGAGCCCTCGAAGATGCGGTTGATCCGCAGATCGCGCACCAGCTGCTCGGCGGGCACGGCCCGTTCGCCCCGCGCGGCGAGCGAAGCCGCCGTCTCGTAGCCCCGGCCGCCCCGGATCTGCACGAGTTCGTCGGCGATCTGACAACTCATCTCACTGGCCCACAGCTTGGCCAGCGCCGCCTCGATCCGGATGTCGTTGCGGCCTTCGTCGGACATGGTGGCCGACAGATCGAGCGCCGCTTCCAGGGCGAACGTCGTCGCCGCGATGAACGAGATCTTCTGGCCCACGGCCGCGTGCTCACCGACCGGCCTGCCCCACTGCACGCGCTGGGTGCTCCACTCACGCGCGATCTTCAACGACCACTTGGCGGCCGCGGTGCACATCGCGGGAATGGCCAGCCGGCCCGCGTTCAAGGTGGTGAGCGCGATCTTGAGGCCGTCGCCCTCCCGGCCGATCAAGTTGCGCTTGGGCACCCGGACGTCGTGCATGCGGGTCAAGCCGTTCTCGATGCCGCGCAAGCCCATGAAGGAGTTGCGCCGCTCCACGGTGATGCCAGGGGAATCGGCTTCGACCACGAACGCCGAGATGCCGCCGCGGTGCCCCTCGCTCTTGGGCACCCGTGCCATCACCACCAGCAGCTCGGCGACCACGCCGTTGGTTGTCCACAGCTTCACGCCGTTGAGCAGGTAGGCCTCACCGTCGTCGGTGGGCGTCGCGGTGCTGGCCATCCGGGCCGGGTCGGAACCGACATCGGGCTCGGTGAGCAGGAACGCGCTGACCGCCCCGGCCGCGCAGCGTGGCAGGAATTCGGCCTTCTGCTCGTCGGTGCCTGCCAGCTTGAGCGGCTCGGGCACCCCGATGGACTGATGCGCCGACAGCAGGACGCCGAGGCTCGGATGCGTCGAGCCGACCAGCATCAGCGCGCGGTTGTAACCGACCTGGGAAAGTCCCTGGCCGCCATAAGAGTGCGGGATCTTCAAGCCGAAGCAGCCGAGTTCGGCCAGGCCCTTGACGTACTCGTCCGGGATCCGGCCCTCCGCTTCGATCACCGATCCGTCGATCGACTCGCACAGCTTCCGCAGCCGGGACAGGAACGCGTCGGTGCGCTCGGCGTCCTCGGGACCGGGCTGCGGATACGGATGGATGAGATCGAGCCGGAACCGTCCCAGGAACATCTCCTTGGCGAAGGACGGCTTGGCCCAGCTCGTTTCGCGGGACTCCTCGACCAGTGCGCGGGCCTGCTCTTCGGTGGCGTCGACTTTCGCGGCTGTCGCCATGATGTCCTCCCTCGGACGTGATCAGGATCACATCCGAGTGTAGGAGGGTTTGTTACCCATCGGTAGGGCTGCTGGTCGAGATAAATCTACGAATATCTAGTGATCTTGAAAGACGGGCGAATAGTCGGCAATCAGCCGCGGGACGCCTGGCCGGGCGCTCACACCGAGCGCAGGTAGCGGCCGAAGTGCGGGACCGTGAAGCCGATGGTGCCGCGTTCGGCGGAATAGATGAGACCTTTCTTGATCAGACCGTCACGGGCGGGCGAGAGCGATGCCGGCTTGCGGCCGAGTTCGTTGGCCACCGCCGCGGTCGCCACCGGTCCGTCGTCGCCGGCCAGGTCGGCCATGGCGCGCATGTATTCGCGTTCGGCGGGCGTAGCTCGCTCGTAACGGGAACCGAAGAACCCGACCGCCAGCTCCTCTTCCGCGGCAGGCGAGGCCACCTCGACGTCCTCGGCCGTAATCGGGCTCTCCGGGGCCTGATCCCAGGCGGCCTTGCCGTACGCCTGCACGAAATACGGATAGCCATCGGCCTTGCGGTACAGCGCATCCAGCGCCTCGTCGGTGAACTTCACGTCTTCGCGCCGGGCGGGCGCGATCAGCGCTTGGTCGGCGGATTCCCGGTCCAGCCGGTCGATCCGGTGGTAGCTGAATAGTCGCTCCGAGTAGCTCTTCGACGCGGACAGCACGGCGGGCAAGTGTGGGAGGCCCGCGCCGACGACGATCAGCGGCGCGGCGTCCTGACTCAGTTCGTGGCACGCGCCGCAGATCGCGGAGATGTCGGCGGGTCCGAGATCCTGCATCTCGTCGATGAAGATCGCGATGCCGACGCCGATATCGCCGGCCAGCGCCGCCGCCTCGACGAGCAGCTCCACCAGATCGATCTCGATATCGCCGGAATCGGCCCGGCCGCTCACCGCCGGTACGTCGATGCCGGGTTGCCAGCGTTCCCGCATGCCCTTGTCCGCGGTGGCCCGCAAGGCGAAAGCCTTGAGGATGCCGAGGAAGTCGTCCACCCGCTCCGGATTGCGGTGCGCCGTCGCGATCGCCCGCGCCGCCATGTGCAGCGCCGAGGACAGCGGGCGGCGCAGTTCCTGGTCCGGCCGCGCCTCGATTTTGCCAGTGCCCCAGCCGCGCGAGATCGCGGCGGAGCGAAGCTGGTTGAGCAGCACCGTTTTACCGACGCCGCGCAAGCCGGTGAGCATGACGCTGCGCTCCGGGCGGCCACGTGCGACGCGTTCGAGAACGATGTCGAAAGCGGTGAGTTGCTTGTCGCGCCCGGCCAATTCGGGTGGGCGCTGTCCGGCTCCGGGAGCATACGGATTCCGCACGGGGTCCATGCCCGGACACCGTAGCGCGTTTCGTCCGGATAATCTGGGCGCATCTACGGCGTGTCCTAGAAAGCCCTAGCGGCCGGTATTGCACTATTGCTCTCGCCGCCGGTTCCCTAGGCTGGTGGCGGTTCGCCAGAATGGTCGCGCGCCACGGCGCGGGAGAACGGAGGGGCATGTCCGACGAACCGACGCCAGCGAGCCTCGCCGAAGTGGTCGGGTCCTGGAACGTCCCCGCGGGCGCCACGGTAGCCCAGCGCATTCGGTCCAACATTCTCGTCGCGATCGAACGCGGCTACGACGATCCCCAACTGGTCGCCGATCTCGCGGTCGGTCCGCTGGTCATGGCGCTCGGCCAACTCGAGGTCGAGCTGGCCGAGGCGCGCCGCAGGATCGACGAGCTCGAGCGCGCGGTGCACCGCGGGCAATACTGAGCGCGGTTGTCCTCTCCGTGACCTCGGCCGAGCAGTGAGATCTGCTCGTGACCCGAGCTGTTACGCCCGTTTCCCGCCAAGGGTGCAGCGATACCCGCGGTGATGGAAAAGATGCTGCTCTGTGCGCTGGACAACATCGCGTCGGCACCGTAATCTCTTCGTGACTTAGTGGAACAAGTCGCTTCGTAAGTGAAACGGCGCCACTAGTTACCGCCTAAACGGCTGTCGGGGCCAACCGGTCTCGGCTGTCGTGCCGGGGACCCACAGGTTCGTCTGGGGTGAATCCTCGCGGCCATGCCGGTCGTGGGGTAGGGCCGCTCTCCCGGCCCGAACCCGTCAGCTAACCCGGTCGGCGGGAGAGCAGCAAGATCGGAGACGTAGCTCGGTGGGTAAACACAGCTTGCAACGGGATTCTCGGGTTCCGAATTCCGTCAAGGGTGCGATTGTCATGGGTGCGGTGGCCGCGACCGGCGCCATGCCCGCGATTCCGGCCATGGCCGCGACCATCAACGTTCCCGGTGTCGGCAATTTCGACGTTCCGCAAGAATGGGAACAGCCGGTCCAGCAGCTCAATCAGCAGATCCAGCAGGCGCTCGCGGCCGTTCCCGCCGCCCCTGCCCAGGCGCCGCAAGAGGTCGCTCCCCAGGCTCCCAACTTCGCGCCCATGCTGCCGGGCCTGTTCGGTCAGCAGCAGAACAACTCCCCGGGCGACATCGCCCTCGACGCCGCCAGGACCAAGGTCGGCGCTCAGTACTCGTGGGGCGCCGCGGGTCCCCGCTCCTTCGACTGCTCCGGCCTCGTCCAGTGGGCGTTCCGCCAGGCGGGCATCGAACTGCCCCGCACCAGCTTCGAGCAGTCGCACGTCGGCGCGCCGGTGGCCTACCACGACCTGAAGCCGGGTGACATCGTCATCACCAACGGCGGCGGTCACGTCGGCATCTACGCGGGCGACAACAAGCTCCTGAACGCGGTGCAGACGGGTACGCCGGTGTCCTACACGCCGCTGCGCCCCGACATGGTGGTCACCGCACGCCGTATCGTCTGACGAGTGGCCCGCGCCGAATCCGGCATCCAGAGCAGCGCTACCCAGGCCCGCGTCGACTCGTGGACCTGGGCGGTGCGCTTGTTCAAGACCAGATCCGCTGCCGCGGAAGCCTGTCGTGGTGGACATGTCCGGGTGAACGGCGCGACGGCCAAGCCCGCGCAGCCCGTGCGTCCCGGTGACGAGGTCCGCATCCGGGCGGGCGGCGTCGAACGTATCGTCATCGTGGAGCGGATCGTCACCAAGCGCGTCGGCGCTCCGATCGCCGCGCAATGCTTGATCGATTGCAGTCCGCCCCCTCCCCCGCGTGAGATAGTGGCGAGCATGCCTCGTCGCGATCGCGGTGCGGGGCGGCCCACCAAGCGTGAGCGTCGCGAGACCGATCGGCTCATGGGCCGACCCGAGCACTGATCGAGCAGATCAGATCATGGCCACCGGGCCCAGGGTCCCCGCCAGATAGCGCGCCCTGCACTCGCCGCGGCGCAATTTTCCGCTGCTGGTCTTGGGAATCCGTCCCGCCTCCACGAGCAGCACCGCTCCCGGCATCACCTCGTGCGCGGACGCGACCGCGGTGCGGATGCGCCGAGCCAGGGCGAAGAGTTCGATGGGTTCGCGTCCGCCGATCGTGACCAGTTCCGCGACCACGACCAAGTCTTCCCGGAGCCCGTCGTCGTGCCCGAACGCCGTCACGTGGCCCGATCTGACCTCCGGAGCACATGCCTGCACCGTCGCCTCGATGTCGGCGGGATAGTGATTGCGTCCGTCGACCACGATGACGTCTTTGCGGCGGCCCGCGATATAGAGCTGCCCTTCATGCTGGAACCCGAGATCCCCGGTGCGCAGCCAGCGGGCGCCGCTTCCGGGCACCGTGGCGCCGAAGACCTCCGCGGTGGCGTCCGGCCTGCCGAAATAGCCGTCGCAGACATTGTCTCCGGCCACCCAGATCTCGCCGACGCGTCCCGCGGGCAGCACTGTCCCCGCCATCGGATCGACGATGCGCAACTCCTGCCCGACGGGTGCGCCACACCCGACCAGCGGCACACCGTCCCCGGCCTGCGCGGTCTGGGGTAGGGCGACCGCGCGCCCCTCGGCCAGTGCCGCCCGGTCGAATCGGTGCCACACCGGGGCATCGTGCCGGCCGCAGACGGTGACTGTGAGGGTGGCCTCGGCCAAGCCGAAGCCGGGGGTGTGCGCGTGGTGGCGGAAACCGTACGGGCCGAAGGTCTCGGTGAACGCCTCCAGCACGTCGGCGCGGACCGGCTCCGAGCCGTTGAGCACGAGGTCCAATCCGGACAGGTCCAGCCCGGCTCGCTCGGCGGGGGTAGTGCCGGACACCGCGAGTTTCAGTCCGAAATCGGGGCATCCCGTAGTGCCGGCGCGGTAGTCGGCGATGGCGTGCAACCACCGGGCGGGGCGCTTCACGAACTCCGCAGGCGCCAGCGTGATGCCGTGCACGCCCAGGAACAGCGGCAGCGCGAGGCCGAGGATCAGACCCATGTCGTGGAAGAACGGCAGCCAGGTGACGATCGGCCGATCGTCCGCGCCCGACACGGCGTGCCCGAGCTGCGTCAACGCCGTGGTGAGGTTCTCGTGGGTGACCCGGACGCCTGCGGGAGACTTGGTCGAACCGGAGGTGTACTGCAAGTAGGCCAGGTTGTCGGATACCGGATCTATGACCGGCGCAGCGACGTCCAGTGCGGACGAATCCGTCACCGACCCGACCGCCTGTGTGCCGAAAGGCGTCTTCAGGAATTCCGCGTACCGTGCCGCACCCGCCGCCGCGGCCACCGGAGACGCGGTGCTCTGCTCGACCGGGACATACTCGGGGACAGGCAGAGCCGACGCCACGGTGAGTACGCGGCCCAGTGCGGGTCCGAGGATCGGTGCGCTGATCTCGTCGTGCGCCGAAATCAGACCGAGCGTGGGCCGGGCGTCGGCCAGCACGGCTTGCAGACGGTCGCGGTTGCGGGTGCCCGCGGCCGGGAACAGCGGCACCGCGACTCGATTGCTGTACAGGCAGGCGAGAAACGCGACCGCGTAATCGATTCCGTGGGCGCACAGGATGCCGACTCGGTCACCGGGCGCGCTCTCCTGCCGCAACCGTGCCGCCAGCGCACCCGCCGCGGCGTGCAAGCCGGCGTAGGTGAGCGTGACAGGTTCGCGCTCCTGAACGCGGAAGCGGAGTTCGGTGAAGGCGGGCTCGTCCGGCCGCGTGGCGGCCCACGCGGCCACCGAAGTCGCGAATCCATTGGCCGCCGGGTGGTCGGCGCTGGTCACGAGTCCGCTCCCAGGTTCGCGGCGACCCGATCCAGCAGGGCCGCGCCGAGGGCGGTGATGGTGGGGTGCTTGAACAACTCCGCGGTGGCGATCCGGACGCGCAGCCGCGCTTCCAGGTTCCGTCGCATCTCGATCGCGAGCAGCGAGCTGAGCCCGAGGTCGTTGAAGTCGGCCGCCGGGTCGATGCGTTCGGCGGGCAGATCGAGCGTGGTCGCCAGGACGCGGCGGATGGTCGTGGTCAGCGGTTCGGCGGGCTCGGGTGTCGCGGCGGATCGGGTGCGATCGGGACGCGCATCGAGCGTCGGCGCGAGCAGATTCGTCAACCGCATCGCGACCGGGGAGGCGTCGGTCGTCGGCGTGTGTTCCAGCGCCAGCAGATAGGGGCCGTCGTACCGCAGGACCTGGGACAGCACGGCGCTTCCGTGCCGCACGTCGAACGCCGCGACGCCCGCTCGCCGCAGATGACCCGCTCCACCCGCCGCCGCGGCGAGACCGGCGTCCCACAGGCCCCAGCCGATGCTCAGGATCCGCCTGCCCGGATCGCGCTGTGCGAGGGCATCCATGGCCGCGTTGGCGGCGGCGTAAGCGGCTTGCCCCGGGGCTCCGAGCGCACCGGTGGCCGAGGAGAACAGCAGAACGAAGTCGGTGGTGTCGGTGGCGGTGAGTTCGATCAGATTGCCCGCCGCGGTGGACTTGGGCAGGAACACCCTGGCCAGCTGGCCCGCGGTGACCGCGTCGAACCCGGCGTCCTCCAGTACTCCCGCCGCGTGCACGACGCCGCGGATCACCGAGTCGGAGGCTCGGATATCGCTGAGCGCGTTGGCCAGGTCGACCCGGTCGGCGGCATCGCAGCGCACCACGACGATGCGGTCCTCCAAGCCGTCGAGCAGGGCGGGCACCGGGCGCGGCGCGCGGGTCAGCACCACGACGTCGCGCGCGCCCGCCTCGAGCAACCAGCGCACGGCGACCGAACCGAGCGCGCCCAGCCCACCGGTGACGACGTACGTTCCGCTCGGGTCGATGCCGACCACCGGCAGGGCGCGCGCTCGGGCGGGCGTGAAGCGCCGCACCGCGACCTCGCCCGCCGAGAGGCGCAGCTCGCCGGGAAGCGCGCTGTCGGCAGTGGTCGCCAGCCGAGTGAGCAGCGGCAGGTTTCCGAGGTCCGGGTCGGTCCAGACCAGCCGCACCGGCCGGTCCGTCTCGAGCTGGAGTGAGCGCACCAGCCCGGCTACGGCCGCGGGGACGACCGGTGCCACCGCGCCGGGCTCGTCGGCCCGGGAGACCGGCAGCACGACCGTAATGGACGCGGTGGCGTCGTGGCCGGAGATCAGTTGCAGCAGTTCGAGAATGCGACCGGTGGTCGCGGCGGCGCTCTCGTCGTCGTGCGCGCCGGAGTCCGCGGGCCACACGACCACTACGCCGTGGCCGCCGCCGCGCCCGGTCGGCATCGCGGTGACGAGCGGGCTCGCGTCGTCCGGTTCACGCGCGATCCGTTCGGTCGGCAACTCGGCGTCCAGCGCGCGGGCGAGCCGGACCGCGAGATCGGACGCGCCCACCACCACCGCACGCCGCACGAGGGTTCCGGCCGGGCCGCCGAGCCCGAGCGAGCCGGGATCGCACGTCTCCCAGACCTCTTGGCGGAAGGGCGCGGTCTGCGTCGCCTGCTCGGCACGCGCCACGCGGAACCCGCCGGAGCTTTCCTCGTCCGCCGCGTCGGCGTAACGGACGTGCACGCCGGAGAAGGCGAGACAGGGCACGCCGTGCTGGTCGGTCGCGACGACGTCGCCGACCAGCCCGGTATCGCTGCGCTCCCGGATCAGGGCGTGTACCTCGAGCACGTGGCGATTCGGCTCGTGCGACAACCAAGCCGCATCGATGCCGATCGGCAGCGGAATCGACGTCGTGGGCAGTTCGTCGAAGACCGCAGCGGCGAGCACGTGCAGACAGCCGTCCAGCGTTGCGGTGTGATGCAATTCGGCGGCGTCGAACAATCCCAGCGCACGTCCGGTGCCCGCGGCTATGCCGCGCAACGTGCGGAACCGGGGCCCGTACTCCAGCCGCCTGCGGCGCAATTCCTGGTAGAACGCGCCGGTGGTGACCACGCGCATGTGATGCCGCGCGGCCCGATTTGCGTCGACCACCCGCATCCATGCGACGATATCGGCGGGTGTGGGGTCACCGGCGGGCCGGGCCGAAGCCAGCGTCCTGGTGCCCGTGACCTCCGCCCGTACGCTTTCCTCCGGCCCCGGCCCGCGGTAGACGACCTCGGGCAGAACGCTCGGGTCGGTCCTCTCGTGCACGGCGAAGTCGGCCACGGCGGTCGTCCCCACGGTGTCGCGGGCGAGATGCAGGAGCCTGCGCAGCCAGAAGACGGCGGGGACGATGTTGTCGCCCTGGACCACGTGATCGGCGAGATCTTCGGCCTCGAAGCCGGTTTCGGGGACATGCGCGCTCGCGGGCCCGGCCACCAGCAGCGGGAACTTCCGCTTGCGCCACCGCCGCGGCGCGGACGTGGTGAAGGGGCCGAGCGCCGACCAGTCGATCGGACGCCCCTCCAGGTGTAGCCGGGCCACGCCGGTGAGGAAGCCGCTCGTCTCGTCCTCGCGCGTGGCCACGGAATGCGCGCCGTCGCGGAAGTCCGGATATTCCCGCACCGCCGAGAGCAGCACCGGATGCGGGCCGATCTCGAGCACGGTCGAGAATCCGTCTCCGGCTGCGCGCTCCAGCGCGGCCGCCAACTCCACCGTGCCCGCGGCATTCTCGGCCCAGTAGTCGCGGTCCATGGCCGCGGTGGTGAGTTTCACGCCCCGCCGCGCCGTCGAATACACCGGCAGGCGCGGGACGAGCGGGGCGATCTCGGTCAACGCGCCGACGAACGGCGCGAGCACGGTAGCGACCTGCGGGCTGTGCGCGGCGAAGTCGACCGCGAGCCTGCGCGCGAACATGGTGCGGCGCGTGGCTCGCCGCACCAGTGCGTCGATATAACGCGGCGTCCCGGACACGACCACCGATCGTGGGCCGTTGACCGCGGCGATGGCCACCTCCGCCCGCATCGGTTCCACGAGTCTGGCGGCTTCGTCCTGGTCCGCCTCCAGCACCGCCATCGCGCCGTGCCCGTCCAGATGCGCCAGGGTCGCGCTGCGCAGCACCACCACGCGCGCGGCATCCGCGAGGGACAGCGCGCCGCTCACCGCCGCCGCCGCGATCTCGCCCGAGCTGTGCCCGGCCACGGCGTCGGGGCGAATCCCCCACGCCGCCAGCAATTCCACCAGCGCGATCTGGAACGCGAACAAGGCGGGCTGCACCAGATCGGTGGGTTGCGTCTCACCGGCGGCGGTGAAGCCGTGGCGCGGCGTCCACACCCGCGGCCCGCCCGCCGTCACGATCGCGTCGGTCGCCTCGGCGAGCGCCGCGGCGAAGACCGGATACCGCGCCGCCAACGCGCGGCCCATCTTCGGATGCTGACCACCTTGTCCGGAGAACAGGAACAGCAGCCCGCCGCGGCGGCGGCTCACCACCGGGCCGAGCGCCGCATCGGCGTCGCCGCGGCCGAAGGCGCGCAGTCGGTGCACCGCGTCCGCGCGATCGTGCGCGACGATCGCGGCCCTGGTCGGCTCGGAGATCGAGCGCGCCGTGGCGGACAGGAACTCGGGCAACGGGGGCCGTTCCTCGTCCAATTCGCCGGCCAGCCGCAGTGCGCGTTCGCGCAGGTCCTCGTCGTCGCGTGCGGTGAGCGGCAGCAGCATCGGGAAATGGTCACCATGATCCGGCCGGGTCGGCGGGACGCCGCGCAGCACGATGTGCGCGATCGTGCCGCCGAATCCGAACGAGCTGACCCCCGCCACGCGTTCGGGCGCGGCCACCCGGCTCCAATCCACCGGCTCGGTCGGCACGCGCAGGCCCCGTTCGGCCAAGTGCAGCAGAGGGTGCTCGGTGTGCAGGTGGATCGTCGGGGCGATCACCCCGTGATGGATGGACAGCGCGGTCTTCACCATCCCGGCGACTCCGGCGGCGGCTTCCAGATGTCCGATATTCGACTTCACCGAACCGATCCAGAGGGGATCGCCCGCGCCGTCGCCGAGCGCCGCCGCGAGCGCGCCGACTTCCACCGCGTCGCCCAGCGGCGTTCCGGTGCCGTGGCATTCGATGTACCCGGCGCTGCTCGGCGCGCGCCCGGCCCGCGACCACGCGGTGCGCAACGTCTCCTGCTGCGCGCGGCCGTTCGGCGCGTACAGGCCGTTCGAGCGCCCGTCCGACCCGACCGCGGTCCCGACGATCTCCGCGTACACCCGGTTGCCCTCGCGCACCGCGTCCGCGCTGCGTTGCAGCACCACGACGGCGCAGCCGTCGCCGCGGGCGTAACCGTCGGCGGTGGCGTCGAACGGCGCCGACCGTCCGCCCGGTGAGAGGAAACCGCTGTCGGCCAGGTAGTTCGAGGTGTGCTCGAGAAGCACCAGATTGACGCCGCCCACGATGACGAACGGCACCGTGCCGTCGGCCAGCAGCCGAACCGCGAGGTCCACCGCGGCGAGCGAGGACGAACAGGCACTGTCGAGCACCAGGCTCGGTCCGTGCAGATCGAGCACGTACGACAACCGGTTGGCGATGATGCTGAGCGCGGAGCCGGTCACCGCGTAGGGAGCGTCGTGGCCGGCGCGGCCGAGCACCGCGATGCCGTGGTCGTACCCCGACGCGCCGAAGACGACGGCGGCGCCGGAACCCCGGACTCGATAGCCGATCCCGGCGTCGTCCAGCGCCTCGACCGCGACTTCCAGCGCGAGCCGTTGCTGCGGGTCCATCACCGCGGCCTCGCGGTCGGAGATGGCGAACCAGTCGTTGTCGAAGGACTCGACGTCGTCCAGGTACCCGCCGCGCCGGGAACCAAGCCGTCCGGTCGGCGGGGTGGACGTGGCGTCGCGGCCCTCGACCAGCAGCCGCCAGAACTCGGCGGCGCTCGCCGCTCCGGGCAGTCGGCAGCCGATGCCGATGACGGAGACGGGGGGATGCGAGCCGGCGGAATCCGTGGGCGCGCCGCTCATCGCATCGCGAGGTACTCGACAAGCTGTTCGATGTCCGGATGGTCGTAGATCGCGGTCAGCGGAACCTCGACTCCCATGGCGTCCTCGAGATGGGCGGTCAGCCTCGCGAGCTGGGTGGAACCGAGGCCGAGATCGGTGAAGGGCGAGGTGGTCGACACCGCGGCGGCGTCGACACCCAATAGGTCCGCGACAGCCAGGACGGCGGCGCACGTGAGAGCGGTGTGCCGGCTACGACCCAGCGAACCGTCGTTCTCCGGTGCACCGCGGTGCCCGTCCGGAAGACTGGGCCGCATCGCGTTCTCCCTCCCCGTCGCCCCGGCTGCTGTCACTCACTCGAGAACGGTACCCCCGCGATTATGCCGGAGAATCCGCCCTGAGCAAGGTCGCATATCCGCTGCCAGCCCGGCTCTTTCGCGATCCGGCGATGATCGCATACCGTGGCACCGTGACCGAACCGGACAGCGGTGCCGACACCCGTGCCGAGCGCACGCCCACTCTGCCCGTCCTGCTGCGCTGCTGCGCCGCCTTGGCCGCCACGCCGGGCCGCTTGTTGCGGCCGCGCCGCCCCGACAAGGAGCTGCTGGCGAACCTCGAGGTGCTGCCGCCGCTGGCCGCGAGCGCGACCGTCCGGCTGACCGTGCTGACCCAGGCCACCATGTCCGCGCCGACCACCATCGTGGCCGAGGGCGTGCGTAGCCTGCGGGAGATGCGGCTGTCGATGGCGGCGTTCCTGGTCGAGCATCCGAAGGCCCGCTTCCTCATCGATCCCGCCCTGTGCGCGGGCGTGCACGATCGCGTGCTGCCCGAACTGCCGTTCCCCGTTCCGCTGCTCGTCGCGCCGGACAAGCCGGTGCTCGGCCTGTCCGACGCGCTCGCCGCGCACGATGTCGCCGGCGAGGACATCGATTTCGTGGTGCCGACCCACCTGCATTGGGATCATGTGTCGGGTCTGCTGGAGTTGCCCGCCTCGGTCGAGATCCGCCTGCCGCGCGCGGAATACGACTGGGCGCTCGGCGGTCGGCACGCTCCGGCCGGCGTGGCGCGCGGCCCGCTGCGGGGGCGCAACTTCGACCGCTTCGAGTTGGACGGACCGCCGGTGCTGACCTTCCCGCGCAGCAAGGACCTGTTCGGCGACGGGTCGGTGCTGCTGGTCGATCTCGCGGGCCACACGCCGGGCAGCATCGGCGTGCTGCTCGCGGTGGACGACGGCAGCCGCGTCTTGTTCGCGGGCGACGCCGTCTGGAGCAAGTTGCAGGTCGACCTGTTGCGGGAGAAGGCGCCGATGCCGGGCAAGCTGTTCGACGCCGACCGGGACGCCGCCTTCACCACGATCCACCGTCTGCACGCGCTGCCCGACGGCATCGAACTCGTCGCGAGCCACGACTACGCCGCCGTCACCGCCCGCGCGGCCAAGTGATTCCGGTCAGCCGACCACCACGGTGTCGGCGAGCCGGGCCGTGATCAGCTCCTCCGCTTCGCTCACCATCCGGCCGATCAGCTCGGCGCAGGTCGGGATGTCGTGGATCAGACCCTGGCACAGGCCGACGGACCAGATGCCCGCGTCCAGGTCGCCTTCCTCGAACACCCGGCGGCCGCGCGCTCCCGCGACCAGATCCCGCACGTCGTCGAAGGTGCCGCCGGCCTTCTCGATCTCGACGACCTTGCGGCTGATTTCGTTGTCGGCCACCCGGGCGGTATTACGCATGGTGCGGAAGATGAGCTGGGTGTCGCGCTCGGAGTTCGCGACGATCTTCTCCTTGACCTTCTGATCGATCGCGGACTCCTGGGTGCACAGGAACCGGGTGCCCATGTTGACGCCGTCCGCGCCGAGGGCGAGCGCGGCGACCAGGCCGCGCGCGTCGGCGATGCCGCCGGAGGCGATCATCGGGATGCTCAATTCGCGGGCGGCGGCCGGGATGAGCACGAGGCCGGGCACGTCGTCCTCACCGGGATGGCCCGCGCACTCGAAGCCGTCGATGCTGACCCCGTCCACGCCGATCCGCTCGGCTTTCAGCGCGTGCCGCACGCTGGTGCACTTGTGCAGCACCTTGATGCCCGCGTCCTTGTAGTAGGGCAGGAACGGCTCCGGGTTGCTGCCCGCCGTCTCGACGATCTCGACGCCGCTGTCGATGATCGCCTGCACATATTCCGCGTAGGGCGGCGGGTTGATCGAGGGCAGGATGGTGACGTTCACGCCGAACGGCTTGTCGGTCAGCTCCCTGGTGCGCGCGATCTCGCGGCGCAGGTCGTCCGGGGTCGGCTGGGTCAGGGCCGTGATGAAGCCGAGCCCGCCCGCGTTGGCGACGGCCGCGACGAGTTCGGCCCGCCCGACCCACATCATGCCGCCCTGCACGATCGGATGTTCCACCCCGAACTTCTCGGTGAACCTGGTCCGCAGCATTGCGCTTCTCCTATATCTCGCGCGGGCGTGCCGGTTCGCCCGTTGGGGTCGATGGTGACACGGTAATCGCCCCGCATTCAACTCATAAGTGAGCCGAGGTTCGCATAGTCGATGATCTCCGTCGGTATGGTTTCCGCACCGTGACCGGTCTGAACAGATCAAATACCCTGCTAGAAGACGTGTCGCCGCGCGGGGCGCGTAGTCGGGCTGATTAACCCGGATTCATTCCACAATCCCTTGCCGGGCGTTTAAGTTAGTTGCTATTCTGCACCCGATTCAGCCCGTCGCCGCCGTCGGACCACCCGGCGGGCCGATGGCGGTCCGAGAGGAGTTCGTGGCAATGACCACCGGGGCAGCAGCGCTCGACGAGCCGATCAGGTCGCGGCGCAACCACTGGAACAACCAGATCGCCGTGCACGCGCAGATGCGCCCGGACGCGGTCGCCGTGCGATTCCGCGGCGTGGACACCACCTGGCGGCAGCTGCACGAGCGGTCGCTGAAGTTCGCCGACGGATTGGCGCGCCGAGGCGTCGGATCCGGCGACCGGGTGCTGATCCTGGCGCTGAACTACCCGGAATACCTGGAAGCCGTGTTCGGCATCAACGCGCTGGGCGCGATCGCGGTCCCGGTCAACTTCCGCCTCACCCCGCCGGAGGTCGCCTACATCGTCGGCGACAGCGGAGCCAAAGCGGTCGTCACCGACACCGTGTTGCAGCCGCTGGCCGCCGCCGTGCAGGCGCAGGCGCCCGCGCTGGAGACCCTCGTGGTGATCGGCGGCGCGTCCGCCGACGGCGCGATCGGCTTCGACGACCTGCTCGCCGAACCGGGTGAGCCGCACACCCCCTTGGACATCCCCGAGGACACCCCCAGCCTCATCATGTACACCTCGGGCACCACGGGCAGCCCGAAGGGCGCGGTGCTGACCTACGCGAACATGAACGCCCAGGCATTGACCTGCATCCGAGCGCTGGCGCTGGAACCCGATTCGATCGGGCTGTGCACCTCGCCGCTGTTCCACATCGCCGGCCTCGGCAGTCTCGCACCGGCTTTCCTGCTGGGCTCGAAGACGGTGCTGCATCCGCTCGGCGCCTTCGACGCCGGTGAATTCCTGGACGCGCTGGAGCGTGAGCAGGCCACCTCCGCCTTCTGCGTGCCCGCCCAGTGGCAGTTGGTCTGCGACCATCCGACGGTGAAGGACCGCAAACTCGCGCTGGAGGTACTCAGCTGGGGCGCGGCGCCCGCCTCGGACACCGTGCTGCGCGCGATGGCCGAGTGCTTCCCGAACGCGTTCAACGTCGCGGTGTTCGGCCAGACGGAGATGTCGCCGATCACCTGCGTGCTGGAGGGCAAGGACGCCATCCGCAAGCTCGGCTCGGTCGGCAAGGTGATCCCCACGATTCAGGCCCGCATCGTGGACGACGAGATGAACGACGTCGCGCCCGGCGAGGTGGGCGAGATCGTCTACCGTGGCCCGACGCTCATGCAGGGCTACTGGAACAAACCCGAGGCCACCGCCGAAGCGTTCGCGGGCGGCTGGTTCCACTCGGGCGATCTGGTCCGGCAGGACGAAGAGGGCTTCGTCTACGTGGTCGACCGCAAGAAGGACATGATCATCTCCGGCGGTGAGAACATCTACTGCGCCGAGGTGGAGAACGTCCTGTTCGCGCACCCGAAGATCCGCGAGGCGGCGGTGGTCGGCCGGGCGCACGAGAAGTGGGGCGAAGTGCCGGTCGCGGTGGTCGCGCTGCACAACCCGGACGACGAGCTGACCCTCGCCGAACTGGAGCCGTTCCTCAACGAGAATCTGGCGCGCTACAAGCACCCCAAGGACTTGGTGCTGCTGCCCGAGCTGCCCCGCAACGCGAGCGGCAAAGTGGTGAAAGTCCAGTTGCGCAAGGACTACTCGTCCTGACCGGTCGACGGGTTCGTTTCACGTGAATCGGACACCGGGCGGGGCGCGGATGCGTAAGGTCGTCACATGGCGATCCGACGCATCCGCGCCGCCGTGCTGGCGCTGCACTGGCAGGTGAATGTCATTCGCCCAGAAGGGTTTTTCGGACCCATGCTCGCCGCGCCCGTGATGGCATCCGGCGTGGTGCCGCGGGCGACGGACTTCCACGCGGCGGCGTCGGCGGCAGGGGCGCCGGTGATCTTCACCAGGTTCACCATTCCGGTCGGCGAGGGTGAGCTGGTGCGCAACACCGGATTCATGCGCTCGGTCGGTGCGGCGCAAACCGAGTTCCGGCCGGATTCGCCCGGGGCCGCGATCATTCCAGAGATGGCGGCGCAGCCGACGGAAGTTTTCGACAACCAGAAACTGTCCGGCCTGGCGGGCAGCAAATTGCCGGAGTGGTTGGCGGATCAGGGTATCGAGACGCTCCTGCTCACCGGCGTCGCGACCAATCTCACCGTCGAGCAGACCGCGCGGCACGGCACCGATCTCGGCTTCGCCGTGCACGTGGTGGCCGACTGCGTGGCCGCCGCAGGTCCGGAGGCGCACGAAGCCGCGCTGACCAACCTCGAACTCGTCACCGCGGGCACCGTCCGGGCCGCGGACGCGCTGGAACTTCTCGGCCGCTGAGCGACACGCGCGGGCGACAACCGGCCTGCCGCCGAATCTTGACGAAAACTTGTCGTCCAGCGGGTCTCTCGTTGACGGGATCCATACAGCCGTCCTCCTAGGCTGCGAAATCGTGCGCCCAACTCCTTGGCAGAACAGAGAAGCTCTACTCGAGCGGGTCGGCTCGGCCGGTGGGGCGGCACGACGTCGACGGGATGGCGCGTGGCGTGGGGGCGCGCTCCGTGTGAAGCGGCCGGTAGTCGCGCTCCGAGGCAACTGGGTTCAGCTGTCCGCCGCGGTCGGCTGTCTCATCACCTTGGTTCTGCTGTTCCAGCCGTGGCTCACCACGGGCACCGGTGGGACGGACGGGGTGATCCGCGCGAACGCCTTCGGCCGCATGTACGTGACCACGTCATTGGTCGATCTGTGGGCGCGAGCATCGGTGCCCGGCCCGAAAGCCACTGGGGCGTGGGGCATCCTCACCGGCGTCGCGATCGTCATCGCCGTGTGCACTGTGGCGGTCGGCAGCGTGGTCCGCACCGAAGTGTTCGCGCAGCTGGCGGTCGCCGCCACGGTTCTCGTCGCCGTCTGCACCGTTGCCACCGCGCTCTACCTCAACAGCAAAGGCGACGAACTGACGCGTGCGGTCTCTTATGGGACAGCGCGAGATCCGGGTACCCAAATCGGACTGCTGGTCCGGTGGGCCAAGGGGCACGACAACTATCCGGCACCCGGGTTCCGGCAGGTTTCGTACGCGACCTACAGCCTCACGTGGTCCGCGCTCTGCGCCATCGTGATCTCACTGCTTTGCGCCATGGCTGTTGCCGGGCAGTGGATTCTCCGCCACGAGAAGCGTCTGCGTGAAAGCGACTGAAACCCGAGGACAGGAGAACGGGAGAGCGCGGCTCAGTCCCCCATCCGATCGCTCAAACCGGGGCCGACCAGGCGCACCAATCGCCGGTACGCCTCCTCCGCCGTGAGCGGTGGTTGCGGTTCTGCGATGGCCCCGAGCAGGCCGACGACACCCCAGGACAGGAACGTCACGGTGGTCGCGAACTCGTCCTCCGGCATCGTCAGCCGCTCGCCCAGCCGCTCGGCGAGTATCTGCGCGACCATCACCCGCGTGGTGCGCAGCAGCACGGTGCCGCTCTTGCGGCCGAGCAGTGCACGGTAGATCTCGGGATGAGTGGCGGCCAGGTCGAACAGCGTGCGCACGGGAGCGAGCAGTTCGGGAGCGTCGGCGTCCGGCTCGGCCGCGGCCATGGCCGCGCGTAGATAGTCGGTGCTGCTGCGCAACAGCAGGTCGTCCTTGTCCCGGTAGTGCGCGTAGAACGTCGACCGTCCGACGTCCGCCCGATCCAGGATGTCGCGGACGGTGATCCGGTCGTACGACCGTTCGACCATCAGCTCGATCAGCGCCCGGTGCAGCAGGGCTCTGGTGCGGCGGACCCGGCGATCGGCGGTGTCTTGTTCTTCCGGCACGGTACCTCCCGGACAAAAGTCTCGTATCCGTCCGGTTACGGACGGATCCCGGGGCATTGCCCCTGGTCGGCAGCGCGACGGCGGCCGATCCTGAACTCATGTCCCGAAACGAACCACAGTCTGCCATCACTTCGCACGATGACGTCGGAGTCCTGCTCACCCAGCCACGCCGCTACCGTGCGTTCAAAGCCGCTTTCCTGCTCGGCGGAGGAGACCGCCTGAACGCCCGCCTCGCCGGGCTGGCTCGTCCGGCGCCCGACGCCGACGTCGTCGACATCGGTTGCGGCCCCGGCGACCTCGCGCGGGTGCTGGCGCGCCGCGCCGGCCGGGTCACCGGCGTCGACCCGGCGCCGCAGATGGTCGACTACGCGACCGCGCGCTGCCGCGATCTGCCGAATTGCCGATTCGAACGCGGTAGCGCGCAGTCGCTTCCGCTGCCCGACGCGTCCGCCGATCTGGTGACCTGTACCTTTGCCATGCACCACATCCCCGCGGCGCACCGTGCCGACGCCGTCGCGCAGATGTTTCGGGTCTTGCGGCCCGGCGGCCGATTGCTGCTCGCCGACACCTATCCGACCGACCCGCTGCGCTCCACCGCCGTGCGGGTGATGGCCCGGTTCGCGGCCCACCGCACGCACGACACCGGCCACGGCGACGACCACGGTGATCCCATGGCAGACATCGACATCCGCCGGTACCGAGCCATGCTGGAGGACACCGGTTTCGAGGATGTCGAGTTCGTCGTCGTGCGCCCCGCGACCGGCGTCCTGTCTGCCACCAAGCCGCAAGCCGCGCCGGAACGGACCTAGATCAGGTCCTTCTTCGCCAGCCAGCGCATGGTCGCCCAGCCGCAGAACACCGGAAGCCAGCAGGTGAGCACGCGGTAGAGCAGCACCGAGGGCACCGCGATGTTCGCGGGCAGCCCGAATGCGGCCAGGCCGCCGATCAGCGCGGCCTCGACCGCGCCGACGCCACCCGGGGTCGGCGCGGCCGAGGCCAGGGTGCCGCCGATCATGGTGACGATGGTGACGGTGATGAAAGTGGTGCCGCCACCGAACGCCTCGACGCTGGCCCAGAGCGCGCCGGCGAGGCCGAGGGTGATCGCCGCGCAGCCCAGGACGATCACCGCCGAGCGCTTCGGGTCGCGGGCGAGGTCGGCGAGTTCGCCGAGGACCTCCTGCAGTTGCGGGCGGACCGCGTTGTTCAGCCAGCGGCGCAGTTTCGGCACGAACATGAACGTGCCGACGATGCCCACGCCGACGCCGGCGAGCAGATACAGCACCGTGGCGTCCGGGACGAAGTGGGACAGATCGGTCGAGGTACCGGCCAAGATGCTGAACGCGAGCAGCAGGCTGAGGTGGGTGATCACCTGCACCGCCTGTTGCAGCGCCACCGCGGCCGTGGCGCGCACCGCACCGACGCCGCCCTTCTGCAGGAAGCGCACGCTGAGCGCGAGGCCACCGACCCGCGCGGGCGTCGTCGTCGCGGCGAAAGTGTTGGCGACCTGCATGATCACGAGGTTGCGGAAGCTCACCGCACCGGACGCGCAAGCCCACAGCGCCGCCGCCGCGCCGACGTAGGTCAGCGCCGAGACCAGGAGCCCGGCCAGCGCCCACCACCAGTTGGCCGTGCGCAGTTGGGTGAAGAAGGTCGGCACGGCGCTGATGAACGGGTAGGCGACGTACACCAGGCCGATCAGCAGCACCAGCTGGATGATCTGGTTGCGGGAGAACCGGGTGATCTGCTCGGCTTCGATCCGGTCCTGACCGGTCTGTCTGCGTACCTCCTCGCGGGCGTCGGAGAGCGCGGCCTTCCATTCCGGAACCGCTTTGCGGATTCCGGTCGGTATGGCGGACTTGGTCAACCGGCTCGCGGCCGCGAGCACCCGGGCCTCCCCCAGCGTTTCGATCGCCGCCCGCACCGCGGGCTCCTTGCCGAACGTCGCGGTGGTCGTCACCAGCAATTGGGCGATGTCGGATTGCAGTTGCGCGTCCGATGCTCCGTACTCGGCGTTGCCGAAGCCGCCGAACAACGTGACGCCGTCGGCGACGCGGATGTCGACCGGCCGTAGGTCGCCGTGGGAGATCTGTTTGCGCTGCAAAGCGTCGAGCGCCCGCCACACGCCGGGCAGCACTTCGGCGGACTGTTCGGTGAGGGCCGTCCCGCAGGGTTGGGTGCGCGCGTACAACATCCAGCCGCGCGACAGCGCGGCGACCGCGACCGGCGTGCAGCTGCCGAGCCCGAGATCGGCGACGGCGATCGCCATGAGCGCCCGGTGCTCGACCGCGCGATGCATGGAACCGTGGATGGCCGCGGTCTCACTGGAGCGGAACGTCAGCCAGCGCCACACCTGCCGCAGGGCGCCGAAACTGCGCTGATTCTTGCCGAACATCTCGATGACGAGCTCGCGTTCCGGCCCTTCGACGGCCGCGGCGAGCACCAGCGGCCCGCGGCCCGCCGGATGCACCACGGTGAATCCGGTGACCGTGTGCCCGCGTCGGGCGAGCAGCCGGACGGCCGCGTCGAGCGGGACTTCGAGCGCGGGCGTGCCCACCACCAGCACGATCACCGCCCCGACCAGCCAGCCGACCGCCAGCCCGAACATCGCACGGGCGGGCACCACGGTGCTGACCACGAGGTGGATCGGCGCGAACGCGAGCAGCAGGAACCACAGCCAGCGCCGCGGCCGGACGGGCAGCCATGGGCTGGCGACGGTGAGCATCGCGGCGATCATCGCGATCCAGCGCGGATCGTCGAGGAACTGGGACAGGAAGGTGTCCAACCGATCCGGGACTTGCAGATGCCATTTCGGCGCGGACAGGCCGGTGCCGGTGATGGACAACAGCAGCGCTGCGACGGCCCCGGCCGCGGCGTAACCGGCGAGCAGCTTCCATTGCCTGCCGATGATCAGCTCGATCAGGATCGCGAACGGCAGCGCGAGGATCGCCATGCCGTAGACCAGGTACACCAGGTTCGACTGGTCCGGATTGAGGAAGCCGACGATCTCGGAGACCGACTGCTCCAGCGCCAGCCATTCCGGGCGGGTGATCAGGGACGCCGCGATGACGACCGCCACCCAGACGGCCGCGAGGACGACGCGGACGATGTCGCTCGTGCGGCGGATCAGCGGCTGTAGCAGGCTGCCCGTGACCGGGATCTCTCGCCCGTCCACTCGCATGCGCGCCCGCCTCTCCGGGTACTCAGGCCGTACTGGTTGGGAGGCGCGAGACCCGCCTTCAGGTCTTGCGTTGAGCGCCACTCCTCTTTTGGGCGTACCCGACGAGTTACCCATGTGCGTACGAGATCGGTTGTTATGTTCGCTGCACGATACCGTTCGGCACGCTCGGAGATTCGGCGGTGGTATCGGGCCTCGGCTGCCTGTTGTGTCCTATATCACCATTCTCGGCGTTGATCCTCACATTGGTGTCAAGTTTCAGCATGAGGGCATGGACAACGAACTCTTCGACTACAGCCCGATCGTCGACCGCCCGCCGTTGCGCTGGCCCGGTGACGCCCGGGTCGCGTTCTATGTCGGGCTCAATGTCGAGCACTATCAGCTCGACCGCCCGTCCACGAGCATCTTTCCCGGCACCGCCGGGCTCGCGCCCGATCCGTTGAACTACGGCTGGCGCGACTACGGACCGCGGGTGGGCATCTGGCGGGTGATCGAGGTGCTCGACCGGCACGGTATCCGCGCCAGCGCACTGCTCAATTCGGATGTCGTCGAGCACTATCCGCAGATCGTGGCCGCGGGTGTACGACGGAACTGGGCGTGGCCGGCGCACGGGAAGAACAACTCGATCTTCCAGGCGGACCTGCCTGCGGAGGAGGAGCGCGCGTACCTGGCCGACGTGGTCGCGATCATCGAGCGAGCCACCGGCCGCAAGCCGCGCGGCTGGATGGGGCCCGCCCTGACCGAGTCGTTCCGAACCCCGTCGCTGCTGGCCGAGCTCGGCCTCGGCTACGTACTCGACTGGACCAACGACGACCAGCCCTACCCGCTGTCGGTACCCGGCCTGCTCAGCGTGCCCTATTCGGTGGAACTCAACGACAACACGCTCTTCCTCGGCAAAGCCACCAGTGGACCGGACTTCGTGCGGATCGTCCGCGATCAGCTCGACCAGCTCTACGCCGAATCGGCCGGTAGCGGGCGCGTCATGGCGCTGGCCCTGCACCCCTTCGTGATCGGGCAGGCGTTCCGGATCAAGTACCTCGATCAGGCGCTCGAGTACGTGGCCACCCACCCGGGAGTGTGGCTGACCACCAGCGACGAGATCGCCGAGCATTACTCCGGTGCGGTGGAGCTTGCCGAATCCGCGCGAGCCGAAGACGATCGGGTCAGGTAACCGATGCTCGGGAGGCAGCGATGGCAGCGCAGGACCAGGAACAGGAGAAGGACCTCACCGGAAAGACGGTGGTGGTGACCGGCGCCAGTTCGGGCATCGGCGCCGCCGCGGCGCAGCGGCTCGCCGCGCGCGGCGCCACCGTCGCGGTGGTCGGCCGGTCACCGGAGCGGACCGCAGAGGTGGCGGCGAAGGCCGGCGCGGAGCCGTTCGTCGCCGACTTCGCCCGACTCGACGACGTGCGCAAACTGGCCGACCAGTTGCTCGACCGGTATCCCGCGATCGACGTGCTGGCCAACAACGCGGGCGGCGCGTGGCCCGAGCGGACCGTCACCGAGGACGGCAACGAACTCACCTTCCAGGTCAATCACCTCGCGCCGTTCCTGCTGACGAACCTGCTGCTGGAGCGCTTGACCCACGCTACGGCCAGGGTGGTGAACACCGCGAGCACGACCTACCGGATGGCGAAGCTGGACCTGGACACGGTCAACGCCGCGACGGGCTCGTTCAACCAGCTCGGCGCGTACGCCGCGTCGAAGCTGGCGAACATCCTGTTCACCCGGGAACTGGCGCGCCGCACCGAGGGCGCCGGGATCACCACCGCGGCCTTCCATCCCGGCGCGGTCGCCACCCACGTCTACGACAACGCCCCGTTCGGTCTCGGCCGGTTCATCCGGTCTCCGCTGGGGCGCGTGTTCTTCATCCAGCCGGACAAGGGCGCCGAGCCACTGATCCACCTGGCCACCACCGCCGACGGCGCGGCGATCAACGGGCAGTACTTCCACCGGCTCGAGCTGGAGCGACCGCGCAACAAGCAGGCGGTCGACGCCGAACTCGCGCGTCGGCTCTGGACGCTCTCCGAGCGGGCCACCGGGCTCGCGACCGGCGAATAGTCCGCTGGTTCACGGTTCGGCGTCGGCGAGCCGGAGGGAGCTGCCGTCCTTGCGGTCCGGTTCGACGCCGACCCCGTACACCCCGCCGGAGACCTGGCCCGAGTCCAGCTCGACGATCGCCCGCGCGACTCGCTCGGTGGGGACCAGCACGGGAAACGTGGTGGGTGCGATCGCGTTCACGCGCACACCGAACTCGGTGAATTCGGCCGCGAGATTGCGGGTCAGCTGATCGAGCGCGGCCTTCGACGCGGAGTACAGGGTCTGTCCCGGATAGACCTCCGAGCCGGAGATGCTCGAGACATTGACGATGTTGCGGTTGCGCGCGCGATTCTCGGAGCCTGCGTGCAGCCAGGACCGCTGTGCCAGTCGTGCCGAAAGACGCAGCGGTACCGCCACGTTCAGCAGGAAGTGGGGATCGAAGTCGTCCAGCGCCGCGTCGCCGTCGACGATGCCGCGTGGGTGCAGCCGGACGTGCGCCGCGTTGTTCACCAGCAGGTCGACCCGGCCGAACCGGGCCAGCGCGAGGTCCACCACCCGGTCCACCTCGCCCGGCTGGGTGAGATCGGACCGGACGACGAACACCCGGGAATCGTTCTCCGGCAACACCGCGTCCGGCACCAGCGGATCGACGTACCACTCCAGCTGCGAAGGCACCGCCGGTGTGCGCGTGCGGCAGACGGCGACGATGTCGTAGTCGCGGTAGTAGGCCTGGCAGAAGGCGTCGCCCAGGGTGCCGCCCGCGCCGGTGAGCAGGCAGACGCGGCGGTCACCACTGGACAATCCGGTCTCCTCCCCAGCGTCGTTCGGCGTCCGCTTTGGTGCGATGCACCCACATCACCACGCTGTTGCGGTCTTCGGCGTTGTTGCCCGCGAACGTGTGCCAGCTGCGCGGGGTGACCTCGAACAGCACGAGCGAGTTGTCCAGCGGCGGGACGAGAGCCACCGACGGCAGCGCGGCTGCGTCGGCGACGTGGTCGTACAGCGCGGTCTCGCCGCCGTCGCCGGGTGACCAGCCCGGATTGCCGAGATAGAACAGCACCGCGACGGCGCGGACGGTCTCGCGCGCGACGACGCCGGGCGCGCGGGCTCCGGTCTTGGTGTGCACGGTGCCGTCGGGCAGCCGCACTTCGCCGGGACCGGGTGGTGGCCCGGGAAACCAGGCCGGGTTGAGGTCGTTGTGCGGCCGGCCGAACGGGCTGCCCGGCCCGTGATGATGCACCGACCCCTCGACGTCACCGGTCGCTTCGACGCCGCCGAGCCGCGCGACCAAGTCGTGCCACTCGCGCGTGGCGAAGACCGCGAGCGGACCGTCGCGCAGATCGGCGAATCGGATTCCGTCGGCGCTGTAGCCGTCGGCGACGGTGACGAACAGGTCGGGACGCTCCCGGCGGACGCGTTCCAGTTGGTCGGCCAGCCGCTGATAGAACTCGGGGACGAAGACGTCGCGGGCGTACACGTGCGGGAACGGTCTGCTGCGCCGGATCCAGCGCCGATGGGCGAACAACTGCGCGAACCACAGCGGAACCGGCGGTGTCGCGAGCTCCGGCTCGGTTGTCACCATTACTCCCTCCCGGTCGAACCCCCGTGATCATATTGCCCGCACCCGGCGCACGCGGGCCGGTCTCCGCGCTGCGAGGATCACCCCGTGAGCCGTGACCTGCGTCTGTGTTTCGTCGGAGATTCGTTCGTCGCGGGTGTCGGCGACCCGGGTTGCCTGGGCTGGGCGGGCAGACTCGTGTCCGCCGCGCATGCGGAGGACATCCCGCTGACCGCATACAACCTCGGGGTGCGCGGGCAGACCTCGACCGCGATCGTGCGACGCTTCCAGACCGAATGCGCACCCCGGCTGCCGGAGGGCGTGGACGCCAGGGTTGTTCTTTCGTTCGGCGTGAACGACACCATGCACGAGAACGGCGGCCCGAGAGTGACCCCGGATCAGTCGGTCGCCAATCTGAGCGCACTGCTGGCCCACACCGCGGCGCACGGGTGGCCGGTGCTGATGGTCGCCCCGCCGCCGATCGCGGACGAGGAGCACAATGCCCGCACCGCGGCGCTGGACGAGCGGTTCGCCCGGGTGTGCGCGGCATCCGGGGTGCCCTACGTGCGCGTCCATCAGCCGTTGCGTGACAACGCGGTGTGGCGCGCCGAGGTCCGGGCGGGTGACGGGGCGCATCCCGGCGCCGCGGGTTATGCGGAGCTCGCCGCGCTCATCGTTCCGCAGTGGCGTGCGTGGCTGGCAGGGTGATATGTCGTTTTCCGAACAC
Source organism: Nocardia sp. CY41 (assembly GCF_009829325.1). Classification (GTDB taxonomy): domain Bacteria; phylum Actinomycetota; class Actinomycetes; order Mycobacteriales; family Mycobacteriaceae; genus Nocardia. The sequence goes on from NZ_VUOS01000010.1 coordinate 223,443, forward strand.
GGGGTGGTGGCGATTCGGCGCTGTGTCTGAGACGCAAGCGGCGAAAGTGCCTCACCAGGTGCCCTAGGAGAAGCGGTTTACCGAATTCGTCTGCGCGGCAACGTACTCCTGCTCATCCGATCGGCAGACCACGTTTGTTCGTCCCGTCGCGCCGCCTCCGCACGGTATCCAGGTCGGCGGTCGCCGAAAGAGCCTCCGGCGAAACATCGGAACTGAACGCTTCGCTCAATTCCGGTACCCAGCGGACGATTTCGTCGCGGTAGGGCCCTTCGGTCTCCAGCTGCCCGAGCACGCCCACCAGCGTGAGGAACGAGCGGGCGAACGGTGTGAAGTAGGCGGGCATGGTCATCTGGCGCACCACGTTGGTCAGCCGAGGATTAGTGGTGCGCAACACTTGTCGGCGCAACCAGCGGGTGGTCAAGCGATAGGTCGCGTGCCGCAACGGCTCGCCGCACGGGGTGATCGCCGCGTAGAGCGCCTCGCTGTCGATGGCCTGTCCATTCTCGACGAAGCCGTGTCGGCGTGTGGCCGCGGCCAGATCACCCGGCCCGCCACGGAAGATCGCCTTGCAGCAGTCGAGGGTCAGATCGCCGAAACCCGCGGGCGGCCACGTGCAGCACGCGCCGAAATCCATGACGCCGAGGCGTCCGTCGGGCAGCACCCGGAAATTGCCGGGATGCGGATCGGCGTACAGCAGGCCGTGCCTGCCCCAGCCGCGAGTCACGAAGCGGACCATGAGCATGCCCACGCGGTCGCGCTCGGCCTGCGTGCCGGAGGCGACGATGCGTGGCACCGGCGTGCCGTCGATCCATTCGCTGATCAACACGTCGCCGTGCTGCGCGACAACGTTCGGGACGTAGAAGTCGGGATCGTCGGCATAGGCCGCGGCGAACGCCCTCTGGTAATTCGCCTCCGCCGCATAGTCGAGTTCTCCGGTGACCGACGCGCAGATCGCCTCGGTCACCGCCTTCACGTCCGCGCCCGGCAGGAATACCGTTGCGAGATACGAGATCCGGCGCAAGTGATCCAGATCGCGAGCCACCGCCTGCCTGCCACCGGGGTACATCACCTTGACCGCGACCGTCCTGCCGTCGTGCCAGACCGCGCGGTGCACCTGCCCGAGCGAGGCCGCCGCGGCGCGCCGGTCGTCGAATGCGCGGAAACTCGAACGCCACTGCGCGCCCATGCTTTCGGCCATGGCGGCGTGCACCGCATGCGGCAGCATCGCGGGCGCGGCGTCCTGGAGCCTGGCGAGCGCGATCCGGTACGGCTCGGCCACGTCCCGCGGCAGTGCCAGCTCATAGATGGCCAGTAGCTGCCCCAGCTTCGCGGCGCAGCCTTTGAGCTCGCCGAGCACTTCGAAGATGTGCTGCGCGGTGCGCAGCTGGATGTCGCGATTGACTTCTTCGGCCGATCTGCCGAGCGCCCGCTTGCCGAGCCCCGCGGCCTGTCGTCCGGCGAACGCCACCGGCAGCGCGGCCAGCTTCGCGCCGCGAACCGCGCCGTGAGCAGGGGGTTTACCTTGGGGCCGCGAGGCGAAAAGCCGGGGTCGTTTGCCCGTGGTCCCCTCCTCGGGGCGCTCTCCGATGGGCCGGATGGTCATGACTCACCTCACAGTCGCGCGCACAAGTGTGACACAGGTGCAGTACCGCACAGTAGGGCTTAGACTGTCTGGGACGTGTACGAAACCAGTCGAAAGGTGACTTCGATGGGATCCCAAACGGTGGTCGCCGACGTTGCCGACGAACTGGCGCGCCGGGTTGCCGCGGGGGAATATCAGCCGGGGGATCTCATGCCGTCGGTGCGTCAGGTCGCCGAGGAATTCGATATGAATCGCGCGACCGCGCAGCTGACTCTGGGTCGGCTGGAGTCGTACGGTTTCGTCGAAGCCCGGCGCGGCAAGGGATTCACGATCCGCGACGTCCGTGAGGCCGGCGGGGTGGACGTGTACCGCCAGCTGTTCCGCTTCTCGATTCCGATGCCCGACATCGCGATGGAGATGTTCCGCGACATCGTCGACGTCGAGCGCACTCTCGTCCTCGAGGCGCTGCTCGCCTACACCGGTGGCGCGCAGCGGATCGATTCCGCCGAACTGAAATCCACGATCGATGAACTCGAATCGATAGCCAGGGAGCCCGATCCGGACTTGCGCCGGCTGTTGGCGCTCGAGGTTGCGTTGGTACGCAGGTTGCTGACCTCGCTCGGGCTCCCCATGCAGCGCGCGATCTTGAACTCGATCGGCGAGATGGTGCTCGAGGTGCCGGAGGCGGTCGAGGCGTACTTCGCCGGCGCGCCGGATCTCCATGTCCTCGTGTGGCGGGCGCTGGCCGCGGTGTGGGATTCCGGCTCCGGGCCGAGCGAGGCACAGCTGGCGCTGTTCGAGGACCTGTTCGGCATGTACCACGAGAAGGTCATCGCGCGCTTCGAGGAGTTGGTGGCCGACGTGGAGGAGAGCGCCGAGGAGAACCGAGCGGCTACCGCGTAGTCGTTTCGTACGGCGCACAGTCCGTCTGAGACGTCATTCGGACAACGCACGAGCCGGGTCCGCTCATCGCGGGGAATTGCTCGGGCTACCTGGTTCTCCCAGCGGAGTCTGTCTCAGACGGCTGCGGTTCGAATCGGGCGAATCGGCTCGGCTCCGCAAGGCTGTTCGGCCTACCGGGAACGACGCCGACTGCGACCAGATCGATTCCGCGACAGGACATCAGCGGCGTGACCGACTTCTTCTGTGCGGCGGAATCGGGTCCGGCGGGTCGCACCGGCGTACGGGTGGCCGCCGCTACGCCGGTGCGATCATCCCCGACTCGACCGGGGTTGCCGCGCGGCCTACCGCGCGGCACCGCCGTCCCATGTCGTTGCCGGACTCAAACCCCGCCGTTGAGCTTGTTGAGGCGCTCACACGCCTCCACGTACTCCTGGATCAGCCGGTTGACCACGTCGGCGGAACGCTCCACGCGGTTCATCATGCCGACGATCTGGCCGACCGGGTTGAAGTTGACGTCCTTGGCGGCCTCCGGATAGCGGTGGCCACGCTTCACGCCGTCCAGCGCGACCATCATCTGCAGCGGCATCGGCAGCGGATCGGGGGTGTCGGCCCGCTCCCACGCCTCGGTCCATTCGTTGCGCAGCATGCGGGCGGGCTTGCCGGTCCAAGCGCGCGACCGCACGGTGTCGTGGCTGGTGGCGTCGATGTAGGTCTGCATCTGGGCGGGCGGCACGTTGGCTTCCTCGACGGTCAGCCACACCGAGCCGGTCCACGCGCCCGCGGCGCCCATCGCCATCGCGGCCGCCACCTGGCGACCGTTGCCGATGCCGCCCGCGGCCAGCACCGGCAGGTCGCCCACGGCGTCGATCACCTGCGGCCACAGCACCATCGAGGACACCTCGCCGCAGTGGCCGCCGCCCTCGGTGCCCTGGCAGACCACGAAGTCCAGACCTGCCCGCTTGTGGTTGAGCGCGTGCTTGACCGAACCGCACAGCGCGCCGATCAGCCGGCCGGAGTCCTGCACCTGTTTGATCACGTCCTCGGGCGGGGTCCCGAGGGCATTGGCGACCAGCTTGGCCTTCGGGTGCCGCAGAATCACCTCCACCTGCGGCCCCGCGGTGGTGGCGGTCCAGCCGAGCAGCTGGTTGTGGTGCTCGTCCTCCGGCAGCTTGGGCACGCCGTGGTCGGCGAGGATCTTCTCGGCGAAGTCGCGGTGCTCCTGCGGGACCAGCTCGGCCAGCTTGGCTTCCAGCTCCTCGGGGCTCAGGCCGTCGATGCCCTTGCCTTCGTACTTGGACGGAATCACCAGGTCGACGCCGTATACGCCTTGCACGTGCTCGTCCAGCCAGGCCAGTTCGACCTCGAGCTGCTCGGCGGTGAAGCCCACGGCGCCGAGCACGCCGAGTCCACCCGCGTTGCTGACCGCGGCCGCCACGTCGCGGCAGTGGGTGAAGGCGAAGATGGGGAATTCGATCCCGAGCCGTTCGCAGATTTCGGTACGCATGGCGTGCTGGTCTCCCTAACTGCTCCGCCGCGAACGGCGCGGCGCAGATGTACTAGAACGAGTTGCATAAGAGGCGCCCGGCTCGGCCTGGTCGCCGCGCGTCGAGTCCGCCGCGAGCCGCTGATATCGCCATGAAGCGACCGCGGCTTCCTCGACTGGCCGGTGCACCATTCCTTGACAGTAACACGTTCTAGTTTTCTGGGGAATGCGCTTCCGCGTCAGGCGGTGGCCCGCTCCAGTTCGGCGAGCGAGTCCTCCAGCTGGTCGAGTAGACGGGGCAGTTGCGGCACACTGCGCCGGCATCCGACCACGCCGAAATCGAGATTGCCCGCGTTGGAGGTGAGCGTGATGTTCACCGCCTGGCCGTCGAACGGGATCGACAACGGGTAACTCGCGTCCAGACGCGCTCCGTTCCAATACATGGGCTCGCGTGGTCCGGGGACGTTCGAGATGACGAGGTTGAAGGTCGGGTTGGTGTACGGGATCAGCGCGGGCGCCAGATTGAGCGCCAGCGGGCTGAGCATCAGCGCCGACAGCGCCATTGTCTGGTTGCACGACAGCGTGCGGTAGACGTCCTTGCCGTCGCGCATCGACGCCGCGACCACGCGCAGGCGGTCCGCCGGATCGGCGAGGTCGGTGCCGAGATTGCACAGCACCGCGCCCACCTTCACCCCGTCGGTCGCGTCGTCGTCCTCGGCGCGCAACGACATCGGCACCATCGCGATCAACGGCTTGTCCGGCAGGGCCGAGCGTTCGAGCAGGTACCGCCGCAGCGCTCCCGCCGACATGGCGAGCACCACGTCGTTGAGCGTCGAGCCGGTGGCTTTCTTGACTTGCTGCAGCCGCTCCAGCGGCCAGGACCGGATTACCGCACGGCGCGCGCCGCCGATCGGAACGTTGAACATGGTGCGCGGGGCCGCGAACGGCAAGGTCAGCTGCTGCCGCGTCAAGGCGGTGCGGGCCGCGCGCAGCACCGACGCGCCGGACGTCGCCGCGGAGATCAGGTTGCGCGCGGTACCGCCCGCACCGGCCGCCGCCCTGCGCCTGCCCCGAGGCAGATGCCACGGCACCCGCGCGGCGGCGGCCGACGGATCGCTGGTCAGCGTGCGCCGCAGCAGGCGTTGAGCGGAGACGCCGTCGATCAACGCGTGGTGCATCTTCGAATACAGCGCGAACCTGCCGTCGGCGAGACCCTCGATCAGATGGAACTCCCACAGCGGCCGATGCCGGTCCAGCAGGCCGCTGTGCAGTCCCGAGGCCAGCTCGACCAGCTGATCCATACGTCCGGGACCGGGCACGGCCAGCCGCCGCACGTGATAATCCAGTTCCACGTTCTCGGCCCGCGTCCACGCCATCTGCGGGGAGCCGAATATCGTCGCGGGATGTTTGCGGAAGGTCGGATCGATATCGGTGTTGCGTAGGAGTTCGTCGTGCACCTGCGCGGCGAAGTCGTCTCCCGCGCCCTCCGGTGGCTCGAACAGTTGCAGGGACCCCACATGCATCGGCTGTTCCCTGGATTCGGCGAGCAAGAAGACGGCATCGACCGGCGCTATGAATTCCATGATGAGTCGCCCCCTGACGACATGGTGCAACGTTCGAGTTTCGGATCGACCACGTTGTCGGCGGGCCCGCGCAGCCATGAAACCGCCGCGACACGACAAACCTACCCGGACGGGATGGACCGCGTTCGGTGAATCACCGAACCTTCGAAGCCAGCAGGTATGCCTGCCCGAACCGCTCGTCGGGACCAGGTTCGCGCACCATGCGGGCGATCATCGCGAACCCGGCGGCGTCGAGCAGACGCGCAAGGCGTTTCGGTGCCCACCGGTAGGCCCGGGTCACCTTGTGGTCGAAGGCTTCCACCGCATCGGGCAGGTCGGCTGTCTGGAACGCCAGCAACACGTGCCCTTTGCTCGCGAGTACCCGATGAAACTCGTTCAACACGTGCGGCACGCGCTCCGGTGGCGTGTGGATCAGCGAATACCACGCCACTATGCCCCCGAGCGCGGAATCGCCGATCGGTAGCTCCTCCACCGAACCTTGCGCGAAGAACAGCTGTGGATGTTCCGCGCGGGCCAGCTCCACCATGCGCGGCGAGAGATCGAGGCCGAATACCCGCGCCCCCGATGACGCGAGGTGGCCGGTGATCCGTCCCGGTCCGCAACCGAGATCGGCGATCGGCCCGGATCCGTTGCCCGCCACCGATTCCACGAACGCGCCGAGTATCGCGCGGTCGAGCACCGCACCGGCGAGATGGTTCCGGAAGAGTTCGGTATAGAGCTCGGCGATATCGTCGTAGGCGGCGCGGGTGGCCGCCACATCGGGGCGTTCGTCTGCGAAGTCTTCCGTCGAATCCAGCACCCCGAGCAGCGTATTACCTCCTCAATCCCCCGGTTCGAAGGCCTGGGCGACCGCGAGACTGTCCTCGTAGACGTGGTGCCGGGTGATCAGGCCGTTCTGCACCGTCAGATGCAGAGCGAAGCGCGCGCGATAGGCGCGACGGGTGGGGCGCGCGGTCTGCCGGATCTCGCCGAGCACCACGGCGTCCGCGCCGTCGACGAGTATTCGTTCGACACGCGTGGCCACCTCCTCCGGCACATGGTGTTCGGCGATCGAGCGGTAGTGATCGGCGGCATCGGCCCGGGTGCGACGGTGCCGGATCCAGGGCGTCGCCGTACGGCCGTGCTCGGCCTCCGGCCAATCGAGCCGCCAATCGGTGTCCTCGGCGTACAACTCGGCGACGGCTTCCGGGTCTCCGGAACCGATCCGCCGCAACAACTCTTCGACCACGGCTCGAGTGGCGGGCACGGTGACTGACACGAGAGATCCTTTCGAAACGACACCGCGCGATCGCAACGGCGTTACCCGATTCTCGGGTGTGCCCGCACCCGTGGCGATTACCTCTCGGGTAATTGAGCGGCGGCCTCCGGCGCGGCGGGCATCGCAGGCTCCGCCCGCGCCGCCTTGCCGCGACCGCTCGCGGTGCCGAGCACCGAACCCAGGATGACCAGCGGAAAGCCGATCGCCATGCCCGCGGTCAGCGGCTCGTCGAGCGCCGTCACGCCGAGCAGGATCGCCACCGCGGGATTGATGTAGGTGATCACCGTCGCACGGGCGGGGCCGACCTCGGCGATCAGCGCGAAGAAAAGCAGGAACGCCGCGGCCGTGCAGACCACCGCGAGGCCGAGCACCGACCAGCCCGCGTCGGCGGTGACCCGCGCCGGCCACAGCCGGCCCGCGAACGGCGCGTAGATCGCCGCCGCGAGCAGCAGCGACCCGGTCACCACGCCGAGCGGAGGCAGATCGGCCAGCGCGCGATTGATCACGATCGGGCCCACCGCGTAGCCGATCGTGGTCAGGCCGATCGCGGCGATCGCCGCGGGATTCCCCAGGTCGACGTCCAATCCGACCAGCGCCGCGACGCCGGCGAAACCGATCAGCAGGCCGATCAGCCGACGCGCGTCGAACCGATCGTGACCGAGCGCGGTCACGATCACCACGGCGATCAGCGGCACCGCCGCGATCAGCAAGCCGACGGTGGAGCTGTGCAGCGTGGTCTCGGCGTAGCCGATCAGGAACCACGGCCCGGTGATCTCCACCAGGGTGTAGAGCAGCAGTGGCCGCCACCGCCGGAACACCGGCGCCAGCGCACGGGAGAACAACGCGACCGGCAACAACAGCAAACCGCCGATCAGCGTGCGGCCGAACGCGACCACGATCGGGTCCAGATCCTCCACCGCGACGCGGATCATCGCGTACGGCACGCCCCAGATCACGCCCATCGCCAAGAACAGCGCCCACCCCCGGCGGGTCATCGCGCGCCTGCCGTTCGGCACCCAGGGACGGCGATCGGCTCGGCGCCGAGTGACCTCTGCTCGGTGGGGAACATGCTTCGCTCGCTTTCGACCACCGGGAGCTTAGCCAAGTGATCCGATCATCCGACAGATCCAGTTCCCGGCTCCGGCAAGGCCGGTTGGCGCCGATTCGTGTCCTTTTCGTCTGATTGGGGCGAATGATGCCCCCAGGCAACGGTGTTCGGGCTAGTCTCGCCGGGAGCGAAGGGAAAGCATCATCGTGGTCGAGGTGATTCGCCGGCTCGCCCCCAGCGAGGAGATGTTCGCCGCGGGCGAGGTCTTCATCGGCTATGCGGCACGGGTATCCGGCCGATTGGACGTGCGGGCGCTGACCGCTGCCTTCGAGGCCGTCGCGCGAGCGCATCCGATCCTGCGGGCCCGCATCGAGCCCATCGAAGCGGGCGGACATGCCTTCGCCGTGACGGACGCCGTACCGGAGATCTTCGTCGCCGACGCGAATCCCGAATTCCCCCTCACCGGTGCGAAGTTCGATCAGCGAGCGGGCGTCTGCGCCCTGTGCGTGGTGCGCGACGGCGACACCGCGAGCGTCACGCTCATGATCCATCACAGCATCGCGGACGCCTTCCACGCGTTCGTCGTCGTCACCGAGTTCTGGGCGGGGTATCGGGAAGCGGTCGGCGGCGGTACGCCGCAGCCGCCGGTGCGCGCGTTCCCCGATCCGGTCGAGCACCTGCTCGCGGCGCGCGGTATTGAGAAGATGGCGTTGCCGGGCTCCGTGCCCGCCGGCGCCACTCCCGCCGCTGCGACGCCGGGCGTTCCGGAGCGTGACGACGAATACCCGATGCTGTACACCACCAGGTGCAGGTTCACCCGGGAGGAGACCACCGCGCTGGTGGCACTCGGGCATCGGGAGAACGTCACCGTGCACGGTCTGGTGTCGGCGGCGCTGTTGCGCACCGAAGCGGAGATCCGCGACCTACCGCTCACCGGACTGCTCTACCTGTACTCCGTCGACCTGCGCACGAGGGTGAACCCGGAGATCGGCGCGACCGAGGGGACGAACGTCCTCGGATTCGCCAATTACCTCTCCCCCGACTCCGACGTGACGCTCGTGGAGTCGGCTCGCGGCATCAGCGAGGCGCTGCATGCCGGCCTGGCCGCGGGCATCGTGCAACGCACCCCCCTGAGCATCCCCGACATGGCGGCCGCACCCAGGCCCGCGCTGCCCGGCGTGGTCATCGCGACCAATTGGGGCACCATCCCCCAGCTACCCGCACACGACGAGCTGCGAATCGACGACTTCCACTCCACCATGCTGGCGAAGCCGGATCTGACCGGCCGCCGTCCGCAACAACCGGGTGGTGGCACCTGCGTCATCAGCACCTTCGACGGACGGCTGAGCGTCGAGATACACCATCCGGAGGAATTCACCGAGCTCCAGCGCCACCGCCTCGAAGTGCTGGCGCGCCATCTTCGCGCCGTCCTGGCCTGACGATGCCACCCGCTCGCGCGAACGCGTGACCCGCCGGTGTGGTGACCGGCGAATTCCGGAGACTGCGCTGTTATGGTTGGCCCCTTCCGGTGAACCGACGCCGCGAGCCATGGCGTATCGCCTGCCCGCGGTCGTTCGCCCGGTGACCGGGCCGTCGAACAGCTCCGGAACGACGCCGGCGAGCGGAAGGAACAGCATCCTGTGGCAACCACGAACGGCGGGTCCGCACGGGTCGCGGTGGTAACGGGCGGTTCTCGCGGCATCGGCCGCGCGTGCGCCGAACGTCTTGCCGCGGACGGGTTCGCGGTCGTCGTGAATTTCGCGTCGAATGCCGCCGAGGCCGACAACACCGCCGAAGCCATCCGTGGCGCAGGGGGCGTAGCGATGACGGCCCAGGGAGACGTCGCCGACGAGTCCGCGATGGTGGCGGTATTCGACCGGGCGGAAAGCGAATTCGGCGGAGTCGACGTCGTGGTGCACGCGGCGGGCCGGATGCAGCTCGCACCACTGGTCGATCTGGATCTGGCGGTGCTCGACAGCACCTACCGGACCAATATCCGCGGCACCTTCGTCGTGGACCAGCAGGCGGCGCGGCGGCTGCGACCCGGTGGCGCGATCATCAACTTCTCCACGTCGGTGGTCGGCACCGCGTTCCCGACCTACGGGGCCTACGCCGCCAGCAAAGGAGCCGTCGAGGCGCTGACCATGATCCTGGCCCGCGAACTGCGGGGCCGGGACGTGACGGTCAACGCGGTGGCACCCGGTCCGACCGCCACCGATCTGTTCCTCGACGGAAAAGACGACGCCACCATCCAGCGACTCGCCGACGTGGTGCCGCTGCAGCGACTCGGCACCCCAGCCGATATCGCCGCCGTGGTGGCCTTTCTGGCCGGTCCGCAGGGACATTGGGTCAACGGTCAGATCGTTCGCGCCAACGGCGGACTCGTCTGACCGGAACACCGTCGGCTCGCGATCGCACCGAAGGGTTGCGATCGCGAGCCCACGGGGGGGGGAAGTCGATTCTTTAGCGGTCGTGGGGG
>NZ_VUOS01000011.1 GCF_009829325.1 Nocardia sp. CY41
CGGCCCGGCCCCCCCGGGGGGGGGCTCCCGCCCCCCGGGGTGGCGCCCGCCCCCCGACGGGTCGGTCAATTCGATGCTTTCGCGGTCGTGCTGGTAGCCGGGGCCGCGGATTGCGTTGTGGTTGTCGTCGGTTCAGCGGTGGTGGGCTTGGTCGTCTCGACCGGCGCCGCGACCGGAGAGGGGGCCGGAGTGGTGGCCGCCGGTGTCGTGGTCGTGGTCGGCGCGACCGTGGTGGTCGGACTGCTCGTGCTGCCGGTCGTCGTGGGGGCGGCGCTGGTGGACGTCGCCGACGTGGTCGAAGCCTTGGCGGGTTCGGTGGTCGGCGTCGCCGAGGTGGTCTCCACCGCCTTGTACACGGCCGCCAGATCGGCTTCTTGCGGCTTGGAGGTCGGGTCGACCTGCTTACCGGCCTGTGCCTGCTTCGCCAGATGGGTGAGCCAGGCCGCCGCGTACTCGGCCGAGGTCAGCGGCTTGCCCGCGGCGGGGTCGGCATCGTCCCAGTAGTCGAAGTGGTGACCGGTGTGGTTCGGACCGAGCGTGAGGTTGTACGGGTCGCTCATGATCACGGGGATGGTGTTCTGATTCGTCACGATGAGGCCGACGATCTCGTTGAGCACCTTCTGCGGCAGGTACGCCAACGGCGACATCTCAGCGGTCGAAATCGAATCCGCCTTCGCCGGGGCCTTCTTCTCCCCCGGCTTGTACGCCGGATCCGAGACCCGCAGCAGCACTTCCAGGAAGGTCTCGTCGCTCTGCATCCAGTTCGGCTGCGACTGGATGTCGGCGAACGCCGCCAACGCGATCCGGCCCAGCACCACCGCCACGTCCTGCCCGGTCGCCGGCGTCAACCCGTCGCGTTCCAGCGCGTCGACGTTCAGCTGCCTGCCGACGTTGACCACCAACTGCAGCAGCGAGATGTTCTGCGGCGCCGAACAGGTCAGATCGCCGTCCGAGCAGAACGACGCGATCTTGCCGTTCAACGCACCGAAGTCACCGCTGGTGCCCTGCACCGCGCCCCGGCCGGGGACCGGGTTCGTGCCGTTCTGATACTGCTGGTCGAAGCCGTCCGGGTTGCCGAACGGGTCCTTCGATCCAGGGAACGGCCCGTCTCCCGCGGAGCGGCCCGAGTCCGCCAGGATGACGACACCGACGACATCGGCCGGATCGACGACTTCGTAGGACCCGTCCTGGCCGGGTTCCTGGTGACCGATCTTCATCGCGACACGGCGGACGACATCGGCGCCCTCGCTGTATCCGACGATCGAGAACTTGGTGTCGGGGCACGCCTGCGCGATCTCCCGCATCACCCGCTCGGTGTTCGCGACACCGGCGTCGACCGCGTCCTCGTAGGTGGCCATGTTCGCCGGATAGGCGATGTAGACCGCGGCGTACGCGTCCGGATCGACGTCGTCGGCGGGCGCGTTGACCACCGGATCGACCCACTCACTGCTGTGGTCGCCGGACAGCGCGGCGGGCAGCGGGTTGCCGTTGGCGTCCACCAGCATCTTGGTGGTCCCCTCGACCGGGGTGTCGTTGCGACCGGCCACCGAGATGGTGACCATGTCGCGGCATTCCGTGACGGACGTCGTGAGCTGCGTATCCCTGGTTTGCGGCGACGACGTCAGTGCCAGCGAGGCGGCGACAACCGCCGCCACCCCCAATACCGCCGGGGCGGCAGCGGCCGAAGCTATGCGATGCCGCGCGAAGAACTCGCGAAGAGCCATGTCCTGTTTTCCATTCCATACACCGACAAAGTGGACGGACAAGCCCCCCGACGGGCCATACGTCACCGAGAACGTCGTGGTAGGGGGTCCGAGCGTTACTCGGATGGGGCGCACCACACTCCCCGGGCGATGTCCGGGCACGGAATCCGACTCTCAGTGTCCAGTGACTCAGATCACACCGCACTTCTGTCAGGGTTCGCGCCGCTGGCCGGTTCAGGAAGCGAACACCACCCAGACAGGAGTGAGACCATGACCCACCGCATCGTCGTCCTCGGCGCCGGATACGCCGGAGCCAACGCCGCCGGTCGCCTCGCCAAGCGGCTGCACCCCGCCGATGTCGAGATCACCCTCGTCAACGCCGATCCGGAGTTCGTCGAGCGGGTCCGCATGCACCAGTACGCGACCGGCCAGGATCTCGAGCGCCGCCCGCTGACCGACGTCTTCGCGGGTACCGGCGTGCGGGTGCGACTCGCGCGGGTGACCGCGGTCGACGCCGAACGCAAGACCGTGAGTGTCACCGCCGCCGACGGCCCCGGCGAGATCGCCTATGACACCCTCGTCTACGCCCTCGGCAGCGCCGCCGCCGACCACGGCGTTCCCGGCGTGGCCGAGCACGCCTACGACATCGCGGGCAAGCAGTCCGCGCAGCGGGTGCGAGACCGTCTGGCAAGCCTGGACGCCGGCGCGACCGTGCTGGTCGTCGGTGGTGGTCTGACCGGCATCGAAGCCGCCACCGAGATCGCCGAAGCACGACCGGATCTCGCCGTCGCCCTCGCCGCTCGCGGCGGCCTCGGGGACTGGCTCGGCGACAAGGCCCGGCAGCACCTGCGCAAGGCATTCGACCGGCTCGGTATCGATGTGCACGAGAACACCGAGATCGCCCGCGTCGAGCCGACCGGCGCGGTCACCGCCGACGGCCGGACGATCCCGGCCCAGATGACCGTGTGGACAGCCGGTTTCGCTGTCCATCCGATCGCTGCGGCCACCATGTTGCAGGTGTCGGCGACCGGGCAGATCGTCGTCGACGACACGATGCGGTCGGTCTCGCACCCCGACGTCTACGCCGTCGGCGACGCCGCGCTCGCCCCTGGAGCGAACGGCGATCCGTTGCGCATGTCCTGCGCCTCGGGAGTCCCTACGGCCTACCAGGCAGCCGACGCCATCGCCGCACGCCTGACCGGTCGCGAAATCCCCCGCAATGAGATCGGCTACACCGGGCAGTGCATCAGCCTCGGTCGCCGCGACGCCGTCGTGCAGTGGGTCACCCCCGACGATCAGCCCAAATCCTCCGCACTCACCGGCTGGGCGGCCGCGCGCGTCAAAGAGCTCATCTGCAAGAGCGCGGCCTGGAGCATCTCGCACCCGACGACGATGCTCCCGTCCCGCCGTCGTCACATCACCACAGCCGAGCCGAACCGCGCCCCTACCGCGTGAGGCCGCGCCCGCTGCGGGCCGTGTCGGACGGATCCGACGCGGCCCGCCCTGCTTTCACCCCACCATGGGACGGGACCAGCCTATTTCGGCACGCGGCATGGAGACGAACCGGTCCGTGACGACCGGGACATCACCCGCGCGCCATGTCCACGAAGCGGGACAGATGCAGCTGGTGGGCCACGGTGATCGTCGCGGTGGGGCCGTTACGGTGCTTGCCCAGAATCAGGTCCGCCTCGCCGCCGCGCGGGTCGTCGCGCTCGAAAGCGTCGGGACGATGCAGCAGGATGACCATGTCCGCATCTTGTTCCAAAGATCCCGATTCGCGGAGATCGGACACCATGGGACGCTTGTCGGTTCGCTGTTCGGGACCGCGGTTGAGCTGGCTGATCGCCACCACCGGCACCTCGAGTTCTTTGGCCAGCAGTTTCAAATTACGGGAGAAGTCCGAGACTTCCTGCTGACGTGATTCCACCTTTTTGCCGGACGTCATCAGCTGGAGGTAATCCACAACCACGAGTTTCAAATCGTGGCGCTGCTTGAGCCGCCGCGCTTTGGCGCGGATCTCCATCATCGTCAGGTTGGGCGAATCGTCCACGAACAGCGGCGCCTCGCTGATCTCACTCATCCGCCGGGCCAGCTTGGTCCAGTCGTCGTCGCTCATCCGGCCGGACCGCATATCGCCGAGCTTGATCTTCGCCTCCGCCGACAACAACCGCATGACGATTTCGGTGCGACTCATCTCCAGGGAGAAGATGACGCTCGCCAAGCCGTGCTTGATCGAGCAACTACGCATGAAATCCATTCCCAGCGTCGAATTGTGCGTCGGGATCATCGACCGCCCGGCCAGATACATGTGGTCGGCGTTGTCCACTTCGACGCAGCGAACCGGCACGCTGTCGATCCGGCGCACGTCGACGACGAAACGCGAGTTCGATCGCACGGTGCTGCGGGCCGCACGTCGTTCTTTGTGCAGCGCGGCCTTTCGATGCAGGCCGAACACCTGGTCGTCGGTGGCGAACGTGATCGTGTACGCGGTGGACGATTCCTCTGAGCGACCCGGGACTCGTTTGGTGGAGACCTGGCAGCGGTAGCCGAGGCTGACGATCAGCTCTTGCACATCTTCGACCAGTCGGGCATTGGTGACGCAGAACTGCACGGAGCCGCCGTGGGTCACCGTGCCGTCCGTGTCGAGCAGTCCTGCCAGGAGGGAACGGCGCTGCTGTTCAGACGCTCGCAAGTAGTCGACGGGAATGTGCTTGTTCCCCAAGACGCCGACCCCCCGCAGACGCGCTTGCAGGCTACCGACGGTGTTCCGGCATTTCTGGCACAGCCGCAGCCCGATCGACCGTTCGCCGCAATTGGGGCAGCGCGGTGGGGGCACCGGAGCCGAATGGAACCGCGCCTTACCGCCGCAGCTGCGGCCGCAGGTGCGGATCTCGCTGGTGAAAGGCACGAATTCTTTTCCGCACACCACGCACTCGCGGGCGGCGACCGGGTCGGGGGCCGGCAGTCTCAGCTGATAGCGCAGCCGAGCCGATCGCGACGGCACGGCGACGATCCCCTCGGCTTCGATGCGCGCGATGATCTCCGGATCGGCACAGGTGAGCTGTGCTGCGGCGGACGTTCCGTCGCCGAGCCAGGCACCCAGTGTGTAGGGAGGCACGGGCAACGTACGCGAAGGCAACTGCAGCGGAGCGCTATTGGCGATCGAATGGTTGAGCCTGCGATCGGCGGTGTCACAGCGCAGCGTCTTCGCGATTGCGGCGGTGGTACGCACCTCGGCGCGAGCCCGCTTCGAGCGCCGGGAAGCCCGGGTTTCGGTGCGCCATTGATGCTGCTCGTCTGCGACGATCACGGTGCCGTCGGAGAACTCGACTTCATAGCACGGGCGCCCGGCCAGGACCTCGGTGGCCGCGACGACTCGGGTAGGCAAGCCATCGGCATCCAGCAGCTCATCGCCGACTCGCACCTGGCCCATGGTGGTCCACCCGGTGGGCGTGGGCAGAGGAGTGTCCACTGCCAGCGCCTTACCGACGCCCGGCCGCGCCGCGACGATGATCATCTGGCCCGGGTGCAGGCCGTTGGTGATCTCGTCGAGTTCGGTGAAACCGGTGGGGACGCCGAGGGAGATGCCGCCGCGGCTGGCGATGGAGTCGATCTCGTCCATCGTCGGCTGGAGCAGTTCCTCCAAGGGGAGGAAATCTTCGCTGGTGCGGCGTTCGGTGACCTCGTAGACCTCGGCTTGGGCGCGGTCGACCACCTCGGCGACGTCCTGCCCGTCGGCGCCCGCGTAGCCGTACTGGACGATGCGGGTGCCCGCCTCGACCAAGCGGCGCAAAATGGCCTTCTCGGCAACGATTTCGGCGTAGTAACCGGCGTTGGCCGCGGTCGGCACGGTCTGGGTGAGCGTGACCAGATACGGCGCGCCGCCGATGCGCTTGAGTTCGCCGCGGCGGTCGAGGCCCGCGGCGACGGTCACCGGGTCGGCGGGTTCGCCGCGCCCGTAGAGATCGAGGATGGTGTCGTAGACGGCCTGATGCGCGGGCCGGTAGAAATCGCCGGGACGAAGGACCTCGACGACGTCGGCGATGGCGTCCTTGCTCAACAGCATGCCGCCGAGCACCGACTGCTCGGCCGCCATGTCGTGCGGCGGCTGGCGGCCGAAGTCTTCGCCGGGAGGTTCGGGCGGGAAGTCCGTGTGCCCGCGGTCATCGGTGGTTGTCACCAGACTCGACCGTCCTCTCTACCCCACGACCGGGTTCCACCCTGTCGACTCGTTGTACTCCCGGGCACCGACACGTTTGGGAAAGCCGTTGACCAGGGCTCCAGCTACCGCCGCGGCACCCGCCCGCGCACGCGACGCGGAGCGATCCGCGGGCGGCGATGCGACGAACCTAGGCGACCCGATGGGCATGGACCAAACCGCGCTGTGCACACAGCTGTGGATAACTTGGGGAAAGTTCACCAAACCGTGTGCAGGCCCTGTGTACAACTTGGGGAAAACGCAGGTCGGCAAGGTTAAACGCGCAGATAGATATGCGCTTTCGCGTTTTTCCAGGTGTGGATTAACGAAGTACCGGCGTGTCGGTCGAGTTGAACAGCCGGGCGTGTTGGGTTAACAGAACGTGAGCCGCATATGACTTGAATCACATTGCGGACGGTCGGTTCCGTCGGTAATCCACAGGCTGGACGAATAAGGCGCAGCCGCGAGGTCGTGTACCGCCCCGATTGTCCCGGATGACGCTCTCGAACATTCGGCAATCGATCAGCTAATAATCGACCTCGAATGACCGGGCACAGCCGAGGACCACTCCCATCGCTGAGACGGGAGTGGTCCTCGATGCTCTGCTTCGATCAGGCGGCGGTGACCGTGAGGTCGAACTTCGCCGCCACGTCCGGGTGCAGGTGCACCACGATGACGTGCTTGCCAGTCGTCTTGATGTGCGCCTTCGGCAGCTCGATGCTGCGCTTGTCGACGACGGGGCCACCCGCCGCCTTGACGGCAGCCGCGACGTCCGACTGGGTCACCGAGCCGAACAGCTTGCCGGTACCAGCGGTCTTGACCGCCAGCGAGACCGACTCGAGGCCCTCGAGGGCCTGCTTCAGCTCGTTGGCGTGGTCCAGGTCGCGGACCCGGCGGGCTTCCTGCGCCCGGCGGATGCCCTCGACCTGCTTCTGCGCGCCACGGCTGGCCGCGATCGCCAGACCGCGCGGCAGCAGGTAGTTGCGGCCGTAGCCGTCCTTCACCTCCACGGTGTCGCCGGGGGCGCCGAGGTTGTCCACATCAGCAGTCAGAATCAACTTCATTTGCGTGCCTCCCTTTCTCAGCGAGCCGTCGACACGTAAGGCAGCAGAGCGACCTCACGCGAGTTCTTGACCGCAACCGCGACGTCGCGCTGGTGCTGGACGCAGTTGCCGGTGACGCGGCGGGCGCGGATCTTGCCGCGGTCGCTGACGTACTTGCGCAGCAACGCCGTGTCCTTGTAGTCGATCGTGACGGTTCCGGTCTTGCTCTCCTTGCAGAACGAGCAAGCCTTCTTCTTGAGCACCTTTTCGCGCGCGGGCGCTTTAGGCATGGTCTTGTACTCCGTAATCATTGATGGCCCGAAGCGAGCGGGCCGCTGTGGCCGTTCTCAGAACGGCGGTTCGTCATCCATGCGGCCGCCGCCCCCGAAGGAGCCGGCCGCGGGCGCACTGCCCCAAGGGTCGTCCTCGGCACCGCCGGAACGCCCACCGCCACCACCGGAGGAGGCGTAGTTGCCACCGCCGCCGGACCCGGACCCGAAGCCGCCGCCACCGCTGCCACGGCTGGTCTTGTTGACCTTCGCGGTGGCATAGCGCAGCGAGGGACCGACCTCGTCGACCTCGAGCTCGACGACCGTGCGCTTCTCACCCTCGCGGGTTTCGTAGGAGCGCTGCTTGAGCCGTCCGCTCACGATGACACGGGAACCTCTGGTCAGGCTTTCGGCGACATTCTCCGCGGCCTCACGCCAGATGTTGCAGCGCAGGAACAGCGCTTCGCCGTCTTTCCATTCGTTCGAATTACGGTCGAACACACGGGGAGTCGACGCGACGGTGAAATTCGCCACCGCCTGTCCCGCCGGTGTGAATCGAAGCTCCGGGTCGGCCGTCAGATTTCCGATGACGGTGATGACCGTGTCGCCTGCCATGTGGTTCCTCCTGCTCGGTGTGCAGTCCGCGTCTCGCTGTTGCGCTAGAGCCTAGGCACAGGCTCCGACGCAAACGAGGGTTGCCGGACTACTTGTCGTGGCGCAGAACCTTGGTGCGCAGCACCGTCTCGTTGAGACCCAGCTGGCGATCGAGTTCGTTCACCGTGGCGGGCTCGGCGGTCAGATCGACCACGGCGTAGATGCCCTCGGCGTGCTTGGCGATCTCGTAGGCGAGCCGGCGGCGGCCCCAGATGTCGACCTTGTCGATCTTGCCGCCCTCGGTGCGAACGACACTGAGCAGGTTGTCCAGCGACGGACCAACAGTGCGCTCGTCCAGGCTCGGATCGAGGATGACCATCACTTCATAATGACGCACGGACCAATCACCTCCTGTGGACTAGGAAACGGCCACGGACGGTCCGTGGCAGGAGGGTCGTTGCGTCAGCAACCCGAACAGGCTACATGAGCGGCAGCTGAGCAGTGAAATCGCCCCGGCGTGCGGTCCGGGCGCGCACGCGGCCGCTCCGCGCGTTCGCCTCCGTAGGAAGGGGGAACGGCGGCACCGCCCGGACCGTCCGCTTAGGGTGGATCCATGCCGACCGGACTCGTCGCCAGCGACCTGCCCGCGGGTCGCGTGCGACGCCGTGCGGCGCTGGCCGTGGTGGTGGTGCTGCTCTGCGGTCTCGTCCTCGCCCTGGCGTACGCGAACAAGGCGCGCTGTGCTGGGGCGCCGTTCGACCGGGACGGGCGCAGCACGGTTTTCGATGTCGTCAAGGACTCGGACGTCTGCTACTCGGACATCCAGTTCCTCTGGCTCGGCAGAGACATCAACGAACACGTCTTCCCCTACGTGACCGGCGGCATCACCGACGACGGCGCGTTGGTTGGCGGCGCGGTGGAGTACCCCGTGCTCAGCGGTGTGCTGATGTGGCTCGGCGCGATCGGCGCGCACAACGACGCCGATTTCCTGCGGTACTCGGCGCTGCTGCTGGCGCCGTTCGCCCTGCTGACCGCGTGGATGCTGGCTCGCCTGGCCGGCTGGGCCGCCCTGTTGTGGGCCGCAGGCCCGCCGCTGGTGCTGTACGCGTTCCACAATTGGGAGCTCCCGGTGGTGTGCACCGCGGTAGCGGCCGTCTACGTGATGGCGGCGCCGACCCGGTACTCCGTGCGGACCAGGGGGATCGTGGCCGCGGTGCTGCTCGGGCTCGGATTCTGTCTCAAGCTGTACCCGGGGATCTTCGTGTTACCCCTGCTGGCGTATGTGCTGACCGGGGGCGAGCGTGCGGGAGAAGGGCCGCAGCGCAGGCTGGACGTCCGAGGCGCTCTGCTCACCGCGGCCGCGGCGATCGGCACCGTCGTCGCGGTGAACCTGCCGTTCGCGCTCGCGGGGTACGAGGGCTGGCGCGCGTCGATCACCTTCCAGCAATTGCGGCAGGCCGACATCACCACGAATTCCATCTGGTACTGGGGACTTCGGCCGATCTTCGGTCCGGACGCGCGCAGCGAGGCGGCATTCCAGCAAGTGGTCTCGGTCGCTTCCCCGCTGCTCGTGCTCGCGGCGTTCGCGCTGGCCATGTGGCTCGGAGGGATGCGTTACCGGGCGACAGGCGTGTTCCCCTGGGTCGGGGTCAGCGGCGCGATGCTGTGTGGATTCCTGTTGTTCCACAAGGTGCATTCACCGCAGTACACGCTATGGCTCGTGCCGTTCCTGGTGCTGCTCGAGGTGCCGTGGTGGTTGATCGGCAGTTATCTCGTCGCCGACGCGGCGATCGGCATCGGGGTGTTCCGGTACTTCTACTCGATGGGTTCGGGCACCGCGGTCGAGCAGATGGAGAATGTCGTCGAGTTCGGGGTGTGGGGGCGCGCGAGCCTGCTCGTCGTGTTGTTCTTCGTGTTCCTGTGGGCGTTGCCGCGCGGGAGCCGGTCGGCGTCGTCCCCGTTGCCGCGGTCCGACCCCCGCAATCTGGTCCCGGTCGTCTAAGGCCCGCCGTGCCGGGCCCGGAAGGCGGCGCTCTTGGCGCGATTGCCGCACAGCGTCATGTCGCACCAGCGGCGCGAGCCGCCGCGGGAAGTGTCCACGTAGAGCCGGGTGCACGCGGGTCGGCCGCACTCTTTGACGAGTGCCCCGCTACCCGATAGCTCGATCGCGGACCGGGCGATGGCGGCCAGCGCCGCGTCCGCGTCGCCGGAGCGGACGACCGTGCCGTCGGCGCGCAGGCTGATCGACGGTGGTGCGGCGTCGGCGAACGCGTTGACCGTCCGACGGTCGGCGTCATCGAAGATATGTCCCTCGGCGGCGGCGAACGCCATGCGGTAAGCCGCCTCGCGCAGACGGACCGCACGGGCGAGGGTGTCGGCGTCGCTGTGCGGGGGGCGGTCGAGCAGCCCCGCGGCGACGATCCAGTCGGCGAGCACGGCGGGGGTGGCGAGAATGTCCTCGAACGTGGACGACCGTGCCTTGACGGTGCCCGCGAAATCCAGGGCGAGGTTGCCGCTCACAAAGGTGAACACCCTCGCATGATAACCGCCTTGACAGGTTAGTTCGGCGGATGCGACCGTGATAACCACCCTAGGTGGTTAGTTGTAGGGAGGTTCCGTGCAGAGTCGATTCGCGATGGCGGCCGCGCAACCGCTGTTCGTCGTGTTGTGGAGCAGCGCGTTCATCGCCGGTGTGATCGGGGTGGGCGCCGCGCCGCCGCTGATGGTGTTGTTCGTGCGCTTCGCCGTCGCAGGGGTCCTGCTCATGACGTACGCGGTCCTCGCGCATGCCACGTGGCCGCGCGGTCGCACGCTGCGGCACGTGCTCGTCGCTGGGTTGCTGATGCAGATGGTCCAGTTCGGAGCCTTCTACACGGCGATGGCCGAGCATGTCTCGGCGGCGGTGATCGCGCTGGTGCAGGGCCTGAATCCGGTGGTCATCGCGCTGTGCGCCGGACTGATCGGCGAGGTGGTCACGCTGCGGCAGTGGTTCGGCTTCGGCATCGGCGGAATCGGGGTCGCCCTGGCCGTGTTCGACCAGTCCCACTTCTCCGCGACCGGACTGCTGTTGTGCGTGGTGGGACTGCTCGGTCTGAGCATCGGCACCGTCTATCAGAAGCGGTTCGCGCCCGCCGTCGATCCGAGAGCCTCCACGGCGTTGCACGTGGCGGTGAGCGCGCCGATCGCCGGGGCGCTGGTCTGGGTGTCGGGCCAGACCCAGGTGTGGGACGCGGGCCGGTTCGCCGGGTCGCTCGTCTGGATGGTGCTGGTGAACTCCATGGCCGCGTTCCTGCTGCTCAACGCCATGCTGCGGCGGTGGGACGCGACCAGGGTCGGCAAACTGTTCTTCGCGACGCCCGCCGTGACCGCGATCCTGGCCTGGCTGCTGATCGATCAGCCGCTGCGGCTGCCGACCGTCGCCGGGCTCGGCATCGGCCTGGTCGGTCTGGTGTTCGCCGCGCGCACGCCGACCGGATCGGCGGCCGTGGCGCGCAGGCCGGTGCCCGCGGCGCGGTGACCTACTTGCGCCCGCTCTGCCACTGCATGCCCCACTGATAGGCCTGGTCGAGTTCCCGCTGGGCGCCGTCGACGTAGTGCACTTCGCGATGCACGGTGATCCCGGCCCCCTGATTCTGCAGCAGGGCGATGGCGCACGAGCGGGCGCCGTCCACCGGAGAGTCGAGGCGCATCTCGACCTGCGGGCCTGCTGTGGGATAGAGCGTCACCACGCCGTCGGCGGCGGCCCAGTTGGGCACGCCCTCGTAGATGAAGGCGAAGATCAGGATGCGCCGGAACAGCTCCGGCCGGGCCAGATCGATGTGCAGGTTCTCGCCGGAGGCGGCCGAACCGCTGCGATCGTCGCCGTCGAGCCGGATATAGGGCTCGCCCTCCAGCGTGCCGAAATTGTTCCCGATCGCCTGGACCACGCCTTTGGCGCCGTTGGACAGTTCGTAGAGACAGCCGAGGTCCAGATCCACGGGCTTGGACCGGCGGAAGAAGCCCCTGGATCCGCTCGACCAGTTCAGGTTGACCCGCATGGTGCCCTGCTGCTCACCCGGCTTGGTCAGGTTGATGCTCGGTGTCGCCTTCGACAGGGTCACCTTGGACAGGTTGACGCCGCCGGGGTTGTCGTCGATCGCCATGGCGCGATCCCCCCTCTGTGGAAATGAGAGCGGCAGCGGCCATCCGTGGGGATGGGGCCGCTGCCGCAACGGGTCTTGGGCTGCTTGCCGGAGATCAGCCTACCGGCGTCGGTTCCGGTTCGCTGTCCAGTTCCTCCTCGTCCGCTCGGCGGTTGCGGACGATGCTCGTGACGAACGCCGCGCCGATGAACGCGACGCCGACCAGGCCGGTGACGAGCTCGTTGATGTGCACGCCGATCGAGACGAGCAGGATCGCCGCGAGCGCGCCGATCGCCCAGTGCGCGCCGTGCTCCAGGTAGACGTACTCCGACAGCGTGCCCTTGCGAACCAGGTAGACCGTGATCGACCGGACGAACATGGCGCCGATCAGGCCGAGGCCGAGCGCGATGATGATCGGGTCGGAGGTGATGGCGAACGCGCCGATCACGCCGTCGAACGAGAACGAGGCGTCGAGCACCTCCAGGTAGAGGAACAGGAAGAAGCCCGCCTTACCGGTGGCCTTGGCCAGCTCCGACGGGCCGCCTTCGGTGTGCTCCTCGGTGTGGAACATCGAGCCCAAGCCGTCCACCGCGATGTAGGTGATCATGCCGAGCAGCCCCGCCACCAGGACGGTCGAGCGGTGCGCCTCGTCGGCGATGTACTCCGCGGTGAGGATCAGCCCTCCGCCGGCGACCACGATGGAGAGCATGTCCAGCTTGCCCGCCTTGGCCAGCGGCCGCTCCAGCCAGCTCAGCCAGGTGATGTCGCGTTCCTCGAAGATGAAGTTGAGGAACAGCAGCGCGAGGAACATGCCGCCGAAGGCAGCGATCTGCGGGTGCGCGTCGGTGAGCAGTTTCTCGTAGCTCGGGCTGCCGTCCGGGAAGGTCAGCGCGTCGCCCGGGGGCGGATTGAGGGCCAGGTCGAAGGCCTCCACCGGGTTCAGTCCGGCCGTGATCCACACGATGGCGAGCGGGAAGACCAGACGCATGCCGAACACCGCGATCAACACGCCGATGGTGAGGAAGATCCGCTGCCAGAAGGCGCTCATACGTTCGAGCACGGTGGCGTTGATCACGGCGTTGTCGAACGACAGCGACACCTCCAGGATGCCGAGGATCGCGACGAGCGCGAGGGCGGTCGGGCCGCCGTACAACACCGCCACGACCAGGGACAGCACCGTGATGACGAGGGACATGCCGAATATGCGCAGGACCACGCTGGGACCTTTCGTGAGTGAAAAACGAGGCGGCGACGGTTGCTACCAGCGTGGCTGCTGGATCGCCGGTTGTCCAACGCGCTCCCAGGGCGCCGGCATGCCTGGGTCGCACGACGAGGGGGCCCGTCACCGGGCCCCCTGCGAACAGCGAAGTGTCCCTTAGACGTTCACGCCGTAGTCGCGGGCGATGCCCGCCAGACCCGAGGCGTAACCCTGGCCGATCGCGCGGAACTTCCACTCCGCGCCGTTGCGGTACAGCTCGCCGAAGACCATCGCGGTCTCGGTCGAGGCGTCCTCGGTCAGGTCGTAGCGGGCGAGCTCCTCGCCGTTGCTGCGGTCCACGACGCGGATGTAGGCGTTGCGGACCTGACCGAAGGACTGCGACCGGGAGTCGGCATCGTAGATCGAGACCGGGAAGAAGATGCTCTCGATCGTGGGCGGGGTGTTCGCCAGGTCGACGTTGATGACCTCGTCGTCGCCCTCGCCCTCACCGGTCCGGTTGTCGCCCGCGTGCTCGATCGCGCCCTCAGGCGACCGCAGGTTGTTGAAGAAGACGAAGTGCTGGTCGGACAGGACCTTCTTGTCCGCGCCGGTCGCGATGGCGCTCGCGTCGAGGTCGAAGTCGGTACCGGTGGTGGTCCGCACATCCCACCCGAGGCCGACCGCAACAGCAGTGAGGTTAGGCGCCGCCTTGGTCAGCGAGACATTGCCGCCCTTGGACAAACTGACACCCATGCGGGATTCCCTTTCAATAGTCCGTCATTGGTTCCCAGCATGTCCGAATCGCCGGGTACGCCATACGACAGTAGTAGGTTTCCGCGAACTTGCGTAGGAACCGGCGTAACCCCCGGCGAACAGGAACATCTCCTACCATCGGGGCGTGGCAGGGCGTAGGCGCGGTTGGTTCCGTTCGTCGGGAAACGACGAGTGGATCGAACACGCCCGCGCCACCCTGGCGACGGCGTTCCTCGACATGGACCGGCGGCAGAGCGCGGCCGAGGCGGCGGTGCACGCCGCCGAGCAGATTTTCCCGGAGCGGCGGATCGGCGCGCGCTGGGAACCGGTGCGGCACAGATGTTATGGCGCGGCGGAGGTGTACCTGACGCTGAGCGCGGAGCTGGAGGCCGCACAGCAGGGCGGCCCGCCGGTCCCGCAGGGCCGGGAGCGCGTCGACGCCGCGGTACGGCAGCTGACCGACGCGGCGCGCGCGGTCGACGAGTTCTACCGCGGCGACCAGGGCAAGCTCGAAGAGGCGGTGGCCGTGCTCGGTGCGGTGCCGCAGTTGGTGCAGCAGGTGACGGCCGCCGCGGCCGGTGTGCGCGCCCGGGCCGCCGAATCGGAGTTCGAGCACTATCCGTCGGTGCGCCTGCGTGCCGCCGCCGTCGATGAGGCGCTGGTCACACTGGAGGCGGCGGGTGCGGGCGCACCCACGAGCACGGTACGGGAGGCCGCGAACCGGCTGCAGGCGGCCACCGGCGAGCTGGCGGATGCCCTGGCGCAAGCCCCATCTCGGGCCGGGGCGGCGAACACCGCGATATCGTCCGTGACAACCCGCCTTGCCGCCGTCCGGACCAGGGCGGAGGGGGTTCCGCAGGCGTTCTCGGCGCTGCTGCGCGAGTTCAATGCTGCGAGTTCGGCCGATCTGGCTAACAATGAGCGGGAAAGCCAGCGAGCCATCGAGGCCGCGGACGCGGCCCTCGGCAGGGCACGTGCGGCGGCGGTGGCGAACGATCCGGAGTTAGCACTTGATCTGACCACATCCGCGCGCGGGTACCTAGCCGAGGCCGAGCAGCGAGTCGACGCCGTCACCAAGCGGCTGACCCTGCTGCGTGCGATTCGGTCCGACCCGCAAGAACAGGTTAAGGCCGTACGATTCCGGCTGCGGGACGCGCAAATGCTCGCGGTGAGCCGCGGGCTGGTCGCCGAATGGGGTTCGGTGCTCGACGCGCAAGCGGCGCGGATCGACCGAATCAGCGAAACACTGTCGGGGCGTCACCCCGACTACTGGGCCTATGTGGCGGAACTGGATGCCGTCACCGATTTCATAGCCGGGGTAGTGGATCGAATGAGAAGACAAGCAGGACCACGACGAGAATGAGGATGGGGCAACGATGACCGCAGGCATCGCCGTCCAGCAGGAGGTTTGCCTGCGGAAACGCATGCCGCTGCGCCACTTCCGGCAGTTGCACGGACCGGAGGCGAGACGACTGTTCCACCGGCAGCCCGAACCGTTCGGCGACGACCACACCGATCGCGAGCTGCTCGCGATCGGGCTCGGCGCAACGCTGTACGCACCGGCGACCAGGCCCGATCTCGCGCTGACGGTCGGCAGGCGCGCCGAGCACGGTGTGTGTTCGATGGTGATCGACCTCGAAGACGCGGTCGCCGATCACGAGGTGGAGTACGCCAAGCAACAGACCGTCGCCGCGCTCGATCTGCTCGCGGGCAGCCACGACGCCAACCCGCTGTTGTTCGTGCGGGTGCGCGACGCGGACACGATCACCGAGCTGATCGAGCAACTCGGACCGGGCGCCAGGGTGCTGACCGGTTTCGTGTTCCCGAAGTTCGACAGCGTCACCGGCCCGAAGTACCTCAACGCGCTGAACGTGGCGGCCCAGCGGGTGGACCGGCCGCTGTACGGAATGCCGGTGCTGGAGTCGCCGGGGCTGGTGCACCGGGAGACCCGCGACTACGAGCTCACCCAGATCGCGGCGCTGCTGGCCGCGCACCGGGACCGGGTGCTCGCGGTACGGGTCGGCGCGACGGACATGTGTTCGACGTTCGGCATCCGGCGCGATCGCGACCTGACGATCTATGACGTGCGCGTGGTCGCCGACGTGATCGCCGACATCGTGAACTACCTGGGGCGCGCGGACGGCACCGGTTTCGTCATCACGGGACCGGTGTGGGAGTACTTCGCCGACCACGAACGGATGTTCCGGCCGCTGCTGCGGACCGCGCCGTTCGAGGAATCCGACGCGGTGCCGTTCCGGCAGTACCTGGTGAGCCGGGATCTGGACGGCTTGCTGCGGGAGATCACGCTGGACCGGGCCAACGGCATCCAGGGCAAGACGGTGATCCACCCGTCGCACGTGGCCGCCGTGCACGCGCTGTCGGTGGTGACGCACGAGGAGTACTCGGACGCGCTGGACATCCTGCGCGAGGACGTCGGCGGCGTGGCGGCCTCCGGTTACCGGAACAAGATGAACGAGATGCGGCCGCATCGCAGCTGGGCGCGGCAGACGCTGTTGCGTGCACGGGTGTTCGGCGTGGCGAACAAGGGAGTTTCCTTCGTGGATCTGCTGACGGCGTTGGTCACCGTATGAGCCGGACTTCGACCGACCTCGGTCACAACGAAATATTCTGGGCGACAAGAAATCTCGGCATCGGGCTGCATCACGATCCGGACGGCGGCCCGGAGCGGCTGCGTTCGGCGCGGCTGCCGATCACCGCGCTGGTGCAACCGGGCGTTCGCCACAACAATCGGCGTCGGGCACATCTGCTGGTCTCCACCGTGCTCGGCAAGCACCTGCCCACCGATCCGCGCGTGGTGCTCGGCGCGGGCGATCAGCTGGGCGACCTGGTGCGCGCGGTGCTCGGTGCGCGCGAAGCCGTCGTGCTCGGGTTCGCCGAGACCGCGACCGGACTCGGCCACTGCGTGGCCGCCCGGATCGGCGCGCACTGCTACCTGCATTCGACCCGGCGCGCGGTGCCGCACGCGCCGACGCTCGCCGGGTTCGAGGAGGGGCATTCGCACGCCACCTCGCACCTGTTGCAACCGGCGCCGGCCGACATCTTCGTCAACGATCTGCCGCTGGTGCTGGTCGACGACGAGATCTCCACCGGCGCCACCGCGATCGACGCGGTGCGCGCGCTGCACACCTTCGCGCCACGGGCGCACTACGTTCTCGCGTCGCTGGTCGATCTGCGGGCGGAGGCGGATCGCGCCGAATTCGACGCCGCGGCGGCGGAACTCGGCGCCCGCATCGACACGGTCTGCCTCGCCACCGGCCGCGCGTCGCTGCCTCCCGGTCTCGTCGACGCGGTGCGGGCGCTGCCCGAACCACGGCTCAATCCGACCGCCGGACAGGCGGGTTCGTTCGGGCGGGTCGAGATCCCCTGGCCCGCTGCTGTTCCGGAGGGCGGCAGGCACGGCATCCTCGCCGCCGACGCCGACGCGTTCGAGACCGCGCTGCTGGACGCGGGGCAGGTGCTGTCCGCCCGGCTCGACGCCGATTTCCCGGGCCGGGCCGTCATCGTGCTCGGGCACGAGGAACTGATGTACCTGCCGCTGCGGTTGGCGGTGCTGCTCGCCGATTCGGGGACGCCCACACGTTTCCAGACCACCACGCGCTCGCCCGCGTACGTGCTGGACGAGCCCGGGTATCCGCTGCGGCGGGGGTTCCGGTTCATCGCGCCGGAGCCTGGCGATACCGCGCCGCGTTACCTGTACAACGCGCAATGGCCCGGGACTCTCGACCGGTTCGAGGCCGATCCGGCGCTGCTCGTCGCTCCGCCGCTCGGTGCCGATGCCGGCATCATTGATGACGGTGTCGGCAGCGGTGCCGAGGGTGACGCTTCGGCGACCGATCCGGTGCTGGTCGTCGTGGTCGACTCGCCGGCCGACACGGCGGAGCTGATGGCCGAGCACGGGCTGGTCGACGTGCTGACCGCCTCCGGGGCGGATGTGCTGCTCGCCGTGCTGCCGGAGGCGGACCCGCGGCGGCTGCACGCCGAACGCGCGCAGGCGGCGCAGGGGAGCCGAGCGTGACGAGCACCAGGGTGGGTGCGCTACCCACGCCGCTGCACGGACCGGAGTTCGGCTCCTACGCGGCCGATGAGGTCTCCTGGCTGCTGAAGGACCTCTCGGACGTCGATCTGGAGGCCGACGTCGCCGAGCGCGAACGGCGGATCCAGGCGGGGAAGGCGCACTACGCGGAGTCGCTGCCGATCGAGTACCAGCCGGACGCGGCGTACCGGTCGCTGTTCGACGAGGTGCTCGCGACCAGCGCCGAGCGGCTCGCGCTGGCCGTGGCGACCGTGTCGGAACTGGTCGTCGCCGAACGCGGCGCGGACATCGTCCTGGTGTCGCTGGCCCGAGCGGGCACGCCGGTCGGCATCCTGATGCGCCGTTGGCTGCGTTCGCGGCGGGCGAGTCTCGAGGTGCCGCACTATGCGGTGTCGATCGTGCGGGATCGCGGCATCGACGCGGTGGCGCTGGACTATCTGGCCGCGCATCACGACCCGGCCTCGGTCGTGTTCGTCGACGGCTGGACCGGCAAAGGGGCGATCACCCGCGAGCTCACCGAGGCACTGGACGCCTATCACGCGGCCGGTGGCCCCCGGTTCGACGACGAATTGGCGGTACTGGCCGATCCCGGGCACTGCGTGCGCACCTACGGCACGCGCGACGACTTCTTGATCGCCTCGGCGTGCCTCAATTCGACGGTATCCGGTTTGGTCTCGCGCACCGTCCTGAACGACACGCTGATCGGCCCCGACGACTTCCACGGCGCCAAGTTCTACCGCGAACTGGCCGGTGACGACGTGTCCGGGCGTCTGCTGGACACCGTGAGCGGCGCCTTCGACGCGATCCGCGACCGGGTGCCCGCGCAGGTCGCCGAGATCCGCGCGAGTGACCGGACGCCCACTTGGACCGGCTGGGCGTCCGTGGAGCAGGTGCGCGAGCAGTACGGCATCACCAGCGTGAATTTCGTGAAACCCGGCGTCGGCGAGACCACCCGGGTGCTGCTGCGGCGGGTGCCGTGGCGGGTGCTGGTGCGTGAGGCGGACGCGCCGGAGCACGCGCACATCCGCCTGCTCGCCGCGTCCCGGGGTGTCCCGGTCGACGTCGTCCCCGACCTGGCATATTCGTGCATGGGATTGATCAAGGACGTGCAGCAGTGAACCTATCTCCGAGAGCCCACCGAAGACGTGCGCTGATCGCGACCGACCTGGACCGGACGATGATCTACTCGCGTAACGCCTTCAGCACCGCCGCCGACGTGCCGACGGTCTGCGTGGAGCATCTGGAAGGGGCGCCGCTGTCGTTCATGACGACCACCGCGGCGCTGCGGATGCAGACCCTGACCGAACCCGCCGCCGTCATTCCCACCACCACCCGCACCATCAAACAGTTCGACCGCATCCGGCTGCCCGGAGCGCCGTGGCGCTACGCGATCACCAGTAACGGCGGGAACATCCTGGTCGACGGCGTACCCGACCTGAGCTGGCGCATCGCCATCGACGCCCAGGTTCGCGCGGGGGGCGCCACGTTGTCCGAGGTGAGCAAAGAACTGCACACCCGCATCGATGACTCTTGGGTCACGAAGTTCCGCGTGGCCGACCATTTGTTCTGCTACCTGGTGGTGCACCCCAAAGAGGTGCCCGAGGGGTTCTTGGCCGAGTGGGACGAATGGTGTCGTCCACGCGGTTGGTCCGCATCCCAGCAGGGCCGCAAGATTTATACGATGCCGCAGGTCGTCTGCAAGAGCCGCGCGGTCGCCGAGGTGCGCAAGCGTCTCTGGGAAAGCGGAGAACTCGCCGACGAGGCCCGCACACTCGCGGCGGGCGACGGCGCCCTCGACGCCGAAATGCTCCGCGCCGCCGACTCCGCCATCCGCCCCCGCCACGGCGAACTCGAACAACTCAACTGGACCCACCCCAATCTCACCATCACCCGAGCCACCGGCATCCTCGCGGGCGAGGAGATCATCAACTGGTTCATCAAGGGAGCTCCGGCTTCCGCCGAGTAGCCAGCACGGCATCCGTGTATTGCTCGGCGGTGAGGTCGGTGTCCGCGATTCCGAGTTGACGAAGTGTGGACCGCACTACCTCCAGCGCTTCCGCCGGCTCCGATTCAGCCACCATGGTCTCGAGCTCGATGAAGCCGACACCGAGCCCTGGCGCAGGATGCACCGAAACTGCGCAGTCGATGGATCCTTCCGATCTCTGGAGCAAGCGCGCTTCGTTGCGAATGTCCACTGCGGCCACGGTCCCGGCTGCAAGCAGTACCTGTCCGCCTCGGCCTACAGTTTCGGGTTGTCGGAGGATTAGCCGTGGACGGGCAGGGAAGGGGCCAACAAGGCGGTCCCGCCGCCTGGATGGAGCACGCCGATGGGACGTGGTCGGTCGCGGATGAGTACGGATTCGCCGGCGAACCTTTCCTAGTCATCGACGGAAAGGCATTCCGGATCGACTCGACCAGCGGATAGTCGTGTCCGCCTATCGGCCGATCGGGATGGATTCGCTTGCTTCCACAGCGCTGGAGGTCGGCTCGAAGGTGGACTTGAAGTCCGGACATTCGACCAAGGGGTCGTGGGTACAGGTGGAGGCGTGGCGGAGGCTGTCGCGCATGCGGATGAGGCGGGCTATGTCGTTGTCGAGTTCTCGTGCTTTTTCCGCCATGCGGGTGCGTAGTTCGGCGTCGGTGGGGGAGGCGCGCAGGAAGCGGGCGATTTCGGCGAGGGTGAAACCGGCGCCTCGGGCGCAGGAGATGAGGGCGAGGCGGTTCAGGATGTCGGGGTGGTAGGTGCGGCGTAGGCCGTTGCGGCCGGTCGCTGCGATGAGACCGCGCTTTTCGTAGAAGCGCAGGGCGGAGGGGGCGAGGCCGGTTTGCGCGCCGACCTCGGCGATATCGAGCAGGTCGGTCATCTCGTCTCCTTGACTTGAACCGCGCTTCAAGTCACAGACTAGCTCGCATGACAATCCATCACCTCAATTGCGGCTCGGTGCGGCAGATCGAAGCCACCTACGACGGCCCCGCCCCCGCCCATGCCGTGAACCACTGCTTGCTGGTCGAGACGGCGTCCGACGGACTGGTCCTGATCGAGACGGGCATCGGACTCGATGACGTGCGCGACCCGGCGGGCACCCTCGGTACGGACTGGGTCACGATGGCCCAGCCCGTGCTCGCCGAAGACGAGACCGCGATCCGGCAGGTCGAGCGGCTCGGCTACGACCCCGCCGACGTCCGGCACATCGTCCTCACCCACCTCGACGTGGATCACTGCGGCGGACTGCCCGACTTCCCGCACGCGCGGGTCCATGTGCTCGCCGCCGAGCTGGCGGCGGCGCAGGCCGAAGCCCCGAGTTTCCGCTACCGCCCCGCGCACTGGGCGCACGACCCGCACTGGGTGACCTATCCGTCGGACCCGACCGGGAAGTGGTTCGGCTTCGACGCGATCCAGCCGAAGGACCTGCCCGACGACTTCCAGCTGATCCCGCTGGGCGGGCACACCGCGGGCCACACCGGTGTCGCCGTCCGCGCCGGCGACAGCTGGTTGCTGCACTGCGGCGACGCGTACTACTACCACCGCGAACTCGACCCGGCTCCGCAGCCGCACCCGGTGCTCGACATCGTGCAGACCGGCTCCGAGGTCCACCACGACCTGCGGCTGGGCACCCAGGCGCGGTTGCGCGAACTACGCCGCGATCATGGTCACGAGA
This sequence comes from Nocardia sp. CY41, assembly GCF_009829325.1. Classification (GTDB taxonomy): domain Bacteria; phylum Actinomycetota; class Actinomycetes; order Mycobacteriales; family Mycobacteriaceae; genus Nocardia. Next base: position 21,593 of record NZ_VUOS01000011.1, read on the forward strand.
TCACGTTGATCAGCGCGCACGACCCGTGGGAGTTCCAGCGCGCGAGCTGACTCACCGACGCTGCCAGCACTGCGCCCGATCGCCGAGGTTCCACCAGGAGACGTAGTCCTGGTCCTGGTCGAGCACCGTCCATCCGGCCTCCAGCATGTCGAAGAACGCGCTGTCGGCCGTGCGTCCGCCGCGCGGTTCGCCGACGTAGATCAGCGACGAACCGCCCGCCTCCTGGTAGGCGGCGAGGGTGCTGGAGGCCATCGGGTTCTCCCAGCCGGGCGGCCAGCAGAGGAACAGCGCGTGGTCGGCGTGCGCGGCGACCAGCTCGGCTGGGGAGGACGGCGGCGTGGCGGTGGGATGCCAGGTCGTGGTTTGTCCCGCCGCGGCCGGGAACGCGGTATTGATCGTGCGGTCGGGCGGATGCGAGTCGAAAGCGCTGGTAAGCGCACCGATTCGAGTGAGCTGATGCGCCCAGTAGCCACGCCCGGCGCCGACCTCGAGGATCGGCCTGCCTTGCGCTACATCCGCCACCCACCGCAGCGTCGCGGGGGAGGGGATCGCGTAGGCGTAGGCGGCTTGCAGGAGGATCTGCGCGTAGGCGAGCCGGGCACTGCCTTTCGGATTTCCGCCGTTCACCTCCGCACGGTTCCCGCGTTCCCTCGGCGCGGGCGACACCGCCGCGGCGACGATGTCCCAATACGGGTTCGTGCTCACGCCACCCGTCATGTAGTGCAGCAGGTGTAGGTCGAACGTGGCGTCGGCGATGTCGTCGCCGGTACCGGGTAGCCGGCCCGCGGTGGCCCAATAATCGGCGACCCGCGGATACGCTGTCGCGAAACTGGATTCGTCCTGGACCAGGTCCGTCAGCGCCGTGCGACGCTGCGGCGAAAGCGCCAAGTCAGCCATTCCCCGATTCTCCGACGACCGTCACCGGGCGCCGGGGAACATCGGGACGAGTTCACCGATCCGTCGCGAATCCTTCGATACGCGTACAGGATTGGCCTATCGGACCGAGTTATCCTGACGCGATCCGTCTACCGGCCTACTCGGCGTCGCGGATCGACACCAGTCCGCCGAGCGTGCCGAGGTAGGCGGCGCCGTCGGGGCCGATGGCGATTCCGGCGTAGTTGTTGTTGAAGCCGAGACCCGTGCCGGACAACTGTTTCCACACGGTCGCGCCGGTGCGGTAGTCGAGGGCGGTCCAGTACCAGGGATCGCTCGGGTCGGCGCCTTTCGTATAGGTGTAGATCAGGCCGGTGGCCAGGGACAGCTTCGGTACCACCGTGGGCGCGGCTTCGACCGAGTTGGTCCAGGTCAGTTGGCAGCCGTTGCCGTCGGCGTCGATGTCGACACGGGCGAACCCCGGAGTGGTGGTCTTTCCGGACGCGACCGCGTCGGGATGCGAATACCCGTGATTGTTCTCGACGATGAGCGAGCGCCCCGCACCGATCAACGAATTCTCCGTGGCACCACGGTCGGGTTCGAACACCGGTACCGCGCAGACCTGCCGTTCGGCGACCGACGGCGCCGTGCGGTAGACGACGATGTTCATCGGATCGGCATTGTCGGTGATGGCGACATAGCCGTCCGGCAGCACTGTGGGGGTGGTACCGGATCCGTCGTCCACCTGGCCCGGCTTGCGCTGGTAGCTGTTGGCATAGGTGGTCTGCCAGGTGATCTGCGGTGCGCCGTCGGGTCCGGCGTCGAAACGGAGAAGTCGCCGGTTGGTGGCGACGTACACCTCACCGGCCGCGCCGACCGCGAACGAATTCTCGATCTGGTTCTCCGTGCCCGCTCCGAGCCGAACCACCCGCGCCGCACCGGTATCCGGATCGAGCGTGCCGACCACGCCGTTCGTCTTGGCCACGAACCAGATCAGGCCGTTGGAATCCGGCAGCGCCGAGTTCAGCGTCTCGCCCTGGCGCAGCACGCCGGTCAGGTCGTAGTCGCGCACCAGCGAGAAGCCGTCGGCGGCAGCATTCTCGGCGAACACTTGGATGTGCCCGGTGCTGGTGCCCACTACAGCGCGGTCCTCGTCGTCGAGGTAGAAGTACCCGCCGCCGACGAAATTGTTGAATGCGCCGGGCTGCAATATATCGATGGGGCTCTTGCCGGGCAGAGGATGTTTGCCGAGCACAGTCATCGTCGCCGGGTCGATGAGATAGAGCCCCGGTTGCAGCCCGAGGCAGGTGGTGACGATTCGGCCGGCGCGGTCGAACGCCACCGAACCGCACTCGCTGCCGAGCAACAGGGAATCGGTCCGAGGCGCCCGGCCGAGCGGACCGGGGCGGGTATAGGTGTCGCTCATCCACCCGTCGTTGTGGACGCCCGAATTCCCGTTCGGCGCCAGATGGGGGTTCTGCGGGACCGGCGGGATGCCGGTGACCGGGTCACCGCTCGCGGCGGCACCGACGAAGCGCGGCGGTTCCGACGCGGCCGGAACGGAAGGGATCGGCACCGCGGCGGCGGGAACCGCTACTGCGGCGAGCAGCGCCGCGGGCAGCGCCGCGCGCCGGACCTGGGAGGAGAGGATGTGAAACACGAATGAACGGTATCCAGATCCGGCGGGCCGCGAATCCCCCACGCGGGTGATCACGCGGGCCCCGGCTGCGACCGGGAACCGGTCCGGGAGTCAGTACTGCTGCTGGCCGGCGAGCTGCTGCGCGATGAGCCCTTGCAGTCTTTGCAGGCCGCCGACGGTGATGCCGCTCTGGATCTGTCCCTCGATGGTCCGCACCAGCATCGAATCGCTGAGCACCTTCTCGCTGGACTGGATCAGCACGGTCCCCGCACCCGTGAACTCGAACTGGCGCTCCTCACCGGAGTTCACGCCGAAGCGCGCCGCACCGGCGGCCAGGAAGTTGGAGATCCATCCTTCGTCGTAGTGGTGGCTGGGGGAGGGGCAATCCGCCCATCCGACCAGTGATTCCGGGTCGACGCGCAGCGGCGGCTCCGCGAACATGACCGGGCCGTTGGACGAGGCGAGGAACTTGCCGGTGCCGATGAGGGTGAGGAACCCGGGCACGATGGACTGGTTGAGCGACAGGCCCGGCTCGAAGGCCAGCAGATTCGCCGCCCGGATGGTCAGGTTGCCGTTGTCCTCGAGATCGTAGGAATTGATGTCGTAGCCGCGGTCGCCGATGATCAGCTTGCCGTGCCCCTCCGCGACGACGTAATCGCCGGTGAACAACGGCGCGGAGAACTGCTGCGACACCATATGCAGCAGCCCGCCCTGCAATCCGTGCGTGAGCATCTGGAACCGCATGTCGCCGTAATAGGCGATCATCGCGCCCTTGCGCATGAACCACGGTTTGTTCAGGTCGATGCAGTACGCGTAGCTGTTTCCCGGGATGTTGTCGCTCTCACCGAGATTCATGGGGTTGAGGATCTGGGACATACCCTGCTCACAACTTCTCTTCGGAGGCCTGCACGTAGACGACGCCCTGCCCGACGCAATGCAGCTGCATCGCCTCCCCGGAGCCACGGCCGACGGCGTCGCGCCAGCTCAGCGCCGACTTGAGCTCGGTCTGCACGTTGCCGTAGGCGGCGACGAAGGCTTGCGGGTCGACCACGATCGGATTCGGCCCGCCCACTTGCAGTTCCAGGAATCCGCCGTGCCCGAGCAGCACCGCGGCGCCGTGCCCGGACAGCTGGGTGGTGAACATGCCCTGGCCGGTCAACGCGCCCGAGGCCGCGCCGCGCAGCGCGCCCATCAGGCCGCCGCCCCCGCCCCCTCCGCCCGAACTCATGACGGAGACCACCGAACTCTGCAACCCGGCGGTGTTGGCCAGCAGCCGAGATGCCTCGACGCGTAGCGTCGCACCCGGCTGCAGGTGCACCACGTGAACCTCCAGGCCGGCGAATCCGTAATGGACCACGCCGTTGCCCTGCGCGAGCATGGTGCGCTCGTGTTCACCCGCCATCGCACGGCCCGCGAGACCCATCAGCCCGCCCATGCCGCCCATGCCCTGGGCGCCCGGGATCTGATGCGGCGCGAAAGACACAGCGCCCGTATAGAACAGCATCGCGCCGTTGCGAGCGACCACCCCACCCGCCATGCCGACGTCGACCTTGACGACTTTGCCGTTGACCTTCTCGAACACCGCTCGCCCTACCGTTCCGCCGGTTGGATCGACACCACGCCCTGGCCGTCCCAGCGCAACGAGAACGCCTCGCCCGCGTCCTGGCCGACGAAACTGCGCCACGACACGTCGGTGACGAAGGACTGGTTGAGGTTCCCGCGTGCGGCGACGAACGCGTCCGGATCCACCACCAGCGGATACTGTGGGGAGACCTCCAGATGGATGAGCGGGCCACCGGCCGAGAGCAGCGCGACCTGACCCTGGCCGGAGACGGTCGTGGTGAACAGGCCCTGCCCGGTGGACGCACCGCGCAACCCGGCGAAGCGTACGTCGGTGCGCAGGTTTCCGGCGAAGGCGAGCAACTGCTGCGACTCCACCTGCAGCGTCTCGTTGTTCAGGTTCACCACGGTGACGTGCTGGCCGTTGACCGCGAAGAACACCCTGCCGTGCCCGGCGCATTCCATCAGCGACAGTTTCTCGCCGGTGGCCCGGCGCTTCAGCCCGGCGAGCACGCCGTCGCCCCCGCCGAAACCGGCCGCTTTGAACTGCACGTTTCCTTCGTAGGCGATCATCGAACCGGAGATCGCGCGGAGGCTGGTCCCGGACAGGTGAGCCTCGATCACCTTCTTCGATTGTTCGAACAGTTGCGCCATGCGATGTTTGCCTGCTGTCTCGATCGGGAACACGATGTGACCGCCGTATTCCATCTGCGTGCCGTCACCCTAACCGATGCATTCGCGGGTGTCGGGGCAGCGCGGCCGTCCAGTACAAGCGCCGCGCAACGCGTTTCTCGTAGAGTGTCAGGCGAACGCACCGACAAGCGAAGGGTCGAACTTGTCCGCAACACTCGCCAAGGGCCAGAACGGTCCGCTGGCCACCAACGACGTGGTGATTTCCGTCCAGCTCTCGGCTCCGGCGGATCTGTCGGCACTACTGGTCACCGAGCGGGGCAAGGTCCGTTCCGACGCCGACTTCGTCTTCTTCAACCAGCCCAGCGGTCCCGGCGTCAACCTGCAGCCCGCCCCCGCGGGACAGCCCGCGTCGCTGGCGGTGTCGTTGCACGCGGTGCCCGCCGACATCGACCAGATTCGCGCGGTGATCACGCTGGACGACGCGAACAGCAACTTCGGCCAGTTCCCCGCCCCCACCGCGATCGTGTCGGACGCGGCCGGTAACCGGTTGTACGAGTACCGGATCGAAGGACTGAACACCGAGTCGATCGTGATCGCGCTCGAGCTCTACCGCCGCCAGGGCGCGTGGAAAGTGCGCGCGGTCGGACAGGGGTACGCCGGCGGTTTCGCCGCGCTGGTCACCGATCACGGTGTGACGGTCGACGACGCTCCGGCCCAGCCGGCGCAGGCGCCGCAGGCCCCGCCGCCGCCTCCGCAGCAGCCGGTCCAGCAGCCGCCGAACTACCCGCCGCCGACCACCCCGGCGTACCCGACCCAGCAGCAGTCGCCGCAGTACGCGCCGCCCGGGCCCGGTTACCCGCCTGGCCCCGGCTACCCGCCGCCCGGCCCCGGTCAGCCGCCGCAGGGCGGGCCCGGTTACCCGCCGCCCGGTCCCGGTTACCCGCCGCCGCCCGCCCCCGGCTACCAGCAGCCCGGCCAGCCGCCGCAGCCGCCGCAACAGCCCGCCGAGGTCAGCCTGAGCAAGGACCGCCCGGTCAGCCTGGTCAAGGGCCAGCGGGTGACGTTGCGTAAGGAAGGCGCCGCGCTGACCTTCGTCAAGATGGGCCTCGGCTGGGATCCGGTGCGCAGTCGCGGCATGTTCGGCAACCGCACGGTCGACATCGACCTCGACGCGTCGGTCATCATGTTCGCCGACATGAACCCGGTCGACGTCGCCTACTACGGCCAGTTGACCTCCAAGGACGGCTCGATCCGCCACCAGGGCGACAACCTCACCGGCGAGGGCGAGGGCGACGACGAGATGATCCTGGTCGACCTGACCCGCATCCCGGCGCACATCACCACGCTGGTCTTCGTCGTCACCTCCTACAAGGGCCACACCTTCGAGCAGGTGCAGAACGCGTTCTGCCGCTTGGTCGACGGGACGAACAACGGCGAACTGGCCAGGTACACCCTCGCCGGCGGCATGCCGTTCACCGCGATGGCGATGTCCAAGCTGTACCGGGTGGGCAACGACTGGAAATTGCAGGCGCTCGGTGAGGGCTTCCAGGCCAAGCATCCGGGTGAGGCGGTGCCGCAACTCGGCCGGTTCCTCGTCAACGGTTGACCGGCGGCGGACAGCGGGGCGGATACGGTGATTCAACTGCAAGCCGGTCAGAACATCCCATTGACCGGTGAGGTCGTTCGTTTCAGCGCGAAAGCCGAGGCTGCCCTCGATGTTTCCGCGCTGGTCGTCGCCGAGAACCTGAAGGTTTTCTCCAGCGACGATTTCGTCTTCTACAACCAGCCCGCCACGCCAGGGGTCGCCCTGGCCGCCGACGGGGTCACGATCACGCTCACCGAGGTACGCGCCGACGCGAAGGCCGTGCTGCTGGTGGTGAGCGCCGACCCGGCCGCCCCCGCGCGGGCGGACGGCCTCGGGCCGGTCACCGCCACGTTGTTCGAGAACGACAGCACGACCGCGGAGTTCGCGATCACGCCGTCGTCCGGTGAGACGGCGCTGATCTGTCTGGAGGTGTACCGGCGCGGCCCGGCCTGGAAACTGCGCGCGGTGGGCCAGGGCTACGCGGGCGGGCTGGCCGTGCTGCTCACGGCGCACGGCGTCGAGGTCGACGGTGCGTCCCCGGAGCCGGGGCAACCCGGCACGCACACCATGGCCGGCCCACTGGCCGGTGACGCGCAGATCGCCGCCGCCGGTGCGCCGCTGGAAGTCGGTCACGGCTTGGAGCGGCTGTGGATGGTGTTCGAGGACGCCGCGCGGTCGGCCGCCGCGCTGGTCTCGGCGCGGGAGTACGCGGCCAAGCGGCTGGACAACGAACTGTCGCTCGCCGTCTCGGATCCGGCGACCAGGAACACTCCCGAAGCCGAGCAGGCGCGTCGCGTCGCGCAGCAACGGCACGACGAGCTCGTCGGCACCGCCGAGCACAACCACCAGCGCGACGCCGAACAGCTGAAGGGCGAACTCGCCGAGGCCGACCGGATGCTGCCACGCGCTTTGGCGTCGTGGGACTCGCCTGCCTGGGACAAGCCGCCTGCGCCGAGCGACGGCATCCGGCTCGGTGAGCTGTACGCCCTCGACCGGGGATCGCTGCGCATCCCGTATTGCGTTCCGGTGCCGCTGAACCGGCCGCTGTGGATCGATGCCGAATCGACCCGCGCGGTCGCGCCCGTTGTGGGCGCGCTGCTGGCGCGATTGCTCGCCACGGCGCCGCAACGGCGGACGCTGGTCGACATCATCGATCTCACCGACGCGTTCAGCGGCTTCACCGGCCTGCTCGCTCCGGTGCTGAACGGCCCGCCGATCACCGACCACGCCGACATCTCGGAGCGGTTGCAGGCGCTGGTCGACGCGGCCGAACTCGCCGAATTGGCCTACACGAGTGGCGCCTTCACGCCACCCGCCGAGCATCGGGTGCTGTTGGCGGCGGATTTCCCGCACGGCTACCAGAGTTCGGACGCCCAGCGGATCGGCGCGTTGATCACGCGGGGCGAGTTGATCGGACTGTCCATCGTGATCGTCGGCGCGAACGAATCCGATTCGGCCGACACCACCGTCGCGATGCTGTCGCAGTCGTGCCGCCACCTGCCGACCGTCGACGGCACGCCACTGTTCGATCCGTGGACCGGTAGCGCGTGGCAGCTGGATCTGGACATGTTGCCGCAGGAACCGGAGCGGCAGGCCCGCTTCCTGCACACCAGGTGAGCGCCTGAGCCCGCGGCCGGTCAGCCGCGGGCGACCGCCGGTCGCGGTCGCAGCGGCTCCGGCAGCCAGGCCAGCAGCGGGTCCGGCATGCGGTCGACGATCCCGCCGACCGGGTCGTCGACGAAGTCGCGCCGCACCAGGTCCTCCTCCGGCCGATAGATCTGCCGCACGATCACCGCACACAGCCCGAGTACCGCCAGGTCGCGCAGTGCGACGGTGCCGGTGAACCACTGTTCGGGCAGGCCCTTGCGGTCCAGACCGAGGTAGTAGAACATGCGCGGGACCCAGACCAGGGCGTCGATGGTCATCCAGGCCAGCAGGACGCGCCGGTGCGGAAGTGCCAGGACGGCGAGCGGCACCAGCCACAGCGAATACTGCGGACTCCACACCTTGTTCGTCAGCAGGAACGCCGCGACCACGAGGAAACACAGTTGTGCCAGCCGCGGCCGCCGCGGTGCGGTGAGGCCGATGTAGGCGATCACCGCGCAGGCGGCGACGAAGGCCAGCAGCGAGACGGCGTTCAGGATGGCGGGCTGCTCCCCGTGGGTCAGCACGCCGTCGAAGCCGGGCCAGCCGGTGAACGACGAGATCACGTTGTAGATGGAATCCGGGTCGGCGTGCCGGGTGGTGTTGAGGCGGAAGAATTCTCGCCAGCCGTTCGGGAACAGCGCGGCGATCGGCAGGTTGACCGCCAGCCAGGTGGCCAGCGTGGCGCACACCGTGACGGACGCGGCGCCGAGCGGACGGGCGCTGAGGAATTGGATGCGGTAGGGCGTTTCACGCACCCACGCCAGAAAGGTGTGCCAGCCGTCGATGTCGCGAATCCGCAGGCCGAGGTGCGTGCGCGGCGTGCGCTGCATGGTTTCGGTACGTAGGCACAACACGATGATGGGACCGAGCAGCAGCAGCGGATACAGTTTCGCCGCGCCGCCCAGCCCGAGCAGCACGCCCGCGGCCACCGGTCTGCGCCGCGCCCAGGCGAGCAGGCCGGTCGCGGCGAAGGCCGTCGCGAGCGCGTCGAAATTGGTGAACGCGTGCACGATCACCAGCGGTGAACAGGCGATCAGCGCCGCGTCCCAGATCCGGCGGCCGGACAGCAGGGCCGACGCCCAGACGGTGATCAGCCAGGCGATCGCCAGACCGAACGCGACGACGTTGAAGTAGATCACCACCTGCAGCGCACCGGGCAGCGGCGCGACGTCCCAGCTCTTCGCGATCCGCATCGCGAGATACTGGTACAGGCCCGAGAGCACCGGATACTCCATGTATCGCGTCTCCCGGCCACCGTCGGGAGTCTGCTCGGTCCACTGCTTCTTGTACGGGAAAGCGCCTTCGTTCAGTCTTTCCGCGCCGTACAGCGGGACGGTGTCCGAGTAGCACATCGCCACGTACTGGCGGCCGTTGTTCCAGTCGAGAGTCGGACCGTCCGCGCCGTCGGTCTGCTGAATGCAACCTGCTTTGCCGAACCAGCCCAGCGCCAGGAACACCACCGTGAACGCCAGCAGCACCCGCATGGGCGTCCAGAACCGCACCCGCCCGATCAGCGCGTGATCACCGACCGGCCCGCCGATCACCGTGGACAGTTGCGCGGCGAGGGAGTCGTTGCGACTCGGCCGGTCTCGGGCATCCGCCGATCGCAGATCGGATGCGAGCGGAGCCGGGGCCGCGTAGTACGCCCCACCGGGCTTCACCTGGTCCGACAGCGGTGCCCTCCCATTCCTCCGTGGCTCCACCAGCTGCTGATCGGTCACGGATCCCGAGGCTACCCGGAGTGCCGCCCGCGGTCGGGATCGAGTCGTCTACACCCACCACGCGTTGCCTTCCGCGGACGGCACAGCGAGTCGCGCGAAGTCCCCCGGGTACGACACAGGCCGAGACCGAACCTGATGAGGTCGGCCCCGGCCTGCGTGACAGCGAACTATCGGCCCCGTGTCGGCGCGGTTCCGGTCGTGCCTTCATTGTTCGAGTTGCCGCTGTTGCCCGGTCTGGGTGAGCCGGTGGCCGTCGGCGACGACCCGTCGGACGGCGCCACGGGCTGGCCGGGCAGCGGGCCCGAGTCCGATTCCCGCTGCTGCTGCGGGCGCTGCTGCTGCGGTGCGGGCTGGACGCCGGGAACCGGGATGGTGATGCCAGGCAGGATCTCCACCTGCGTCGGTGCGACCACGACCGGAGGCAGGAGCGGGGTATCGACCGTGGAAGGCGGTGTGTAGGGAGCTGACCACTCGGGCACACCGGCTTGACCCTTGATGGGGGCGGGTTTCGGGAAGGTCTCGTTGGTGGTGCCCTTCAGCGCACCGTCCATGGTGGCCTTCCAGATATCCGATGGCAGGCCCGATCCGTAGATCATGCCGCCACTGGCGTTCCGCAAGGGGTCTCCCTGCTCCGTGCCCACCCACACCGCGGTCGACAGCGAGGGCGTGTAGCCGACCATCCAGGCGTCTTTGTTCTCACCTGTATCGCCGAGCTGCGCTGTACCGGTCTTCGAAGCCGATTCCCGTCCGTTGGCCAGCCCGTGATTGCGGGAGTAGCCGGCGATCGGCTTCATCGCGGCGGTGACGTTGTCGGCCACCGCGGCCGAGACGCGCTGCTCACCGGCCACTTCACCACGATCGAGCAGGACCTGCCCGTCGGCGGTCACGACCTTCGTCACGAAATGGGGCGCGTGGTAGACGCCGGAGGCGGCCAGCGTGGCGTAGGCGGAGGCCATGTCCAGCGGGCGGGCCTGGTACTGACCGAGCACGATGCCGTTGTTGGGCCCGGAGCCGTCCGACTCGGTGAGTGTCTTGCCCACGCCCGGGATGGTCTCCGGAATGCCGAGCTTATGCGCCATGTCGGCGATCTTGCGTGGCCCGTTCTGCATGTCCAGCTGCATCCGGTAGAAGCTGGTGTTCAGCGATCGCTTGAGCGCCTCGGCGATGGTGCACATGCCACACTGCTCGCCCTCGACGTTGGTGATCTTGATGCCGTTCACCGTGAGGGGCGAGCTGTCGTACAGCTGCGAGAGCGGGACGCCTTGCTCCAAGTTCGCCGCCAAGCCGATGACCTTGAAGGACGAACCGGTCTGCAGACCCGCGTTGGCGAAGTCGTAGCCCTGGCCGTCGTTGCCGCCATAGTAAGCGCGCACCGCGCCGGTACGCGGGTCGACGGAGACCACGGCGGTGCGCAGGTTCTCCGGCTCGCCGTCCATGTTCTTGTTGACGGCGTCCACGGCCGCCTGCTGAGCCTTCGGGTCGATCGTGGTGGTGATCTGCAGGCCGGCGGTGTTCAGTTGCTGCTCGCTGATGCCCGCGGCGGCGAGTTCCTTGAGCACCTGCGTCTTGATCAAGCCCTCGGGACCGGAGTCCTGTTCCTTGTCGCGCGTCGACGCGAGGGGGACGACCTGCGGATACTGCAGGCCCTGCCGCTCGGCGGTGTTCAGGCTGCCGAGGGACACCATGCCGTCGAGCACGTAGTTCCAGCGGGTTTTCGCGCCTTCCGGGTTCTTCTCCGGGTCCAGGCTGGACGGCAGCTGGATGGTGGCGGCCAGTACCGCGCCCTCGGCGATGGTCAGCTCCTGCACCGGCTTGCCGAAGTACGCCTTGGACGCCGCGTCGATGCCGTACGCGCCGCGGCCGAAGTAGATGGTGTTCAGGTACGCGGCGAGGATCTCGTCCTTGCTCCACTGCCGCGCCATCTTGGCCGAGATGACCAGCTCGTGCATCTTGCGGGTCAGCGAGTGTTCGTCACCCACCAGCGCGTTCTTCACGTACTGCTGGGTGATCGTCGAGCCACCGCCCGCGCTTTCCTTGCCGAGGATGTTGTCCCTGGCCGCGCGCGCGAAGCCGGAGATCGAGAAGCCGGGGTTGGTGTAGAAGTCCCGGTCCTCGGCCGCCATCACCGCGTTGCGCACGTGCGGCGGGATCTGGTCGATGGTGACGTCGGTCCGGTTGCCTTCCGGCGGGACGACCTTACTGATGACCGACGTGCCGTCGGAGGCGAGAATCGTCGCCACCTGGTTGGTCTTCAGGTCGCCCGGTTGCGGCACCGACACCGTGGTGTACGCGGCCAGGAAAATGCCGCTGGGCACCAGGATGGCCAGCGCGATCATGACGTAGAGCGTGCGGCGCACGATCCGCCACGGGAACTTCTTCTTCTGCGCGGGCTGGCGCCGGCCCGGTCCGTCGGAGCCGTTGCCGCCGCCACGGCGCGGCGGCGGGCCGGACGGCGGTCCGCCCGCGGCCTGCCTGCGCTCACCCGTGGTCGGGCCGCTGCCGGGGACGCGACGTCCGTCGCGATCCACCGCGGGACGCCCACCGGTGGCCGGACGCGCGCCGGTGCTGGGACCGCGCCGGTCGCGCTCGGCCACCGCCTCGGTCAGCGAGCCCGGCCGCTGGATCCGCTGGGTCTGCTGGGGGCCGGACGCGCCGCCGTTGGGCACGCCGCGGTTCGGCTGCGGCGGACGGCCCGGCTGGGGCGGGCGACCGCCAACCGGCGGTCGCCCGTTCGGCGGGGGGCCGGGACGGCGCGGCGGCTGCGGACCACGCGGCTCGCCGGGGAGGGGACGCCCACCCGACGGCTGACCCGGACGGGCGCCGGGCGGCGGCCCGGGACGGGGATTCTGGTACGGGTTGGGACTTGGACGTGAACTCTGCGGAGGACGACCGCCATGTGGCTCATCGCCGTAGGGCTCGTAGGGCGAATTCACTGACAAGATCTCCATAACTCGTAGCGGTCCAGGTGGCTATCAGCGGTAGTCGTCACCGCGGCGGACGCGTGCCTGCTCCCCGAGTCAGCCGACGGGGATGACCCAGGCACTTCATTCGGCGGCTGTGCGCCGGTTCGCGCGTGTCCCGGTGCGGCGGCGCGGCGGCGCCGGCGCGGAACCGAGCACATAGGACTGCACCAGATGATTCCAGCTGCACGTCCGGCATACCTCGACGACATGAACCGAGAATTCTTCCCGCGTCTCGGCGAGTCGCGCAAGCTCCTCGGGTGTGCGAGCCGACCCGGCGACCGGCCCGAGGCCGTCGCCGAAGACCCAGGATACGAGGGTCAGTTGTTCCTTGCGGCAGATGGGGCAGGTGACTTCGCTACCCCGGCCGTGAAACTTCGCCGCACGCAGAAGATAAGGATTCGCATCACACACCTCGGCGACATCGACCCGGCCCGCATAGACGTCAGCCAGCAGCGACCGGCGCCGGAGGGCGTAGTCGACAACTTGCCGCTGAATTCGCACGAGAACCAGAGTAGCGGTGTTGGAATCGCCCCGCCCCGGGCTGTGCGGATTGGCCGGTCCCGACCGGCTGCGATCCAGCGCGGCGCGGCCGCACCCGGGCTACCATCCGTCTGTGTCCACCGCATCATCCGGGCGCACGCGAGCGCGTGACCTCGACCGCGCCGCCGCGTCCGGCTTGCTGGATGCCGCCTACGCGGAGGGGCAGCTCGGGGCCGACGAGTACCACGACCGAATCGCGCAGGCCGCGGCGGCGAAAACGCTCGGTGATCTGGCCGCGCTCACCGCCGATCTGCAAAGCCGGGCCACGGTGCGGGGGTTCACTTCGCAGCGCACGGCGAGCACGCGAAAACGCCTGCGCCGCTCGGCATCCGGAGCCAGTTATCCCGATCACACCCGGGCGCGCGATGCCGATCGCACCACTACTCGCGAGCTGCTCGACGCCGCCCGGGTCGACGGCCAGCTGTCCGAAGAGGAGCACGACACCCTCGCCGAACTCGCCCGGGAGGCGCGCACCCTGGGTGATCTGCGGGATCTGGTCTCGGACTTGCAGCGGCCCGGTGATATCGCCCCGGCGCCGCGGCCGCCGCGATCACGCCGCGGGTGGTACACAGCTGGGGTGACCGTGGCCGCGGTCCTGGCCGCCTGCGCCGGGTTTCTCGCGGTCACCCGGGAAGCGGAGGAACCGCACCCGAAGGCGCAGGCGATGCCCGTGCTGGAGCAAGCGACGGTGCAACCGTTGGTCATCCCTACGCCGAGCCCGCACACCACCGAGGGAATCGCCACGTTCCTGCGTAATTACCAGCGGAAATTCGGCGACCTCCAGGTCGATGAGCTGTATATGCACGAGGACTTCGCCTCGCTCGTCCGGGCGGTGCCGGGGCAGGCGAACCGGAAGGTCGCCTACGACTACCGCGGTGGATTCACGCAGTCCCGGCAGATCGAGACGCGCAAGGCCGACACGCCGTCGGTGGATCTCGGCGCGTTGATTCCGGAGGCGATCGGCCGGGCGCTCGCCGACGCGGCCACGATCGTCCGGGTGCCGGGCGGCGTCGTGACGCACTTCTCGGTGAGCATGCCCGATACCAGGACCAACGCCGAACCCCTCGTCACCGTCCACGTGAGCAACTCGGTCAGGGAGAGCGGGTACTTCACGATGACTCCGGCGGGCGAGATTCGCCGTGTCTCGCCGTTCAAAGGGTAGGACGATGGCGACAACCCGATACAGCGGTATCCGCGCCCGCGATACCGACCGCGCCGACGTGTGCGGTCTGCTCGACGCCGCGCTGGCCGACGGACAGCTGACCGCGAGCGAGCATTCCGCGCGCACCGCCGAAGCGATGCGCGCCAAATCCTTCGGCGAGCTCGACGCATTGATCGATGATCTACAGATTCCCGACGACCTCGCGAACGCCCCGGTGGTCCGCGTGGACCGGCGGCGACCGCGGCGCTGGCAGGCGCCCGTCTCGATGATCGCGGCCGCCCTGGTCGCGGGCGCGATGGTGGGCGGGATCAGCCGTTGCGGCGTCGATCTGCCGGGGTCGTCGGAGAAGGTTCCCGACATGACCACCGGTGCTGGCCTGTCCTACTTCCTCGCGGAATATCGGGCCGAATTCGGGGACCTGATCGCCGACGATGTGACCCTGTACCCGAAGTATGCCCTGGTGGACCGGCAGAAGCCCGGCAACGCGGCCCAGACCGGCGACTACCGCTACGACGGCGATTTCGACACCTCGCGGGCCTCCGAGCGCAAAGCGGGGACGCGCACCTTCGACCTCGCCGCCGTCGACGTGCCCGCCATCGCCCGCCTGCTGGCCGGTGCGCCGCAGACGGTGCGGTGCCCGGACGGCGTGATCAGTCACGTCAGCCTGCAGTTCGACTCGCCCGGCGCGGTCGACCCCGGTCCCGTGGTCGATATCCACGTGGATTGCCGAGGCGGCGCTTCCGGATACGCGAAGGTCACTTTCGCGGGCGAGCCGCTCGCGATCTTCCCGCGCTGAGTCCGCAAGTCGTTCACCGCGGGGAGACGTCTGTGCACAGATGTATCGCTCCGATATAGTGGATAGTCGCATCCATCGGTTAGGTCTGAACACAGTCAGGGGGTGAAGCCCGGTGCTCGAGCTGGCAATCCTCGGGCTGCTCCTGGAAGCGCCCATGCACGGATACGAGCTGCGCAAGCGGCTGACCGGCCTGCTCGGGGCGTTTCGTGCCTTCTCCTACGGATCGCTCTACCCGACGCTGCGCCGCATGCAGGCGGACGGGTTGATCGCCGAGGAGATTCCCGCGGGCGCGACGACACGCCGTGCGCGACGGGTCTACCAACTGACCCCGGCCGGTCGGGAGCGGTTCAGCGAACTGCTCGCCGACACCGGACCGCAGAACTACACCGACGACGGCTTCGGCGTACATCTGGCTTTCTTCAGCCGCACTCCCGCGGAAGCGCGGATGCGGATCCTGGAGGGCAGGCGGCGCCAGGTCGAGGAGCGCCGAGAGGGGCTCCGGGAGGCGATCAAGAAGGCCAGCGGGTCCCTGGATCGCTACACCCGGCAGCTCCATCAACTCGGACTCGAATCAAGCGAGCGCGAAGTGCGCTGGCTCAACGAGTTGATTGCGGCGGAGCAATCGACGAAGGCGGCACCACAGAAAGAGGGAAATATCGGCCATGAGTGACAACGAGAAGGCTGACAACGCCACAGCGGTTCGCGTCGCCATCGTAGGTGTGGGTAACTGCGCCTCTTCGCTGGTCCAGGGCGTGCAGTACTACCGGGACGCGGACGAGTCCTCGACCGTTCCCGGTCTGATGCACGTGCGGTTCGGGCCCTACCACGTCCGCGACGTCAAGTTCGTCGCCGCGTTCGACGTGGACGCCAAGAAGGTCGGCTTCGACCTGGCCGAGGCGATCTTCGCCAGCGAGAACAACACGATCAAGATCTCCGACGTGCCGCCCAGCGACGTCGTCGTGCAGCGTGGCCCGACCCTCGACGGCATCGGCAAGTACTACGCGGAGACCATCGAGCTGTCCGAGGCCGAGCCGGTCGACGTGGTGCAGGTGCTGAAGGACAACAAGGTCGACGTGCTGGTGTCCTACCTGCCGGTGGGCTCGGAGGAAGCCGACAAGTTCTACGCGCAGTGCGCGATCGACGCGGGTGTCGCGTTCGTCAACGCGCTGCCGGTGTTCATCGCCTCCGACCCGGTCTGGGCGGAGAAGTTCACCAAGGCCGGTGTCCCGATCGTCGGTGACGACATCAAGAGCCAGGTCGGCGCGACCATCACCCACCGCGTGATGGCCAAGCTGTTCGAGGACCGCGGTGTGCAGCTCGATCGCACCATGCAGCTCAACGTCGGCGGCAACATGGACTTCAAGAACATGCTCGAGCGCGAGCGCCTGGAGTCGAAGAAGATCTCCAAGACCCAGGCCGTCACCAGCAACCTCAAGAAGGAGCTCGGCGCCAACGACGTGCACATCGGCCCGTCCGACCACGTGGGCTGGCTCGACGACCGCAAGTGGGCCTACGTCCGCTTGGAGGGTCGCGCCTTCGGTGACGTGCCGCTGAACCTGGAGTACAAGCTCGAGGTGTGGGACTCGCCGAACTCCGCGGGCATCATCATCGACGCGGTGCGCGCGGCGAAGATCGCCAAGGACCGCGGCATCGGCGGACCGGTCATCCCGGCCTCGGCCTACCTGATGAAGTCCCCGCCGCAGCAGCTCGCCGACGACATCGCGCGTGCCCAGCTGGAAGCCTTCATCATCGGAGCCGAGTGATTCGGTGACCCCGACGCAAGCCGGCCGGAGGGTGAAACCTCCGGCCGGCTGCGTTGTACGGCATCCGCGCTAATCGAGCGAGACGTAGACCTCCACCGAGGCCGGGCCGGTGTAGCGCTCGACCTCAGCGGTGTGCGAGCGGGTGATGGTGCCCGCGTTCTCGGCCTTCGCCACCTGGGCCCAGGCGGTGCGCAGCAGGTCGTAGGGCTTGTCGGCGACGACGAACTTGGCGTAGCGGCCCTGCGGGATGATGGTGAGCACGTCGCCGGGGTCCAATTCGTCCATCCCGCCGATTTCGTAGCCGAGCACGGCGACGGCGTGATCGTTCTGGCCGATGTAGGCGGCCACCCGCGGCACGTTCTTCTCCCGCGCCAGGTACCGATCCCACGTGAAGTTCACCAGGTCGAGGTCACGCGCGGTCACCTCGCGACCGGCCAGCGGCACGGTCAGGCCGGCAACCATGCTCTGCGGCAGAGTGACGATCTCGAAGTCCACTGTCTGTTCCTACCCGTTGCCCTGATCGTCTGCCAATGCCACGAAGACTTCCACCGTCCGTGCGTCCGGATAGTGTTCCCAGTCGCCGGTATAGGCCCGCACGAGCCGCCCCGCGGCCTCGGCGTCCCAGACCGCTCGCCAGATGCTCACGATGGTGTCGCCGAGGTTGTCCCCGCTGGCGATGAACCGGGCGAAGCGCCCGGCGGGCACCCGGGCGAGCACGTCGCCGGGCTGCAGGTCGGCCAAGCTGTGGCAGCGGTAGCCGACGATGTGGGTCAGATACGAATTGATCTCCGGCGCGTGGTCGACATATGCCGTGGTCGGCGGCCCCGGTAGCTTGCGGGCCAGGTTGCGCTTCCACGCCTCTTCTACTTTCGCGCGGCGCGGTCCCTCGACCGCGAGCGCGGGGCTGCGAAGCACTGTTCCCGCCACCAGCGTCTCGGGTTGGTCAACGACATTGAAATCCACCGGCGTAGCCCCTATGTCTCGTCTGTCCTCAATCGGCGTCGCTCCCGGTGCCCTCCATGGTGCGCAGGCTACCGCCTCCGGGCCCGTCGCTCGCGCCGCGCTGTCGTCGCTCGAGCGCATATCCTTCCGCATCGTTTCCGCGGTTTCGGCGTCGGCCCGTTCCGACGCACTCGCTGTTCGCTCTCACTCTGGCAAACGATGCTGCCATGTCATGCGTTCCGCCGGGCGACGGAAGGTCACAGCATCATCGCTATCCAGGAACCGGAATGCTCAGCCCCGGGAAAATCTCCACCTCCCTGGGCGGTTGAGGGCTGGACGGGATGATGACGGCGGGTTCGCGCTGCGGAGACTGCTGCGGTGGATTCAGGATGTCGTAGGGCCCGCCCGAGGGCGGCTTGGTCGGACTCGGCCTGCCCGGGGCCTGGGCGCCGGGGAACTGTTCGATCGGGGTGCCGTCCAGCGCGTCGTCCATGACCTGTTTCCAGATGTCGGCGGGCAGGCCGGAACCGTAGATGTCGGCTCCGCGGGCGGTGCGGATCGCCTGTGACCGCTCGGTGCCGATCCATACCGCCGTGGACAGCGACGGCGTGAAGCCGATCATCCACGCGTCCTTGTTCAGGTCGCTGGTGCCCAGTTGCGTGGTACCGGTCTTCGCGGCCGAGGGACGGTTGTTCTTCAGCGCGTGCCCGTTGGAGTATGCCGCGATGGGAAGCATTGCCTCGGCGGTGTTCTCCGCGATCGTCCGGGAGATACGTTGCTCGCCCCCGGGCGGCTGCTTGCCGATCTTGTCGCCGCCGCGATCCAGCAGCACCCGCCCGTCACCGGTCACCACTCGCTGCACGAAGTAGGGCTGGTGGTAGACGCCCGACGCGCCGATCGTGGCGTAGGCGGAGGCCATATCGATCGGGCGAACCGAGTACTGCCCCAGCACGATCCCGTTCAGCGGTCGCCCGCCGTCTTCGGTCAGGGTCTTGCCCGGCACGCCCGGCAGCTCTTCCGGGATGCCCGCCGCGTGCGCCGCCTGCGCGATGGCCTGCGGACCGTCGGACATCGTCATGGTCAACCGGTAGAAGCTGGTGTTCAGCGAGCGTTTCAGCGCCTCGGCCATGGTGCACTTGCCGCACGACTCGCCGTCGACATTGGTGATCCGGGTGCCCCGGTCGGTCACCGGGGAGCTGTCCAGCACGCGGGACAACGGGATGCTCTGCTGCTGCGCGGCGATCGCCGCGAAGACCTTGAACGCCGAACCGGTCTGCAACGGCGCCTGCGCGAAGTCGAAACCGAGGCCGTCATAGCCGCCGAAGTACGCGCGCACCGCTCCGGAACGCGGATCGATCGACACCACCGCGGCGCGCAATTCGGGTGGCTGCGCACCGAGCCGATCGCGCACCGCGTCCAGGACCGCCTGTTGTGCCCGGGTATCGATGGTGGTGGTGATCTGCAACGCGCCCTTGTTCAAGTCGCGTTCGCTGATGCCGGAGTCGCGCAACTCGCGCACCACCTGGTTGCGGATCAGGCCCTCCGGACCGCGGGCCACGTCCTCGTCCGGAATACGGGTCAGCGGAATGATCGGGGGAAAGGTGGCGGCGTCGCGGTCGCCCGGCGCCAGCACGCCCATCTCGACCATTCCGTCGAGCACGTAGCGCCAACGCGCCTTCAGATCCGCGAGGTGGGTTTCCGGGTCCAGGATCGAAGGCGTCCGGATCAGCGCCGCGAGCACCGCGCCCTCCGCGAGGGTCAGCTGGTTCACCTGCTTGTCGAAGTAGACCTTGGCCGCCGCGGCGATGCCGTAGGAGCCGCGGCCGTAGTAGATGGTGTTCAGGTACGCGGCGAGGATGTCGTCCTTGCTCCACTGTCGGGCCATCTTCGCCGCGATGATCAGCTCGCGCATCTTGCGGGTGACCGTGCGTTCGGAGCCGAGAAACGCGTTCTTGACGTATTGCTGGGTGATCGTGGAGCCGCCGCCGGCATTGTCCTTCCCGAGCAGATTGTCCCGCACGGCGCGCAGGAAGCCGGACGTCGAATAGCCGGGGTTGCTGTAGAAGTTGCGGTCCTCCGCCGACAGCACCGCGTCGCGCACCGGCCGTGGCACGTCGGACAACGGAACCGGCGTCCGATTGCCATCCGGCGGAACGATTTTCGCGAGTACCGTGCTGCCGTCGGCCGCGAGGATCGTGGCGATCTGATTCGTCTGCACCGCATTCGGATCCGGTATCTCCGCGCTCCAGTACGCCAGGACCGACAGCAGCGCGGGCACCACGCCGAAAAGGATGAACAAGGCGAGCAGCAGGCGGCGAAAGCGTTCGGCTCTGCTCCGTGGCGGCCGGTTCGGCTCGGTCACCGAGGGTGCGGTGGGCGGCCGCGATTTCCGGCGGGCCGCCGCGCGTTCGCGCCGGTTGCGCGTGTTCGGTCGCGCCGCGCCCGGCCGCTCCGTCCAGCCCGCGATCGAGGCATACGGCGCGGTCTTGGGTCCCCCCTTGGCGCCGCGTCTACGTTCTCGCGGTCTGCGGAACGAGCTCACGATCATCTCCTCCCGGAGCGTCGGACGAACTCACCTGCACGAACGAACGGAAAAGAGCGTCGAACGCAGAGTTTACCCCGCTCGTTCCCTACCGGCTTTCCACTTTCCGGACGATCGACACGCCCGTACTCGACCGCGTTCCCCGTTGGGCGAGTTCGACAAGGCCGTTCCCACGAGGTAGTTCCCGAAGGGCGTGACGCCACCGCGGCCCTTCAGCCGGTGGTTCGCACTGACGCAACCAGATAGCCGCAACTACTGGTTTCGAGCGAAGCGAGACCGAGCATGTGCCGTTCGCGGCCCGGCTCGTGTTCGAGCGGCCGCCGCGTAGGCGACGAAGGAGCAAGCGGCGGTCGCTCGAACACGAGCCATCAAGGGGCCGAGAACACGCAGCGCCGCAGGCGCTGCCAGAAGACTCAGCTCTTGACACCGCCCGCGGTGAGACCGGAGATGATGCGGCGCTGGAAGAGCAGAACCATGATGACCAGCGGGATGGTGACGATCGTGCCCGCCGCCATGATCGCGGCGTACGGCTGCACCAGCGGGTTGTTGCCGGAGAAGCGGGCGATCGCGACGGTGACCGGCTCGGTCTTGTCGCTGGAAAGCAAACGGGCGAGCAGGTATTCGTTGACCGCGGCGATGAACGCCAGGATCGCGGTGGTGAACACGGCGGGAGCGGCCAATGGCAGCATCACCAGGCGGAATGCCTGCAGTTTTGTGGCGCCGTCGATCCGCGCGGCTTCTTCGAGTTCCCAGGGCAGCTCGGTGAAGAAGGACGCGAGGATGTAGACCGTCATCGGCAGCACGAAGGAGATGTTCGGGATGATCATCGCCTGGTACCGGCCGATCCAGCCGAGGTTGGTGAAGAGTTGGAACAGCGGCGTCACCAGGACGACGACCGGGAACATCGAGGCGCTGAGGATCAGGCCGGACACCACGTACTTGCCGCGGAAGGTGAGCCGGGCCAGCGCGTACGCGGCCATCACGCCGATCGCCAGCGCGATCACCGTCGTGATGGAGCCGATGACGATGCTGTTGACCAGCGCCTTGCCGAAGTCGTTGCCGCGGCTGGTGTCGAACGCGTTGCGGAAGTTCTCCAGCGTGACGTGCGTCGGCCACGGGGTGTTGTCGAAGGTGTAGTCGGGGTCGCGGAACGCGGTGACCGCCATCCAGTAGAACGGCGCGAGACCCCAGACCAGCACGATCAGCGCGCCCAGATAGACCCGCACGGAGCCGAGGCGCTTGGTCCACGGGACCGGCTGAGCGGCGGACTCGTCGGTCACCGGCTTCTGCACCGTCTGCACGGACATCAGTGCGCCTCCCGCTGTTCTTCCTGGGTGCGAACCGCGTTGGCGCCCAGCACCTTCACCAGCACGAACGCCACGGCGAAGATCAAAAGAAAGGTGATCGTGGACAACGCGGCCGCACTGTTGGGGCCTTGCCGGACCTGATCGACCACCAGGATCGACACCGTCCGAGTGGACGGGTTGCCCAGCGTCATGATCGCGGGCAGGTCGAACATCCGCAGCGCGTCCATCGTCCGGAACAGCACCGCGACCAGCAGCGCCGGTTTCAGCAGCGGCAGTGTGATCTGGGTGAACCGCTGCCAGGCCGACGCGCCGTCGACGCGCGCCGCCTCGTACACGTCGGCCGGGATCACCTGCAGACCGGCCAGCAGCAGCAGCGCCATGAACGGCGTGGTCTTCCAGACATCGGCCGCGATCACCGCGAACCGGGACGGCCACGCGTCGGAGGTCCACAGGATGTGTGTGCCGAGGACGCGGTTCACCACGCCGTCGTACTGGAACATGAACTCCCACAACCGCGCGGTGACGGCGGTGGGGATGGCCCACGGGATCAGCACGGCCGCGCGCAGCAGCGCCCTGCCGCGGAAGGTCTTGCCCATCACCATGGCCATGCCGAGGCCGAGCGTCGCTTCCAGCGTGACGGTCACCACCGTGAAGAACAGGGTGGTGCCGATGGCCAGCCAGAACTGCGAGCCGAGGTTGCCGGTCGGGCATGCCACCGTCTCGCCGGTCGCGACCTGGCACTGTTGCAGCAGCCAGTGCGTGTAGTTGGCGAATCCGGCGGTGCCGCCCTCCACGAACATGCCGGTCGCCGGGTCGAGCCCGGGGTCCTTCTGGAAGGACATCCACAGCGCCCGGATCACGGGGTACCCGATGACGACCGCGAGTGCGATCAGCACGGGCGTGACGAACAACCAGGCTTTTCCGGCGCGTCGCAGTTCCAGCGCCAGTTTCGCGGCAAAGCCGCGTCCGGGCGGAACGAACTCGTCGTCTTTCGGCACGCTAGTCGCCGTTCCCGAAGGATCCGACACCGTTTCTCTCCTGCGGGTTCGTCGGGTCCGTTGCGCTCAACCGCTCACGATCCGGCGGTTTCGATGCCCTTTTGCATGCCGGTGATCGCGTCGTCGACGGACTTGGTTCCGTTCAACGCAGCATAAGCGTTGTCCTGGATGGCCTTGGACACCGCCGGATAGAACGGCGTCACCGGGCGCGGCACCGCGCTGGCGATGGAGTCCTTGAGCGCGGGCAAGTACGGCATCTTCGCGATCAGCGCCGGGTCGTCGTACATCGACGCGCGCACCGAGGGCAGCGCGCCCGCGGCGACGATGTGCTGCGCGTCCTCGCTGATCAGGAAGCGCAGGAAGTCCAGCGCGGTGGCCTTGTTCTTGGAGTACGCGCTGATCGCCGCGTTGTAGCCGCCGAGCGTGGAGGCGCCGACGCCGTTCTCGCCGGGCAGCGGGGCGACCGCGAACTTGTCCTTCACGGCGGAAGCCTCGCCGCCGACGTCACCGAAGGTGGACGGCCACGAGCGCAGGAACATCAGCTTGCCCTGTGCGAAGGCGTTGCTGGACTCCGGCTCCTTGAAGGTAATGGCCTCTTTGGGGATGTCGCCGTTGTTGTAGGCGTCGACCAGGACCTTCAGTCCGGCGCGGGACTGCGGGCTGTTCACCGTGGGCGTCTTGCCGTCGGCGCCGACGAAGCTGCCGCCGTAGGCGTTGATCACCTCGGCCGCGTTGACGGTCAGGCCCTCGTAGGGGGCGAACTGTCCCGCGTAGCAACCGATGTTCTGCTGGCGCGCGATGGGGCACTGGGCCAGCAGTTCGTTCCAGGTCTTGGGCGGGTTCGGCACCAGGTCCTTGCGGTAGAACAGCAGGCCGCCGTTGGTGTTGCGGGGCGCGGCGTAGAGGGTGTTGTTGTAGGTGGCGCTGGCGACCGGCGGGGAGAGCAGCGCGCTGGTGTCGATGGCGAAGGAGTCCTTCAGCGGCTGGATCCAGCCCTTGGCGGCGAACTCGGCGGTCCACGGCACGTCGAGGGCGACCACGTCGTAGTTCGACTGCTTGGAGCGCATGTGCTCGACCAGGTCGTCGTACTGCTGCGAGGCGTCGTTCGACTGCTCCTTGAACGTCACCGGTTCGTCCGGGTGCGCGGCGTTCCAGCGTTCGATCAGCTGCTTGACCGCGCCGGTCTCGGTGGTGTCCTTGCCCTCGACGTAGGTGATCGGGCCGCGCCCGGTGAGGTTCTGGCTGGTCGGGCTGCCGCCGCTGTCGCTGGAGCAGGCGCTGGTGAACGTCGCCGTCAGCAGCCCGACCGAAGCGACCGCCACCGCGGCCCGTGGCACGAGCGACGAACGTAGGGACGTCACCTTCTTAACAGCCATCGCAAACACTCCAGGATCGTTCGTGAGCGGCAGCACACCCTGCCGGTGCACAAGGCAAGATACATGGTGTCGATCCGGCGTGCGGGACAGTGGCGCTAAGTCGAGCCCGCGCACCCGCGGGGCGGCGTCTGCGGTGTTCGCTTTCCAGGAGGGGGTCCGCACGCCGAACCGACGGTGGCCGAGCTGATCGAATCGGTGGCTGGGGCCGGGGGTCGTGCGGCCCCGTTCCGGCTGCTTGTCGGCGTAAGGGCGGCGGTGCGGCGCCGCGGTCGGGCTTTGTTCGGGTGAGCCACTAGGCTGGGCGCGATGTCTTCGCCGAACGCGGTTCCCGATCGGATGCTCACCCGCATCGGTGGGCTGCTGCGCAAGGCCGAATCGACCGACAACGAGCACGAGGCCGAGGCGTTTCTCGCGGCGGCTCAGCGGCTGGCGACGAAGTCGTCCATCGATCTGGCGGTGGCGCGGGCGCATATCGCGGGACGGGAGCGCAGGCCGACGCCGGTGCAGCGGGTCATCCCGATCGGCGAGCCGGGCAAACGTGGGTTGCGTACCTATGTGCAGCTGTTCGTCGCGATCGCGGCGGCGAACGACGTGCGCTGCGATGTCGCCCGGACCTCGACGCAGGTCTACGCCTACGGGTTCGACTCCGACATCGACACCTGCGAAGCCCTGTACGCCAGCCTGCTCGTGCAGATGGTGCGCGCGTCCGACCAGTACATCAAATCGGGCGCGTATCGATCGGCCACGGTCGAGAAGATCGTGGTGGAGAAGCGGTGGGGCCGCCAGGTCCGGCGGCGGGTGCAGGCGCCGGTCGCGGGTGTGACGGCGCGGCTGAATTTCCAGATGGCGTTCGCCGCGCGGATCGGGCGGCGGTTGGCCGAGGTGAAGGCGGAGGTCGAAGCCGAGGTGTTGCCGCAGGACGCCGATGCGGCCGGGACCGCGTTGGCATTGCGGAACAAGGAGATCGAGCTCACCGACTTCTACGCGAAGACCTCGGAGGCGCGCGGCACCTGGCGTGGACCGCAGGCGTCGGCAGGGCATTCCGCGGCGGCGCGGGCGGCGGGGGACCGTGCGGGCAGGGCCGCCCGGATCGGAACCTCGCCCGAACTCCCGGCTGCCCGTGCGAGGTTGACCTCCGCCGAGGGCGGCAGTTGACCAGTGTGAACAGCACGGGCGGTGAGCGAGGCGGAGATAACCGCGTGCCGTCGGCGCGAGCGGGCGATCGGCTGCTGCTCGCCGCCGCGCGACCGGTCACGCGGCGATGACTGTGCGCGACAGCCAGCGCGCCAAGGTCTACGACGCCGAGCAGTTGGTACGCGGGGTGTTCGATCGTGCGGCCGAGCACGGTGCGCGCACCGTCGAGCTGTACGGTTCGCAGCTCACGCTGCCGATCGAGCGCCGCTTCGCCTCGGTGGAATCCGTACAGAGTTATACGGACAAAGTGCTGGCGCTCAATTGGGTGCGGGCGCGTTGGGAGCGGGCCGCCGTGGCGGTGCGCGTCCGCTCGCGCGCCGGGGCGACCGCCGCGCATTACGAGGCGGCCGGGAACGTCCTGGCGGTCCCGCTGCACACCGGCGGCACCGCTTGGGCGCTGCGGGAACTGGTGATCCTGCACGAACTGGCGCATCACCTGGAGCCCACGCCCGGGTCGGTGGCCGCGCACGGCCCGGAGTTCTGCGACCGGTACGTCGAACTCGTCGACGGCGTCGTCGGCCCCGAAGCGGCATTGCTGCTGCGAACCACGATGCTGGGTTGTGGCGTCCGGATCGGCTGAGCCCGCCGCCGCATATCCGAAGCCATTCCCACCGTTCCACCCAACGGCTTCGGACGCGACAAGGTGCCGATGCGCGTGAAGGTCGGTGGCCTCGATTCGACCGCCACCGTGCCCGGTCGGCTCCACGGCTGGGCACGCTGCACCGACGGCAGCTGGGTCGGCTCGGTCGAGCTCCTGGCCGCACGGTCACGCCGACCTCCACGGCAGGAGCCGACGGACCGCCTTTCGTCCCGAGGTGATGTGCGGGGGTCGCGACATCAGGGAATCCTTGCCCCGAATACACCACCCGAACGCCACCCACCGGTCGTCGTCATCGGTGATCACATACTCTTCGGCGCCCCCGAGAATGATCGCCTCGACCGCCGCGGCCGCCTGGGACGGCTTGTCCTCGAATTGGATTTCGTAGTCGGCGATGGCGCGGACGCACCAGCCCGTTTCGATGCGCACCGCGGCGTCGCCCATATCCACCAGTTCGATGTGTGGATTGGCACCGCGCGCTTCGGCTTCCGTGGACGAGGATCCGCTGGAGAGCACCAGGGTGCCGGGATTCGAAAACGTCTGGATGGCGTAACGCTCGGCGATGGCGAACACCTCCGAGCAGAACATCTCCCATTCCGTCCCGCTCACCCCGGCCTCCCAGCCCACTCGCAACCTTGCCCCGCTTCGGCACTACTTGCCGCACGGATTCACCACCGTGTCCGAGTACTTCCACGCCGAGGATTGCGAGGGTAGTTCCCCGTACACTCCGCCCCCGCGAGCAGCCGTCCGGTACTCCCGTCCGCGCAGGTGGTGGTGCCTTGGGCAATGATTTTGGTCCCCGCGGTGGGTTTGATCACTTGTGGCCGCCGTCGACCCGCTTCCAGTTCCCACCTTCCTTGCGCTGAAGTTCGACATCGATGTACAGCGAGTCGATGTCCGCCGTGCACTTGATGCTGCCCTTTCCGACGATGTCGGTCGGCGTGCCCTTGGAATTGTGCGGATTCATGGCCTTCACGGCGTCCACATGGCAGTTCGCGTCGCCCGGCCCGGGCGCCGCGTCTGCGGCGGGCAATGCCACACACGTGGTCAGCAAGACCGCCAGCACGCCACCTACGACCGCCCCGATGTTCTTCGCTTAGAGCCCCTAACAGGTTCTGTTGAGTGGCGGTGATTCTCGTTGCGGTGCAGTATGTTTCGTCGTGGCGGCCCCGTGGATCGTGGAAGACGAGTTGTGGACAGTGATCGAACCGCTACTGCCGGTCCGGGCACCAGGCACGCCGGGGCCGGCGCGGATGGACGACCGGCTGGTGTTGCAAGGGATCTTGTTCGTGCTGTTCACCGGGATCGGTT
>NZ_VUOS01000085.1 GCF_009829325.1 Nocardia sp. CY41
GTCCATCCGATGCCACCGGTACCCGGCGACACCACCCCCCGGATCATGCGAAAGACAGGGGCAAGAAGTCATACCGGGCCCGGCGACCGAGGCCCTGGATCGGACCCACGAGAAAGGTAACGGGCGGATCCTGCCTCGCCGGCCGGTGCGGGTGTCGCGCCGTCCGCGGCACGAGCGCCTCGGCGAGAGTGGCCCAAAGATTGCCAGGCCGAGGCTCGAGCGGTAGCGGCTCCTGATCCTCGCTGAGCATCCCGCCCTCCGTAGGGCGGGTTACGCCTGCCCGAGCAGGGGAAATCCCGGTCCGGGTTGGCTCGTGTCAGCAATCTGCGAGGAAACTTCTGTGGCAGGGTGTTCGGCTGTGCGGACAATCCTGATCACGGGGGCGACATCGGGTATCGGTCTCGAATCGGCTCGGCAGCTGGCGGCGCAGGGCAACCGGCTCGTCCTGGTCGGACGCAATCCGCGGAAGCTCGCCGAGGCGGCGGAGCTGGTGCGGTGCGCGGGGGCGGCGGGCGTGGACATCCTGGAGTGCGACTTCGCGTCGCAGGCCTCGGTCCGGCAGCTGGCGAAGGAGGTGCTGGCCGGGTACGACCGGTTGGACGTGCTGGCCAACAACGCCGGCGGTTACCACGAGACCCGGACGGAGACCGTGGACGGCATCGAGGCCACGTTCGCGGTCAACCATCTCGGTGGATTCCTGCTCACCGAACTGCTGACGGATCTGATGGTGCGCAGCGCCCCGTCGCGCATCGTGTTCACCTCGTCGGTGATGCAGTTCGGCGCCACCATGGATCTCACCGATGTGGAGTTCCGGCAGGGATATTCGGGAGAGAAGGCGTACAGCCGCTCCAAACTGGCGAATGTCCTCTACGCCCGTGCACTGGCACGGCGTCTGGAAGGAACCGGAGTAACGGTCAACGCCTTCCATCCGGGCGCCGTGGCGACCGGAATCTGGGATGCCATGCCGTGGTTCGGCCGGCCCTTCGTAGCGCTCGCCAAGCGGCTGTTCATGATCTCCGCCGCGGAGGGCGGCCGGGCGCTGACGTACTTGGCCACCGATCCCGAAGTCGCCGAGGTCAGCGGCTGCTACTTCCAGAAGAACCGCGTCAAGACCCCGTCGCGTCTGGCGCAGGACGACGCACTCGGTCAGCAGCTGTGTGAGGTCAGCGCCGGTCTGGTCGGGCTGGCCGGGTAGGGCGCGCGCAGGACCCGCGACAGCGTAGTCGCGGCGCACCACACGACCATCGTCGCCGACTGAAGCGGAAAGCAGGGGACCATGCTTCGTACTCGTTTCGAGTCGATCGGCGCGTACACGCCGACGACCGTCCGCTCCACCGAAGATCTGATCGCCGCGCTGGCCGTGCCGAGGTCACTGGATCTGCAGCGCATCACCGGCATCGAGAATCGGCGGGTGTACGACTCGCATCCGGACCGGTACGAATCGTCGTTCGAGCTGGCGTTACGCGCGATCGAGGACTGCCTGCGGCATTCCGGCTACCGGGCCGACGAACTGGACGTCGTCATATCGGCCTCCATCACGCGCACCCGCGGCGCGGGAATCTTCTGCTACGCACCGTCTTTCGCGCTCATGCTGGGTAACGCGATCGGCACGAGGGCGGCCCGGCACTTCGATGTCTCCAACGCCTGCGCCGGGATGATCACCGGCGTGATGGTGCTCGACCGCATGATCAAGGCCGGTGCCGTGCGCAACGGCATGGTGGTCAGCGGCGAGCAGATCACGCCGATCGCCGAGACAGCGCTGCGCGAGATCAGCGAGCCCTACGACCCGCAGTTCGCGGCGCTGACGGTGGGGGACGCGGCGGTCGCGGTCGTGCTCGACGACCGTGGCGACGACAACGACGAACTGCACTATGTGGAGCTGATGACCGCGGCCGACGGCGCCGAGCACTGCCTCGGCATGCCCAGCGACCGTACCGGCGGGATCGCGATGTACACCGACAACCGGGCGATGCAGAACGAAGCGCGCTACCGGCAGGGCATCAACCGCATGGCCGACTTCCTCGCCGAGACCGGACGGACCTGGGAGAGCGAGAAGTACGACTACTGGATCCACCACCAATTCAGCGCGCCCGCCATCGAGTACATCTCGGACCTGACCGAACGGCATTTCGGCACGCCGATGCCGCAAGCGCTCAACGTCCTGCGCGACTACGGCAACACCGCCTCGACCTCCCACTTCCTGGTCCTGCACGAGCACCTCGCCCAACAGAAGATCCCGCGCGGATCGAAGATCCTCATGATCCCGGCGGCATCGGGCATCGTCTCGGGGTATCTGGCCGCCACCGTCTCGCGTTTGGAGGCATGAGCATGGCGACGACGATCGTCGCGGCCGCGACGAGCCGCGATCTCGACACCGGCAGTTACCTCGAACTGGCCGCGCGGGCAGCGCGGACCTGCGTCGAGCGCTCGGAGGTCGGCCTCGACGAGATCGGGATGCTGGTCAACGCGGGCGTCTTCCGGGACAGCAATATCTCCGAGCCGGCAGTGGCCGCGCTCCTGCAGAAGCGGATCGGTCTCGGGCTGTCCTATGCGCCCGGGCGTACCCCGGTCTTCTCCTTCGACCTCATGCACGGCGCGTCCGGTCTGCTGCACGCCATCGCGACCGCCGACGCTTTTCTCGCCACCGGCGTGGTGAAGTACGCGTTGCTCGTCGCGGGCGACACCCACCCGTCGACCGAGCGTGACGTCGCCGACTTTCCGTACAGCGCCAGTGGCGCCGCCCTGCTGCTCGGAACTTCGCCCACCGCAGCGGGATTCGGGCGGCTGCACACCCGCGACACCACCGGCCCGGCCGATCCGATCGCCTGGGTTGCGCTGGACGAAGCGGGGGCCGACGGCCGCGACGCCATGTGCGTCCGCACCGGCGCGGGGGACCGAGTGGATGCGGCGGCCGCGGTAGTGCGTGCCTGTCTGGCCGAGGAAGGGCTCGACGGCGGTCACTTCGCCGCGGGGGAGGCGCTGCTGCTGGCGCCGGATCCGGCGGC
This sequence comes from Nocardia sp. CY41, assembly GCF_009829325.1. Classification (GTDB taxonomy): domain Bacteria; phylum Actinomycetota; class Actinomycetes; order Mycobacteriales; family Mycobacteriaceae; genus Nocardia. Next base: position 3,006 of record NZ_VUOS01000085.1, read on the forward strand.
CGGATTCCGCGCCCGATTGGCGGGCGCGCTGGCCCTGCCGACGCGGTCGGTCGTGGGTTTCGACGCCTGCGTCGGAGATCCGTACACCGCGGGTCCGGTGCACGCCTATCTGCACGCACTGGACAGCGGCTTCGATCCCGATACCACCATGGTCTTCGCGGCCGTGGACGAGGCGTCGGCAGCATGCGTCGCCTACGATCCGCGAGCGGTGCCGCAGAGCCCGGTGGTGCACAGGGGTGGGTTGGGGCCAGCGGTGCCGGAACCTTGTTCTTCGGGAGTAGTTCACGGCCTTTGACGGACACCGGTTGTTTCACGAGATCGGTGTCGGCAATTCGCCAGAAAGGGGTTCTCGCGCCAAAATTGTTACGCGTAAACTTAATGTGTCCGGCGACGGATACGGTTCGGGGAGTGCAAATACCAACCGTCCGTTCGGCCATGCCGACCCGGGTGGGCTTTCTCATGGGCAGGTGCCACCGCGTACTGGCCCAACAGGACCGACCCTGCGGGACGTACGGTCGCGACGACTACTGCACTCGCGACTTCGCCAACAACATCGGTGCCGAAATCATTGGTCGCAATAATGTGGTCCTCAGCGCGGACCATGCGAGAACCACGACTAGCAACGATGGTGGGGCGATGAACCGCCGTTCCGTACCGCGAGGTTTCTTCGCGCTGGCCAGGGCATTCGCAGCCACAGAGGGCAAGGACGTGCGCATCGGCGGTGGCGTGGCCACTGGTCGGGCGTTCCTGTAGGCGATTTGACCGATACGCTGCATATCGCCGTCTCACCAATCGAAACTGGTCGCGGAGACAAGCTGTGGACTAGCCCTGACGGTCTCGTCGACCGGCTTCACTTCGAGCGGATCCCCGGGCCGAGTGGTGTGGTGCACCACTTTTCTGGCGAAGGTGAGTATTTCACCGTCGTGGTTTCGCAAGGCTCGGGAGTAGTCTGGGTAATGCTCGTCGGCAGCGAATAATAGACGAGTTCGACCAGCGACGCTCAGTCCATTCTGTCATCTGGTTACCCGCGCAATGCGTGGCCGTCGGGTTTCACCCGGCGTTTTGCTCACTTAGAGCGCCTATCAGGTTCGGTTGCGGAGTCTTCGCCAGCAGATGAGGGCGGCGGCGAGGTCGAGGAATCCTTGGTGGATGTCGGTGCGTCGTTCCCAGCGGGTGGCCAGGCGGCGGTACCGGTGTAGCAGGGC
>NZ_VUOS01000086.1 GCF_009829325.1 Nocardia sp. CY41
CGAGGCGATCATCGGCAACATCCCCATCGCCATCATCCCCGCCATCGGCAGCACACCCGCCACCAACGCCGGATCCACCAACGGCTCCGGCTCCTCCTCCCGACCCGCACCCCCACCCCGACCCGGCACCGACTCCACCCGCGGAGCAACCACACCACCCGGCACCGGCACACCCGGCTGCCCAGGCAGACCTGCCGAACCAGGCACAGGTGACGGACCCGCAACACCCGGCGAACCAGTAGAACCCGGAACCCCGGCGCCATTGGGTTGACCGGGTGCCGGAGCGCCCGCTTGACCCTGCGGAGCGGAAACAGCCGGTTGTCCCGGTACGCCCGTACCCGGCCGCGACCGCTGCTGATCCGGCCGGCTCGACCACGGCGTCGCCGGGCCGGTCTGCTGATCTTCCGTCGTTTCCGGCTCTTGCGCTGCTACCTCGACCCCGGTGGGCCAGATTTCAGCAGAGGTCATGATCGTCCCCCGGTTGTCGGTGCCGTCGGCAGATGGAGGATGCCCGAGCGGTAGGTTCGAGCACTGGGTCGAGGACGTTCATCCAACCCGTCCTCACAAGTCGCTGTGAACTGATCTGGCAGCCTGGACAATTTGCGCATGTCAGTGTAGATGGATTCGGACCGGCCTCCCCGGTTCTCCCAGCGCCGCGCTTCCCGGAGTTGGGAAGCCTCGACAATGAAGACGTCGAAAGTAGGTCTCACTCATGGTCGATCGTCGCGTACACCGCTCCGGTCGACGATGGGGAGTTCGATCGAAAGGCGGACTTTGCCGTGGTGAGGCACGAGCCATGCGAGCCTGTGACCCAGGTGGTGCCGGCTGCAATGGACACAAGTGACGACCAGCCGGCCGCCGTTCGTCGGCGCTGCGCCTAGCATCCGGGAGGTGATCTCATGAGCTTCTTCGGTATTCCATGGTCGAGTGTCGGTAAGTTCGCGCTGACCACCGGTCTCACCGTTGCCGGTGGTGCGCTCGGGTCAGTTGTCCCGGGGGTCGGCACGGCGTTCGGCGTTGCGGCGGGTAGCGCTCTGGCCGGCTTCGCGACAGAGACGCTTTACGACAAGTGGGTCGAGGACAAAAGCTGGAGCGAGTCCTTGAGCAATGGCGCCGAAACGGGCGCCTTCGCATTGCTTGGGGGCGGGGCCGGTGGCGCCGTCCGGGCCATGGCGAACGCCGGGGGGCGAAATCTGCTCACACGTGCGGCTACAGGCGCGTTCAACCCTGCTATCCATAACCAGGCACCGAATATCGGAGCCGCGTGGACTGCACGAGGCGCGTCCTTGAATGCGGCTCGCGGTTGGTTGGCCGGCGCTGGTGCGGGTGCCGGTTTATGGGCTGGCTCGCATTCGGGCGGCCCGGGGGCGGGCCCGGGCCAAGGGCAGTCATATCCGGCGACGTTGCCGACCAAGCCACTCAATGCATCGACAACATTCAGCACTAGCTGAGGGGCAGTTCTATGGTGGACATGCACCCGATGCTGATGCCCGACCGGAAGAAGATCCAGGAGGGCAATTATCCGGCCGAATGGGTCTTCTCCGTCTTCACCGATTCCTGCTTCAAGAGCCTGTATCAAAACTTCGACGGGATCTGGAAGAGTCTCGGAAAAGACTCGAAGAGTGATCCGCCCAAAGCTCCGGATGTGCCGCAGGTCGCCCCTGCGAATATCGGCAGTTTCACGAACTATGCAGAAGTAGCGGTGCAGCTCCAGCGGTCGTACACCGACCTGAACGGCAACGTCACCGAACTGGTGAAATCGGTACGCGAATCCGGGAAATGGTCCGAGGCGGGACAGGACGCGACCAACAAGGTGATCGACGAGAAAATCGTCGCGATGGCGCGGACCGCTCCACCTCAGGGCATACAGATCGACAGCTACATCTTGACTTGGGTCACCGAGGCCAACGATTCCCTTGCGAGCGAGATCGATGTGGTCAGGCAGGGGCAAAGCGGCGTGGCCAAGGACATCGACGATCAGACGAAGATGATCAAGGACCTGCAAGATCACATAAGTAAACTGGAAGCGGCACAGAAGAATCCGGGATTGAATCCGCCACCCATCGATACGGGGCAATGGCCGCCCGGCCTGACGAACCCCCCGTCCACCGACGCCACCCTGCCTCCGGGGTTGGATGGTCTCGACGGTCTCGACGACCCGGACAACTCCGGCCTGACGCCACCCGGTTTGAACGATCCTGGTTTGGACACCCCTGGTGTGGACAATGGTTTGAACCCCCGAGCACCCGGCGGCATCGACCCGATCGGCACCACGCCGGGCGTGACGACACCCCCCACCCCCGCCGTGCCGCCCGCTTCCGCCATGTCGCCGATGGGCTCCGGCATGGACCTGATGAGTTCCATGCTGCCGATGATGATGCAGCAGGCCATGATGCGGAACATGGCCGACCAGGACCTGAACAGCCGTCGCAGGGATCTGGATCCGAGCCGCTACGACGACGAACTCGATGCGGTGGCCCCGCCGCCGATCGCGCCGCCGGTCACGGCGCAGCCCGCGGTCGCGCAGCCGTCCACGACGGCCCCGGCGACGCAGCACGCCACGGCCCCCACCGGCACGACCTCCACCCAGCCCGCGGTCGCGCCCGGACGAACACCGGACGCGGACGGCAGCGTGACCTACACCTTCCCCGACGGACGTACGCAGAAGGTGTCCGCTATGGTCGCCCAAGCCCTCGACGCGGCGTTCGGCAACCACGCCGACACCAATGCGCAGCAGGCGTACGAGAAAACGCCGGCGAAGTGGTCGACGGAGCCGTCGGATAAGTCGTCGCAGAGGAAGCGCATCGGTAAACCGGTGGGTGACTTCGAGTTGATGACCGGCGACGTCGCCACGTGGACGAATTCGACCGCGGTCCTGGTCGTGTTCCCGCCGGACCAGGGTGGCACGTTGGAGGTCATCGTCAAGGGTGAATTGAAACCCTTCGACCCGAAGATGCCCGAGATCGCCTCGGAAACGAACGTGTTCGACGGGTTCGCGCACCCGAACGGCATCGAGGTGACCGCGCCGGCGGACCGGGGCTCGTCCTCGGGCACGCCGGGCTCGGCCGATCAGTCCGCGAACGCGACAATGCCGGATGTCGCGACAATCGCGGGCTGATCGCGCGAGCATGGTGACAGCGGCAGATGAGGAGAGGAGGTCGCGATGGCGCTGAAGGTGGATCCGCAGGAACTCGTCGCTGCGGCGTCGAAACTCGCCGCGATGGCGCGCGACACCGGCGCGGCGATGCCCGGCGGTTGGGTCGTGCCCGCAGGGGCTGACCCGATTTCCGCCGCCGCGGTGCCGCAACTCAACGCGCAGGCCGCCTCGTTGTTCAACGGAATGGCGGGTGTCCTCACCGATATCCAGCGGACCGCGTACAACATCGGCGCGGCCGCCGCCGATTACACCGCGGCCGACGACGACGGCGCTCGGACCATCAACGGCAGCGGCGGTGAGCTCCTCGCCAATCCGGTCGGCGACGTCCAGGAGATCGGCCAACGGCGCCCGCCGGGTCTGCGATTCCCCGCCGCGGGCGGAGCCGTCGACCCGTTGACTTTCGCTCAGCAGTTGCACTCGGGCCCGGGGCCCGGTGCGGCGAAGGGATTCGCGGACGCGCTGCGTAAGTTCGCCGGCGGTCCGCATCTCGCGGCGATCGAGGGCGTGACCTCGGCGGCGAAGTCGATGCAGAACTGGGAACCGGTCGGCTCCGCGGCCGCAGCGGAGCTCGGCCAGCGCCGCGGGTGGCTGGACCAGCTCGGTCTCGGCCTAGGGATGCTGGCCGACGGAATCGATACCTACAGCGACGCATTCCGGACCGCGAAAGCCAAACATCCCACGCCGGAGGAGATCATCGCCGCGCGCAAGGAGCTCATCGCGGCGATGCGCTCCAAGAACGAGCTCGGCATCCAGGCCGCCCTGGCGAAGTTCAACGAGCAGAACGCGCGTTCGGCGGAGACGATCACCGGTTACTCCACCGAGGTCGGCTCGAAGGTGGGCGCGAGCGAAGGAACCAGCGAAAGCGCCGGAAAGGGCAGCGGCAGCGGCGACAGCAGCGCGTTGACCCAGATGCTGCCCGCCTTGATGAGCGCGATGGCCTCGGCCGGAATGCCGCTGAGTCAGCTCGGACAGTCGGACACGTCGGACGCCTACGACGACTACGGCCTCGA
>NZ_VUOS01000087.1 GCF_009829325.1 Nocardia sp. CY41
GGTGCCCGGACCGGCAGTAGCGGTTCGATCACTGTCCACAACTCGTCTTCCACGATCCACGGGGCCGCCACGACGAAACATACTGCACCGCAACGAGAATCACCGCCACTCAACCGAACCTGTTAGGGGCTCCCAAGTGCGGCACCACCCCGATACACCACGCCATTCGACTTGACCCGCTACAACGGATTCAGCCGGGAACTGCATCTGGTAGCAGGACCCGCCTGATCTGCGCCTTGGAAACGGAGTGGATCCGAATTCACATCGGCGCGGTCACGGCCGACTACTCTTCTTCGGCCATCGACTACCGGCTTTGCCTTCGCGCTGGAGCGTCTTGATCCAGTCTTGCGCAATATGGTGCGGAACGGCGTAGTGTTTAGCTACCTTCGGGACGCTGCCCAGGCGCCAGAAGTTTATGGGAAAATCCGAGGGCATTCCGTTCTTCTCAAGCCGCTCACCACGCGCCGGTTTCGCGATCGCCCCAGTGCCGGGCTGCTCCACACTCTCGATCGGAGGCGCGGTCGCCGGGGCGATCACTTCGTCTGCCTTCGAAGGCGTCTCCGGCGCAGCCCAGAAAACCGCCGCGGCTCGCACCAGCAAGGAGAAGTCGATTTCGCCCAATTCGAATGGAACGGGAGAATCGCCGCCGCCGCTTCGCACCTCGACGATCCGCGCACAATTTCCGTCGAGCTCAACCGTGGCGGTCACGATATCGGGCGAGTCCGCTTCCGCGATACTGATCCTGTACAGCTTTCCCATGGTCTACTCCGCCGCCTGGGTGCTCGCATCACCAAGCTTCCGAAGCCTGCCAATCCAGCCCTGCGCGGTGTGCCGGGGCACATCGTAGTATTTTGCCAGCCCGGTGACGGTGCCGATTCTCGCGTAGTTCGCACGCAACTCATCCGGGGCGGGCATTTTGCGGTAAGCCCGGCCCGCCGACGCATCGACGACATTCCCCTGCCGCAGCCGGGCATGCTCCGCTCGGCTCGTTTTGACCCCTTCGGACGACGGGCCCGGCGCAGCGGCCGCGGCACAGCCGTCGAATAACGCGAGCTCGGATCGCTCACCGCCACCGAACACTCTGGACGCCAATGCTCGAACGATCGCGGCGAGATCGATATCGGGAAAATTGGCCGACGTCAGGCCTTCCGGCGCCTCCGATGTAACGGACACACCGGTCACGCGCGGCCCCGGGTGACCGGTGTCTATGCGCAGCGTCATCCGAGTTCTTGTCGCGGTGTCCTGCGAATCGCCCCGCACGATCACGACGGTGTACATGGTCATCCTCTGTCCGGTCCTCGATAACGTCGTGGGGCTGCTGTACATTGCCACCAAGATACTGGGCAGGTATGACACGCATGGCACTGATCCTGGGTTCAGACCGCTCGACGAGTTCCTCTCCGCCTGTCCAGAGATGAACGAGCTGGCCCGGCTCGTGACCGAGTTCGCCCAGTCGATGACCGGCATGCACCGCAGCGACCTCGATCATTGTGAAACAGGCCCGCGCGGCTGCCGGAACCGATCCGTTCCTGTCGGGCACTCCCGCTCCGGCATATCCCAACGCCCCCACAGTTCCCGCGAACCCGAACGATGCGGCAGGTCACCACTGTCACCTCATCGTGCAGCAGCCCAGCACTGCTGAACGGGTAGCGGCCTGGCGCGACTTTCTGGATGGATTCGACGACGGCAAAGTCCTCATCGATCTCGTGCATTTCGACTACCGACGCGCCACCTGCCACGAGCAGAACTCGGTCCCCTGCCTTCACGACAACGAGCCCTTCTTGTGAAACAAACCGACCAGTCCATGACTGCATCGCAAGTGTGTTCGAACGTTGGGCCGATGGCTTCTCGGCGCCGCTGCGGCGCGTCGTCGATCCGCCGATACCCTGTGCTCGTTGACCTGGCCGATGTACTCACCTCCCCGGGCCTCTTCGGCCGTGACCAAGTGTCGCTGCGCGCCAAATCCGCAGGTCTCGACATCGCGAGGACGGTGCCGGGGCGCTGTACGCCTGGACGCGCTGCGTCGACGGCTCGCTGCTGGGCTTGATTCGATTCTGATTCCTGGCGGGAGCAGCGGTTGTGTCGAGGCCCGGCAGTGGGTCCCCGCCCGCGCTCTTACGCGTACCGATTCGTAACAAGTTCACGCGGCGCGTATGACGCGCGTATGACGCCGTACTACGATGGAAGTGTGGGTTACGACTGGCCGGAATGGGCTTTGGATCGGTTGCGCGGTATCGAGCCGTGGGAAGTGATGCAGGTCCTGACCGGGAAACGTCCACGCTGGCCGCGGCGCGGACGTGATCGCACTGGTGCGTCCATCCTGACCATTTGGGGTCGCACAAATGCCGGGCGGCCGCTGAAGGTGGCCGTGTATCAGGCATCGGCCTGGCAATGGCATATAGCTGCGGCTCGGGACCTCAACGGTGCCGAGTTGGCCGAGTTCGAGCAGTGGGAGGAGACCCGCCGATGACCAAGCAACAGCACTACCTGGCCCCAACGCCTGAGCAGGTGGACGCCTTGATGGACGCCACCGATTTGATCTGGGACGACGTTCCCGAGGACGAAGCACCGCCGGTGCTGACCGAGGACGAGGCAAGCAAGGTGATGGTTGTCCGGTCCGTGCGCTTGCCGGTGGACCTGGATAAGCGCATCAACGCCGAGGCCGATGCCCGCGGCGTCACCCGGTCGGACCTGCTTCGGGATTGGGCATCCATTCAGTTGGCTGAACTTTCTGAGGATCAGCCCATTTCTCGTGCGGATGCGCTGCGTGCTCTGGCCTCTATCCCGCCGCGACGGACCGCCTGACCACAGCCGTGATGGTCCTGCGGGCCGACGCCGGCCGACTGGTTGCGCGTTTCAGCGTGGCATCTACCGGTGTCTGGGTCTTCCTCCCTCACGTACTACCGACGTGCCCGCGGGCCGCTGACGATCGCGGTCACGCCCATCATATGCGAGGTTGCGTCCAGCAGAGTGGTGTATCAGCGACTCCGTAGCGACTATGTGAGCGTGTCGTAGCCGGAGAGTGGGCGGTCACCGCGTGATCCTTCCTGAACCGCCAAGCTCAACGAAGGGAAAGTTCACGCGATGACCGGGATCGAGCCTATCGACCCGGGCAAGTCGTTCGCCGAGCAGCTCGCCGCAACCAGCCCCGACCTGCTGCGGGAGATGCTGTCGACGGTCGTTCACTCACTGATGAGCGCCGAAGCGGATGCGATGTGCGGCGCTGACTACGGTGAATGCAGCCAGCAGCGGGTCAACTCTCGTAACGGTTACCGGCACCGCGATTTCGATACCCGAGTCGGCACGATCGATGTCGCCATCCCGAAATTACGGTCGGGCAGCTACTTCCGGATTGGCTGTTCGAACGCCGCAAACGCGCCGAACGAGCCCTCCAGCGTGGTGGCGACCTGCTACCTGCTCGGCGTCGAGGTCACCTCCGGCGAGGACGGTGCCGGCTGGCTGGCGTTCTTCCGTGACCTGGTTGCCCGCGGCAGTCGATCACGAACGCCACGTACACGAACCCGCTCCATGTGGGCACATAAGTGAAATCGGTGACCCATTTGCGATTCGGCTCGGACGCGGTGAAATCGCGGTCGAGAAGGTCCGGGGCGCGGACGATGACCGGCTCCTTCCCGGCGATCGTGGTGCGATGTCGACCGTCGCGGACCACTCAACCGGCACGGCCCGTTCAAGACTCTCACCGAGGTCGAGTTCGCGCTCATGGAATGGTGCGACTGGTACAACAACGCCCGCCTGCATTCCCGCCTGGACTACTTGACCCCAGCGGAATACGAGGCTGCCTACTACGCTCGACAACTACCACGCCGACCGGCGCTGGTCTGAAACCGAAGCCGGTCTCTTACTCGTGACGGTTCAAGATGAATCGCCCCGGTTTTTGTGCTCACCCTCTTTCTTGGGAGGATGGGCAAGATCATGCCAAGCAAGTACGACGCCGCGACCAGGGCCAAAGCTGTCCGGCTGGTGGTCGATCACCGTGGCGACTACC
>NZ_VUOS01000088.1 GCF_009829325.1 Nocardia sp. CY41
GTGGGCGGCCAAGGCCGCGGCCTCGTCCGCGAATACCCGCGTCGCCACCAACTCCTCTCCACGTTCGCGACGCCACTGATCTGCAGGCGCACGTGGCCGCGCTGGGAGCGCAGGTCCGTGATCTTGGGGTTCAGAGCGGCATGCAACGAAGCGGTGAACGGCCGCGCACCATCGGAGAACATTTCGCGGTCGAGAAACCACTTGCGGCAGCGTGCGGACCGTGCCGCTGCAGGCCGCGCTGGTCGCCTGGCTGGCCGAACGCCGCCGCCTGCTACGCGGCCAGCCCGAGCAGGTCGCGCTGTTCCGCACGAGCACACCCCGCACCGGCGCCTGGCGGTGCGCACCGTCGACGACGCCATCCGCGCCGTCGGCGCCGACGCCGGCCTGGACATCTCCCCGGGCACGCTGCGCGCCACCACCGAACAACGCATGCTGCGCGAAGGCCTCCCACCCGCGATCGTCGCCGCCCGCCTCGGGCAGCAGGCACCCGACCGTGAATCGTCGCCGCCCGCCTCGGGCGGGGGGATCAGGCCGTCGCGCACCATCTGCTTCTCGCGCTGGCGGTTCTAGTAGTTGGCATCGACGAGGGCGCCGATCGCGCCGCCCAGCCCTGCGGCGCTTTCGTGCGGGCAGAACGGGGTGTCGTGCCACCCGGCCGTGCATTTGGAGCAGATGTAGCGGTACTGCGGCAACACCACGATGTCCCCCCTCTCCAACCCGGCCGCGCCGGTCGGCGTCGTCTCGGTGAGCGTATCTGTCGCGTGCGATTCCACGCACGCAGCCAGGGGCAGCAGATCAGAGCCCCACAGCCCCTTTTTCACACCCTCTGTGCGCCTTCATCTTCCACACCGACACCCTGGTTCCTACCCTTACCACTTGCCCCGACACCGATCTTCAGCACCCAAATCCCCTCGTAAGCAAGTAAGTCCCACACCTCTTGCACTGAGGTGACGAGCAGATAACGAACAATGGTGCGGGCGTACCGTAGATAACGTGATGTCACTGGCGAAAATCGCGAGTGGCGATGGACGGGCCTACTCTCGTGGGGTGGTGTGGGCGGTGGTGAGGCTCTCGATCAGCTGGTTTGCGCGCCATCGGTAGTGGTGTGTGCAGGCGGCGGCGGCGGTGTCGGCGGCGTCCCGGACCTGCCGGAGGGCAGCGGCGTCCCGTGGGTCGGGTCGACGCTGGTGGCGTTCGGCGGTGCGTGCTCGTTCGGCGGCCTGCTGCAGCGGCCTCAGCACGGTCTGGAACGATGCGTCGGCCGCGGCCCGGACGGTCTCGCTGGCCTGGTGTGCAGCCTGGGCGAAGGCTTCGGTCTGGAGGTAGGCGGTGTGGTATGCCTCCGCGTCCGCGTCCGGCACCGTTGTCGCAGCCCGCATAGCCGCCACCTGCACCTGCATGGGGACGAGGTCGGGGGCGAAGGCGACCGCAGCCAGGTTCGCAGTGTGCGCGGCACAGGACGGGGGGCCTGCCGGCTCGCCGGGCTCGTCGGCATCAGCAAGCGCAGCAGCCTGGGCTGCGGCCTGGGCTGCGGTCGTCCACTCCGCGGGTGCGGGATCGTCACCGGCGAGTGTGCGGCGATACAGGTCGATCACCTGGTTCACCGCGCGGTGTTGGATGGAACCTTCGGCGGTGTATCGCAGTACCCCTTCTCGCGGGTCGGCCAGCAACTCGGACGTCCATTGCGCACCAAGCGAATGTAGATCCGCACCTGCCGGGATGGCCTCGATCGCGGCGACGGCGAACCTTCCGGCCTCATGGGCGGCAAGACGTTCGAAGCAGCGATCCATCAACCCGCCGACCACCCGCGGAATACCCCACAGACGAGTGCTCTCATCCAGCCAGGACACCGTGTCTTTCGCCGCCAGCACCACCGAGACCGGTACACCCTGCTCCTCGGCCAGCCGCTGCGCGCACAAGCAGACATGCAGCCCCCCGCCGACCCGCCCGTCCTGTAGCACCTGGCCACCTTGCCGGAACCCGGAGTAGGCGGCGATACGCTGCATCTGCACCACTGCCACGGCTTTCAGTTGCGGCTGGTCGTGCCATGCCACAAGCGTCCTCGACATCACCATTTTCACCCTCCCACCTTGCTATCGCGGTCACACACGTTCCGCAGGCATGCGGACCATACGGTGGCAGTCACCGGCCCCGCGCGCCGACAGCATGTATCCCATCATCCGTGCGGCTACCACGGCCCCCGCCCGAACCAGATCTTTTCCCCGTTGTCGATATACGCTGCCAGTTCATCGATGTTCGTGATCTGGACGGCATCGGTCACCATGCCCGAAGATCCGGTGTCCGGGTCTCTCATGAAATCGTCCTTCGGATACGGCCAGACGTCCTTCGGATACGGCCAGAACGAGTACACCTCAGGAGACCCCCAGCTCGTGCGCCCGGTCGCCATCACCACGTGATCGCCCCTCCCCCACAAGACCACATCGCCGCGCTGTGGTTGCGGGCCGGCGGGGTCGCCGGGAAGATAGAGCCGCTTCCCGTGTGGAAGCAGCTCCCGTGTTATCCACTCAGGATCCGATGGGGCCTTGCCAGTCTGCCTGAACTCGGTTATGGGCGCATATATCCTGCGGAGTTCGGCGTGGGTGATCACCTTGCTCCGTGCTGCGGCTCGCAGCAGCATTTCCCAACAATTCAGAGCAGAGTGCGGAGCCAGCGGCGGGAGAGGTCCTTCGGTCGGTGACCGTATCCAGGCCTCGAACTCCCGGCGCGGGATCTCCGCCCGATGAAAGCCCGCCCATCTCGCTTTAACACCCGACGAGTGAATTCTGTCGAGTTCGTCCGCAACGACCAATGGGGCGTCCGGCTGATCATGATGGTGCGTGCTGTGGCCGAGAGGGGGCCTATGGCCGGGCTGTTCTCCTCCACCGTGACCGGCCCGGTCTGCGCCATCCCTGGCTTGTTTCAGCCGTTCAGCGGCCGACACATCGCCATCACCGTGCCCACCGACCACAGCCCGAAGACCATCGGCGCCTACCCGACCTCTGCACATCTCCTCGAGGTTCCCGGTCACGCGGGGTATCTGGAGGGTGCGCAATCCATCGGCTATGCCCCTGACGTACTGCGCCAGCCTATTCCTAATCAATAGCCCTCATGCCCTGCTGCCTCGTGCACAGTCAGCACCGTCGCCACTTCCCTGGTCCGAGAAGCGACCGAATGATATTTTTCTTCCTCCCATCACACCAGGCGGCCCGGCCGTCGTCATCGGTTGGGTTGCTCATGGGTTCGAGCCCGCTCGCACGACCGGACGCCCCTTCATTCGGGCCGCAGGGAGGCGAGGGGAGCAGCAAAATGCGCAGTCTGGAAGAGCGGATCGGCGACACCATCGACGATCTGATCAAGCTCAGCCGCCAGGCGCACAGTTTGTTCGTCGATGCCCGTGACCGCGCCGAGCGCGCCGTGAACGTCGCCGAGGCCGCCCGCGAGCGCGAGTTGCACGCGCTCGAGCATCCCACCGTCCTGGATCCGGATCCGCCGCAACGATCAGTTCCTGTTTACGCCAGACATAGATCGTCTGGTCGCTGATGCCCAGGTCCGCAGCTACCTGCGCGACCGGACGCCCGGCTGCGACCAGATCCAGGACCTTGCGACGGAACTCCTCGGGATAACGCCTTGGCACGAACGTGTCTCCTTCGACGACTTCGTGACCAAGAGTCAAGCAAACCAACTCCACGAAACCGGGGGAAAATCAAGCCCTCCGAGAAAGCGGGGAACCTCACATCGTCAGTAGCACAACTAGGTGTTGTTGAGGACGAAATTTCCGGCGTCGAGCGGGTATCGCTGGGCGGCTCCGGGCATGAGGACCTCGAAGTCGATGCAGTCACGGGGTGGCGGTTCGTCCCCGCCCTGGGCCTGGACGGAG
>NZ_VUOS01000089.1 GCF_009829325.1 Nocardia sp. CY41
GCTTCTTCTGATCCACCGCATCCACCACGGATTCGAGTGTCTCCGACATCAAATGATCCTTCCCGCCGAACCCTCAGGCTCGGCCAGTCAGACCGAGATCAGATACACCGGAGATCAGACACTCCCGATCAGATCCACCGGAGTTCCGATAGTCCCTCGATTTGGGAGACAGAACCTAGGTGTACTGACCTGAGAGGTTGGGGACGCGGCTGGCTGGTGGGTGTCCGCCGAGTGCGGTGTGGCCGCGGTGGTGATTGTGACCGAGGGCGGGTCCGTGGGTGCATTAGGTAGAGCAACCAGCTGCACCGTTGCGCTATGCCCTGGACCCATCAGCGCCCTTGTGCGTAACGGAATTCGCCACGTTCAATGCCGAGCAGTCGATGCTCAACGCTCAGCGTCAACAAGAGGCGGCTGCTTCGCTCCGCTCTCCGGACACGTTGAGCTTGCTAGCTGCACCCGGCGGACATGACCTTCGAATTGCTGTGGCGGCAGGAATCGCCCAGATGCGTGAAGAATTTCATTCTCTGGGTCAGCAGTTCGGCCACCAGTATGCCGGCAATGGGGTCGTGGACGACGGCAGCCCCCTCCGCGAATCAACGATCACCGAGTACCTTATGTCGGCAAGGCCTGGGGCTCGTGCTCCACACGCTCGGCTGCGTACGACGGACGGGCGACAGCTGTCGACGATCGACCTGGTGACGGGACGGTGGACGGTGCTCGTTGCAGGTCCCGGGCATCACTGGACCGACGCTGTTCGTTCCGCGCGAACGCGTACGGCGCTACCCATACAGGTCTACTGTGTGCACTCATCCGCAGGCTCATTCATCGGCAGCGACTGCATCGTGGACGACAAGGTGCCGGGGTACTGGAGCGATCTGTACGAGCTGCAAGAAGGGGGTGCTGTACTCGTTCGGCCCGATGGGCACGTCGGTGCGCGATGGCGGTTACGGCCCGCCGATGTCAGCGGTGACCTCCTCGGCGCATTCGAGGCAATTCTCGGGCCGGCAACGTAATGAGGGAGGTCTCGGTGTCGGCAGGCTGTCGTTGTCGCATGCCCGCCGCATTCATCCAACCTCCGACGCGACGGGAGCGAGTAATCGCCGCCGGGCGTGATGCCTTTGGCCGCCTTCTCTATGACGACGTGCTCATCAGCGACATCGCCGACAGCGCGGGCGTTGCTCACGGGCTTCATTTCATTACTTCAAGAACAAGCGGAACTTGTACATCGAAGTAGTGCGGTCGATCGCGGACGATAATGAGGAAGGTACATGCGATTCCCAGCGATCTGCCGTGTGACGACGCCGTGCGACACGTAGCGAGAAAGTGGTGCCACGGTAGGATTTCTCGCGGGAGATACGGCGCATTCTTTCCGCCGACTGGCGGCTTCGGGACAAAAACTGGTATCCAAGACGTCCGTAATCTTGCGTGGAAGCTTGCGCTTGTCTTACGCGGCCAAGCCGATGATAAACTTCTGGATACCTACGAAGTCGAGCGGATAGGAGTCGCGCGCACCAACGCAGATTGGAGTCTCAGGAACGGTGCGCGTATCCATCAGAGACGTCGGGCCATACGCCGAAATGACGACGAGCAGGTCGTAGACTGATCGACGAACAGAGTTGCCAAGTCGAAGCCCTTGATCAAGATCTCGGCTTCGGATACGGATACGTTGGAGTTGTCTCTTCTCAACAGCCCGATATAGGTGACGTGCTCACGGTCGCGCGGGCTGGGCGCCGGTTCCTGAAATGAGAGGCAGATTGGATGGCAGGAAGTTGCGAGCGCAACCTCGCTCGCTCGGGGCGGATTTACACTGGTGCCCCATGAGCGCCATCGCTGGGAGACGGCGGTCTTCATTTCGCTCCCAGTTCCGGTCGTGATCGCCGAGCGTGAAGCATTTACGAACACATCGTTAATGCAACTTGTCGACTGTATCGTAAGCGCGAGTTCAACGAGGTAGAAACTATGAAGATAGTAATAAGGATGAGACACCCGATCCGTGCAACCTACGACTGCGTTGTGGGTGAACGGTGAACTCCGGCAGGACGGCAGCAGTGGTGAGATGATCGTCGATATTTCGCATCTCATCGAAGACCTCAGAAAGGAAACTGAACTCTCTCCGGGTGATATCATTTTGACAGGAACTACGACGGGATGTGGCGCGTTCCAGAGTCCGCCGAATTTTTTGGGCTGCTGGCGATCTGATCCGAATGGAAATTCCTGGCATGGGGTATATGGAGACTCCCGTGGTCGACGGATTACGAACGAGGTGACATCTAGGGAGTGTTTCGAAGTAGTTGATGGGGTGGCACCGCATTGCGGTGCCACCCCATCAATGTGTTCAGCGGGATCTGTTGTCGGCGTTAGTATGTAGGTGAGGTCTCTGGTAGTTGGTTCAGCTGTCGAAGAAGAACCATGAATACCGGAGACCTCGTGGCCAGCGTAGCGGTGGTGGCGGGGCGCGCGGACCTGACCGATGCCCAGTGGGCCCGGTTGGAACCGTTGCTGCCCCGGAACAAGAAGGCGGGACGACCGCCTTAGTGGACGAAACGGCAGCTCATCGATGGGATCCGGTGGCGGACCCGAGTCGGATCACCGTGGCGTGACGTTCCGGCGGTGTATGGGTTGTGGCTGGCGGTGTATGGGCTGTTCCGGCGCTGGCAGCGTGCCGGAGTGTGGGCGTCGATCCTGAAGTTGCTGCAGGCGTTCGCCGCCGCGGCAAACCGGATCGTGTGGCAGGTGAGCGTGGACTCGATGATTTCTGCGGGCCCATCAGCATGCCGCCGGGGCACGCCGCGACGGTGATGGGCAGGCCGAGCCGCCCGGAGGGGTGGTCCGCGAACCCGGCGATCACGGGCTTGGCCGGTCGCGGGGCGGATGGTCGACGAAGTTGCATCTGGCTTGCGAACAGGGCTGTCGCTGCTGGTCACTCCGGGCCAGGCCGGTGACGGTCCCCAGTTCACGGCGGTCCTCGACGGCATCGAGGTGCCCAAGACTGGTGGTGGCCGGCCACGATCACGAGCCGTTCGGGTGCTGGCCGGCAAGGCGTACTCCAGTCGAGGAAATCGGGAATGGCTGCGTCGGCACGGGATCCGGGTGACGATCCCGGTTCCAGCGGACCAGGCCGGCCATCGCCGCAACCGCGGCTCGGGCGGTGGCAGGCCGCCGGTGTTTGATCCGGTCGTCTACCGGGACCGTAACGCTGTCGCGCGCGTGGCATCAAACAGCATCGGGCGGTGGCCACTCGCTACGACACGCTCGCTGTCCGCTATCTGGCGATGGTCCACATCGCTGCGATCAATCAGTGGCTGCGACACGGGTGGCGTGCGCCAATCAGATGAGAACGACCTGATCGCTTGTTGGACGTCGATGGGGGACGACCGGTCGCTGCGCCGTCTCGCTCATCCCGAGTTGTCGCTGAGGTGGTCCTGCCCGGGCTGTGTGCGCCCTTCGGACGCTGCCGGGACTGATCGCCGACCGCTCCGGCACAGAGCGTTCGCCACTTACTGCCACCGCTCCTAGAACTCGCGGTCCACGAGGTTGTGCGGGGGGGTGTCCCTATGGTGTTCGTCAAGCCGCTGAGGTCGTGGGTGATCGGTAGAGTTCGCCGTGTTTGAGCATCGCGTAGAGGACGTCGCAGCGTCGCCGGGCCAGGCAGATGAGGGCGGCGTT
>NZ_VUOS01000090.1 GCF_009829325.1 Nocardia sp. CY41
AAGGATGTTCCGGCGGTGTCCTACTCTCCCACACCCTGTCGAGTGCAGTACCATCGGCGCTGGCAGGCTTAGCTTCCGGGTTCGGAATGGGACCGGGCGTTTCCCCACCGCTATGGCCGCCGTAACTCTATGAAACTGTCCACCACACCCCCGAACCCTGTTCACCACACCCACCGACCCCGCAATGACCGGGATCGAATGTGGGTGGCACGGTGAATCGTGTCGCGGGGTGTCTGTGTGTTGTTTCAGATACCGCACAGTGGACGCGTAGCAACCTTTGTTGGTAAGTCCTCGGCCGATTAGTACCGGTCACCTCCACACGTTACCGTGCTTCCAGTTCCGGCCTATCAACCCCATGGTCTGTAGGGGGCCTTAACCACTCGAAGGTGGTGAGAAACCTCATCTTGGAACAGGCTTCCCGCTTAGATGCTTTCAGCGGTTATCCCTTCCGAACGTAGCCAACCAGCAGTGCCCTTGGCAGGACAACTGGCACACCAGAGGTTCGTCCGTCCCGGTCCTCTCGTACTAGGGACAGCCTTCCTCAAGTTTCTGACGCGCGCGGCGGATAGAGACCGAACTGTCTCACGACGTTCTAAACCCAGCTCGCGTGCCGCTTTAATGGGCGAACAGCCCAACCCTTGGGACCTACTCCAGCCCCAGGATGCGACGAGCCGACATCGAGGTGCCAAACCATCCCGTCGATATGGACTCTTGGGGAAGATCAGCCTGTTATCCCCGGGGTACCTTTTATCCGTTGAGCGACACCGCTTCCACATGCCGGTGCCGGATCACTAGTCCCGACTTTCGTCCCTGCTCGACCCGTCAGTCTCACAGTCAAGCTCCCTTGTGCACTTGCACTCGACACCTGATTGCCAACCAGGCTGAGGGAACCTTTGGGCGCCTCCGTTACATTTTGGGAGGCAACCGCCCCAGTTAAACTACCCACCAGGCACTGTCCCTGAACCCGATCAGGGTCCGAGGTTAGAAGTCCAATACGACCAGAGTGGTATTTCAACGACGACTCCACGAACACTGGCGTGCCCGCTTCACAGTCTCCCACCTATCCTACACAAACCGTACCGAACACCAATACCAAGCTATAGTGAAGGTCCCGGGGTCTTTTCGTCCTGCCGCGCGTAACGAGCATCTTTACTCGTAATGCAATTTCGCCGAGTCTGTGGTTGAGACAGCAGAGAAGTCGTTACGCCATTCGTGCAGGTCGGAACTTACCCGACAAGGAATTTCGCTACCTTAGGATGGTTATAGTTACCACCGCCGTTTACCGGGGCTTAAATTCTCAGCTTCGCCACCGAAGTAGCTAACCGGTCCTCTTAACCTTCCGGCACCGGGCAGGCGTCAGTCCGTATACATCGTCTTACGACTTCGCACGGACCTGTGTTTTTAGTAAACAGTCGCTTCTCTCTGGTCTCTGCGACCACACCCAGCTCAGACCGCAAGGATCATCACCAGACGTGGTCCCCCTTCTCCCGAAGTTACGGGGGCATTTTGCCGAGTTCCTTAACCACAGTTCTCTCGATCGCCTCGGTATTCTCTACCTGACCACCTGTGTCGGTTTGGGGTACGGGCCGTGTACCAACTCACTAGAGGCTTTTCTCGGCAGCATAGGATCACTGAATTCGCCTCAATCGGCTACGCATCACGTCTCAGGCACATGAGTGACGGATTTGCCTACCACTCGCCCTACACGCTTACACCAGGTATTCCATCACCTGGCCCAGCTACCTTCCTGCGTCACCCCATCGCTTGACTACTACAGCAGGGGTCGTGCGCAGCCGCTTCAAGCTTCCCGAAGGAAGTCCATCCACATTTGGGCACTTAGCACCACTGATTCGCCACTGGGCGCGGATACACGGGTACGGGAATATCAACCCGTTGTCCATCGACTACGCCTGTCGGCCTCGCCTTAGGTCCCGACTCACCCTGGGCGGATTAACCTGGCCCAGGAACCCTTGGTCATTCGGCGGACGAGTTTCTCACTCGTCTTTCGCTACTCATGCCTGCATTCTCACTCGCACAGCCTCCACCACTAGGTCACCCTGTGACTTCCACGGCTGCACGACGCTCCCCTACCCACCCCAACACCTGGCTCGAAAGCAGGCAAACGTTGGAGTGCCGCGGCTTCGGCGGTGTACTTGAGCCCCGCTACATTGTCGGCGCAGGATCACTTGACCAGTGAGCTATTACGCACTCTTTCAAGGGTGGCTGCTTCTAAGCCAACCTCCTGGTTGTCTTCGCGACCCCACATCCTTTTCCACTTAGTACACGCTTAGGGGCCTTAGCCGGCGATCTGGGCTGTTTCCCTCTCGACTACGAAGCTTATCCCCCGCAGTCTCACTGCCACGCTCTCACACACCGGCATTCGGAGTTTGGCTGACTTCGGTAAGCTTGTGGGCCCCCTAGGCCATCCAGTAGCTCTACCTCCGATGTGAAACACGTGACGCTGCACCTAAATGCATTTCGGGGAGAACCAGCTATCACGGAGTTTGATTGGCCTTTCACCCCTACCCACAGCTCATCCCCTCAGTTTTCAACCTAAGTGGGTTCGGGCCTCCACGACGTCTTACCGTCGCTTCACCCTGGCCATGGGTAGATCACTCCGCTTCGGGTCCATGACATGCGACTCAAACGCCCTATTCGGACTCGCTTTCGCTACGGCTACCCCACACGGGTTAACCTCGCCACACACCGATGACTCGCAGGCTCATTCTTCAAAAGGCACGCCATCACCCCACCCCGAAGGGAAGGCTCTGACGGATTGTAAGCGTCCGGTTTCAGGTACTATTTCACTCCCCTCCCGGGGTACTTTTCACCTTTCCCTCACGGTACTAGTCCGCTATCGGTCACCAGGGAGTATTCAGGCTTACCGGGTGGTCCCGGCAGATTCACAGCAGATTTCACGGGCCCGCTGCTACTCGGGCACCCACTACAACAGAGCACGCATTTTCGCCTACGGGATTCTCACCCTCTACGACAGGCCGTTCCAGACCACTTCGACTAACACGCACTTTTCTGACTGTTGCCTACCACGGCAGTGATAGGAAAGTGAGCCCCACTACCCCACACGTGCAACACCTGCCGGCTATCACACACGCATGGTTTAGCCTCATCCGCTTTCGCTCGCCACTACTCACGGAATCACAATTGTTTTCTCTTCCTGTGGGTACTGAGATGTTTCACTTCCCCACGTTCCCTCCCAACCGCCTATATATTCAGCGGCAGGTGACACGACATCACTCGTGCCGGGTTTCCCCATTCGGAAATCCTCGGATCTCAGCTCGGTTGACAGCTCCCCGAGGCTTATCGCAGCCTCCTACGTCCTTCATCGGCTCCTGGTGCCAAGGCATCCACCGAACGCTCTTAAACACTTACAAACAAAGATGCTCGCGTCCACTGTGCAGTTCTCAAACAACACAC
>NZ_VUOS01000091.1 GCF_009829325.1 Nocardia sp. CY41
GTCGGTTTCGGGTCCGACTCCAGATACAGCCGGACCGCTCGTGCCTTCAGCTCGTCCGGGTATTTCTTCGGTGCTGCCACGCGGGGCTCCTTCCCGGTCCTATCGGACCATGCTCAAAGCCCTCCAACAATGCGGGGGAACCTCAGGGTGTGTGTCGAACAGCAGGCAGGCGCCTGTCTCGTCGCGGGTGAACCGGTCGGTGGTGAGTTCGACGATGGCGGCCAGCGGCATCCCGTAGAGCCGGATCAGGGATCCGGCGACGCGGACCTCGAGCGGCAGGGTGTCGTCAGTCAGGCAGCGGCGCAGTTGCTGCTGGTGGGTGTCGAGGTCGTGGAAGTGTTGCGGCGATCCTTGTTGGCTGGGGGCGATTTCGATGTCGGGGATGATGCGGCGGGCCGACAGCCAGCGCAAGAATGCCACCACGGGACGGTTTTTGTTGCGGTGGGTGTCGAACCAGGCATCGACATGATGTTGGGTGAGCTCGCCCAGCGGCGTGTGGTTGGTGTCGAGCCAGTTCAGGAACGCGATCGCCGTGTTGATCTGAGCACGGTCTCGGCGCGCCGCTCCTTCGCGATAAACGCCTCGGGCGGCGGTGCGACGTGCTTCGCGGATTATGTGCCATTCGGCGAAGGGCCGCACGAGGCGCTGTTGCGATGCGGGCAGGGCGGTGATGATGCGTTCTGCCCATATTTGTAGTTGCGCCAGGTCCTCGTTGCGGCGGTCGAGAATCTCTGCCGAGACAAGGATTTCGCGGATGTGGCGGCTGGCGTGCCCTTGCGGAAGGGCGTCGAGCGCCTCGTGGGTGAGGTCGGTTTTCTCCGCCAGGAGCTGGGTCAGCAGTTGGCAGGACTGGCTCACACGCAGCCAGGTCAACAGCGACCCGGGGTTGGCGACGCGCAGCGCGTCGGCCAACGGCCGCAGCGGCGCAGCGACGGCGCTGTCCTCGCCGCGCAACAGTTCGTCGAGGCGACTGGTGGCCACGCAGCGCACGCACCGGCCTCCGGAGCGGATCGCGCCTCGAGCGCCGCAACCACGGCAGGTGAAGTCCAAGTGCTCGACGCCGACGCAACGGCCGCAGACCGGGCCGCCGTCGGCGACGGCGACCAGCACGCTGGGGACGCCGCAGTGGGTGCACGGCTTCGGATTGTTGGTGCGCTGGTCATAGCAGCGGTGACACACCGTGCCCACGGGCCATCGCGCCGCGGCAGGTTTCGTCTCACCACACAGGTCACACAACCGGTCCAGCGGCCAGCAGCGGATGCAGTGGAACGGGCCGCCACGCAGCTTGCCGCCCGGGCGGCGGCGCCCGCAGACCACGCAGTCACCGACATTGCGGTAACAGCCCTGGCAGACCGCCGGACGTTCGGCCGTGGCGCGGGCATGCACCGGCCGCAACCGGCCGCACACCCCGCACGGCGCATTTGGACGCGACTGCTCGCGATGTACGCACCAGGCGCAAGACCGGCCTTCAGGGGTCTTCTTGATCAGTTCGATCCTGGTCTTGCCGCAGCGCGCGCACCCGATCAGCAGCACCTTCTCGCCGAGACCGGCGGCGTGGATGCGCCGCAGCAACCGCGGCAGCGACGGCGGACACTTCGGCGATCCGGAACTGAACGCCTCCGGATGCGCTCGCAGATGCGCGTCCAGCGCGACCGCCGAGCTCCCCAGCCATGCGCCGGCCTGTTCCAACAGCTGCTGGGCACCGGCTGCGGTGACCGCGTCACCGAGGGCGTTCTGGACGAACGCCACCAGCCGCGCCCGGGCAGGCGCGAGCTTGCCCGGGTCGTCTTTTCGGCGGGTCATTGCTGTCCCGGTCGGCGGATGACGCTGCGGCGCGTGGTGACCGGGGCGCGAGCGCGCGTGCCGTCGGCAGTTTTGCGGACCTGCTGATTGACAACCTGTGGTTCGATCAGGTCGTTCGGGGTGCAGCCGAGGATGTCGCAGAGGGCGACGAGGGTGTCCATACTCAGCCGTTGCGGCGGCTGAGTCACCAGCCGATACACCTGCTCGCGGGACAGCACGATGCCGCGTTCTGCCAGCAGCGGCATCAGATCCGAGGTCTGGAACATCTGCTGATCGGCCATGAGATCCCGCAGCCGCCACCGATAACCCATCTTCTTGATCACGGCTTCACATCCCACAGCTCGCCGAGCCGGTTCTTCAACGACTTCGCCAACACCGTGTTGCGGAACTCATCGGACACACGGATGTGATCGCGGTCGTCGCCGCATGCGAGTGACCCACCTGTTCCTGGACGAACTTCGCCGGATACCCGAACTCGGTCAGATGGGTGACGAACGAATGCCGCAAGCAATGCACATCCAACTTCTCGTCCAAACCGGCGTCCTGCTTGACGGCGACGAACGCGTCGTTGATCGAGCGCGCCCTCAACCGGCCCAGCCGCTCGGTCACCCACAACGCCGGATGCCGACCCGGCCCGAACCGAGGCCGCACCTGGGTGATCCAGTCTTCGAGCACCTCGGTGACCCAGTCCATCTCCGGCACCAGCAGCACCGACCGCCGCTTCGGCGCCGACCCCTTGCTCGACTTCCCGAAACGGACCATGACCGATCCGCATCTGCCCAACTCCGGCAGCTTCGGATTCCCGCGCAAATCGACCAGATCCAGCTGCGCGGCCTCGCTCCGGCGCAGTCCATACGCATAGATCGTTTTCAGCACCGCCGCACCCCGCACCGCGCTCAACCCACCTTTCACACCCCGGCCCACGATCCGGCCCGGACGGGCGTCCGCGGCATCGAACAAGACCTGGACCTCGTCATAGGTCAACGGCCGCCGCCGCGGATCTCCTTCGTGATCCACCTTGTGCGCAATCGAATTGCCCTCATGAAAAATCAGCTGCGGCGTCTGCCCGAACCGCTCCTCACACACCTGCGCCCACCCATACCGTGCATCGAGCAGGAACTCCAGGAACAGGCTGATCGCCACCTCATACCCGCGGGCGGTGGACACCTCGATCGGGCGAGCACGCAGGTGATCGATGAACTCCTCACCCTCAGCCGGTGTCCACTGCCACGGATACAACCCACTGAACCGCTCCAGCCGCCTGATCAGCTGCACCCTCGCAGTGATCGTCGTCACCCGCAGAAACCGCGCCGACATGTGACGACGCCACCCCTCCAGCATCGCCTCGAACACCGCCGGAGCCGGGTTTAGAGCTCCTAACAGGTTCTGTAGAGTGGCGGTGATTCTCGTTGCGGTGCAGTATGTTTCGTCGTGGCGGCCCCGTGGATCGTGGACGACGAGTTGTGGACAGTGATCGAACCGCTACTGCCGGT
>NZ_VUOS01000092.1 GCF_009829325.1 Nocardia sp. CY41
GGCCGTGGGGGTGATCGGCGCGATCGTCACCTTGCCGTTGAGTGTGATCATCGGGGTGTTCCGGTGTGCTCAGGCCGTCTGGGACCAGGCCGAGCAGAAGACTCGACCGGACCCTGCGGTCATCCGCGGGCGACTCGAGCAGATCGCCGAGGCCGCCGCCGCGAGCTTGCCCGCATGACGCGATACCCGCCCGCGGATACCGTTGCAACTTCTCCTCACGCGAGGACCGCTCGGCCTTCGACGTCAGATCCGTGACCATTAACAGGTCGAACAACTCCAGCACGTCATCGGTCGCCCGACCCGTCAGCACTTTCACCGTGGCCACCATCACCGCCAGCCGATGCTGGCGGGGCTTGAGGCGGCGCAACGCGGGGAGCCTTGCTCGACAATCCGTAGGTGGCCAGTCCGATCACTCGGCGCTGGGGAACCAGCGACACATCCAGGGACTGTCCTCCCACCGCGATAAGCTCGGCGAGGCGGTCCAATGCCGCCAGCATCCCTTTGGAACTGGTCCGGAACACGCCCCGGCGAAGCCGTTCCAGTTCGCTGACACGGCGCTTGCCCTCGGGCGCCGGCCAGCAACGCCAGTAGCGCCGACGCAGAACCGGCGCTCAGCTGACCGGTCAGCTGACCACACAACCGCCGATCAGCAGCCTGGCGCCCCTCGGTGACCAACCGTTCCAGAGTGCGCAGACCCGGCAGCAACGCCTGGCGTTTACGTAGCCAGTCGACCGCGCCGGCGAACATCGCGTTCGGCCCGTCACCCATCACCCACGCCTGGTCAGCAACCCACGCCGCCAACTCCGACTCGACCTCGCCGTAGGAGGTCAACCCGTACTCGCGCTGGATCTCCCAGGCATGCTCGAGCTTGGTCTTCTCCCGCTCGGTGTACCGCTTCACACACGAGGAATCCTCGATACCCAACTGCTCGGCCAGATAATCGACCAACTCCGGCGGCACGTCGAGCGGATCGGCCAGGAACATCCCGAGCTGCCGCACCGTCACGACCTGAAGCGCGAACCCCAACCGGTTGTAATCCCGACGCCGCCCTGCGACCAGCTTCCGGTCCTCGTCGTCAAGGTAGAAGAACCGCTCCAGCTCAACACGGGACAACGCCCCAAACCGGCCATAGCCACCCTCATCGGTCACGCCGACATGAAATCACCTGCAGGTCAACACCGCTCACCGTTTCGCGCTTAGCGCCGGATCGGGCGGATCTGCTCCCCGACCCCCTTCCCGCACCCACTGACCAGCAGCTACGTCATATCCGCCCGAAATTTGGCCGATACTACGGCGACCCCTGGCAGTGTGGTGGGCGGCCGGCATGCGTAGGCCAGCTGGTCGACGATCGGTGCCAGCTTGTGCACCTGGCGGCGCCTGCGCTTGTTGCGGTTCGGTCGGTGAGCTGGTGGAGGCTCCGATGGCGGAGCGGTCAATCACTTCTCGGCCGGGCCCCGGGGCGCTTCGTGCACCTCCCAGTGCGGTCCAACGATTCTTTCCGCATCAACAGCCGGGATATTGACACCGAGGTTGGTGTAGGTCTTCAAGTACGCATGACGTGCAGTCCACTCCACTGTTTCGTTGGCGGCGTACACGTCGAGATGTAGCCCTGCTTCGTGTAGCGCCCGGGCGGACTCACGGGAAGCCGGCCCGCTGGCCGGAGAACACGACATCTGGATCAGCAGGCTTTTCGGGTTGGCGCGAACTGCCCTCAAGAGGTGCTCGTTCGCGGCAAGCACGCGCCCGAAGGTGTAACCGTTGACGCTCAAGCGCTGCATCGTGCGCCCGGTATCGACCATGATGTCGTAGCCGTCCGGCTCGGCGTGTGCCTGGGAGAACAGCCTTGTCTCGGTCTTCGCTTTGTCGCGCCACAACGCCGGTAAGGATGCGCTCCGACCGGTTATGGCATCGAGCCATGCGGGTCGGCCGACCGTGAGGCCGTAGCTCTGACTCACTCTGTCGAGACCTGCGCGGCTCCATTTCTGGGCGACGAAAACGTCAGTACGTTTCGACGGAAACGCTACTCCGATTGTTTCGTGGCGCGGACCGAGGATCGGCAGACTGTGGACTACATCGGCGGGGTGAAAAGCGTCCGGTCCTTGCTCATGAGCACCGGGGTATCTGGGTCACGCGCGAGGACCGCCTTGATCCGGTTACTCAAGTCTCGGTCCTGGGTGCCCAGTTGCTTGTTCCACTCGCGCAGGTCCGCGGCGACGTCGGCGACGCTCAGGTGCACCGTCTGGGTACCTTCCCTGAACTTCGCACTCACACGCATGGCAGTCTCGGTCAATCGCGAGGACAGGCTTACGATCGGCGGCGCCAGCCATCCTCAATCCTGTCCGAGCGCCTCGGTACGGAGCCGAAACGGTGCGGGACCTGCCGGGTTGAGCATGATGTCGACATTCGTCGGCACGATCTGCGGCAGCACGCTCCCCGGTGCTGCGTTCCAGCGCTTCACCTCGACGCCGCGTTTATACACGGCGGCAGTGGCGACGACGATGCAGGCCACACCGTCGGGAGCGAACCCGATCAGGGGTTGATCGTCTTCGTCGCAACCAATTTCGACCACCGAGTTGCGGATGGCCGAGATGATGTCCGCGCCGACATCATCCGCGTCGTCAGCGGCCAGTCGCAGCACCGCATCAACGGGATCACACGGCACATCGTCGCCGGAAGGTATGTAGTTCGGGTTGGGTTGAAACGGACCAGCGGTGTCGCCGTCAAGCATCCACCCACCCAGGATCATCGATGAGGGAGGTGTCTCCGAAGGATTCGACGGGTTCCAGCGTCGATCGACCTGCACGACCCAGCTTTCCTGCTCACCCCCACCTTGCCCCGCCTCGTCCACCATATCCTCCCGGGAAACACTCCAGACCACACGATCATCCCGGCTTCCCACCACAACGAACTCCGCCAAAAGCGACCTGTCCGGCAACCATGGCTCTCGCAGGCCATCCGGACATTCATTCCTGAGCGATATGCTGGTGGAGCCGGTCGAAGTGAGTATTTGCGCGGAAAGTCGCGCTAAGCGTTTCGGCTGGTGACTCCCGGCTCAGTGGTCGTGATTGATCATGACGACGGCCTCGGGGAGCAATGGAGCAGTGGTTGGCGTTAAGAGCTCCTATCAGGTTCGGTTGCGGAGTCTTCGCCAGCAGATGAGGGCGGCGGCGAGGTCGAGGAATCCTTGGTGGATGTCGGTGCGTCGTTCCCAGCGGGTGGCCAGGCGGCGGTACTGGTGTAG
>NZ_VUOS01000093.1 GCF_009829325.1 Nocardia sp. CY41
GCGGTTCGATCACTGTCCACAACTCGTCGTCCACGATCCACGGGGCCGCCACGACGAAACATACTGCACCGCAACGAGAATCACCGCCACTCAACAGAACCTGTTAGGGGCTCTAAGGTGAGTTGCCCGGGTGAAACCGGTGGGGCATACACCTTCGCTTCTACGAGGCCACGATGTATCCGACCGCGCCGAGGTGGTCGACGATGTCGGTGGCTGCCAAGGGGCGTTGCGCGGTGCGGGTGATCTCGGCGACGCCGTCGGCTGGGCAGGCGGTGACCGGGCCGGACACGGTGGCGCAGACCGTGCAGTCGGCGACGGTGCCGGTGAGGTGGGCTTGGATGTTGCGGCCGTCGAGTGCGGCGACCAAGCCGAACATGCTGAACGGGTTAGTAGACATCAGAATGGGTTTCCTGGTTGGTGACGTTGCGGGATCCCCCCTGCGCGGCCGACTCCCTTGTTGACCTACCGACGCCGTTGTCGAGGGCGGTTTCGGGTGACGGCGTCGTCACCGATGGTTTCCGGTTGGTCGGCTACGGAGATCGCATCTCTGTCCTTGGGGGTCTGATACCAAAGGTTATGCCGGTCGTTCGATGGTGTTGAAGTGCCGGAAGCGACATCTTTCGTGCGATTTCCGACATGGCCATCGTCCTTTCGTGCAGACCGGACTGTGCGTCTGGGGCATGTACCCCAAACGCGCACTCGACCAGGCGAGATCACCCATTCACGCTGCCTGACCTCGGCGGCGGTCACCGGCCCCTGCATAAACCATGTAAAGAGGATTCGTGAACGGCCCAGAGCGCCGTTTTGACTGAGCGATCCCGCGACTTTCGCGCTCGGTATCTTTACCGAAGTTCCTACTCCTGCCCGTGATCGTCGAGAACTGTGACCGGTTCGCCGTCGTCGTGCTGGTGCAGCGGACGCTCGGCCAGAACCGGGAACCGACCTGTGATGCCCTCGCGCTGCTGTGTGATGCTCGCTACTCGCTTGCGGGCCAGAAACCACCCGCCGACCAGCGCCGGAACCATGATGACGCCCCCGGCCAACACCGCGCCGCGCTGCACCTCGTCGTCGCTGAACGCCATCAACGCGACTACGGTCACCAGGAACACCAGCGTCGCCACGCTCGTATAGGGCGTGCCGATCAAACGGAACGATGGACGCTGCGCCAGCCCTTTGCGCCACCAACGCCACAACTGCAGCTGACAGACGACGATCGCGCCCCAAAACGTGATGGTGCCCAGCGTCGACATATTCAGCACGATCTCGAACGCCTTCTCCGGCACTAACGCGTTCAGGCCGACACCGATGAGCGCGATCGCGGCGGTCGCCAGGATGCCGACGTAAGGCACGCCGCCGCGGGACATCCGCGCCGCGATCGCTGGCGCACTGCCGTTCATCGATATCGACCGTAGGATCCGGCCGGTCGAACGCAGGCCGGCGTTCAGGCTGGAGAACGCCGCGGTCAGCACCACCAGGTTCATGACCGACCCGGCGCCGTCCACGCCGATCCGGGAGAAGAAGGTGATGAAGGGACTCTCACCGGATTTGAAGGCGGTTTAGGGCAGGAGCAGACCGAGCAGCACCAGCGATCGACGTAGAACAGCGCGATCCGGGCGATGACGGAGTTGGTCGCGCGCGGCATGATCTTCTCCGGGTTCTCCGTCTCGCCGGCCGCCGTGCCAACCAGTTCCACTGCGGCGTAGGCGAATACGACACCAGTGGTGACAAGAACCAGTGGCAGGACGCCGCTCGGGAACAGCCCGCCGTTGTCGACTATCACCCTCGGACCGGTGGTTTCACCCTTGATGGTGAACCGGCCGGCGAGGAAGACAGTGCCGATGATCAAGAACATGACCAGCGCGACGACCTTGATCAGGGCGGCCCAGAACTCCAGCTCACCGAACCACTTCACCGAGACCAGGTTGATGCCCACCACCAGGGCCAGGGCGACCAGGTCGATCAACCACTGCGGTATCGCCGCAAAGGCCCCCTCAGTAATGGACATACGTGACGACGGCGGTGATATCCACGATCCCGGTCATGCACCACTGGAAGAAGTACATCCACCCAACCGCGAACGCCAGCTTCTCGCCGTAGAACTCACGGGCGTAGGAAACGAACGACCCCGAAGACGGACGATGCAGCACCAACTCACCCAGCGCCCGCAGAATGAAGAACACGAACACGCCACAAACGGCGTACACGATGAACAACCCCGGGCCCGCGCCGGCCAAACGCCCACCCGAACCCAGGAACAGCCCGGTACCGATGGCGCCACCGATCGCGATCATCTGCAGCTGACGTGGACGCAATGTTTTGTGATATCCCGCATCTTCCGCATGCAGCGCCTCCGCGGATGCCGACACCTCCGAGTGGGGTCGCACCGGTGTCATGCCCAGGTCCTCTCACAGGTGACGGCGATCATACCGCTCGTGAATGTACCGCCAATCAACGGCACGATCTATAGATGCGTTCGCGTGGGGCTCCCCTTACGACACCGTGGGTTCGCCTTCCAAGGCCTCACCGATCTTGCGGGCTTCCGAAACGACCGCGTCAGCGGTCAACGCCCGAGCTCGCTGTGCGGCAGCGAGACCGGCGACGACATGGTTGTGCGGCAGATACCGATGCAGCAGAAGCACTTCGATCAGTGCTCGCGTGCCGTCGCGATCGCCGTGCGCTCGCCGCCCCGCGGCCACCAGGCTTCATGGACGGGCGTGAACCCTCCCGCGGCTCGGGCTTGTTCGAGAGCTGTCGCACCAGGCAGCGCACCGGGTTTACGCAGCAAACCCTTGAGGTAGTGGTCGAGATCCAGGCGTGATTGCGCTTTGCCGAGCAGGCGTTCATGCCGGGCGACTTCGGTGCGGCCGTCATAGACGAGGTGGTTGGCGTGCAGCAGCACCCTGACCTGGCGGCCGATCAACCGCACCGGCACCGAATACGGGTTGGTGCGGACGGTGACTTGGGAATATTTGTCGACACGGGGTGTGAACCAGCGCCCGGTCTCCGCGACCTCGTCCGGAAGTGACACCAAAAGTGGTTTCTCGACCGCGAAATGTCTCGATGGTGCGCGGCCGTTCACCGCTTCGTTGCATGCCGCTCTGAACTCCAAGATCACGGACCTGCGCTCCCAGCGCGGCCACGTGCGCCTGCAGATCAGTGGCGTCGCGAACGTGGAGAGGAGTTGGTGGCGACGCGGGTATTCGCGGACGAGGCCGCGGCCTTGGCCGCCCAC
>NZ_VUOS01000094.1 GCF_009829325.1 Nocardia sp. CY41
CGCGGCACGACCTCGCCCCGCGCACGTGGGACGACGACCAGCTGGGCGGGGAGCTGCTGCACCGCCGCGCCGAAATCGCGGCGCTGCGCCAGGAACTCGAAGCGCGACGGCTGGGCGGCCCGCTCCTGGCGCAGGTGCGGGCGGACAACAAGACCCTGACCGAGCAGGCCGCCGCAATCAAGGCTGCGAAACAGGCCCTCGACGAGGCCGATCGGCTCGAACGCGAGCAGGCCGCGCGGGAGCGTGAGCGTGAGCGGCTCGAACGCGAGCACGCCAACACCTCTCCGGGAGTCGGCGGTGAGCGCGGCCGCGTCGGCCTGGACGGCTTCACGCACCCGGCGCTGACATTGCGCCTGGTTGGCGTTGCGCGACACCGCGGCCCACTCCTCCTGCGCCACCCCGGTGTCCTCGGCCGCGGCGTCGGCAGCGCTGCGGGCGGCCTCGGCGGCCGGGGCGTGCTGGTCGATCTGCTCGCTCACCTCCGCGATCTGGGCCTCGAGACGAGCGCGGACCCTCGGGCTCCACCGCGACACCCGAGAACCCCGGCCGAGCAGGGAATGGATGTCGAGCCGGGGTCCCGGGCTGCCTACCTGCGCCACGGCCTGCAGCCAGGGGTAGCGATTAGGGTCGCGACTAGCCTCGCGCAGCCGTCGCTACCCTGGTCGCGACCCTGGTCGCGAGTCTGGTCGCTACCTTGGTCGCTACTTCAGTCGCGAGGCCGATCCGGTCTGAGCTGCGGTGTTTGCGTCCCGCCCCGTCCCCTACGTTCGCGGGCTGCCGTTTTCTTGACCACCCTCGATCTGCGTACCTGGAGCGAGGGTGGTCAAGAAACCGGGGACGGGGCGGGACGGAATGTCGAGCAGTGGCATCGGATTCGGGGAGGAACGGGGGAGGAATGGCGGCGGCCGCCGGGAGGGTGCGCGCGCTGCGGTTGGGCGTCTGGTCGCCTTGGGAGGTGCTGCCGCACGAGCTTCGCTCGCTTGCCACCGGGACCACACGGGCCCGGTGTCAGCAGGGGTCAGTTTCCGCGTGCTCGGTAGAACTGCTGGTGGTGCGGCGGGGTGTTCCGGCGGGACAGGTAGGCGATGCCGTTGTGCACCGGATCCGCTGACCCGGTGCGGAGCTGTCCGGCGTCGAGCATGTCGCGCACGCGCATCAGCACGTCCCGGATGGACCTTGGGGAGGACAACACCCGCTCCACGGCGGCGCGGTGTTCGGCGGCGACGGTAGGGAGTTTCGCCGGCGGATTCCGCGCCGCATCCGGGTCGGCGGCGGTGTGGAATGCCTGCCACACGTCGAGGATCGTCGGCTTGAGTCTTTGACGCGTGGCGGTGTCGGGTCCGTGGTGGCGCCAGCGGTGAGCGAGAGTGCGCAGCAGCAGTTCGGTGGCGTCGGGATCGTCCAGCAGTCGCGCGATCTGCCGCTTGAGCGAGATCCGTTCCGGCCGCCGCACTTCCCTCTCCCGCACGACTTCGTGGACGCGGATGCCTTGCTCGCTGCCGCGTCGTCGGCAGTCGTCCGAACACCATCGGCGGCGGCGCCCGCGGTCGGGTTGCACGATCGGCGATCCGCATCGCGGGCAGTGTTCGCGCGGCTCGTCGACGTCCGTATCGACCACGCTACCGACGTTTCGTCGGACGAAACTCGCGACTGAGATGTCGGTGGAGGGGGAGTCATGTCCCGCCTGAAGAAAATGAAAATCATTTCCTGATAGGGTCTCGCTCCGGTGCTTGGTGATGTCGCCGCACCCGCTGTCTCTGCGCAGTCCGTGCAGGGCGGAGATCGAGAGTTGAAGGCAGGAATGAACAGGATCGCTCGCGCTACCGTCGTCGCTGTCACGGTAGTGAGTGCCATGGGGATCGGGTCCGGCACGGTTGTGGCCGCTCCCGCGACGCTGGAGGGGCACATACTCAGTACCGAAATCATGCCGGGGGTCCACTACACCAGCGACACCCTGGACCAGTCGGTCGTCATCGAGACCGGGA
Source organism: Nocardia sp. CY41 (assembly GCF_009829325.1). Lineage (GTDB taxonomy): Bacteria > Actinomycetota > Actinomycetes > Mycobacteriales > Mycobacteriaceae > Nocardia. The sequence continues at coordinate 1,986 of NZ_VUOS01000094.1, forward strand.
TGGCCACCCTCATCAGCCAGGGCGGCCAGTTCCAGGTGAAGAACGCGACCGGCACGACCGTGGCCGGAGTCGCGTCCTTCGCGGTCAAGCCCAAAGCCCTGGAACTGCTCGAAGCTCCCGACGAGGTCAAGGCGGCTGCCCGAGCAGCGACACCGGATCTGCACCTCGAGGACATCGCCGCCGATCCGCGCACCGAGCGATTCGACACCGCGATCCAGGCTGCCATCAATGAGTTCGATCTGGCCGTCGGAATCGGGACGCTGGGCGGCGGTGTGATCGGTGCGGCTGTCGGTTGCGGTGTCGGTGCGGTGGCAGGCGCGGTCTTCGGGGCTCCGATCCTTGATGCTGGTGGCCTCACCCTCATCGCCGGGTGCCTCGCTGGTGCGGGTGTGCTCGGCGGACTCGGTGCCATCGCCGGTGCGGCGATTCTCGGTATCCCGGTGGGGATTGCTGCTGCCATCAAGTTCCACGACACCATGAACCAGCCCTACGACGAGGAAGAACCGGGCACGCCGCACACCGACTCCCCCGCGTAACTTCCACGACGCCGCAAGCCGATAGGTGAACGCACACCACTACGCGAGCCTGGATGCCGTCGAGCCCCCGCTCGGCGGCATCGTTCATCCGGTCCGCGCCGTCCCCGTATAGCTGCACTGTTGCCGCTCGTCGCCGGTGTTTCCAAGATCTGCGCCATCTGGCGCAGGGTATCGGCGCAAATTTCGGCCCGTGACGAGCACGCCTGTGAATTACAGCGGTAAGGGTGATCGTGGGGAGGGAACCGGATACGCCGGATAGGGGCCGTCGGTCTGAAGTCGAGCGCAGTGGCCCGATACGACGCGGTCGCGATGGCTCACTGCGACTACAGTTTCCGGGGTGAGTGATGCCCGAGGTCCTGAACACGATGGTGATCT
>NZ_VUOS01000012.1 GCF_009829325.1 Nocardia sp. CY41
ACCGCAATGGGCACCTACGTCACCAAAATCTGCCGCACCGAACTAGGCACCTACCCCGACTACGAACTCGCCCAACGCTATCGCGCATGGCTCGCCGCAGCATGACTTGACACAAATAGGAGCATCAAGAAATGGCGTGTGCCGGGCGGCTGCCGCTCAGCTCCCATGCAAGCGCCACAGCGGCGACACCGGCCCGTGGCCCGCGCCGAGATCGTAGGACGCGGCCAGGCAGCGATAGGTCCACTCCTTGGCGAACTCGACCGCTTCGGGCACCGAATAGCCGTGCGCCAACGCGCAGGCGATCGCGGCGGCCAGCGTGTCGCCGCCGCCGTGGTCGTTGCCGGTGGCGATGCGCGGTGCGGTGAACTCGAGGAACTGCTCGCCGTCGAACAACAGATCCGTGCTGTACTCGGAGGAACGCAGATGCCCGCCCTTGACGATCGCCCACCGAGGCCCCAGCTTGTGCAGCGCCTCGGCGGCGCGCCGCGCCGAATCGTCGTCCTCGACGTCGATCCCCGTGAGCAACCGGACCTCGTCCAGGTTCGGCGTCACCACCGTCGCGAGCGGAATCAGCGTCGAGCGCAGCGCGTCGAGCGCCTCGGCGTGCAGCAGCGGATCGCCGTGCATCGAGGCCGCGACCGGATCGACGACCAGCGGGACATCGCCGTCGCGGCCGATGCCGACCTCCCGGCACACCGCCGCCACCGCCTCGATGATCGCGGTGGAGGCCAGCATGCCGGTCTTCGCGGCGCCGACGCCGATGTCCCCGGCGACCGAGCGCACCTGATCGGCCACGACCTGCGGCGGAATCTCGTGAAATCCGCTGACGCCCACCGTGTTCTGCACGGTCACCGCCGCGACGGCCACCAGGGCGTGCACGCCGCACAGGGTCATGGTGCGGGTATCGGCTTGGATTCCGGCGCCTCCGCCGGAATCGGTACCGGCAATGGTGAGCGCCCGGACGGGGGTCTGCCCCTCGGCGGGCAATGGCAGCAATTTCACGACACAAACCCTACGGCGATCCGGTTCGCGCGATTCGGGCAACGGGCACCCGCCTGCATTAAGCAAATGAAAATCGTTATCATTAATGCATGGACTCCGATCTGCTTCCCGTCACCGTGCTGTCCGGCTTCCTCGGTGCGGGCAAGACGACGCTGCTCAACCACATCCTCGCCAACCGGGAGGGCCGCCGGGTGGCGGTCATCGTCAACGACATGAGCGAGGTCAACATCGACGCCGCGCTGGTCGCGGGACAGGGCCACCTGGATCGCACCCAGGAGAAGCTGGTCGAGCTGACCAACGGCTGCATCTGCTGCACGCTGCGCGAGGATCTGATCGAAGCCGTGGCGCGGCTGGCGCGCGAGGGGCGGTTCGATCAGCTGGTGATCGAATCGACCGGCATCTCCGAGCCGATGCCGGTGGCCGCGACGTTCGACTGGGAGTTCGAGGACGGCTTCCGGCTCGGCGATGTCGCCCGGCTGGACACCATGGTGACCGTGGTCGACGCCTCTACCTTCCTGGCCGAGGTGGCGCGGGGGCAGGCGCTGGCCGAGCGGAACCTGCAAGCGGGCGAGGGCGACGCGCGCACCATCGCCGACTTGCTGGTGGATCAGGTCGAGTTCGCCGACGTCGTGCTGGTCAACAAGACCGACTTGGTCGGCGCGGCCGCGGTAGGGGCGGTGGAGGCGACGGTGCGCAGGCTCAATCCACGCGCGCACGTGCTGCGCACCAGCAACGGTGTGGTCGACCTGCGCGAGGTGCTCGACACCGGCCGCTACAACCCGCTGGTCGCCGCCGAGGCCGAGGGCTGGGCGGAGGAACTCGCGGGCGGGCACACGCCGGAGACCGAGGAGTACGGCATTCGCAGTCTCACCTACACCGCCGATCGGCCGTTCCATCCGCTGCGTCTGTCCGCCGCGCTGGAACAGTTGCGGGGGCTGCTGCGCAGCAAGGGGTTCTGCTGGATCGCGAGTCGTTCGACGCTGGCCGCGGTGTGGTCGCAAGCGGGGCCGAACCTGGTTTTCGAACCGGCTGCCTGGTGGTCGTCGCTCGAGGTGCCGCCCGGGCAGGAGATCGTGTTCATCGGAGTAAAGCTGGATTGCGACAATGTGCGCGCGTTGCTGGACGGCGCGCTGCTTACCGACACGGAGTTCGCCGAGGGGCCGGGCGCGTGGGCGGCGTATTCCGATCCCTTCCCGGCCTGGGGCGAACTGCACGAGCACGCCTGAGACCACGACCGCCCACGCTCCGGGACTCCGGCGCGTGGGCCGCTTACGTGCCGCCGCATGACGCGCTCAGTTCGAGATGCCGGGCGCCTGGCGAAGGTAAGTGGTGTCGGTCAGTTGCTCGACCATGAAATCGGCGATGTCGGCGCGGGCGATCTTCAGGGTGAGGCCGCGCTCGCTCGCCGGGAACCCGCGCCGGTAACTGCCGGTGGCCGGTCCGTCGGTGAAGGCGCTCGGCCGCACGATCGTCCAGTCCAGATCGCAGGCCTGGACGTACTTCTCCTGCTGGACGTGGTCGGCGTAGGCCGGCCGCAGCAGCAGCCCGAACATCACGTACTTCCACAGGAAGTTCAGGTTGCCCCGGCTGTCGCCCACGCCGAGCGTCGTCTGGCAGATCAGCCGCTCGACACCCGTGCGCTGCATCGCGGCGATGATCGCCTTGGTGCCTTCCGCGCGGACCACGCCCTTGCGGCCGTTGCCGAGCGAGATCAGCACCGCGTCCTGCCCGTCCACCGCGCGCTGCACCGAATGCGTATCCAGCACATCGCCTTCCACGACGCGCAGCCGCTCGTGCCGCTGCGTGACGCCCGCGGCGCTGCGGGTGAAGGCCGTCACCTCGTGCCCCTCCCGCAGCGCCCGCTCGACGACGAGACGACCGACCGTACCGGTGGCTCCGAAGACCGCGATCTTCATGGTTTCTCCTCTGGTTCGAAAGCTGTTGTGCTCTTGGTGGATTAAGTACATCAGCGGAGAACGAGACGAACCATGGCCGTGAGTCTCGATGCCATAAGAGACTGTCTCAGCGCAGCGAGCCGAAGAACTTCGTGATCTCCTCCGCCATGAGCGCGGGCGCCACGTGGTGCAGGTAGTGGGTGAACACGTCGTGCGTGCGCCACGACACGATGTTGTGGTCGCGCTCGGCGAAGCGGCGGATGCCGTGGAAATCGCCGGTGGAGCCGCACAGCGCGAGCGGGACCGTGCTCGGCGCGGTGGGGTGCTCGGCCTTGTCCTTCTCGAAGTAGTGCCGGATCGCCGAGCCCGCGGTGCCGGTGAGCCAGTGGATCGCGATGTTGGTCAGCACGAAGTCGTCGTCCAGATCCGGGCCGAGCAGCTGGCCGTTCCAGCCGACCAGCCCGGTGGGCGAATCGGTGATCGCGTGCGCCAGCGTCTGCGGCTGCTGCGATTGCAGCACGTTGAAGCCCATCTTGTTCTTCACGAACCAGTCCAGGGTGGCCAGCGACTGCTGCTCGTCCTCGTCGAGGTCGGCCAGCTCCGCCGGATCGCCGGAGGGGAACGAATACACCTGCGAGACGTGCACTCCCACCACGTTCTCCGGAGCCACCCGCCCGAGTTCGGGGGAGATCTGCGCTCCGCCGTCGTTGCCCACCGCGCCGTAGCGGGTGTAGCCCAGCCGCCGCATCAGCTCCGCCCAGGCGCGGGCGATCCGCGTGTCGTTCCAGCCCGCCTCGGTGGTGGGGCCGGAGAACCCGTAACCGGGCACCGACGGGATCACCAGATCGAACCCGGCCGCGGTGAGCGGCTCGATGACGCCGACGAATTCGACGAAAGTGCCCGGCCAGCCGTGCGTGAGGATCAGCGGGAACGCGTCCTCCCGAGCGGACTTCACGTGCAGGAAGTGGATGTTCTGGCCGTCGATCTCGGTGGTGAACTGCGGGTACGCGTTCAGTGCCTGCTCGACCGCGCGCCAGTCGAACCCGTCGCGCCAGTACCCGACCAGGTGGCGCACCCGATCGACGCTCACCCCGTAGGTGTCGCCCGAGCCGGGGATCTGCTCCGCCCAGCGGGTGCGGGCGAGGCGATCACGCAGGTCGTCCAGGTCGGCCTGGTCGATGTCGATACGGAAGGGGGTGATGGCGGTCATGTGCTCGCTCCTTTGAAACGGAATGCTCTGTTCTGTTTGAACAGTAACAGAACGGATCATTCCGTTCAAGTGCTATCCTCGGAGTATGCCGAAGACATCCGATGCCCCAGCTCAGAAGGGCCTGCCCGGCCGCAAGGCGCAGGCCGCCCGCAACGACGGCTTGATCCTGGAGGCGGCCCGCGCGGTGTTCCTCGCCGACGCCACGGCCCCGATCTCCGCCGTCGCCGAACGCGCCGGCGTCGGGATCAGCGCGCTCTACCGGCGTTATCCGAGCAAGGAAGCGCTGCTACGCACGCTCTGCCACGACGGTCTGCGCCGGTACAACGCGGAAGCCGAAGCGGCGCTGGAAGAACCGGACGGCTGGCGCGCCTTGGTCGGCTTCCTGGAGCGGGTGGTCGACGCCGACGTGCACTCGCTCACCGTGCATCTCGCCGGCACCTTCACCCCTGACGAATCGATGCTGCCCGACGTCACCCGCTCCGGCGAAGCGACCGAGGAGATCGTGCGCCGCGCGCACGCCTCCGGCAAGCTGCGCCCGGACGTCACACCGCAGGACCTCGGCCTGATCTTGGAATCCTGCGCGGCCATCACGCTGCCCAGCCCGGAGCGCACCGCCCAGCTGCGCCGCCGGGTACTCGCCATGCTGCTGGCCGGAATGAGCGCGGACGGTGAGCTCCCGGGACCTCCGCCCGCGCCGGACGAGTTCGCCTGGCGCTGGGTGCGGCGCTAGCGCGCCGATGAATTTCCCCGGCGTAACCCGTCCGCATTGATACGAATACCGCAGTCTGCCGAAAGGAAGCACCGTGAACTGGACGCTCGAGGTCGTGATCGTGCCCGTGTCCGATATCGACCGCGCGAAGCAGTTCTACGCCGAAAAGCTGGGCTTCGCCGTAGACCATGACACCGAGATCGATGACAACGTCCGCATCGTGCAACTCACCCCGCCGGGCTCCGGCTGCTCGATCGTGATCGGCAAGGGCGCGGTACCCGACATGCCCCCCGGCTCCCAGCAGGGCCTGCAACTCGTGGTCAACGATCTGCGCAAGGCCCATGAGGAACTGACCTCACGTGGCGTCGAGGTCACCGAAATCCAGGTCCTCGGCGAAAACCCCACCCCCATGCCCGACCCCCTGGACAACGTCGGTTTCTTCTTCTTCACCGACCCCGACGGCAACGGCTGGGGCGTCCAGCAGATCTCGACCCGCCCTTGAGGCCCTGGGCTGATGTCACCGCGACCCGAGGATTCGCCGGCATGGGTGCAGGGGATCGCTCAGGCGTTGGAAACTATCTGCGGGAAGCAGCTGCGATGCCATCCCCAACGGCCGGTGCGGTTGAGGAAGCCTCTGCGGCGGGCTGGTATGCACCACCACCAGGCAGCCCCACCGGCGGGCGCACGCCGTGGATCCACTTGGCCGATGTGTCTGTCACGTGCATGCGAACAGCGGTAGTGATCGCGTTCCGGTGGAAGCCGGACGAGCCGACTACCGCACCGACCTACCTGCTACCCATGACAACGATGGAGGCGGATCCCACAACCGGATCCGATGCCCTCATCACCCGGCTCGACATCTTCCTCGACTCCGACCGTTGGCGTGAACGGCACACCTACCCCATTGGTAACGGGATCGCGGTCGCAATCATGCCCTCTCGCGCAGCCGGTATCTGATCAGGCCAGGGACGCGTGGGTAGGCACTGGGCTGTCCTGATATCAGCCGATATCCAGGGCAGCTCTCAAAGGCGAGTCGCAGGTGCTTTGAACTACGGGTCGCAACCAGTGGTTCGAATCCCGGCCTAGGTCGCCCTGGGGCAGCGGATGGATTCGTTGACCAAGCTCATCAGTTGGTCGGCGATGGAGGGGCAGGCGGCGATTGTGTCGGAAGAGTCGAGGCTGTGCCGGCGGGAGGCCGAGTCGAGGACGACAGCGCCCGCCTCGCGGGCGATGAGCACACCGGCAGCTGTATCCCACGGCTTGTTGGAAAGCATGACGCAGGCGTCGGTTCGACCCTCGGCAACCCACGCGAGATCGAGGGCGGCGGATCCGAACATTCGTACCCGCTCGACGGTTGCAGCCAGCGCGGCGGTGAGAGCGATGCGGCGCTCGTTCTTCAGCTCCGCCTCTTGCCCGACCGCATAGTCGCCTATGGAAACAATTGCCTGACCGAGCGTTTGGGTGTCACTGGTTCGGATCGGGATGTCATTTCTCCACGCGCCGCGCTCAGCAGCGGCGTAGTACTCCAGGCCCAGGAACGGTGCGCCGATGACCCCGATCACCGGTTCGTCATTATGCACCAGAGCCAGCGATACGGCGCAGAGCGGCAACCCGTGAATGAAGTTGGACGTTCCGTCGATCGGATCCAGAACCCACATGTACCGCGCGTTTTGATCGAGCGAACCGTCATCGAGTTCCTCACCGAGAAAGCCGCACTCGGGTGTCGCATCGGCCAGATACCGTCTGATGTCGTCTTGGATTCGCTGGTCCAGGCCGGTCACGTAGTCTCGATCGCCCTTGGTGCGGATCGTCCCTCGATCGGCGGTGTGGAGAAGTTCAGCACCCTGCTCAACAGCCGAACGGGCGATTTCCAGTAACTTATCCCGACTCGGTGTCATAACGGCGACACCTCCCGGGCACTGGACCACATCGTCTCGAAGACTTCGGAGAAGGTGTCGAATACCCCCGCTCGCTCCGACTTGCGGGCGACCAGCGTTGGCGATTCGACTCCACGGGCTCTCGGCAGATATGGCTGAATGACGCATACCGTGGAATCGACCAGGGTGATATTGAAGCGCACGGTCTCATCGTAGGTGCGGATCTGGATGATGTTCTTCCGCTGTTCGGCGTATTTCTTCTGCGCTCGAACCAAGCACTTCATATTGAGTTCGGTAAGGCTCGACAGCACGCCGGGTGCGTGACCCTCCTCGGTCTCCCGTGTCCGGATGTGGGTGCCGCTCGGGTCGAGGAAAAGGCACCGAAGAGTAGTGCCTGATTCGAGCAGCTTCACGAGATCGGTATCCGAGTACTGCTGGCACAGTAGATTCAACGACAGGCCCGCCATATCGATCCGCCGAGCACCTTCGAAAAGCTTCCGTGGTGGTACCGCCTGCAAAAAGTCGGTTCTGTTCGCGAAGACCGCCTCGACATCGGCCATCGTCTTATCGAAAGGCCCCCTCGGGGTCCGGATTTCATGTGTCGATCGGATATGGCTGGGATCCGCGCAGTACTCGAACAGCTCGTCGGCCGACCGGCCAGGGAACATGGCTTCCAGGATCCGGCGGTGGTGAGGGTACGGCAGGCCGGTGAGCTCTCCGGAGAGCCACCGGTAGAACTGCGCCTTCTTGGGTCCGGCACCGACAAGTTCGGGCTCGTATTCGCCGGCAATTCGGTCGTATTCGCGGTTGAAGGCGGAAACGGTTTGGAGATGGCGTTGTTGCAGTAGAGCTTTCAGTACGGTCCCCACGGATACACCACCTGTCGGGCGTTGACAAAGGGGAGATGAGACACAGAAGATACCCGAGCTGGCTCAGCTGATCAAGGTGATGCATCGGTGGCGGCGCGAACAGACTCGTGTGCTGCCGACACTTCACCGCATGGTTCAGATCGTCACCGCAGGAGTCGTTGCCGTCGCGCTGGCGCTGCTGGCCGTCGCCACCTTTTATGTGCTTCCGTATCTACTCGATCGAGAAGATGCACTACCGGAATGGGCAGTACCGGTTACCGACATCCTCGATCGTATCGACATCGAGCACGCGCATGCGACCATGCAGAGCCACGTCCGTTGCAGCATCGATTCCTGCCCGGACAAGGCATATGCGTACTGGACATTGGTTGATGCCGGGCACATCGTCCCCGACGAACGTGCACAGCGGAGGGGGCGATGACTCAGCCGGTCAGCGCGGATATTGTTCGAATCCGTCACCGTGTCTGCAGCGAACAGCCAGGTGAAGTCTCTCTCGATGTCGCGAGGATCATCCTGACGCAGCATGCCGGGCATGGTGGCGACTGTCTGCAGTTCCTCGGTGCGCTGAAACGAGCTTCGAGGGTGTGCGGATGACACCCGTCCGTGAGCGCGTCGGCGACGAACGCCGAGTGGGTCTGCCTCGGTTATCGGGTGCCGAGGAAGAGGGTTTGCGTGCTGCGGCCCAAGGGGCCCTTTTCGTCGTAGAGCGCCGATTCGGCCATACCTATGCCATGGGGTTGGGGGTAGGTGACGGCGTCGAGGCAGACCCATTCGCCCGCGGGTTGGCGGTGCAGGGTGACCGTCAGGTCGGTGTTGATGAACAGGAACTTTTGCCAGTCCAGGATCGCGCTGACGCCGTTTCCGGAATCCGCGGCCGCGAGAGTGCGCTCCAGCGGGCTCGGTTCGGTGCCCGCCACGATCGGGTGCTTGATCCGGATCCAGCAGATCGCCGGCCCGGGTTCGGCGAAGGACCCGCTGACGAAGCGGTAATCGATGGCGGTGTGGAAGCCGATCGGCTGGGTCGACGGGAACGGCTCGGGCGCCTCCGCCTGCTCCGGGCCGGGGCGGGTACCGGTCGGCAAGAAGCGTTCCGGCAGCGGCAATTCCGGTTCGGACAGCTTGAACCTCCAGGCATTCGCCCGCATCACCGGCCCGCGCTCGGTGGACAGCGTCGCCTCGATGAGTTCGACGCTGCGGCCGGGGCGGACGACGCGCGCCGCCGCCGTCAGCGGCGCCAGCGGCACCGGGCCGAGAATCTCGACCGCCACCCGGCCGACCTGGAACCCCGGACGCGGCTCGCACCGCTCGATCACGTGACCGAGCAGCGCCGAGGGCGGACCCGCGTGCTGGGCGTCCGGCGACCAGGGGCCGCGGGTCAGCTCGGTGGAAAGATAGCGGTCCGGCTGGTCGGGGTCGGGGAGATAGAAGGCGTCACTCACGACTGTTCTCCGCCCACGCTCGTGCGCGACCGCACGCGGTGTCCTCGCTCGCTCGCTCGCTCACGTCGATGTCCGTCCCTCGGGCCAAGTGGTCGGTTGTCCCACGACGTTAGCTCGGCCGGTGCGGTCCTCCGCCGTCAGACCCGGCCGAACGCCAGCGCGACGTTGTGCCCGCCGAAGCCGAACGAATTGTTCAGCGCGAAGTCGATGCGCTGAGTACGCGGCGCGCCCGCGACGATGTCGAGGTCGATCGAGGGATCGGGGTTGTCGAGATTCAGGGTGGGCGGGACGACCTGATCGCGCAGGGTGAGCATGGTGACCAGCGATTCCAGCGCGCCGACCGCGCCGATCGAATGCCCCAGCGCGGATTTCGGCGCGTAGACCGAGGCGTCGGGCACGACGGAGGCGATCGCGTTGGCCTCCGAGGCGTCGCCGATGGACGTCGACGTGGCGTGCGCGTTCACATGCTGGATATCGGAAGCCCGCAGACCCGCGGTCTCGACGGCCTTGCGCATCGCGCGGGCCGCGCCGATGCCCTCCGGTTCGGAGGCGACGATGTGGTAGGCGTCGGAGGTGATGCCCGCGCCGAGCACCCGCCCCTGCACGGTGGCGCCCCGTCCGCGCGCGTGCCGCTCGGATTCCAGCACCAGCAGCGCGCCCGCCTCGCCGAAGACGAACCCGTCACGGTCGCGGTCGAACGGGCGCGACGCGCGTTCCGGGTCGTCGTTGCGGGTGCTCATGGCTCGCATCATGGCGAAGCTCGCGATGGGTACGGCGTCGATGTGTCCCTCGACGCCACCGGCCACCACCACGTCCGCCTCGCCGGTGGTGATCAGCCGCCAGGCGTGCGCGATCGCCTCCGAACCCGAGGAGCACGCCGAGACCGGTGCGAAAACGCCTGCTCTCGCCCCGATTTCGAGTCCCACGGTGGCGGCGGGACCGTTCGGCATCACCATCGGCACCGACATCGGCGACACCTTGCGGTAGCCGCCGGCACGCATCGCGTCGACCGCGGCGATCAGCGCGTCACCGCCGCCGAGCCCGGTGCCGATGGCCACCGCCAGCCGGTCGCCGTCCACCTCGGGCGCGCCCGCCGAACGCCACACCCGGCGGCCGAGCACCAGCGCCATCTGCTCGACGTAGGAGTGCCTGCGCTGTTCGACCCGGGTCAGCTCGGCGCTCGGGTGTGACTTCAGTTTGCCGCCGATGCGGACCGGCAGGTCGTACTCGGCCACGAAATCGTCGGCGAGCGCGCCGATGCCGCTGTGCCCCGCCAGCAATCGGGACCAGGTGGTGTCCATGTCGTCGGCCAGCGACGTGGTCGCCGCGTATCCGGTGACCACGACCGAATCCCGAGTTTCTGAAGCGATTGTTACAGTCACGATGTCATGAATACCTGTACCAATCGCTACAGTCAACTCATGGCCCGCCCCCTCGACCACGCCAAACGCGCCGAACTGCTCGCCGCCGTCGTGCGCTACATCGCCGAGCACGGCCTCGCGGACCTGTCGCTGCGCCCGCTGGCCGCCGAGCTCGGCACCAGCTCGCGCATGCTGATCTACTACTTCACGACCAAAGAGGAGCTGCTGGTCCAAGCGCTGGCGACGCAGCGGCCCGACATCGCCGCCGTCTTCGCCGACATCGCTGACGCGTCCGAGCTGCGCGACCGGCTGTGGAGCTTCTGGACCGCCAACGCCTCGGGCGACGGCCGCACGAGCGTTCGGGTGATGCTCCAGGTCCTCGGCGCGGCCTGCGCCCCGCGGAGTCCGTACAGCGACTACGCCACCTCGGCCATCGCCGTCTTCGTGTCGGCGCTGGCCGACGGGCTGCGCAACCTCCGGACGATCGATGACCCCGAAGTCGTCGCGACTCTGCTCGTCTCGGGCCTACGCGGCATCTTGCAGGATCGGTTGATCACCGGCGAGGTCGAGCGCACCGATCGCGCGGCCCGCCGCCTGATCGAGCAGACGGTGCGCTGACCGTGTTTCCAAGTCCGGTGGGGAGCACCGCGGTGTGGTGTCCTGCGGTGGTGGCGCGTCTCCCATGTCAAGCGGCAGCGGGTGGGCATGCGCTTCGCTCGCCAGCGCGCTCATCCCGCAGGCACGCGACTCCGACGCCGAGTGCGACCAGTCCCACGATGTCGAATGCCGCGACGCGCATCAATCCCGGGCCGACCGGACCTCCGGCGATCACCAGGACGAGAAAGCCGCCGAAGCTGATCGCATTGGCGCACACCGCGATCGGACGCAGCGCGGGACGAAGGATTGTCAGCAGCAAACCGATGCCGACGACCGCGAACAGCACGGCCCGATGCCGCAGCACCACCTCGAGATCGCGGTCTGCCGCAGCTATGCCGTAGGCCGCGTACATTCCCTGCGGTGCGATCGCGCCGATCGCAGGCGCGGTATTGAGCAGCCCCGCGGCGGCCAACAAGGCCCGCCCCACATGTCGTCGCATGATTCTCCTCGGATCGATGTCCTGCGATCATCACGCTCGGCGTAACCCAGCGCTTCCGAAAACCCGCTACAGCGGTGTCCCCATCGCGCTGGCCACGCCCTGTACGACTGATCGGCGGGAGTGGGGCTCCGGCTCGCGCACCGCTCGTCGTAGCCGGGCACGTTGTGTCAGGGCCCTCGAACGTGCGCCGGAAGACCTCACCGAGGTAGCGGTGGAACCCATCAGCCGCGTCGCGGTTCTCCGGGAGTCCTACCGCCTGAACCACCGTCCCGCCGCCCGTCACATCCTCGGGATGCGGCGGGCGGCGGGTGGTCGTTACGAGACGACGGGCAGGTAGACGGCGTTGCCCTTGCTGGCGAACTCGGCGGACTTCTCCGCCATTCCGGCTTCCAGCGCCTCGACTTCGTTCAGACCCTGACGCTCGGCGTACTCGCGCACGTCCGCCGAGATCCGCATCGAGCAGAACTTGGGGCCGCACATGGAGCAGAAGTGCGCCGTCTTGGCGGGTTCGGCGGGCAGTGTCTCGTCGTGGTATTCGCGCGCGGTGTCCGGGTCCAGCGACAGCGCGAACTGGTCGCGCCAGCGGAACTCGAAACGGGCCTTCGACAGCGCGTCGTCCCGCTGTTGCGCGTGCGGATGGCCCTTGGCGAGGTCGGCGGCGTGCGCGGCGATCTTGTAGGTGATCACGCCGACTTTCACGTCGTCGCGGTTGGGCAGGCCGAGGTGTTCCTTCGGCGTGACGTAACACAGCATGGCGGTGCCCGCCTGCGCGATGATGGCGGCGCCGATCGCGGAGGTGATGTGGTCGTAGGCGGGCGCGATGTCGGTGGCGAGCGGGCCGAGGGTGTAGAACGGCGCCTCCTCGCACAGCTCCTCCTCGAGCCGCACGTTCTCCACGATCTTGTGCATCGGCACGTGGCCGGGACCCTCGATCATGACCTGCACGCCATGCGATTTGGCGATCTTGGTCAGCTCGCCCAGGGTGCGCAGCTCGGCGAACTGCGCCTCGTCGTTGGCGTCGGCGATGGAGCCGGGCCGCAGGCCGTCACCCAGAGAGAAGGTGACGTCGTAGCGCGCCAGGATCTCGCAGAGTTCTTCGAAGTGCGTGTAGAGGAACGATTCCCGGTGGTGCGCCAGGCACCAAGCGGCCATGATCGATCCGCCGCGCGAGACGATGCCCGTCACCCGCTTGGCGGTCAGCGGGACGTAGCGCAGCAGCACGCCCGCGTGCACGGTCATGTAATCCACGCCCTGCTCGCACTGCTCGATCACGGTGTCGCGGTAGATCTCCCAAGTGAGCGCGGTGGGGTCACCGTTCACCTTCTCCAGCGCCTGGTAGATCGGCACGGTGCCGACGGGGACGGGGGAGTTGCGCAGAATCCACTCACGGGTCTCGTGGATGTTCTTGCCGGTGGACAGGTCCATGATGGTGTCCGCGCCCCAGCGGGTCGCCCACACCATCTTCTCCACCTCTTCGGCGATCGAGGAGGAGACGGCCGAGTTCCCGATGTTCGCGTTGATCTTGACCAGGAACTTCTTGCCGATGATGGTCGGCTCGAGTTCTGGATGCTTGTGGTTGGCCGGGATGACCGCACGGCCCGCGGCCACCTCCTCGCGCACCGATTCCGGCGAGACGCCTTCGCGCGCGGCGATGAACCGCATCTCGGGCGTGACGATGCCTTCGCGGGCCCAGGCGAGCTGGGTGCGCGGGCCCTTTCCTTCCGGTCTGGTCCAGGTGTCGCGCAGCTTCGGTAGACCGCCTTCGAGATCGATCGTCGCCGTCTCGTCGGTATACGGGCCGGACGTGTCGTAGACGTCGAAATGCTCCCCGTTGGTCAGATTGATCCGGCGCACCGGAATGCGCAGGTCCTCGACCTCGAGATAGTGCTTGACGCTGCCCTCGATGGGGCCGGTGGTGACGCTGTCGACAGGTGCGGAGACGCCGTCGGGTGCCATTCTTTCCTCCCTACGCCGGCATTACCCGGTCAGGTTCATACGGTCGACGGCCCTGACGCCTTTCGGCTAGCCGTCCTCTCAGCCCGCTGGTGCGAGCCCCCGTTGGTCGTGGAATTTTCCCGCCCGACCATACCCGGACGGCCTGAACGCGTGCCCGGCGAATCGCGCACCTCGAGCGAAGCGCCAGGCAGCGGCGTCAACGCTCGTGCGGGCCGATGGGAAAGCCGAGTGCGCCGAAGGTCGCGTTCAGGTTGATCTCGAGCTGCGTCAGCAGTGCGTCCGGGGCGGCGAGCATGGACACCACGTCCTCGGTGCGGCAGCCGACCTGATCCGGTGCGTCCGGCGTCAGGCGTTGCTTCAGCCACTCGAAGGTGCGGGCCATGCCCAGCGAGGGCAGCGTCAGGTGCTCGCTGAGATGGTCGCGCTCGAACAGCACCGACGCGCCGCCCGCGCAATACTGCTGGACCAGCCGTTCATTGGTCCGGATCGGCACGGCCTCGTCGAAGACGCCGTGATAGAGGAAGATCGGCGCGGTGGGGATGTGGCGGCCCAGCACGGTCGCCTCGAACACCTCCGCGATCTCCGGGACGGCGAGGAAGTCGGCGATCGGGATCGTCAGCATGCGCTGGTAGTCGACGAACATCTGGGTGAGCGCGTTGCGCGGAAGACATTGCGCTGCCGTCCGATCCATCAGCGCCCTGCCTTCGGCCGTGAGGTAGCGATCCGACGCTGCCCGGAACTTCGGGTACGCCTTGCGCAGCGACGAGATGCCGATGCCGATCAGGCTCGCGAACATCGAGCCGTTGACGTGCAGCAGTGCGACGACGTCGGAGGTCGGCGCGCCGAGCGCGACACCCTTGACGTTCAGCTCGGGCGCGTAGGCGGGCTGCATCTCGGCCGCCCATCCCGAACCCATCCCGCCGCCGGAATAGCCCCACAACGCGACCGGCGTGTTCGTGCCGTCGAGGCCGAGCGGCCCGAAGCGCTCGGCGGCGCGGATGCCGTCCAACGTCAGGTAGCCGGGTTCTTCGGCCACCGCGAGATGCCCTTCCAGCCCCTCGTAGTCCGGGACGGATACCGCCCAACCCTGGCTGAGCAGGGCGGCGATCGCGATCAATTCGCTCTGCGAGGGGATGCCTTCGAGGCCGGGAAGGCCCGCCCCGTGGCGCAGCACGAACGACGGGGCGCAATCGGGACTCGCGCTGTCGTAGTAGAACTGCAGCGAGACCAGCGGCCGGGAACGGCTCGGATCGGCGCCGGCCGGCAACAGCACCGTGGTCACCGCAGCGGCGGGTTGCCCGAACAGATCGGTGGTCCGATACAGCAGCTGCCAGGACCGCACGTTCAGCGGAAGGGCGGTGAGCACCGCCAAGCGCACCTCCCTGGCGCGCAGAACGTCGCCCGGTGCGCTCGACGCGAATCCGTCCGGCGCCGCGTAGAACGAATCCGATTGCGGCGGTGGCACGGCCGCGGCGGGTGCTGCTCCCGCGAACAGGGCACAACCTGCCACCACCGTCACGACGACCGCCGCCAGCGCGCGCACGCCGCGACGGCCACGCTTCTCTCCAGTGATCCCCGACACGTCCCGGTCCTTCCCTCATCGACGTGACGACGATTACAGCACGGCGTCTTTTTATCAACAAGAGTTCTTGTTGAAATTGCCCGACGCGCGGCCGGGGCCCACCGGCGACCGCGTCCGGTCAGGGGTCTTCCGCTGTGTCCGGCGTGGCCGAATGACCCGGTGCGCCATGGGTGCGGCGGGCTTCTTTCATCTCGGCTTCGTAGATATGGCGGCGGCCGTCGAGCAGTTCGTCGCGCGCGGCCTGCTCGAGGTCGCGGAACAGGCCGTAGTAGCCGTCGTCGTATTCCTCGACGACCTGGAACGTCCAGCGCCCGGCCAGCACATTGCGGCCGATCAACTCCGTGGAGATCCGCTGGGCGATGTGCGCGTGCCCGGCCTCCCGGAACAGCTCCACGGCCTCGTCGAGCGCCAGATCGGCCCCGCCGGTCAGCTGGTGGAACGCGTACAGATGGCCGCGGGCGCGTTCGATGGTCTCCAGGGCTTCGGAGAGTTTGCCGGTGGCGGCCACGGTGGCATCGTCGACGCCGTCGGGGCGGCGGTGCGCTACATGCGGGCGATCGGTCATGACCTCGCTCCTTGTCAGGCGGATGGGGCCGTAGCGGCGGCGTACCCGGATGCCGGCGCGCTCAAGCGCCAGCGGGTTTGCCGGTGCGGCGCGGCTATCGTCGTTGCCATGACCCCCAGCACCTCCGCCGCGCGGCCTGCCGCGAGCCCGGCGCGGCGCCGGATCCGTGGACTCGACGCCGAACAGCGCAGCGCCCTGCGCCGCGGCGTGCTCCTGGACGCCGCGACCGAGCTGTTCGCCGAACAGGGTTATTCCGGGACGTCGATCGAACAGATCTGCCAGCGCGCCTATGTGGGGACCAAGGGCTTCTACGATCATTTCGAGAGCAAGGAAGCGTGCTACCTCGCGTTGCTCGAGCAGGTGACGGAGCAGATCCAGCACCGCGTCGCCGACGCCGCGGCCGCCACCGCGGATGCGTCGTGGCCGGAGCGGGTGGCGGCGGTCGTCGGCGCTTTCGTCCACGCCATCACCGATGACCCGCGGTTGGGGAAGGTGACCTTCGGCGAGGCGGGCGGTATCTCACCGGCGGTGGAGCGGCGACGTCGTGCCAACCGACGCTGGGCGGCGGCTTTCCTGGATCGACAGTGGCCGGAGAGCGCCGCGCGCGACGACGACGATCCCCGTCGCCGCCGGGCCTTGGCCCTCGCCACGGTCGGCGGCCTCTTCGAACTGGTCGCCGACTGGTTGCACACCGATCACCCCGAGGACGCGGTCCCCGCCCTGGTCGATGACCTCACCGCGTTCGTCACCGTCGTTCAGGCCGGGCGGCTATCTCGTTGATCTCCGGTGCGATCGACGCCTCGCATGGGCGTGCACCGCTGCGGAGTTCCTGTCGGCCCTGGCGTCAGCGGAGGTCTGCCCAGCCGGGGCGAGGTGGCGAAACAGGTAGGGCGGGTGCGTCCGCAGCCGATCGAGGACGAACCGGAGCCGACGGCCGTGCCGCACCCGGCAGTGGCGATCGACGGGGTGTCAGACCGAGTGTGCCGGAGCGATGCGACCGGTCACCTGGCCCAATCCGATCCGCGCCGTGCGCGGACCTGGCGCCGAGGCGGTGATCGTCACCTCGTCGCCGTCTTCGAGGAAAGTGGATTGCCGGTCGTTCACCAGGATGGGCTGGGTGCCGCCCCAGGACAACTCGATGAACGAGCCGCGCTGGTCCGGTTCGGGACCGGAGACGGTGCCGGAAGCGTACAGGTCGCCGGGTCGCGTGGCGGCGCCGTTGGACGTGAGATGGGCGAGCATCTGCGCCGGTGACCAGTACATCCGGCGGTAGGGCGGATACGCGACCGGCTGTCCGTTCCACGCCACCGTCAGCTCGATGTCCAGGCCCCAATGCTCCCTCGCGCGCAAGTAGGGCAGCGGCGCGGGCGACTGCTCGGGCAGCGGTACCCGCGCGGACTCGAGCGCGGCCAGCGGGGTGATCCACGGCGATATGGAGGTCGCGAACGACTTGCCGAGGAACGGGCCGAGCGGCTGATACTCCCAGGCCTGGATGTCGCGTGCGGACCAATCGTTCACCAACGCGACGCCGAACACCCGATCGGCGAACTCGTCGATGCCGACCGGCGCGCCGAGCCGGGAGCCGACGCCGATCACGAAGCCGAGTTCCGCCTCGATGTCCAGCCGCCGCGACGGGCCGAAATCCGGCGCGCCGGATTCCGATCGGCGCTGCCCGCACGGCCGCGCCACGTCGGTGCCGGACATCACCACGGTTCCCGCCCGCCCGTGATAGCCCACCGGCAGGTGCCGCCAGTTCGGCAGCAGCGGGTCACCGTCCGGCCGGAACAGGCGGCCGAGGTTCGTCGCATGATCGATGCTCGCGTAGAAGTCCACGTAGTCGCCGATCCGCATCGGCAGCCGCAGTGCCACTTCGGACAGGAGGTGTACCGCGGCGCTGTCCACCTCCCCCTCGACCTCCTCGCGGATTCGGTCGCGCACCGCGCGCCAGCGTGCGGGACCCTGCGCGAGGAAGGCGTTCAGGCTCGGTTGGGCGAACAGCGGATCGTCCAGGAGCGCAGCCACATCGATGACGTGTTCGCCGAGCCGCACGCCGACGCGGGGACTGCCGCCGGTCGGCGCGAACACGCCGTACGGCAGGTTGTCCGGACCGAACAGGGACTCCGGGGATACCTCGACCCTCGTCCTCACTCGGGGCCCCGCCCGGACCAGGTCCACGCGTAGGTGGTGTCTTCGCAGGCCCGCGCACCCTCGCCGAGTTCCAGCGGGCGGAAGGTGTCCACCATGACGGCCAGCTCGTCGAAGTACTCGATGCCGATGCTGTTCTCGTAGGCGCCCGGTTGCGGGCCGTGTGCGTAGCCGCCGGGGTGTACCGACACCGAACCCTGGGCGATCCCGGATCCCTTGCGCGCCTCGTAGTTCCCGCCGCAATAGAACATCACTTCGTCGGAGTCGACGTTGGAGTGGTAGTACGGCACGGGGATCGACAGCGGGTGATAGTCCACCTTGCGCGGCACGAAATTGCAGACGACGAAGTTGCCGCCTTCGAAGGCCTGATGGACGGGCGGCGGCTGATGGATGCGGCCGGTGATCGGCTCGAAGTCGGCGATATTGAAAGTCAACGGGTACAGGCAGCCATCCCATCCGACCACGTCGAACGGATGCGTGGCGTAGACCATCCGGGTGCCGACGACCTGTCCGCCGGGCCGGTGCTTGACCAGCACCTCCACGTCGGCGCCGGTCGCGGTGAGCGGCTCGGTCGGTCCGTGCAGGTCGCGCTCGCAATACGGGGCGTGCTCGAGCAGCTGGCCGAACTTCGACAGGTAGCGCTTCGGTGGCGTGATGTGCCCGGTCGCCTCGATCACGTACGCGCGCAGCGCGTCCGGACCGGTGGGCCGCCAGCGGTGCGTGGTGGCACGCGGGATGAGGACCTGGTCACCCTGACGCGCGGGCAGCGCGCCGAACACGGTTTCCACCACTGCCGCGCCGGACTCCACGTACACCAGCTCGTCACCGATCGCGTTGCGGTACAACGGCGATCCGCCCTTGGCGACAACGTAGGAGATGCGCACGTCGGCGTTGCCGAGCAGCAGGCGCCGCCCGGTGACCGGATCGGTCTCGGCCGGGGTGTCGCCGGGGAACAGGGCATGCAGCCGCAGATGACGATGGCGCAGGGGATGATTCGGCGTGGTCCGCTGGTCGGGCAGCTCCCAGACCGTCGAATCGACCAACGCCGGGGGCAGGCCGCGGTGATAGAGCAGCGAGGAATCCCCGGAGAAGCCCTCCTCGCCCATCAGCTCTTCGTAGTAGAGCCGGCACTGCTCGTCACGATGCTGGGTGTGCCGCTTCGGCGGTACCGCACCCACTTGCCGATAGAACGCCATGACCGTTCCTCCGCCAGCCCGTGGTCGGATAGTTGATCACCATCGTAGTGCGGCGGGATCGTCTATCAGGCGTTTCGCAGCGCGCGGTAGACCGCGGCCCCGACGAACGCGCCGAGATCCGCCGGTGTCCAGCCGTCCTGGTCGGCGAGCAGCGCGCGCACGGCGCCCTCGCCCGCGGACACCCACTGTTCCACCAGCACGGGCAGCTTGCGCTCGGCGTCCGCGGTGCCCCAGGCGCGCAGCGTCGGACGCAGGAGCTTGGCGCAGCGCTCGACGACGAGCGCGCGACCGCGCCCGAACGACTTCGCCACGGCGGGGTCGGGGTTCCCGTAGACCAACCGCCAGGCGTCGGGCCTGCTCGCGGCCTTCGTCAGCAGTGCGCGGAATCCCTCGACGAACACGGTCTCGTCGGCGTCCACATCCCGCGGCGTCACCACCTCCAGCACGCCGCTGACCAGGTAACCCTCCTCGCGCTGGATCAACGCCTCGATCAGCTCGACCCGATCGGCGAAGCAGGCGTAGACCACCGGCCTGGTCACCTTCATCCGCTCCGCGATCGCGGCCATGGTGACCGCGGCGATGCCGTGCTCCACGGCGATGGCGAGCGCGGCGTCGAGCACCTGCGGGCGGCGGCGCTCCGGGCCGAGATGCTGCGCCCGCTGCCGCTGTCCCGGGTCACCGTTCACACCGCCGAGCCGGCTGCCGGCCGGCCGATTCCCACTGCTGCGGCGCGGGAAAGGCGGCTGTGCCGGGCGCGTCACGAGCGCCCGGGTTCGTCGGCGAATTCGGCGATCACCGGAGCGTGGTCGCTGGCGCCCTTGCCTTTTCGCGCCTCACGATCGACCATCGCGTCCGTCGCGGTGGCGGCGAGCGCGGGGGAGGCGAGGATGAAATCGATGCGCATCCCCTCTTTACGCGGGAAGCGCAGCTGGGTGTAATCCCAATAGGTGTAAACGCCCGGTCCCGGCGCGAACGGACGCATGACGTCCGCGTACCCGGCGTCCACGACGGCCTGGAAGGCCGCGCGTTCCGGTTGCGACGTGTGCGTCTTGTCGGCGAAGTACTCCACGGACCACACATCGTCGTCGGTCGGGGCGATGTTCCAGTCGCCTACCAGCGCGATCTTGGCCTGCGGGTCCTCGGCCAGCCAGCGCGCGCCGTTGTCCCGCAGCGCGGCCAGCCATTCCAGCTTGTAGGCGTAGTGCGGATCGCCCAGGGTGCGGCCGTTGGGCACGTACAGGCTCCACACCCGCACGCCACCGCAGGTGGCGCCGATCGCGCGGGACTCGACGACCGGCGTGCTGATCAGCGACTCGCCCGCGTCCTTGTCGAAACCCGGCTGGTCCGGGAAGGCGAACTCGACATCGGCGAGACCGACCCGGGAGACGATCGCGACCCCGTTCCATTGGTTGATCCCCAGATGGACGACTTCATAGCCGATTTCGTCGAAGCGTTCGAACGGGAACTGGTCGTCGCGGCACTTGGTCTCCTGGATGGCCAGCACGTCGATGTCCTGGCGATCGAGCCAGTCCGCGACACGGTCGAGCCGGGAGCGGATCGAGTTGACATTCCAGGTGGCGAGACGCACTGCGGCCTTCCTTCGTGCGGGTGACAGGTCTGTTCTACCGCAGGCCGCCGGGCCCGGCGAGGGGTTCGGGCGCGGCGTAGCGGTAGGTGTGGTGATCGACGAAGCCCAGCTCGCGGTACATCGCGACGGCCGCCTCGTTGGCCGCCTCCACCTGGAGATAGGCGTGCGTCGCGCCGCGGTCGTGACCCCAGCGCATCAGTTCGGCGCAGACCAGCGAGCCGAGCCCGTGCCTGCGGTGCGCGGCGGCGACGGCCACGCAGGTGAGGCCGATCCAGCCTCGCCCGTCCGGGGCGGTGGTGAGCGCGCCGCGGCCGATCGCGATGGGTCGCGGCAGGCCGAGCGAAGCGAAGCCCAGTTCGCCGTCGAGGACCGCGGTCAGCACCTCGGGATCCGGCGCGGGAACCGAAATCGTGCGAGCGGCGGGATCTTCGCCGCCGTAGCGGTGCATCTCGAGCCAGTCGGCATCCGGCGCGGGCGCGATCCGCACCATCGAAGGGCCCTGCGGCAGGACGAAATTGTCGATATCGATGGCCAGCATCAGCGTCTCCCGCCTGCTGTGCCAGCCGGGCGGCACCGGGGCCAGCCGATCGGGCAGGGCGAGCTGTACGGGCAGGCCGTGCGCGGTGTACCACTCGCCGATCCGGCGCAGCGTCTCCGCGGAGACCGAGGCGGGCCCGTCCGAGCTACCGAGGGGCACAGCCGAATTCGCTCGCCCCGTGTATCCGTGACCCGCGCGTGCCAGCCAGCCGTCGATCCACGCGTGCTCGACGCCCGGCCAGCCGAAGGCGGCCGCGGCCTCCAGCGCGCGGATCTCCTTCGTTCGAATCGGCCTGGGGCCGAGCGCCTTCAGTGCGACCACGCGCTCCGGCGCCACCGAGACGACCGTGCCGTCGGCGCCGCGCACGGTCGGCGGGTCCAAGGAGACGAGCTCGCCGATCACATCGGTCAGCGGTTGGGGATAACCCGCGGGCAGCTGATAGCGCAGCACCACGCGGCGGCCGAGCGGGATATCGGGCAGGCCGGCGGCGGGGTCAGTCGTCATGCCCGAATGGATCGGGATCGGTGCCCGGCAGCCAGCTCAGGCCCGGTGTGCCCCAGCCGTTGCGTTTGATCGCCTTCTTTGCGGCCCGCGCGTTGCGGCCGACCAGTACGTCCACGTAGAGGAACCCGTCCAGGTGCCCGACCTCGTGCTGCAGCATGCGGGCGAAGAAGCCCTTGCCCTCCACCTCGATCGGCTCGCCGTGCTCGTCGGTGCCGGTCACCTTCGCCCACTCGGCACGGCCGGTGGGGAACTGCTCGCCGGGAACCGACAGACAGCCCTCCTCGTCGTCGTCCGGGTCGGGCATGGTTTCGGGGATCTCCGAGGTCTCCAGCACCGGGTTGACCACCACCCCGCGGCGGCGGGTGGCGGCGCCGTCCGCGCCCAGGTCGGGGCAGTCGTAGACGAACAGGCGCAGCGGAACGCCGACTTGGTTGGCCGCGAGGCCGACGCCGTGCGCCGCATCGAGCGTCTCGTACATGTCCGCGATGAGCGGAGCCAATTCCTCCGGCGATTGCGTGACCCGCTCGGTCGGGTTGTGCAGAACCGGGTCGCCGACGATCACGATCGGGAGGATTGCCATGAGCCAATTATTGCCGTGCGCGCCACGTCACCCTGCCCCGGGTGCCGCGAACTACCGGCAGGTAGGGAACACGCCGCGCCGCGGCCCGGGCGATTCCCGGCGCGCGTGGTTGAATGTTCCGCGACGTACAAGCACCATTTTCGTCTGGTGGTCACTCGGCGAGGGAGCGAGATGGACGGCGCAGCGGCACGGAATCTTTCCGAGAGCCAGGACGGCCTTTCCGCGAGCGAAGATGTCAGGACGGGGCACGCCGCGGCCGAGCAGGCCGACGACGCCGGACTGAGCCGTCGCGAACTCGACATCCTGGCCTTCGAGCGACAGTGGTGGAAGTACGCGGGGGCGAAGGAAGAGGCGATCCGCGAGCTGTTCGCCATGTCACCGACCCGGTACTACCAGGTGCTGAACGCGGTGGTCGACCGGCCGGAGGCGCTGGCCGCCGACCCGATGCTGGTGAAGCGGCTGCGCAGGCTGCGCGCGAGCAGGCAGAAGGCGCGTGCGGCGCGCCGGCTGGGATTCCAGGTCTGACCCGGCGATGCGGACCCGGACCCGCTCGGTGCGACTAGGCTCGCGAGGGTGAGCTACCCGAATCCCACCTCCGGTGGGCCACCGTTGCGCGCCCTGGCGATGGTGCTGATCGCGTTGGCCATCGTCTTCGCCGGCCTCGGCGCGATGTCGCTGTCGAATTCCGACGCCGACACCGACGCCTCGGGAACCAGCGATTCGCCGACCTCCAGCGCGACCGCCGCGCCGCAGGTCCCGGCGAGCACCACCGCGCCCAAGGCGCCGACCTCGGCCGCGTCCTCGTCCACGGCCGTGACGCCGACCACCACCGCCGCGCCGACCACCACCGCGGCGGCCCGTTCGGTGCCGGTTCGCGTGCTCAACAACAGTATGGTGGCCGGGCTCGCCGCCAAGACGGCCGGTCAGCTCGCGGCGGACGGGTGGACCATCGCGGAAACGGGCAACTACCCCGGCACGAATATCGCGAAAACGACGGTGTACTACGGCAATTCGGCCGGCGACAAGGAAGCGGCGCAGGCCATCGCGGACGACCTCGGCGCGGCCGTGGCGCCGAAATCGGACGCAATCGGGGACACCGGGCCGGGTGTAACGGTGATCGTCACGGGTAACTGACCCGTGTGGCCGCTGTTCGCACGCGCGGACCGGCGAACGTGAGGTGAGGGCACGCCGCCCTGTCGGGGGCGCGGCAGCACGGCGTGGCATCATCTTGTCCGGTAACGAACGTGTCCACCCAGCTTTACTCGTAAACTCGGTACTCGTAAAGGAGTTCCCCGATGGCCCCGTCCACAACTCGACGCCCGTCCTGGCGGACTGTGACCCCGGTGCTCGCGGTCGCGGTGTTCGGCCTCGCCGCCTGCTCGAACAGCCAGGAGTCGAGTGACGTCCAGGGAACAACCCCGCCGGTGTGGACCGGGTCCCCCGCCCCGGCCGGTCGGTCGAGCACCGAGCACGGCACCCCGCACACCGAGGAGGGGGTGAACGTGCAGTTGAAGGACCCCTCGGGCGCGTCGGTCGGCACCGCGAACTTCGCCAAGGACGGCAACCACCTGCAGGTCACCGTCGAGGCGCACGGGCTGCGTCCCGGCTTCCACGGCCTGCACGTGCACCAGGTCGGCAAGTGCGAGCCGAACTCTGTCGCGCCGACCGGCGGCCCGGCGGGCGACTTCCTGTCCGCCGGTGGCCATCTGCAGGTCGGCAGCGCCAACGCGCATCCGGCCAGCGGCGATCTGACCTCGCTGGAGGTGCGCGGCGACGGCGTCGCCAAGCTGGTCACCACCACCGACACGGTGACGCTGGACGACGTGAAGGGCAAGGCCCTGATCATCCACGCCGACGCCGACAACTTCGGCAACATCCCCAACCGTTATTCCCGCGCCGACGGCGTCGCGGGTCCCGATGAGTCGACCCTAGCGACGGGCGACGCGGGTGGCCGTGTCGCCTGTGGCGTGATCCAGTAGCGCGGGTGGCATATGGCCGGGGCAGGAATCGAGCACGTTCCCTTCGAAGGTTCGCCCCGGCCCACCATCGGGGTCGAATGGGAGATCGCCTTGGTGGACAAGGTGACCCGCGACCTGTCGAATACCGCTGCGGCGGTGTTCGATTCCCTCGGTGAGCTGCGCGCCCACGACGGCACACCGCAGGTCACCAAGGAGTTGCTGCGCAACACCGTCGAACTCGTCACCGGTGTGCACGACACCGTCGGCGCGGCGGTGGAGGACCTGACCGGCACCATGAATACGGTGCGGCGCGCGGCCGACCCCTTGGGCGTCGACTTGTTCTGCGCGGGAACCCATCCGTTCGCGCAGTGGTCGGCACAGCAACTGACCCGGTCGGAGCATTACGACGAGTTGATCGAGCGCACGCAGTGGTGGGGCCGCCAGATGATGATCTGGGGTGTGCACGTGCACGTCGGAGTCTCCCACCGCGACAAGGTGTTTCCGATCCTCAACTCCTTGTTGCTGTCGTATCCGCATCTGCTCGCGCTGTCGGCGGGATCGCCGATGTGGTCCGGATCGGATACCGGCTACGCCAGCAACCGGACGCTGATGTTCCAGCAGCTGCCGACCGCGGGCCTGCCGTTCCAGTTCGAGAACTGGACCCAGTTCGAGCATTTCGTGCACGACGAGGTCAAGACGGGCGTGTTCACGCAGCTGGGCGGCATGCACTGGGACATCCGCCCGGCGCCCAAGTGGGGCACCATCGAGGTGCGGGTCTGCGACGGCATCTCCACCCGCACCGAACTGGCGGCGCTGGCCGCCCTCATCCATTGCCTGATCGTCGACCTCGATCACCGCGTCGAGAACGGCGAGGACCTGCCCACCCTGCCGCCGTGGCATGTGCAGGAGAACAAGTGGCGCGCCGCTCGTTACGGGCTGGACGCGATCATCATCACCGACGCCGACAGCAACGAGCGCTTGGTCACCGATGACCTGGACGATCTGCTGAACCGGTTGGAGCCGACGGCGGCGCGCCTGGGCTGCGCGGACGAACTCGCGCTGGTCGCCGAGATCCCCAAGCGCGGGGCCTCCTATCAGCGGCAGCGCCGCGTCGCCGCGGCGTCGCAGGGCGATCTGGTCGCGGTGGTGGACGCGCTGGTCGAGGAGTTGAAGCAGTAGCGTCCGGCCGGGTAGCGGTCGGCTGCTGTTCAGCTGGTCAGGGGGACGGCGTTCACCCCCCGTTTACTATGGTCGGATGCTTGTCGAATACCCGGGTTCCGAAGTAGGAAGTGCGGTATCGCGCCGTCGCGCGCCGCGAACTCGGGTAGCGGTCGTCGCGGCGGTGGCCGCGGTGCCGGTTCTGCTGATCGTGTTGCAGGGCGTCGCCATCTGGCAGGGGTTCGAAGGTCCTCTGGAGAGCTTGGGGCGGGACTACATCGGCACACCCAAATCCATGTCGGTGCCCTGGGCCGGGCTCGTCCTCGCGCTGGTGGGCATCTCGACCCGCCGCAGGCTGATCGCGGTGGGTGTCGCGGCGGCCATCGATGTGGTGTGGGCGGGCGTCCGCTTAGTGGCGGGTGCGCCGTTCGCGATCGGGAACGGCCCGGTGATCGTGCTGACCGGGCTGGCGCTGGTTGCCTGGCTGCGCTGGTCCGGCGCCGAACGGCGCGATGCGCTACACGCGGCCGCGCTCGGCGCGCTGCTCGTGCTGGCCACCAAGGTCGGCGACGTCTGGCTGCACGTCACCGTGATCGGCAGGCCGACCGTGCTCGATGAGTACGTGATCCTGGCCGACCACGCGCTGGGTGACCCGTCGTGGGTGCTCGGCCGCGCGGTCGATGCGATGGGACCGGTGGTCTACGCGGTGCTGCACTGGGTATACATCGAGCTGCCCGTGGCGGCGATCGTCGTGGCGGTGTGGCAGCTGCGCCGGGTGGCGTCGTCGGGCCGGTGGCCGTCGCATTATCTGGTCCGGACCTTCCTGGTGCTCGGTTTGGTCGGCCCCCTGGTGTACGTGCTCTTCCCGGTGGTGGGGCCGATGTTCGCGTTCGGGCCGGACGGCAACGGGCTGCAATTGGGCAACTACTGGCCCGGGGTGGTGCCGCCGATCGACCGGAACCCGATGCCGCTGCCGTTCGACGCGGCGGTTCCGCGCAACTGCATGCCCTCGATGCACACCGCCTGGGCGCTGTCGGTGTTCCTGCACACCCGCCGCGACAGCGATGGCGAACCCGCCCCGGCCTGGCTGCGCTGGGGCGGCGCGTTCTGGCTGCTGGCCACCCTTGCCGCCACCCTGGGCTTCGGCTACCACTACGGCGTCGACTTGGTGGCGGGCGCGGTGCTGTGCCTCACCGTCGAATCGGCGTTGCGCGAACCGGAGCGCGGCTGGGGATGGTTCCGGATCCGGTTGGTCGGCTCCGGGGCGGTCGTGCTCGCGGCGTTGCTGCTGTCCTACCGCTACCTCGCCGTGCCGATGGCCGAGTACCCGGTACTCGCGGGCACCGTCGTGCTCGGGCTGCTGGCCGGACTGGCGGCGGCGTTCCACGCGACCTGGTTCGCGGCCGCGCGGCAGCCGCTGCGGGCCGAACGGGAGGTCGAGCCCGCCGCGCGCTGAGTTCGGCACGCGGCTAGTCGACGTCGTCGTCGCGCATCTCGTTGACGCGCAACAGCCCGTCCCGGTGGCGCTGCTCGCGGTAGGCGGTGCGGCCGATGAGGTGGGCGATCACCGGGGCGGTGAGCAGGGTGAACAGCCCCACCAGCACCAGCGCCCAGACGTCGCCGTGCCCGCGCAGCTGGATCGCGGCGCCCGCTAGTACCAGGATCAGCCCGATGACCTGCGGTTTGGTGGCCGCGTGCATCCGGGTCAGTGTGTCGGGGAAGCGGACGATCCCGAGCGCGGCGGTCAGCGCCAGCGCCGAGCCGAACAGGATCAGGGTGCCCGCGAGCACGTGCCAGAGGTTCATTTGTCGTCCCGCACCCGGAATCTGGACACGGCGGCCGAACCGAGGAACCCGACCAGCGCCAGCGCGACGATCGCGGGCACCACGGTGGTGTCGGCGCTGTAGGCCGCCCACACGGCCAGTCCCGAAGCGGCGATGGCCATCAGCGAGTCGACGGCGACCACCCGGTCCAACGTGCTCGGCCCCATGACGACGCGATAGGTGGTCAGCAGCGCGGCGGCCGTCAGAATGACGGCGGCGAGAACGGCGACGACGGTCACTGTGCCACCTCCGGGGGTGCGGGCGGCCGGGAGTACGGCCATCCGGTCGGGCGTTCGAAAGCTTCCATCAGCAGGCGTTCCAGCCGCCGGGTGATCCGGAAGAACTTGTCCACGGCCGCGTCGCTGCCCACGTCGAGGACGTGGACGTAGACGACGCAGCGCCTGCGATCGATCTCCAGCACCATCGTGCCGGGGATCAGGTTGAGCACATCGGTCCACAGCACCAGCACCAGATCCGACCGCGTGCGGGCGTACACCCGCAGCACTCCGGACACCGGTGTGGGAGCCGGTCGGATCGCGAACCAGGCGACCTGGAGACTCGACTCCAGCGCGTAATAGGCGCTCACCAGCACGAGTTCGAGCAGCGGCAGCGGGTTCAGCCGACCCGATACCGGCACGCGCGGCAGCGGCAACGCCACCATGATCAGGGCGGCGACCACGAGCCCGCCCAGCAGGTTGGCGACGCTCAGATCGCCCCACAGGACGAGCCAGACCAGGGTGAGCCACACGAGGACGCCGACCCGGACGACCGTCTCGCGTCCGCGGTCGCGCCCGGTCTGCTCGACGCTCATCGCGAACCGCCCAGCACCGCACCGATGTACACAGCGGGGTCTCGCAGGTCGGCCGCGGCCCGGTCGGCGATCGTCAGGATGGGACCGGCCAGCACCGTCAGACACAGCCCGACCGCCACGAGCGCAGCGGTGGACAACACCATCAGCGGCGGCATCCGGCCGGGATCGGTGCGTTCGTCGTAGTGCACGTCGGTCGCGTCCTCGATCAGCGTCGGCGGCTTCGCCGCGGTGAGATGACCCTCCGGCGCGTCCGCACGGGGCCGCCAGAACGCTTTGCTCCATACCCGGGCGACGGCGTAGAGGGTGAGCAGGCTGGTGAGCACCGCGCCACCGACCAGCACCCAGGCCAGCACGCTGCCGCGTTCGGCGCCCGCTTGCAAGAGCGCGACCTTGCCGATGAACCCGGAGAACGGGGGTATTCCGCCGAGATTCAGCGCGGGGACGAGGAACAGCACCGCCAGCAGCGGACTGGCCGCGGCGAGCCCGCCCAGTCGGCGCAGCGAGGTGGAGCCGGCCTGCCGCTCGATCAGGCCCGCCACCAGGAACAGCGCGGTCTGCACCAGGATGTGGTGCGCCACGTAGAAGACCGCGCCCGCCAGCCCGGACGCGGTGGCCGTGCCGACCCCGAACACCATGTATCCGATGTGGCTGACCAGGGTGAACGACAGCAGGCGGCGGATGTCGCTCTGCGCGATGGCGCCGAGGATGCCCACGAGCATGGTCAGCAGGCCGCATGCCAGCAGGATCGAATCGAAGCCGCCGGTGGGGAACAGCAGCGAGTGCGTGCGGATGATCGCGTACACACCGACTTTGGTGAGCAGGCCCGCGAACACGGCGGTGACCGGGGCCGGGGCGGTCGGATAGGAGTCGGGCAGCCAGTTCGACAGCGGGAAGACGGCGGCCTTGATGCCGAACGCCACCAGCAGCACGCCGAAGATCGCCGTGCGGGTGCCCTCCGGCACCGCGCCGAACCGTACCGCGAGCTGAGCGAGATTCAGTGTTCCGGTGGCCGCGTAGGTCAGCCCGATGCCGGTGAGGAAGATCAGCGAGGACACCATCGACACCATCACGTAGGCCACGCCCGCGCGGATGCGTTCGGTGGTCGCGCCCACCGTGAGGAGCACGAACGACGCGGCGAGCAGGATCTCGAAACCCACGAACAGGTTGAACAGGTCACCGGCCAGGAAAGCGGCCGAAACACCCGCGGTGAGTACCAGGTACGTCGGCCGGTAGATGGAGGTGGGCTGCCGCTCGTCGCCGTCGCGGATGTTCTGGCCCGCGCCGTAGAGGGCGACCGACAGCAGCACGATGGACGAGACGAGCAGCATCGCCGCCGAGAGCCGGTCCACCACCAGCGTGATGCCGATCGGCGCCGCCCAATCGCCGACCTGCAACGCGGTGGTGCCGTCGCGGTCGGCCAGGAACAGCAGCAGCCCGCAGATCACCACCACACCGGTGAGCGCCCCGACGATGACCACGCTCTGTATGCGGGGCCTGCGGCCGAAGACGAGCGTGGCGGCGGCGCCGAGCAGCGGAACGAGCACGGGCAGCGGCGCGAGGACCGGCAGCAGGCCGGGGGACAGGCTCACGTCTCCGGGTCCTCTCCGGCCCGCCGCCGGGCGACCTCCGCGTCCTCCTCGTCGTTGGCGACGTCGTCGCTGGTGGTGAGCATGTAGGCGCGGTAGGCCAGCGCGAGGACGAAGGCCGCGAGGCCCATGGTGATCACGATGGCGGTGAGCACCATGGCCTGAGCGAGCGGGTCGGCCATCTCCTCGGTGGCGGCCGCGCCGCGAATGGGCGGTTCGCCGTCGCCACCGCCCGCGGTGAGGATCAGCAGGTTCACCGCGTTGCCGAACAGGATCAGGCCGAGCAGCATCTTCGACACGGCGCGTTCCAGGATCAGATACACCCCGCACGCGACCAGGACGCCGATCACGATCAGCAGGGTCAGATTCGCGGTCATGTGCGGGAACCGCCTTTCCTCGCCGGGGGCTCGGCGTCGGCCAGTTCGCTGTCCAGCCGCGCGCCGAGGCTGCGCAGCACGTCCAGCACCAGGCCGACCACGATGAGATAGACGCCGAGATCGAACAGCAGCGCGGTGACCACTTTGACGTGGCCGACCACCGGCAGCGAAACCTCGACGATCGCCGAGGACAGCGGCGGCGCGCCCAACAGCAAGGAGGAGACCGCGGTCCCCGCGGCCAAGGTGAGGCCGGCGCCGAGGACATGACCCGCGTCGACGGGCAACGCCTCGCCCAATTCGTAGCGGCCGCCGGCGAGATACCGCAGGGTCAGCGCGAGCCCCGCGGTGAGCCCACCCGCGAAACCGCCGCCCGGCGCGTTGTGGCCGGAGAAGAAGAAGTAGACCGACAGCAGCATGATGGTCGGGAACACCAGCCGGGTGGTGATCTGGAGGACCATCGACCGTTCGGCCCGGGCGACCAACCGGCCCGCGGGCAGCCAGCTCACCAGTTCCGGGTCGTAGTCGGGCGAGTCCGCCGCGCGCGGCGCGCTGCCGAAACGCCTGCTGCGGAACACCAAGGACGCGACGCCGGTAGCGGCGACGACGAGCACCGAGATCTCACCGAGGGTGTCCCAGGCCCGTAGGTCGACCAGCAGGACGTTGACGGCGTTCTTCCCGCCGCCGAATTCGTAAGCGGCATCGGGAATCCGGGGCCAGATGGGTTCGGCGGTGCGGGCGGCGACGGCGAAACCGGCCAGGATCGCGACCACCGCTCCCGTCCCCGCGGCCAGCATCGCCCTGCGGAACTTGAACGCGACCGCGCGGCGGGCCTCGATCCGCGCGGGAAAGGCGCGCAGGACGAGGACGAAGATCACCAGCGTCAGCGTCTCCACCAGGAATTGGGTCAGCGCGAGGTCGGGCGCGCCGTGCAGCGCGAAGATCACGCCGCTGCCGTATCCGGTCACGCCGACGACCAGCACGCTCGCCAATCGGTTGCGCAGCACCGTCGCGGCGAGCGCGGTCACCACCATGATCGCGCCGATGGCCGCTTGCAGCGGCGAATCCCACCACCGCAGCGTCACGCCGGTGCGGGTGCCGACGGCGAGCAGGGCGGTCGGCAGGACGATCAGCGTGACCAGGATCGCGGCCTGGCTCAGCGGCAACGACCCGCGCTGCACGGCGCCGGTCATCCGCAGCGAGAGGGTGTCCATCGCGCGCAGCGTCGCGTCGTAGGCGCGGTCGGCGTTGCCCAGGCGCGGGTGCGCCGATTCGACGAAGCGGGTGCGCAGCCGGTACAGCGCGACACCTGCGGCGACGATCAGCAGCGTGGTCGCCAATGCGGGGGTGAATCCGTGCCACAGCGCCAGATGGGTCGGCGCGGGATCGCCCAACGTTTCGGCATAGGGACGTATCCGTGCGTCCACCCATGACGGCGCGAGACCGGCGACAAGGCTCGCGACGGCGAGGAGCGCCGGTGGCGCCAGGAACAGCGCACCCGGCGGGTGCCAGCGGCAATGGTCCGCGCCTTCCGGCTGGTGCTCGGCGACGGGCACTTCGCTCGGGTGGTGGGCGACCGCAGTGGTGCCGGGGACGGGTTCCGGCGCGCCGCGCTTGTCCGCGAAGGCGCCCCAGACGAAGCGGATGCTGTAGCCGACGGTCAGCATCGAACCGAGCACCACGCCGGCGAACACCGCACTCCGTGCGGGATCGGTGAGCACGTCCGCGTCGAGCACGGCGCTCAGCGCGCTCTCCTTGCCGACGAAGCCGAGCAGCGGCGGGATGCCCGCCATGCTGAGCGCGGCGAGGACCGCGGTGGCGCACAGCACGGGAGCCCGGCGGCCGAGACCGGACAACCGGCGTAGATCGCGCGTGCCCGCACCGTGATCGATGATGCCGACCACCAGGAACAGGCACGCCTTGAACAGCGCGTGCGCGACGATCAGCGTCACCCCGGCCAGCGCGGCGCCGGGCGTGCCGATGCCGACCAGCACGATCAGGAACCCCAGCTGACTCACCGTGCCGAAGGCCAGCACCAGCTTCAGGTCCACGACCTGCAGCGCCCGCAGCCCCGCCAGCAGCATCGAGGCCAGGCCGAGGGTGAGCACGAGCGGATGCCACACCGGATTCTGCGCGAACACCGGCGCCAGGCGAGCGACCAGGTACACACCGGCTTTCACCATCGCCGCCGCGTGCAGGTACGCGCTCACCGGCGTCGGGGCGGCCATCGCGCCGGGCAGCCAGAAATGCAGGGGCACCACAGCGGACTTGGTGAGTGCGCCGACCAGCAACAGCGCCACCGCGACGTCGATCGCGGGCCCGTTCGGCGGATGCGCCCCGGACAGCAGATCCGAGAGCAGATAGCTGCCGCTCGCGGTGCCGAGCACGACGATGCCTGCCAGCATCGCCAATCCGCCCGCCCCGGTCACCAGCAGGGCTTGAATCGCGGCCCTTCGACTGGCCGCCTGCTCGGCGTTGTGCCCGATGAGCAGGAACGACAGCACGGTGGTCGCTTCCCAGAACACATAGAGCAGCACCATGTTGTCGCTGGTGACCAGCCCGAACATGGCCCCGGCGAAGGCGACCAACTCGGCGGCGAACACCCCGAGCCGTGGCTCGTCGTTCTCGAAATATCTGCCGCAGTAGACCAGAACCAGCGCTCCGATGCCGAGCACGAGCGCGCACAGCACCGCCGCGAGCGTGTCGAAACGCAGTTCGATGTTCAGCCCGATGCTCGGCGCCCAGGCCAGCCGGACGCGCTGCGACTCGGACCAATTCGCGATCACCCAACCCAGACCGCCGAGAGGGACCGTGGCCAGCAGGTAGAAAGCATTGCGCCCCAGTGCCCGCACACACAGCGGAGCCAGCAAGGCGGCCGCGGCATGGACGAGCAGGATTACGAGCAAACTTCACTCCGTCGAGTAGGGGCGGCGGGGTGTCCGGGACAAGCCTACGGAAAGGGCGCTTTTCTCGCGGTAGGAGTGCGTATGGCGTACGCCATCCGCCCGGTTCTCGGCTATATGTCCGCTAATGATTCGCTTTCCGGCTGCCCGTTCGGTTGCCGCTTGCTGCGCGGCCGCAATTTCCGCAGCATGAAGATCCCGAGAGCGCTCCCGATGACGATGGCGAGCGCGGTCCGGCCGGGCGTCGCGTCATGCACCGCCACATCGTCGCGCCAGTCCTTGACCCGGTCCGGCATCACCGACACCGCCGAAGGAAGATAGAGCGCGGTGAGCGCGAGCACACCGCTGGGCGCGTAGTGCGGTCGCACCGTGCCGCAGCAGTACCCGGCGGTCAATGCGATGACCCCACTGATCACGGCGAAGGCGACGGTGCTCGCCGCCGTCGAGGTGACCAGGGCGAAGACCGAGATGCCTGCCAGAAGCAGGATGGCCAGCGCGGTCGAAGGCATGCGGGCGCCCACGGCCAGTCCGGCCGCGGTCAGCGCGATGAGCACCGCGGAGGTCCAGCCGGGCCGGACCGCGTAACCCACGGCGTCGACCGCCGCGGTGAGGCTGACGGCCAGGTACACGCCGGTGCCGTCGCGGCCGGGCAGCAGCATGGCCGCCGCGGTCGCGCTGACGATCGTCGCGGCGACGACGATCGCGATCTCGACCCCGTGACTCTCCGCGGGCAGTTTGCTGTATTGGCGGCCCAGCCATTCGGTGCCGGCCAGCACCACCAGCGCGAGCACCATGGCGGCGAGGATCGGCGTGACCGGCAGCTCGATCGCCATCCGTGGCGTCTTCGGCTCCTCGGTGCGTCGCCAGTTGTGCAAGGTGCTGAGCACCAGCAGCGCCAGGGCCGCGCCGATCATCCAGCGCGTCGGCGTCTCCAGGACCGCGTACGGATCCGCGTTGATGTTCAGTAGGGCCGCGAGATCGCCGAAGCCGAAGAATCCGACGCCACCTACGGCGAACGCCGCGCCGGGCAGCGGCCGCCGTAGCGCCACCGCGCCCAGCCCGCCCAGCAGTATCGCGGCGCAGATCGAGTCGATGTAGTTCTGCGTGGTCAGCATCTCGGCCGTGGGGCCATGGCGGCCGGCGAAATGATTGAGCAACTGCGCGAGAGCGGCGGCCGTCGCCGTCGCCCACCCGGTCAACGGCCGCTTGGTGGTGGCGACCAGAACGGCGATCGCCACGGCGACGATCACGCCCAGCGCGGCGCTGCGCGGCACGCTGTTGAGCAGACCGGCGATCCGATAGGAGGTGGACTGGCCTTTGGTGCTGACGGTGACCGGCAGGAACAGCGTGACGCCCGCGACCGCGGCTCCCGTGAAGGCCGTGATCGCGTCGACAATGTCGCCGACCCTGCGCACGGTTGTCGAACATACCCGGGGCGCGGGCGTGATCTTGTGATTGCCGACGATTCGCCCGAAAATGTCTCAGGCGGGAAAATGCGGCATAAGCCGATTTACCAGATATTGGCTGAGAGAGACCGCCTATCCGCGACTTTCCGCGTACCGGCGCAGCGTGTCGATCTGGGCCGGGTCCAGCGAAGGCCGTACCACCGTTTGGGCGGCGAGCACGTCGGCCCCGGTGACATCGGCGGCGTGCACGTCCCGGCGCATCGCCGTGAGGGCGGACTCGCGCAGCAGCGCCGCGCAGTCGGCGGCGGAATAGCCCTCC
The DNA here is from genome assembly GCF_009829325.1 of Nocardia sp. CY41. Lineage (GTDB taxonomy): Bacteria > Actinomycetota > Actinomycetes > Mycobacteriales > Mycobacteriaceae > Nocardia. The sequence goes on from NZ_VUOS01000012.1 coordinate 34,451, forward strand.
AGTTCCTCCGCGAGCGCGTCGAGGTCGACGTCGTCGGCCAACGGCACCGCGCGGCCCGCGGTGCGCAGGATCTCCCGCCGGGCGGCGGCGTCCGGCGGCGGCACGAAGACGAGCCGTTCGAGCCTGCCCGGGCGCAGCAGCGCCGGATCGATCAACTCGGGCCGGTTGGTCGCGCCAAGCACCACCACGTCGCGCAGCGGCTCCACGCCGTCGAGTTCGGTGAGCAGCGCCGCGACCACCCGGTCGCCGACACCCGCGTCGGCGCTCTGCCCGCGACGCGGCGCCAAGGCGTCCACCTCGTCCAGGAAGATCAGCGACGGCGCCGAATCACGGGCGCGCTGGAACAATTCGCGCACCGCGCGCTCCGACGAGCCGACCCATCGGTCCAGCAACTCCGCGCCCTTGACCGCGTGCACGCTGAGCTGACCGCTGCCCGCCAGCGCCCGCACCAGGAAGGTCTTGCCGCAGCCGGGCGGGCCGTAGAGCAGCACCCCGCGCGGCGGCTCGATACCGAGGCGGGCGAAGGAGTCGGGGTGACGCAACGGCCACAGCACCGCCTCGGTCAGTGCCTGTTTGGTTTCGGCCATATCGCCGACGTCGTCGAGACCCAGGCTGCCGATGGCGAGTTCCTCCATACCCGAGCGCGACAGCGGCCGGATGACCTCGAGCGCGCCGAGCAGGTCGGGCTGGGTGAGCTGTGGCTCACCGTTCTCCCTGGCCCGCGACGCCGCGCGCAGCGCAGCCTCCCGGCACAGCGCCGCCAGGTCGGAAACCACGAATCCAGGGGTGCGCGCCGCGATCTCGTCGAGTTTCAGCTCTGCGGTCGGCACCCGGCGCAGCAACTGTTCCAGCAGGGCCTTGCGGACGGCGGCGGTGGGCAGCGGCAACGCGAGTTCGCGGTCGCACAGGTCCGGCGCCCGCAGGCGCTGGTCGATCCCGGCGGGGTGCGCCGTGGTCGCCAGGAACGCGACGCAGGGTTCGGCGATCGCGGCGCGCAACTGGTCCAGGATGAGGGTGGCGACCGGCTCGGCGTCGGCGGGCAGCAGCGCGTCGATGTCGGTGATCAGCAGGACGCCGCCCTTGCCGCAGCCGATGTCGGCCACCGCCTCGGCGACCTCGCGCAGCCGCGCCCCGCTCTCGGCCGCCCCGATGGTGGGGCCGTCCAGTTCCACCACGCGCCGCGGCGCCGCGACCGCGCGGGCCAGCGCGGCCTTGCCGACACCGGCCGGGCCGGTGATCAGCACACCGAGGTGGGGCCGTGCACCCAGCGTGCGCAGCAATTCGGGCTCGTCGAGCGCGAGACTGAGCCATTCGGTGAGCTTCGCGGCCTGGCTGCGCGCGCCCGCCAGATCTTCGACCGAGATGCTCGGTGTCTCGCCCGGCGGCGTTGTGCGGGTCGCCGCGCCGCCCCCGTTCGAGCCCACGGGCGCCTCGCCCGCCGCGAGCGACGCCACGGCCGCCGCCGGTGCGTCTCGCGCGGCCACCGCGCCCGCGCCCCACGCCACGGCGGTGTTCGGCTGCACGCTCACCGGGCCGCGCGGATCGGTGGCGGTGACGGTGAGCAACTCCGTGGTCCAGGCGATGCCGAAGGTGCGCGACAGCGCCTGGGTTGCGGCCGTGGAGCTGATGTCGGGCCCGAGGTCGCGCGGCAGCAGGGAGACCGCGTCGCCGACGGTGACGACCTTCCCGAGCAGCGCCTGCCGCAGCGTCGCGGCCGGAATCGTGCGGGTGGCGTGCACCGAGCCGCTCACCGTGATCTGCTTCGCGCCGTAGACGACGGCGGGGGAGATCACCACCGTCGCATCCTCGCGCAGTCCGGCGTTGGACAGCGTGACGTCGTCGAGTAGGGCGACTCCGGCGGGCGTGTCCGGACGGGCGACACCGACGACCGCGGCCGTGCGCCGGGATCCGACCAGCATGATCCCGTCCCATTCGCGCAACCCGAGGGCGGTCAGCGCTTCCGGATGCAGCCGGACCACCCCGCGCCGGGCGTCGGCGGCCGAAGGATTCAGGCGGGCGGTGAGTGCCAGTTCTGCCACTGTGCCATTCTGCCGCGCGGGGCCGCCCTCGGTCACGGTTCCTCGTCCCGGAAGAAGCCGCGGACGACGAATCGCCCGTTATTTCTTCGCGATCCCGGTCGCGACCGCGACCGAGGTGTCGGCGACGCTCGGCGACAGGCACACCAGCTTGGCCGTGCCCAGCGCGACGTTAGGACTGCCGTCGAACCGGCCACCTGGGTTCTCCACCAGGATCTGCTCGATCAGCGCCTTCTCCTGGTCGCTGTCGAGCTTCCGGAACTCGCCGCAGGTGGTGCTGGACGCGGGACCGAGTGCGGAGTCGCGCTGTTTCGTCGTGGCCGGGGTATCGGGGTCCGACGGGGTGCTCGGCGCCGCGGTGCCGGGAGCGGTCGTTGTTCGCGGGGCCGAGGCGGACGTGGTCACGCCGGTCGAGCCCTTGCGCAATCCGTTCGCGTCGGTGGACTCGTCCCCTCCGCCGCAGCCTGCCAGCAGGAAACCCACCGTCCCGGCGATCAGGACGATGGCGGATGTTCGTTTCATACCGTGCTTTCCCCGGGTGGATCGTGGTGCCGGAGGCCCGGCGTCCGCAGCAGCGTACCGGTTCTCCCGGTTCAGTGGATGTGTGCCTGCCAATCCGCGGGCACCCGTTCACGCGGGCCGGGCACGCCCTGGTCCGCGGGGTGACTGCGCGGTGGCGCCAATTCCGGTCCGCCGCTGTACATCTCCCCGGTCTCGAAGTTGTAGAACCAGTCCTCGCCCGGTTCGAAACTCTGGATGAACGGATGACCGGTGCTCTCGGCATGCGCGGTGGCGTGCTGTGCGGGCGAGGTGTCGCAGCAGCCGACGTGCCCGCACTGGGCGCAGCGGCGCAGATGCACCCACCAGCCGGAGTTCTGCTCGCACTCCAGGCAGCCCGGGCCGCTGGGTGGTACCGCGGGGTCGATGCCCGCGACTTGCTCGGTCATGACAGCCCTTCCGTTTCTGTGGCGGCGACAGGCTCCTGGTCGGGGCGGTGCAGCGGCAGCCAGACGGTGAACTTGGTGTCGCCCGGCTCGGAGTCCACCCGGATGTCGCCGTTGTGCTTGTTGACCACGATGCGGAACGAGATATCCAGCCCGAGGCCGGTGCCCTCGCCCATCGGCTTGGTGGTGAAGAACGGTTCGAAGATCCGGTTACGGGCCTCCGGTGCGATGCCCGGCCCGGTGTCGCCGATCTCCACGACCGCGCAATCGTTCTCGTGCCTGGTGCGGATGGTCAGCGTACCCTCGCCGTTCATCGCGTACACCGCGTTGTCGATCAGGTTGGTCCACACCTGGTTGAGTTCGGCCGCGAAGCACGGCACCTGCGGCAGCGTCCGGTCGTACTCCTTGACCACGTGCACGCCGTCGCCGATCTTGCGGCTGAGCATCACCAGCGTGCTGTCCAGCAGTTCGTGGATGTCGACCACCTGGAACGGCGCACGGTCCATCTGCGAGTACTGCTTCGCCGCCCCGACCAGCGACGAGATCCGGGTCGTCGAGTCGGCGATCTCGTTCATCAGCAGCTCGGTCTCGATGGTGTAGTTCAGCCAGCGGATCGCCCCTTGGAACACCTGCTCCGGCGAGCCCTCCAGGGTGGCGGCCACCCGTTCCAGCCAGTCGGTGTCGAATCCGGCCTGCACGAAGTTCGGCGCGAGGTTCCAGCCGTCGCCGATTCCGTGCTCCTCGAGCCATTCCCCGAGCAGATCCTCGCGGTCGGCAGCTTCCAGAGGCGTGAGTTCCGGCGCCTTCGCGACCTGGGCGGCCGCCTCCTCCTGCAGGCGCACCAGCGCGCCCAACGACGACGGATCGAACTTGCCTTCCGCCATCATGGCGAGCTTGTGCCGCATGCCGGCGACCCGCTCGCGCAGGCCCGAGGTGGCGCGCACCGCGGCGGCGGCCGGGTTGTTCAGCTCATGGGTCAGGCCCGCCGACAGCGAACCGAGCGCCAGCAGCCGTTCCCGTTCGCCGATGCGCGCGTTGGTGTTGCGATTGCCGAAGAACACGCCCTCCAGCAGGTGCACGGCCATCGGGAACCACTCGTGCATCATCCGGGCGAAGACGCCGGCGTCGAGCACGTAGAACCGCGACGGGCGCGTCACCTGCATCGTGCCGTTGTAGGTCTGCTCGACCTTGTCGCCGATGTAGGACATCCAGGCGCCGGCGTAGGCGCCGCGGTGCTCGGTGCGCACCAGCTCGATCTCCGTGCCGCCGGACTGTTTGGTGAGCACCACCTCACCGTCCATCAGCACGTAGAAGCAGGTGGCCGGATCGCCCTCGCGGAAGACCACGCCCGGTTCGATGGTCTCGATCCGTCCGTCGGCGCACAGCCAGTCCAGCTGCTCGTCGTTCAGCTTCTCGAACAGGAACAGGCTGCGCAGTTCGGCGGGATCGCACACCGACCGGCTGCTGCGGTCGGCGGTCTGGTTGGAAGTCATCTGCGGTCTCCTGGTCACGCGAGGTAGCGGTGCACGAGCATGACGGCCATGGCGCCCTCACCCACGGCGGAGGCGACGCGCTTGGCCGATTCGGCGTGCACGTCGCCCGCCACGAACACGCCAGGGACGCTCGTCTCGAGATGATGCGGTGGCCGGGACAGTTCCCAGCCGGTGGGGCGCGCCCCGTCGACCATCAGGTCCGGTCCGGCGAGCACGTATCCGGCGCTGTCCCGGGTGACCACGCCGTCGAGCCAATCGGTCTGCGGCGCCGCGCCGATGAACAGGAACAGCCGCTCCGCGTCGGCCTTCTCCTCGGCGCCCGTCCGGTTGTCGCGCAGCACGATCTGCCGCAGGTGGTCGTCACCGTCGACGGCGACCACCTCGGTGTTGGTGTGCACCTCGATGTTCGGGATCTGCGCGATCTGCTGGATGAGGTAGTGCGACATCGACTGTTCCAGCGAATCCGCCCGGACCACCAAGTGCACGGTGCGCGCGTTGCGGGACAGGAACACCGCGGCCTGGCCCGCGGAGTTCGCTCCGCCCACGATGTAGACCTCGTGATCGGCGCACTCCGACGCCTCGGTCATGGCCGAACCGTAGTAGACGCCGCGCCCGGTGAAGTCGTCGACGCCCGGGGCCGGATGGCGGCGATAGTCGACGCCGGTCGCGATGATCACGGTGTGCGCGCACAGGCGGCCGCCGTCGGCGAACCGCACGGTGCGCGCGGACCCGTTGACCTCCAGCCCCACCACCTCGCGCGTGGTGATCACCTCGGCGCCGAACTTCGCTGCCTGCCGCCGGGCTCGGTCGGCCAGCTGCGCGCCCGACAGGCCGTCGGGGAAGCCGAGATAGTTCTCGATGCGCGAACTCTGCCCCGCCTGTCCGCCGGTGGCCGTCCGCTCGACCAGCACGGTGCGCAGCCCCTCGGACGCGCCGTAGACCGCCGCGCCGAGACCGGCGGGACCGCCGCCGACCACGATCAGGTCGTAGAACTCGCCCGCCGGATCGACGGTCAGGCCCACGTTGTGCGCCAGTTCGCTGTCGGAGGGCTGCACGAGCGCCTCGCCCGCGGAGGTGATCACCACCGGGCAGCGGTCGGGGTCGGCCCCCGCCGCCTCCAGCAACCGCGCGCCCTCCGGCTCGTCGGCCAGGTACCACCGGTAGGGCAGCTGATTGCGCGCGAGAAATTCCCGCACCTGCGAGGACCGCGGCGACCAGCGGTTGCCGATCACCTTGGTTTCGGTGACGGGCCGATGTTCGCTGCTGCGCCAGGCGTCCAGCAACCCGTCCAGCACCGGGTAGAGCTTCTCCTCCGGCGGGTCCCACGGCTTGAGCAGGTAATGGTCCAGGTCGACGACGTTGATCGCGTCGATCGCGGCGTTGGTGTCGGCGTAGGCGGTCAGCAGCACACGGCGCGCGTAGGGATGCAGGTCCATCGCCTGCTCCAGGAATTCGATGCCGTCCATGCCCGGCATCCGGTAGTCGGCGATCAAGACCGCGACGGGCTGCCCGCGCAGCTTCATCTCGCGCAGCGCGTCGAGCGCTTGGGCTCCCGATTCCGCGCGCAGAATCCGGTAGTCGGCTCCGTAACGGCGCCGCAGGTCGCGCACCACCGCCCGGGAGACTCCCGGGTCGTCGTCGACGCTCAGGATGGCCGGTTTCGTAGCAGCGGGTGAAGTCACCTGACGAGTATGGAGCCTCACGGGGCCGTCTGTCGTGGGCGTTCGCGCAGGGCTCAGAACCGATGATGCAAGACGAGATCCAGCTCACTCGGCGTGAGCAGACGCTCCAGGCGTTCTTCTTGCGCGGCCGAACGGGCGTACCGCGGGAATACCGACGTGCCCCGCGCTATTCGCCCGTCCGCGGGCTCGATGGCGGGCAGTAGCGGAACCCGGTCCGCCGGTCGCCGATGTAGCAGGGAGCGCAGTTTCACGGCCGATCACCTCACGTTGTACGCCGAAATGTTGGAGGCAGTGTCTGTGCTTGATCTATCTGTTATTGTCCGCCGATCATTACAGCGGCCGGTGTACGAGTAGCGGAAATGTGACGCAACTGTCTTCCCGTCTAAGATGTGCGCGACTCGTTCCACCGCGCGGTCGGACGGATGACCGTCGGTCCGTCGCTCGATCTCCGGAGGCAGCGTTGCCGAAAAATCTCGAAGCCAGCATCGACATCTCCGCACCTCCGGAGCGGGTCTGGGCGGTGGTCTCCGATCTGCGGCGGATGCCGGAGTTCAGCCCGCAGTGCGTGCGCATGGTGGCGCTCGGCTCGCTGAAGGCGGGTACCTGGACGATCAATCTCAATCGCGACGGCAAGAAGTTCTGGCCGACCACCGCCCGTATCGTGCGGTTCGAGCCGAACCAGGCCTTCGCCTTCCGGGTCAACGAGAACCGGACGGTGTGGAGCTACACCTTGGAGCCCACCGAGTCCGGCACCCGGCTGATCGAGCGGCGGGACGTGCCCAACGGCACCACCTGGTTCTCCCGCAGGGCGATCGATGCCGCGCTCGGCGGCGAGCAGCCGTTCGAAGAAGCGCTGGTGCGGGGCATGAACGAGACGCTCGGCAACATCAAGACGGCGGTCGAAGCCGGCGCTTGAGCCCGGTACGCGGCACGCGCGCTCGACGCGGTGGTGGCACGGGAAGTCGTGCTCGGCACCGCGGCGAGCGACCGCGAGCGACGGCGTTCGCCGGTCGGGTTACTTCCAGTTCGGCAGGGTCACGACCTGAGCCGCGTAGGACAGGCCCGCGCCGAACGCGATGAGCAATGCCGTGTCGCCCGGCTTCGACTCACCCTTGCGCAGCAGCGCCTCCATGGCCAGCGGGATCGAGGCGGCCGAGGTATTGCCCGCCTCCTCGATGTCGTTGGCGAGCGCGCAGTGCTCGGGCAGCTTCAGCACCCGGGCCATGATCTCGATGATCCGGCCGTTGGCCTGGTGCGGGATCATCGCGTCCAGGTCTTCGGGGGACAGGCCGGCGCGGTCGATGGCGTCGCGGCACACCTTCTCCAGCGAGTGCGCGGCCCACCGGAACACGGCGGTGCCCTCCATGGCCAGGTAGGGCCGCACCGCGTCCAGGCCCTTCTCATCGATCTCGTGGAAGTACTCCATCCAGTCCTTGTCCTGGCGGATGGCGTGGTGCTGGGTGCCGTCGGAGCCCCAGACGGTGGGTCCGATGCCCGGCTCGTCGGAGGGGCCGACGATCACCGCGCCCGCGCCGTCGGCGAAGAGGAAGGCGGTGGAGCGGTCGGTCGGGTTGACCGTGTTGGTCAGTTTCTCCACGCCGATCACGAGGACATGGTGGGCGGTGCCGGCCCGGATCAGGTCCGACGCCAGCGCGATCGAGTGGCAGAAGCCGGCGCAGCCTGCCGAGACGTCGAAGGCAGCGGAGCCGTTCATGCCCAGTTCGGTGGCGATGCGCGGCGCGGCGGCCGGCGTCAGCAACAGATGGGTGGACGTAGCAACGATCACGCAATCGACTTGGTCGACCGCGATGCCGGACGATTCCAGCGCGCCGCGCGCGGCGGCGACGCTCATGCTCTGAATCGTTTCCGAATCGTCGGCGAACCGCCGGGTCTTGATGCCCGACCTGGTCCTGATCCACTCGTCGCTCGAGTTGATCGGACCCGCCACCTCGTCGTTGGTGACCACGCGGGCAGGGCGGTAAACGCCGAGCCCGAGGATCGCCGTGTGCTCAGCTCCGGTGGTCTGGGCGATTCGAGCAGCCATCTGCGTCTCCTATGTACCTGCGGCGGCGCCGCCGGGTTTCCCCGAAGCATCGAAATCGGTCCCTCATCAGCCACTGCCCATTAGCGGATAGACATGAGGCTTCCTCATATTAGCTTGAAAGTCGCTCATCTGCCGCGCGTATTCCGACAATCGGTGGGTATCACGTCCTCGCACGCCACTGCTGTACGAGGCGTGGCCCAACTAGGATGCGAGGACACAATGCTCGGTCTCGGGATTATCGGATGGATCATCATCGGCGGTCTTGCCGGATGGATCGCCAGCAAGGTCATGAAGACGGACGCCCAACAGGGCATCCTGCTCAATATCGTCGTCGGCATAGTCGGCGGTCTGCTCGGTGGGTTCCTGCTGAAGCTGCTCGGCGTCGACGTCGAGGGCGGCGGCCTCTGGTTCAGCTTCTTCACCTGCCTCGGCGGGGCGGTGATCCTGCTGTTCCTGGTTCGACTGGTCACGGGGGCCCGAGTCAGGTCGTGACCTCGCGTGCCACGGGCTCCTTTCCCGTAAGGTGTGAACGCTTGCGCCGGTCCTATCGTTGAAGTGGCGCGAACCGTTTGCATCGAGCACGAAAGAGGAGCCTGTGGCCCGCCGTCCCACCCCGCCCGGCACGCCTGAACGCACCGGAGTCGGCCACGTCGTCGACCTGGTCCGCAACGCGATCCCTCCGTTGCATCCCGCCGGGCTCCCGTTCGTCGCCGCACCCTTGGCGGTCGCCGTCGTAGGCGGCAAGCGCAAATGGGTGCGGCGCACGGGATTGTTCGCCGCGGCGGCCTGCGCGACCTTCTTCCGCCACCCGCATCGCGTGCCGCCCAACCGGCCAGGCGTCGTCGTCGCCCCCGCCGACGGCGAGATCGCCTTGGTCGATACCGCCGCTCCTCCCGCCGAACTGGGTCTCGGTGACGCGCCGCTGCCGCGGGTCAGCATCTTCCTGTCCGTCCTGGACGTCCACGTGCAGCGCACGCCGGTCTCCGGCATCGTGCGCGCGGTGCAGCACCAGCCCGGCCAATTCCGTTCCGCTGACCTGCCGGAGGCGAGTTCGGTCAACGAGCGCAACAGCATGCTGCTGGAGACCCCGGACGGCAGCCAGGTCGTGGTGGTGCAGATCGCCGGGCTGCTCGCGCGCCGGATCGTCTGCGACGCCCAGGTCGGCGACGTGCTGACCATCGCCGACACCTACGGCCTGATCCGCTTCGGCTCGCGGGTCGACACCTATTTCCCGGCGGGCACCGAACTGCTCGTACAGCCCGGCCAGCGCACCATCGGCGGCGAGACCGTGCTCGCCGTGCTCGGCTCACCCGCTGACGCCTGATGGAAGCGGCGGCACCCACCCAGCGGCGCAGGCGGCGCAGTGTCCGGCTGCTGCCCAGCATCGTCACCATCCTGGCGCTGTGCTCGGGACTGTCGGCGGTGAAATTCGGCCTCGACGGCCAACTCGGCATCGCGCTGGCCATGATCGGCGCTGCGGCCGTGCTGGACACCCTCGACGGCAGACTGGCCAGGATGCTCGACGCCACCACGAAGATGGGCGCCGAACTGGACTCGCTGTCGGATGCCATCTCTTTCGGCGTCGCCCCGGCGCTGGTCCTGTACGTGACCCTGCTCAGCAGCAACAGCGTGGGCTGGATCGTCGCCCTGCTGTTCGCGGTCAGCCTCGTGCTGCGGCTGGCGCGGTTCAACACCCTGATGGACGACGACACCCGGCCGGACTGGGCGCGGGAGTACTTCGTGGGAGTGCCCGCCCCGGCCGCCGCGCTCATCGCGATGGTGCCGGTGGCGTTGTTCGTGCAGTTCGGCGACGGCTGGTGGGTCGGCTTCTACGAGGTGGCGGCGTGGACGGTGTTCGCGGCCGCGCTGGCAGTCAGCACCATTCCGACGCTGGCGATGAAATCGGTGTCGGTCGCGCCGCAGGCCGCGGCCGGGCTGCTGGTGCTGGTCGCGCTCGCCGCGGCCGCCCTGGTCACCTATCCGATCGTGCTGCTGCTGGTGCTGGTCGCGCTGTATCTGGGCCACATTCCGTTCGCCTGGCATTCCCAGCGCTGGGTGGCCGCGCGTCCGGAGACTTGGACACACAAACCGGCCGAGCGGCGTGCGCAGCGACGTGCGGACCGGCGGCTGCCCGCGATCCGGCGCCCGGCCATCCGCCGTCCGGCCCTCCCGCGTCCGGCGATTCGTGGCTCCGCACGTCTGCGGCTGCGCCGACCTGGGGCGAAACAACGCCAGAACGGTGGTCGGCCGCCGAGTGCGGAACTCTAGCGCGTAGCTCTGGCGGCGGCTTCCGGACCGGCGGCTGCCGCGCCCTGTCGTCGGATCGGGTCGTCGGATCGGCGCACCGGCGCCCCCGCACCCTCCGCTGTGAGCGGTACGGTCATATCCGTCGGGCGGGTGGAGGAAGGTGCGTATGGAGCCGGACGCATTGCGGGAATTCGAGGGGCATCGACCGCGGTTGTTCGCGCTCGCCTATCGAATGCTCGGCTCGGCTGGTGAGGCCGAGGACGCGGTGCAGGAGACGTATTTGCGGTGGGACGGGGCCGACCGCGGCAGTATCCGTTCCGCCGAGGCGTGGTTGACCACGGCGCTGGTGAATATCTGCCGCACCTGGCTGGTTTCGGCGCGGGCCAGGCGGGAGAGCTACGTCGGACCGTGGCTGCCCGAGCCGGTGCCGACCGCGCGCGGCGAGCTCGGCCCGCTGGAGACCGTCGAAGAGCGCGAACAGGTCTCCCTCGCGCTGCTGACCGCGCTGGAACGGCTGACCCCGGTCGAGCGCGCGGTCTTCGTGCTGCGCGAGGCATTCGGCTACGCCCACCGCGAGATCGCCGACATGCTCGAGGTCACCGAGTCGAACTCGCAGCAGATCTTCCGCCGGGCGAGCAGGCACGTGCGAGAAGGCCGTCCCCGCTTCGGCATTCCGCCCGACCATGCCCGCGAACTGATCGAACGCTTCCTGAAGGCGGCGCGCGACGGTGACATCGCGGCGCTGGAACGGATGCTCGCCGCCGACGTGACCGCGACGGCCGACGGCGACGGCAAGATCAACGCCGCGCGGCGGCCGGTACACGGCGCGAAGCAGGTGGCGCGGTACCTGGCGGGCCTGATGCGCTGGGCGGTGCCGGGGATGCGGCTGCTCGTGGAAGAGGTCAACGGTGCGCCCGCCGCGGTCGCGCGGGTGGACGGAGCGCCGCTGCTCGTGGTGGGGATCGATGTGGCCGACGGCGTGGTAACCGCGCTGCGGCTGATCGTCAACCCGGACAAGCTGACCTATCTCGCAGCTACGGGTGGGTCGGATGGCGTGGTGAGCGCAGCGGCGGACCGTCGCCGTCCCCTGTGACTCGCTTCACGGACCAGGTCTGTCAGGAATCGGGGGCCTGTCCGGTCTGAAGGGTGATGGCCGATCGAAAGGAGCCACATCATGACCGGACAGCATCGGATCGTCGTTCTCGGCGCCGGGTACGCGGGGCTGGCGGCGGCCCGCCGACTGGTTCGCACGGCGCGGGACGCGCAGGTCACTGTGGTGGACGCCCACGCGACGTTCGTCGAACGCGTGCGACTGCACCAGCGGGCGGCCGGGCAGGATACTCCCAGCTGGGATCTGCGGGACGCTCTGGAAAGCAAAGGGATTCGCTTCGTCCGCGGCCTGGCGACGGAGATCGACGCGGTCGCGAAGCGTGTGGTGCTCGACGCGGCGCCCGCCCTCGACTACGACACGCTGATCTATGCCCTCGGCAGCGTCGCCGACGTCGAGAGCGTGCCCGGCGTCGCCGAACACGCCTACCGCGTTGCGACGCAGGAAGATCTGGCCGACCTGTCCGCGCCTGCCGGGCCGGTGGCGATCGTCGGCGCGGGGGCGACCGGCATCGAACTCGCGGCGGAACTCGCCGAATCGCAGCCGGGGACCCGGGTGCTGCTGCTCGGGTCGGAGGAGCCCGGCGCCTGGCTGTCGTCGCGGGCGCAGGCGCACATCGAGCGGAAGCTGGAGCGTCTCGGGGTCGAGATCCGGTCCGGGGCAAAGGTGATCGAGGTGACGCCCGAAGGTCCGCGCTTGGCCGACGGTTCCCTGGTCGAGGCCGCGGCGACGGTGTGGACCACCGGTTTCCGGGTGCCGGACCTCGCCGCGCGCTCCGGTCTGGCGGTGGATTCCGACGGGAGGGTCCTGACCGACGCCACGCTGCAATCGGCCTCGCATCCGGACATCTTCGCCGCGGGTGACGCCGCCGTCGTGGCCGGGCCGGGCGGACGCGATCTGCGCATGGCGTGCGCCACGGCGTTACCCACCGGCAAGCACGCGGCCGATGCCGCCGTCGCCCGGATGCGCGGTCGCGCGCCGGGGGATCTCCGCTTCCGGTATGTCCTGCAGTGCCTGAGCCTCGGCCGCCGGGACGGCGTCGTGCAGGTCGTGCACGCCGACGATGCACCGGCCCGCACGGTGCTGACCGGACGGACGGCGGCGTGGGTCAAGGAGCGCATCGTGCGCGGAGCGGCCTGGTCGGCGCGCCTGTGAAAGAAACGTCAACCAATGGTTGACGATGCGTCATCGTCAACCTATGGTTGACGCATGACTTCACAATTCCGCCTCGACGACCTGATCGACGGCATCAAGAAAGCCCGTCCCGACAACGTGCTCGACCAGCTGTCCGACGCCGTCGTCGTGGCCAATCACCTCGGCGAAGTGGCCGATCACCTGATCGGCCACTTCGTGGACCAAGCCCGCCGCTCCGGCGCCTCCTGGACCGACATCGGCGCCAGCATGGGCGTCACCAAGCAGGCCGCGCAGAAGCGGTTCGTGCCCAAAGTGCCCGAACCGGGCGCCGCGGCGGCCATGGACCCGAACGCGGGCTTCGCCCGTTTCACCCCGCGGGCGCGCGCGGTGGTGATGGCGGCACAGGAGGCGGCGCGCAGCGCGGGCAACCGCGAGATCTCGATCGGGCACGTGGTGCTCGGCCTGCTCACCGAACCGGAGGGGCTCGCCGTGCACGAACTCGTCCACCACGGCGTGGCCGTCGACGTCCTCTCCGCCGCGGCCGCCGCGTCTCTGCCGCCGAGCGAGGGGGACGTCCCGGCGCTCGTTCCCTTCGGCGCCGAGGCCAAGAAGGTCTTGGAACTCACCTTCCGTGAGGCGCTTCGGCTGGGACACAACTACATCGGCACTGAGCACATCCTGCTCGCCCTGCTGGAGCAGGAGAACGGCGCCGGTCTGCTCAGCGATCTCGGCGTCGACAAGGCCGGCGTCGAAACGCATCTGGGCGAGCTGCTCGCGTCCATCACGGCGGAGAAATCCTGATTCGACATGGGCGGCGGGAAGTTTCGTGCGCGGATCGCACTCGCGGTGCCCTTGCTCCTGATCGGCGCGGTCCGGCGAACGAGCGCCGGTCACCGGCTCCGCAACGTCGTCAAGGGGATTCGTGGGGCGCACGCCGCGCGAGCGCGTCACCGCCGGGCGCTGCGCACTCGGGGAGCCGGTGTCCGCGGGCCGCGCCGGATCGCGCCGCTCTATCGAGCGGCCTGATCACCCTCGCCCGGCCAGGCCGCCGCCCCACCGGGGCCAGCGGGCCTGTGGCTTCGGCTCGGAGACCAGCGGTTCGCGCCGGATGTCGGTGAAGTACAAGGGTAGTCGCGGTTCCAGCTCGGCGAGCAGCGCGAGCGCCCGTCCGCCCTGCGCCGCGCGATATTCCGGCATGGTCAGTCCGACGATCTGCAGGAACCGCACGCGGCCGTGCCTGCTGTCGATGGCGCCCAGTTCCGGGTCGGTCGTGAAGCAGACGGCGTGAATGGTGCAGTCCGCGTGGTCGGCCGCGATCGGTCCGTTCGTCTTGATGGTGTGTCCCGGTTCGAACCACTTGCCGGATTGGAAGACGTAGCGGCCGAGGTTCTGCATGAAATTCGCAGGCCAAGCGGGTGGTTCGGTGTCCGCGAGCCCGCGCGCCAGCCGGAAGGTGAATTCGAAGCCCCAGCCGGACTCGGCCGGGTTGTCCCACTCCTTCTCGTACAGCTCGGTCATCCCGTAGCTGACGTAATGCCAGTGCGGCACCGGATCGGTGCGGGAGTAGGCGCTGATTCCGTCGAGCGGGTCGGAACCGCCCAGCGACCACGGGTGGTCGGACGCCCAATGGAAGGGCTCGATATCGCCGTACAGCGGCCGCAACGCCCCGTCGATCGCATCCCAGCCGGGTTTCTCACTCACGCAGCCACCATAAGCAGCGCGCGTCCGGCCGTTTCACGGGCGTCGGACGCTGCGACGGTCAGGCATCCGGCACGTTGGCGGCGAGCTCCTCCAGCCAGGCTGTCGCGGACGCGTCGCTGGGCGCGCGCCAGTCGCCGCGCGGGGAGAGCGAACCGCCGGAGCCGACCTTGGGCGCGTTCGGCAGCGTCGAGCGCTTGAACTGGCTGGTCTGCACGAAGCGGAGCAGGAACTCGCCCAGCCAATGTTTGATCGTGGCGAGGTCGTAGGCGTTGCGCTGGTCGGCGGGGACGAGGTCGGGCCAGCGGCCGGTCGCGGCATCCGACCAGGCATGCCGAGCCAGATAGGCGACGCGGCTGGGCCGATAGCCGAAGCGCAACAGGTAATAGAGGTGGAAGTCCTGCAGTTCGTACGGGCCGACCGTGGCCTCCGAACTCTGGGCGGGCGCGGAGGAGTCCTCGTGCGGGATCAGCTCGGGTGAGATCTCGGTGCGCAGAATCGACGACAGCACCTCGTTCGCCTCGGGGCCGAACTGCTCGGTGTCCACCGCCCAGGCGATCAGGTACTTGATCAGCGTCTTGGGCACCGACGCGTTCACGCTGTAGTGCGCCATATGGTCGCCGACGCCGAACGTGCACCAGCCCAGCGCGAGTTCGCTGAGGTCGCCGGTGCCCACCACGAGCGCGCGATGCATGTTGGCCAGCCGGAAAAGATGCGAGGTGCGCTCACCCGCCTGGACGTTCTCGTAGGTGATGTCGTAGACCGGCGCCCCGTCGGCGGCCGGGTGGCCGAGGTCGCGCAGCATCTGCGTCGCCGAGGCGCTGATGTCGATCTCGCGCGCGGTGACGCCGAGGGCGGCCATCAGGCGATGCGCGTCGGTCCTGGTCCTGGTGCTGGTCGCGAAGCCGGGCATGGTGTAGGCCAGCACGTTCGAGCGCGGCAGGCCGAGCCGGTCCATCGTCTTGGCGGCCACGATCAGCGCCTGGGTGGAGTCCAAGCCGCCGGACACCCCGATCACCACGTGCTGCGTGCCGGTGGCGCGCAAGCGCGTGCTCAGGCCCTCCACCTGGATGTGGTGCACCTCGGCGCAGCGCTCGTTGCGCACGGCCGGGTCGGCCGGGACGTAGGGGAAGCGCTCGATTTCGCGCTCCAGCGCGACCGGCTCCTCCGGAACCGGCAATCGCACGTCGATGTGCCGCATCGCGGTCAGCCGGTCCCGGTGGTCGTGCACGTTGTCGGCGAAGCTGGTGGTGCGCAGCCGGTCGGCGACGAGGCGGCGCAGATCCAGGTCGGCGGTGATCAGCTGGGGATCGTCGCGGAACCGCTCGCCCTCCGCGAGCAGGTCGCCGTTCTCGCAGATCAGCGCCTGGCCGTCCCAGGCGAGGTCGGTGGTCGACTCGCCGGTTCCCGCGGCGGAGTACAGGTAGGCCGCGAGATAGCGCGCCGAATGCGACGTGCACAGCGACCGCCGATAGTCCGCCTTACCGATCACGATGTTGCTGGCCGACAGGTTGACCAGCACGGTCGCCCCCGCCAGCGCGGCGAAACCGCTGGGCGGCAGCGGCACCCACCCGTCCTCGCAGATCTCCAGATGGAAGACGAAGTCGTCCAGGTTGCTCGCGCGGAACAGCAGGTCGGATCCGAACGGTGCCCGGTGCCCGGCGATGGTGACGTGGTCCTCCAGCGCCTCCCGCGCCGCCGCGAACTGGCGCTTCTCGTAGAACTCCCGGTAGTTCGGCAGATAGCTCTTCGGCGCCACGCCGAGCACGAGGCCACGGCAGATCGCGATCGCGCAGTTGAACAACCGGTGCTGGGCTCGCACGGGGGCGCCCACCACGAGCACCGTGTCGATGTCCGTGCTCGCCGCGACGAGCCGGGCCAGCGCCGCTTCGACCGCGGCGTCCAACGCGTCTTGGTGGAACAGGTCGTCGGCGGTGTAAGCGGACAGTCCCAGCTCCGGGAACACCGTCAGCACGGCGCCCGCGGCCGCGGCCTGCGCGGCCAGTTCCACGGTTTGCTCGACGTTGTAGGCGGGGTCGGCCACCCGTACCCGGGGAACCGCGACCGCCACCCGCGCGAAGCCGTGCCGGTAGAGCGAATCGAACGGCAGGTCGGCCACCCGCGTCCCCTTCCGGGAGGAGGTTGATCATGGTCCACTCGGAATCTACGCCGCCGCGGGCGGGCGGGCGCGGCGGCGAGGTACGGGCGGGCAGTGCGGCGGCGTCGTGACCTCTGCTTTTGCTGTTCGAAGCGGGTGGCGCGGATCGTCTGGCCGGAGATGTGAACCGCTGGCGGCTAAGCTATAGCAATGGCGGATGAAATGGATTCCGACCTAATAGCGGGGGAACGGCGCGCAGATCTGCTGCGCGCGCTTTCGTATGTGTCCACCGAGTCCCAACCGGACGGCAGCTACGTGGTGAACGGCGACCTGCCGCCGGACGTCGCCCCGCCGTTCATTCGCGCCATCATGCGGGTGGAGGCGGAGCTGCTGCTGCACGACGCCGAACTCGTCACCGTGGAGGACGGCGAGCCGCGCACGCCGGAGGAACGCCGCACCGACGCGTTCGTCGCGCTGGTGCTTCGCGTCGACGACCGGCCCTGACCCGGTGCGGACCTTGCACTCGCCACCCTTGAGTGCTAAAAATGCTTTTGGCACTCTCGACCTGTGAGTGCCAGGTCGGGACGGTGAGACCGGGTTCCGTAGACACCCTCGGTCGTCCGTCGCGGGCACCGAACCTGGCCAGCGTAACTGGGACGACCCAACCGGCGGTCGTCCTGTGTGTCAGCCATCCACATGGAGGATCTCAACAACGCCATGGCCAAGACAATTGCGTATGACGAAGAGGCCCGCCGCGGCCTCGAGCGGGGTCTGAACAGCCTCGCCGACGCGGTCAAGGTGACGCTGGGCCCCAAGGGTCGCAACGTTGTCCTGGAGAAGAAGTGGGGCGCTCCCACGATCACCAACGATGGTGTGTCCATCGCCAAGGAGATCGAGCTGGAGGACCCGTACGAGAAGATCGGCGCCGAGCTGGTCAAGGAAGTCGCCAAGAAGACCGACGACGTCGCGGGCGACGGCACCACCACCGCGACCGTGCTCGCCCAGGCGCTGGTGCGCGAGGGCCTGCGTAACGTCGCGGCCGGTGCGAACCCGCTGGGCCTGAAGCGCGGCATCGAGAAGGCCGTCGAGGCCGTCACCGCCAAGCTGCTCGACACCGCCAAGGAGGTCGAGACCAAGGAGCAGATCGCCGCCACCGCCGGTATCTCGGCCGGCGACGCGTCCATCGGTGAGCTGATCGCCGAGGCCATGGACAAGGTCGGCAAGGAAGGCGTCATCACCGTCGAGGAGAGCAACACCTTCGGTCTCCAGCTGGAGCTCACCGAGGGCATGCGCTTCGACAAGGGCTACATCTCGGGTTACTTCGTGACCGACCCGGAGCGTCAGGAAGCGGTCCTGGAGGACCCGTACATCCTGCTGGTCGGCTCGAAGGTCTCGACCGTCAAGGACCTGCTGCCGCTGCTGGAGAAGGTCATCCAGGCGGGCAAGCCGCTGCTGATCATCGCCGAGGACGTCGAGGGCGAGGCCCTCTCCACCCTGGTGGTCAACAAGATCCGCGGCACCTTCAAGTCCGTCGCCGTCAAGGCGCCCGGCTTCGGTGACCGTCGCAAGGCGCAGCTCGCCGACATCGGCATCCTGACCGGTGGCGAGGTCATCACCGAAGAGGTCGGCCTCTCGCTGGAGAGCGCGGGCATCGAGCTGCTCGGCCAGGCGCGCAAGGTCGTCGTCACCAAGGACGAGACCACGATCGTCGAGGGCGCGGGCGACCCGGAGGCCATCAAGGGCCGGGTGCAGCAGATCCGCTCCGAGATCGAGAACTCCGACTCGGACTACGACCGGGAGAAGCTGCAGGAGCGGCTGGCCAAGCTGGCCGGTGGCGTCGCGGTGATCAAGGCGGGCGCGGCCACCGAGGTGGAGCTCAAGGAGCGCAAGCACCGCATCGAGGACGCCGTGCGCAACGCGAAGGCGGCTGTCGAGGAGGGCATCGTCGCCGGTGGTGGCGTGGCCCTGCTGCAGTCGGCGCCTGCGCTGGAGGAGCTGAAGCTCGCCGGTGACGAGGCCACCGGCGCGAACATCGTGAAGGTCGCGCTGTCGGCTCCGTTGAAGCAGATCGCGTTCAACGCGGGCCTCGAGCCCGGCGTGGTCGCCGAGAAGGTCGCCAACCTGCCCGCGGGTCACGGCCTGAACGCCGACTCGGGCGAGTACGAGGACCTGCTGGCCGCCGGCGTCGCCGACCCGGTCAAGGTCACCCGCTCGGCGCTGCAGAACGCGGCCTCGATCGCGGCCCTGTTCCTGACCACGGAGGCCGTTGTCGCCGACAAGCCGGAGAAGGCCGCCGCTCCCGCCGGCGACCCGACCGGTGGCATGGGCGGCATGGACTTCTGAGTCCGGCCACCCGGCACCATAGTTCGACCCGGAAGCCGGTCCACCGCGAGGTGGGCCGGCTTCCGGCGTTCCGGCGTCAGATGCCGTCGAGGGTGACGACGGCGAACGGCGTCTTCGGGCTGCCGGGGCCCATCGGACCGCCCTTGTCGAACTGCGAGGAGACGATCAGGGTCCGGTCACCGGCGCGGGCCAGGGTCGTCGGGATGGCGAGCGCGTCGTCGCTGCGCTGCCGGTCCAGCGTCGCGGTGGTTCCGTCGCCGGAGACGGTCCAGCGGCTGATCGTGTTCGTGGTGTTGTGCGCGGCCCACAGTGTGCCGTCGCGCAGGTCGAGTCCGTCGCCTTGGCGGAGATCGCCGCCACGCAGGGTGACCTTGCCGATCGGGCTCGCTTCCGGCGACAGCGCGATCCGGTACAGGTCGCCGCGCGGCATGTCGACGGTGAGCAGATAGCGGCCGGCCGGATCGGCGACGATGCCGTTGAGGCTGAAGCCGCCCGGCTCGATCGGCGGCAGCGCGGAGCGTAGGTCGAACTGCGGGCTCAGTTCTGCGCGCCCGCCCTGCGCTCTGGCGGCGGCCAGTTGGTCCTGGGTGACGCGATAGACGACCGCCCGCGTGCTGTCGGTCAGATACGCCGTGCCGTCCGGGGTGAAGGCGAGATCGTTCACGAAGCGGGGATCGCTTCCGGGCACGGTGAAGTCGGCGAGCAGGGCACGGGTCGCGACGTCGTATACCGCGACGCCGGTGGTCGAGTCGGTCACCCACAGCCGCCCCACGGCGTCGACTTTCAAGCCGTTGGCGGTCTTGTGGTTGCCTGCGCCTTCGGGCAGGAAGACTTCGGCGCGCCGGGCGTCCGGGGTCGCTCGGTAGACGGCGCCGGTGGTGTACGAGCCGACGTAGAGGTCGCCGGTGCGCGCGTCGACCGCGATGCCTTCCGGGTATACGCGGTCGCCGGGGAGTTCGTACGCGGTGTGGACGGCGGCGCTGGGCGTGTCACCGGCGCCGCACGCGGCGAGCGTGACGCAGGCGCTCGCCGCTGCCAGGGTCGACAGCAGGCGGTGGGGAAGTGCGTGGGGCATCGAGATACGAGTCCGTTCTATTTAATACATTCACATTGAAAAACGTCTATGAATCTAAGTTAGAACTCTAATAACCGTCAAGGTTCATACGATAAGACGCACGGATACCATGCGGTTATGACGTCGTTGCCCGCCGCCCAACGGATCGGCTCGTATCTCAAACGTGCCGAGCAGTCCCTCAACACGGCCAAGAACGCCGCGTTGAAACCGGCGGGTGTCACCGTGCCGCAGTACGCCGCACTGCTGTTCCTCGCGGAGAATCCCGGCATCTCGGCCGCCGCCCTGGCCCGGCTCTGCGGCGTCACCCCGCCGTCGATGAACACCGTGCTGGGCAATCTGCAGGATCGGGGGCTCATCGAGCGCACGCCGCACCCGTGGCACAAGAACGTCCTGGAGACCACGCTGACCGACAAGGGCGCGGCGGTGATGCGCGACGCGGACGTCCGTGCGGTCCGGGTCGAACGGGCCCTCGCCGAGGAGTTCACCGACGCCGAACGGGCTACGTTGCAGGACTTGCTGACTCGATGCGCGGACCGGCTGGACTCGATCCGCCCCGGTCCCGCCGCGTAGCGAAGAGTGGCGCGACCTGGGGTCGCGCCCCTCTCGGGTCGGGTCAGGCTGGAACCGGAATGGCGGTCGGAGACTTGATCTTCGCGAGCGCGAGCGCGAGCGCCAGGCAGGCGATGAGCGTGGAGGTCCACGGCAGCCACTCGGCGCCGTGGGATTCCAGCACGGTCGCACCGATGATCGACCCGAGACCCGCGCCGAGGTAGATGGCCGATCCGTTCAGGCCGAGGGCGACGGTGGGCGCGTCGTGGGCGATGCCGAAGAGGCGGTGCTGCTGCGGGACCAGGATCGCCGAACCGAACAGCCCGGTGACGGCGAGTACGACGAACACCGCCCATGCGGCATGGACGGCCACGCCGAGCAGCGCCAGGCCGGCCAGCGCGCCCGCGAGCCCGACGATCAGCGTGCGCCGCGGGCCGTAGCGGTCGACCGCCCGACCGGCCTGCGCGTTGCCGATGACCTGGCCGATGCCCATGGCCAGCAGCAGCCAGGCGAGCATGGTCTGCGGCACGGAGGCCGCGACCACGACCGGCAGGTAGACCACGGTGGTGTAGACGGCGGTGATCTGCGTTGTCGTCACGATCAGCACGCGCAGCACCGGCGGCCGGGTCAGCACACCGATCCGGTCGCGCAGGCTCGTGCTCGGCAGCGTCACCCGCGGCAGGAGCAGCACGAGTACCGCTGCTACCGCCCCGCCCAGCGCGATCCCCCACAGCACGCCGCGCCAGCCGACCCAGCGTTCGGCGAAGATGCCGATCGGCACGCCCGCGACGCTGGACAGCGTGATGCCCGCGGTCACGATCGACAGCGCCCGTCCCCGGTGGGCGTCATCGGCTACGACGCCCGCGACGGCGAACGCGTTGGCCTGAAAAGCCGCCGCCCCGATCGCCGCCACGACGCGCGCCGCGGCCATGATGCCGAAGCTTTCCCCGGCGGCCTGCCCGATCATGCCGATGACGAAGAGCGTGGCGCCGCCCCCGAGTACCCAGCGGCGATCCCAGGAGCCGGTCGCCGCGGCGATCACCGGGGAGGCGAGGGCATAGGTCCAGGCGAACATCGTGGTCAGCTGCCCGGCGGTGGCCACCGAGACGTGCAGGTCGGCGGCGATCAGCGGTAGCAGGCCGCTGAGTACGAAGCCGTCGGTGCCGAGCACGAAAGTGCCCACGGCGAGCGGAAGGAGCGACCGATAGAGATTGTTCGATGGTTGTCGAAGCATCATAGAAAGAGAGTCGGATATGATTCGATTGTTGTCAAACGATCGGAGAATGGAGATGCGCCCGCTGCCGCAGCCGAGCACCGCCGACATCGATCTGGTCCGAGTGCTCAGCGCCCTCGCCGACCCGGTCCGGCTGGAGCTGGTGCGCGCGCTCGCCGGGGAGCGCGAGCCGCTGAGCTGCAATGTTCGGGAGTTCGACGTGGAGATCACCGCGGCGACCGCCTCGCACCACTGGAAGGTGCTGCGAGACGCGGGCATCACGACGACCTTCGTCTCCGGCCGCAATCGGCTGGTCGAATTACGGCGCGACGACCTGGAGCAGCGCTTCCCCGGCCTACTGGACGCGGTCATCACCGGCGCTCAGCGCTGACCCGCCCGCCGCGCGCGTCCCCGGCCGGTGCGGGGCACGAGAAACCCTGCCGCCGTGGGCACTCGACCCCGGGCCGCCTCGCAGTCGGCCTCCGGCATCAGTGATCGTTCGGGCAGGGGTTCGTCGCGCAGCCTGCACGGCGCGGCTGTGGGTCGCCGACGGGCGTTCGGCGTGCCCGGCGGGCGTGCCGGTCGTACGCTGAAGCCATGCCGGACCGGATCCGAGGTGTGCTCTACGACATCGACGGCGTCCTGGTGACCTCCTGGCAGGAGATCGAGGGCGCGGCCGCCGCGGTGCGCCGGATCCGGGAGAGCGGACTGCGCCGCGCCTTCCTGACCAACACCACTTCACGCACCTGTGGCGAGATCGCGAAGCGTCTGTGCGACACGGGTATCGAGGTCGAGCCCGCCGAGATCGTCACTGCCGCACGGCTCACCGCCGAGTTCGTGCGCGATCGCCATCCCGGAGCCGCGGTCTGGGTGCTCAACCACGGCGATATCACGGCGGACCTCACCGGCCTGACGCTCGACGACGAGCACCCCGACGTGGTCGTGATCGGGGGCGCCGGGCCGGAATTCGATCACGCCGCGCTGAGCCGCGTGGCGGAACTGATGCTGGACGGCGTGCCCGTCGTCGCGATGCACAGCGGCCTGACCTGGGCGACGGCGGACGGACTTCGCGTCGACGCGGGCGTGTACCTGCCCGGACTGGAGGCGGCGGGCAACGCGCGCATCGAAGTGGTCGGCAAGCCCGCCGCGCCCGGCTTCCGGACCGCCGCGGCGTTGATGCGGCTGGACCCGGCGGAGGTCGTGATGGTCGGTGACGATCTGTATTCGGATGTGCTTGCGGCGCAAGACGCCGGGTTGACCGGAGTGCTGGTGCGCACAGGTAAATTCCGACCGGGGGTGCTGGCGTCGGCCGACCGCGCGCCCGATCACGTCATCGATTCCGTGGCCGCGCTGCCGGAATTGCTGGCCCGGCAAGCGGGGTCGGGCGAACCTGCCGTAACCGACGAATCGGAATGAAACAAAAAATTCTACAGTTTCCCTCTAAAATTGCCCGCAATCGTGGCGCTGCTGGGTATCGTCTGTTCCGGCAAATAGCCAGTGACAAGGAATGTCTCACGGACAGATCGGAGTTGCCGGATGCTCGATTCGCTGATGAGCGTGCTTGTGCGCAAACTACTATGGTCGCCGGGCTTCGGCTCGGCGACCGATCAATGAGGTAGCAACTGCTCAGCCAACTTTCGGCTAACCCTTTGTCGGTCGAGGGTTGTAACGAAGGGCCCGATCCATGACGATGAGTTCGGGCCCTTCTGTATTGTCTGCCCCAATGTCACAGGATGCGAATACGGGTCGAATGTATGCCGGGCAACCCGTGGAGGACCGGCAGCGTCAGCGGCGTGCGCGTTTTCTGGAGTCAGGCCTGACGGTCTTCGCGCGCGACGGCTACGCCAATAGTTCGGTCGGCGCCATCTGCAAGGACGCCGGACTCTCCTCGCGACAGTTCTACGAGGAGTTCACCGGTCGCGAGTCCCTACTCCTGGAGCTGTACGAGCAGATCGACCGGGAGTCGCGGGACGCGGTGAAGAAGGCGTTGGACGCCAAGTCCGGCGCGAAGTCGCTGGAGGTCATCGACGCGGCCGTCCGCGCCTACGTCGAGTCGATCGGATCCGATCCACGCAAGGCGCGCGTCGCCCTCGTCGAAGTGGTCGGCGCGGGCCCGAAGGTGGAGAAATTCCGGCTCGCGGTGCGCCGGGAGTGGGGTTCGCTGCTGGCCGGCGCCGCAGAGGACGCCGCGTTGCACGGTGAGATCCCCGCGGGCGACTACGAGATGCGGATGCTCGCCATCATCGGCGGCGTCAACTACGTGGTGGACTCCTGGAGCGGCTCGGAGCCGCGCCCGCCGCTCGACGACGTGATCCGGGTGCTGAGCAGGGTGATCATCGGCGCGGTGCGCGCCTAGCGTTCCGGTCCGCGGGATCGGCGGTGACGAGCGCGGTACCGTGCGGGGATGCAGACAGTTCCGATCCAGATGCCGGACGGCACCACGGTCCCGGTGCGGTTGATCCCCGCCGGGGGCGCGCACCGGCACCCGGTCACCCCGGATACGCCGCGCCCGGTGCTGGTCATCGTGCCCGGCCTCGGGGTTCCCGCGGGTTACTACGAACTGTTCGCCGAAGGCCTGGCGGCGCGCGGGTTCGACGTGGCCATCGGCGAGCTGCGCGGCAACGGCGACAGCAGGCCGAAGCCGAGTTCCGCCAGCACGTACGGCTACCACGAGCTCGTCTCGGTGGACTTCCCGGCGATTTTCGAGGTGGTCCGCGAGCAGTTCCCGGACAGCACGCCGTATCTGCTCGGGCACAGCATGGGCGGCCAGCTCGGCGTCATGTACGCCGCGCGCATCCGCGGCAGGCTCGGCGGGCTCGTCCTGGTCGCGTCCGGCACGCCGTATTACCGCGGCTACCGCGGACTTTCGGGGCCGGGCATGCTGGTCGGCACCACGGCCATCTCGCTGACGGCCAACCTGGCCGGCTTCTGGCCGGGCGACCGTGTCTCGATGGGTTTCGGCCGCCAGTCCAAGGTGTTGATCTCCGACTGGGCCCGGCTGGCCCGCACCGGCCGGTTCGTCCCGGTCGGCGCGGACATCGACTACGAGGAGCGCATCGCGCGGCTGAAGCTTCCGGTGCTGTCCATCACGATGACCGGCGACGACCTCACCCCGACCAGCTCCGCCGAACACCTGCTGGAGAAGCTGCCCAATGCCGAGGTGACGCGCTGGCGGCAGCCCGAGCCGCTGGGGCACAACGGCTGGATCCGCCAGTACACCAGCACCGTCGACCAGATCGAGAAGTGGCTGCGCGACCGTTGATCAGGCGCGGCGTTCGATCAGCATCTGGGTGAAGAACTCGTAGATCAGCGCCGCCTGGAAAGCCGACTGCTTGTTGTCGGCCGCGCCGCCGTGGCCGCCTTCGATGTTCTCGTGGTACCAGACCTCGTGGCCCTGTTCCTCCAGCAGCGCTGCCATTTTCCGGGCATGTCCGGGGTGCACCCGGTCGTCCCTGGTAGAGGTGGTGATCAGGATCGGCGGGTAGGCGCGGTCGGCGCGAGCGTTCTGGTAGGGCGAGTACTTGCCGATGTACTCCCAGTCCTCCGGCTTGTCGGGGTCGCCGTACTCGGCCATCCAGGAGGCGCCCGCGAGCAGCAAGTGGTAGCGCTTCATGTCCAGCAGCGGCACCTGGCAGACGATCGCGCCGAACAATTCGGGGTAGCGGGTCAGCATCACGCCCATGAGCAGTCCGCCGTTGCTGCCCCCGACCGCGCCGAGCTGGTCCGCGGTGGTGATGCCGCGCGCGACGAGGTCCTTCGCGATCGAGGAGAAGTCCTCGTACACCTTGTGCCGGTTGGCTTTCTGCACCGAGGTGTGCCACTGCGGCCCGTACTCGCCGCCGCCGCGGATGTTCGTCATCACCCAGGTTCCGCCGCGCTCCAGCCACCCCATGCCCGACGCGCCGCTGTAGGCGGGCGTGCGCGATACCTCGAAACCGCCGTAACCGGACATCATCGTCGGCCCGGGGAAGCCCTCGCGGTCACGATGGCGGATCACGAAGTACGGCACCTGGGTGCCGTCGTCGGACGTGGCGAAGAACTGCTCGGTCACCACGCCGTCGGCGTCGAAGAACCCGGGCTCCTGCTTGAGCCGCTCGGTGCGCTCGCCGACCGCGCCGGTCAGCAGCGTGGCCGGAGTAGTGAATCCGCTGGTGTTGAGCATGAACTCGTCGCCGTTGTCCAGCGGGTCGAGGTTCAGCACGCTGGTGGTGGCCATCGGCGGGGTGTCGGCCAGCGGCTCGCGGCGCCAGCCGTCCGTCCCCGGTGTCAGCACGTGGAGCTTGGTCTGCACGTCCTCGAGCGTGACCAGCAACAGGTGGTTCTCGGTCCAGCCGTAGCCGTGCAGCGAGGTGTGCGCGTCCGGGGTGAAGAGCACCTCGAAATCACGGTCGCCGGCCAGGAACTTCTCGAAGTCGGCGGCCAGCAGCGCGCCCGCGGGGTAGCTCGCGTCGCCGACTTCCCACGGCGACTTCAGCCGCACCAGCAGCCAGTCCTTGTACCAGGATTCGTCGGCGTCGCTGGGGAGGTCCAGGTACCGGAGCGTGCCGTCGGCTTCCAGCAGGTAGACCTCTTCGTTGAAGAAGTCGGTGGCGCGGCCGACGTAGTGCCGTTCGTAACCCGGAGTGCGGTCGTAGCCCGCCGACACCGCGACATCGCCGCTCTCGCCCTCGAAAACAGTGGTCGCGTCGGCCAGGGCGGTGCCGCGACGCCAGCGTTTCGCGATCCGCGGGTATCCCGAATCGGTCAGCGAACCGGGGCCGAAGTCGGTGCCGACATAGACCGAGTCGATGTCGATCCAGCGGATCTCCGACTTCGCCTCGGGCAGGAAGAAGCCGCCGTCGGCCGGCTCGACGAACACCCTGC
This sequence comes from Nocardia sp. CY41, assembly GCF_009829325.1. GTDB lineage: Bacteria > Actinomycetota > Actinomycetes > Mycobacteriales > Mycobacteriaceae > Nocardia. The sequence goes on from NZ_VUOS01000012.1 coordinate 60,978, forward strand.
GCTCGAGGTCGAACTCGCGGACCACCTTCGCGTCCGCACCGCCTCGCGAGAGGCTGATCAGCGCGCGGGACTGTTCCGGGCGCAGCACCGCCGCCCCGCCCCACACCCAGTTCTCGTCCTCGGCGGCGGCCACCGCGTCCAGGTCGATCAGCACGTCCCAGTCCGGCGCGTCTTCGGCGTACTCGGCGAGCGTGGTGCGCCGCCAGAGGCCGCGCGGATGCTCGGCGTCGCGCCAGAAGTTGTACAGCCAGCGACCGCGCCGCGCCGGGTAGGCGATCTTGGTGTCGGTGTCGAGCATGCCGAGGATGCGACGCTCCAGATCGCGGAAGCGATCGGAGTCGGCGAACCGGGCGCGCACTACCGCGTTGCGCGCGCGAGCCCAGTCGAGGGCGCGCTCGTCGGTCACTTCTTCCAGCCAGAGGTAGGGATCGGTCACGTTCCGCTCAACGCCGCTCATCCCCACATTGTGGCCGAGCGGCGCGGCGCGGGTTCACCAGGAGTGCGCTACGTCGACCACGACGCGCGATCCGCCGCCTGGACCGGTGAGGGTGGACACCTGGAACGGCAACCGGGCGCGCGTGCCCGCGCCGATCGTGGTCTGGCCCTCGAAGGAGCCCGCCCAGGCCACTTGCCGGAAGGTCCGGTAGTCCCGCACGTCGGCGAGCTCGGCCCGGTTCGACGGGTTGTAGGTGGGGGTGAACGAGTCGTCGTAGGCGGCGGCGTTGAGGGTGATGCTGAGGAACGCCCCGCCGCGCAGCGGAACGAGCGCTCCGGAGCCGTCCATGACGACCCGCTCGACGTAGCCGACGTGATAGCCGGTCACCGGTCCGGCGACGTCGAACACCAGGCGGTCGAAGCAGTCGTGCCTGCCGGTGCGGACACCGGTGAGCGGCGCGAGTGAGCGGGCTTGGCTGGTCTTGGGGATCGAGCCCCAACCGGACGCGCACGCCGGGGCGGCGGACGCCGGGGCGGGCGCGATCCAGAGACCGGCGAATGTCACGAAGGAAAACAACAGCAGAAGTAAGCGACGCATGGTCGCACCGCCTTCGGGGCACGGGAGGATTGATGTACTTCATGCATCGGTCCAGGTGGGTGCCCTGTTACGGCGATGACGACGAAAGGTGTTGGCCGATACGGCAACTCGGCAGCTACGCGAAGCCGGCTGCGCCGGCCGTTCGCCGCGTGCCGATGCTCGCTCGATGCGGACAGTAGGATCGCTGCTTGCGAGGCCGGTCCGACCAGGAGGTTCGAGGTTGCCACCCTTCCTGTGGGAGCAGCACTGCTGTCTGCCGCTGACGCCCGCCGCGCGCATCGGCGACCTCGCTCGTTACCCGGCCGGATCGTATTTGTCGGTGAACGTCGGATACTCCCGGCAGTCGACCGCCGATTCGCTGGCGCTGCTGGAGCGATTTCGCCGGGCTGCTCTGACCGACGGCCGGTTTCATCTGGTCGACAGCGTCGACGACATCGGAGCGCAGGGCGCCATCGCGCTCGCTTTCGACTTGGAGGACTCCGGCCCGCTCGGCGGCGATCTGGACAACGTCGCGCGCTTCGCCGAACTCGGCGTGCGGTCGCTGCTGCCCGCCTACAACCACGCCAACGCCGCGGGCTGTGGATGCCTGGACACCGAGGACACCGGCCTCACCGGATACGGGCGCGACCTCGTCCACGCGCTCAACGAAGCCGGTGTCTTCGCCGACGGCTCGCACTGCTCCCGGCGCACCGGGCTGGAACTGGCCGAGCTGAGCGTCGTCCCGATGATCTACAGCCACTCCAACTTCGCCGCGCTCTGGGACCATCCGCGCAACATCACCGACGACCAAGCGCGCGCCTGCGCCTCGGCCGGGGGCGTGATCGGGATCAACGGCGTCGGCATCTTCCTCGGGCGCAACGCGGCGGGCCAGCGCGCCGAGCGGATCGCGGCGATGGCGCGGCACATCGAGTACGGCGCGGAACTCGTCGGCATCGAGCACATCGGCATCGGCTCGGATTACTCCTTCGACGCCGAGGACTTCAACGCCGAGATGGCGCACAATCCGGGTGCTTTTTCCGAGGCATACACCAAATATGGTCCTTTGCAATGGGTCCCACCAGAGGACCTGACCGGCGCCTCCGAGGTACCCGGCCTCGACGAGGCCCTGGCCGCCCGCGGCTTCGGCCCCGCCGACCGAGCCGCGGTCTTCGGCGAGAACTTCCGCCGCGTCGCCCGCCAGGTCTGGCGCACCTGAGCCGTTTCATGCGAGGCGGAACGGCTGCTCAGGCGGCATGGTAGGACCGTCGGGGCGAGTAGTTCTTCCCGGTCGGGGGAAGTTCTGTATTCGGTGTGGTCCATGCCTCACAGTTGTGGGGTACGGGTGCGTGAAGTTTGCGCCGCGGAGTTAGGCTCGGGGCGTGACTTCCCACTACGATGTCGTCGTTCTCGGTGCTGGTCCCGGCGGATACGTCGCCGCGATCCGCGCCGCTCAACTCGGCCTGCGAACAGCGATCGTCGAGCAGAAATACTGGGGTGGTGTGTGCCTGAACGTGGGCTGCATCCCGTCCAAGGCGCTGCTGCGCAACGCCGAGCTCGCCCACATCTTCACCAAGGAGGCGAAGACCTTCGGCATCTCCGGTGAGGTGAACTTCGACTTCGGCGTGGCCTTCGATCGCAGCCGCAAGGTCGCCGACGGGCGGGTCAAGGGCGTCCACTTCCTGATGAAGAAGAACAAGATCGACGAGTTCGACGGCAAGGGCACCTTCACCGGCCCGAACTCGCTTTCGGTCGAGCTCGGCAAGGGCGGCACCGAGTCGATCACGTTCGACAACGCGATCATCGCGGCGGGCACCGTTACCAAGTTGCTGCCCGGCACCCGGCTCAGCGCCAACGTGGTCACCTACGAGGAGCAGATCCTCACCCGTGACCTGCCGGGCTCGATCCTCATCGTCGGCGCGGGCGCGATCGGCATGGAGTTCGGCTACGTCCTGAAGAACTACGGCGTCGACGTGCGCATCGTCGAGTTCCTCGACCGCGCGCTGCCGAACGAGGACGCGGACGTCTCCAAGGAGATCACCAAGCAGTACAAGAAGCTCGGCATCACCATCACCACCGGTGCGGCCGTGCAGTCCATCGAGGACGACGGCGCCAAGGTCACCGTCGCGATCAAGGACAACAAGAGCGGCTCGATCGAGACCGTCACCGTCGACAAGGTGCTGCAGGCCGTCGGCTTCGCTCCGCGCATCGACGGCTACGGCTTGGAGACCACCGGCGTGGTGGTCACCGACCGCGGCGCGATCGGGATCGACGACTACATGCGCACCAACGTGCCGCACATCTACGCGATCGGCGACGTCACCGGCAAGCTGCAGCTCGCGCACGTCGCGGAGGCGCAGGGCGTGGTGGCGGCCGAGACCATCGCGGGTGCGGAGACCGTCACCCTCGGCGACTACCGGATGATGCCGCGCGCCACCTTCTGCCAGCCGCAGGTCGCCAGCTTCGGCCTGACCGAGCAGCAGGCGCGCGACGAGGGCTACGACGTGAAGGTCGCGACCTTCCCGTTCACCGCCAACGGCAAGGCGCACGGCCTCGGCGATCCGACCGGTTTCGTCAAGCTGATCGCCGACGCCAAGTACGGCGAACTGATCGGCGGGCACCTCATCGGCCCGGACGTCTCCGAACTGCTGCCCGAGCTCACCCTCGCGCAGAAGTGGGACCTGACGGTCAACGAGCTGACCCGGAACGTGCACACGCACCCGACGCTCAGCGAGGCCCTCCAGGAAGCCTTCCACGGCCTGGCCGGCCACATGATCAACTTCTGATCCGGTCGCGGATACAGGGCGTGCGGTCGCTGATCGCGCGCCCTTTTGCGCTGTCCGGCAAGAGTTTCCGCACCAGTAGCGAAGTCGGCGGTCGGCACGGGCGCCGGCGGTCTGCTATACAGCGTGCATGCTTCGCAGGTGGCTGATCGGAAGTGTGCCGGTGCTCGTCGTGGTGGTGCTGCTGGGGACGGGCACCTTCTATCTGACGAAGGCGCGCACCTTCCAGCTGGCCGGTCACGTCGTGAGCAGGGTGGACACCGACGCCAGGGTGGTCGCGCTGACTTTGGACGACGGACCGTCCGACCGGGCCCCCGAAGTGTTGCGCGTCCTCGCCGAGGCGCAGGTACCGGCCACTTTCTATCTGAACGGGCGTGATCTCGCCGCGCACCCGGAGTACGGCAGGGCGATCGCCGCTGCGGGCCACGAGATCGGCAACCACACCTATTCGCATCGCCGGATGGTCTTCGTCACGCCCGCTACGGTTCGTGACGAGGTGGAGCGCACCGACGCCGAGATCATGCGGACCGGCTACGTCGGCCCCATCACGTTCCGCCCGCCTTACGGCAAGAAGTTGTGGGTGCTGCCGCACTACCTGGCCGAGCACGACCGGGTCACCGTGACGTGGGACGTGGAGCCCGATTCGGGCAAGGCGGGCGCGACGGCGGACGACATCGTCGCCGAGATCCTCGGCAAGGTCCGTCCTGGCTCGATCGTCCTGCTGCACGTCATGCACGGGAACGCCGAGCCGTCGATCGCCGCCATTCCCCGCATCGTCGCCGAATTACGCGCCGCCGGTTATCAATTCGTCACGGTTTCCGATCTGATGTCGCGCTGATCCGCGCCGAGTCGACTGGCCGGAAGTGCCTCCGACGCCGATTTCGCCGTCGCCGACTACTGCCCGATCGCCGACCATGGACGACTCGGTCGGCGAGTTCATGCCGCACAGTCCGTTCGGCTAACCGGCGACCGGAAGCATCCCGTAGGCGTGCGTCGGCGTGAACAGCACCAGGGCGCGCCGGTCGGCGACCATCGCGTCGCGGTACTCGTCCCAGTCCGGGTGCTCGCCGTTCGCGGTGCGGTAGTAGTCGACGAGCGCGTCGACGGCGGGGTCGTCGGGCGCGGCGGCGACGGGGGTGAGTTCCACCGTGCCTTCGAGCACGGCATAGGCGAAGAAGTCCGCGCGGGTCACGTGCAGCGCCGCCCACGGGTCGCGGACGAGGTTGTGATACTTCGCGCGGTCGGCGGTGATCGAGATGCGTATGCGGCCGTCGTCGCCGACGACGTGCAGCACGTTGGACAATTGCGGCCGTCCGTTGCGGCGGATCGTGGTGAGCACGGACCTGCGGTGATCGCGGGCGAAATCGACTGCGGCGGCGAGTTCCATGCCCGTGTAACCCCTGGCGCGGCGGGTCTCTTCCCCGGCGCGGCCGGTCAGTCGCGGTGGTAGGCCGCCTGGGCCTCCCGCACGCGGGGCATGTTGGTTTCCAGTACCTGGATCAGTGCTTCCAGGTGTGCCGCCACCTCGGCGCCCAGTTCCGTGAGGGTGTATTCCACGCGCGGTGGAATCGTCTCCTGCACCTCGCGATGCACCATGCCGTCGCGTTCGAGTGCTTGCAAGGTCTGCGACAGCATGCGCTCGCTCACGCCGTCGACCCGCCTGCGCAGGGCGCTGAACCGATACGGGCCTTCGCGCAGCGCGACCAGGGCCAAGGTGCCCCAGCGACTGGCGACATTCTGCAAGACCGGCCGTGAGGTGCAGTTGCGTGCGAAGACGTCGGCTTCCAGCGTTGGGTCGTCGGCTTCGGCCGAGACGGTGCGCTGGGTGGTCATGCCGCCATGGTAGCGAACTTGACCGCAGTGGCGACGGAATGCATAGTGCTTACGAATAGTTAGTACTTGCAAATCGCACATTGGGAGGTAGTCATGACCGTCGCCGTCACAGGAGCCAGCGGGCAGCTGGGCCGACTCGTGGTGGAGGAGTTGTTGCGCACGGGGTCGACGCCCGTCGCGATCGTGCGTGATCCCGGGAAAGTGGCCGATCTGGCCGAACGCGGCGTCGACGTCCGGCAGGCCGCCTACGACGACCCGGCCGCGCTGGAGCGTGCCCTCGACGGCGTGGATCGGGTGCTGCTGATCTCGGGCAACGAGTTCGGCGCGCGGGTAGTCCAGCACACCAATGTGATTCGCGCGGCCGAACGTGCGGGCGTGCGACTGCTCGCCTACACCAGCATTCCGAACGCGGCCGACAACCCGCTGATCCTCGCCCAGGAACACCGAGGCACCGAGGCGGTGCTCGCCGAATCGACTGTGCCGTATGTCCTGCTGCGCAACGGCTGGTACTGGGAGAACTACGTGGGCGGCCTCGCGCACGCGGTGGAATCGGGGGTGCTGCACGGAGCTGCGGGCGAAGGGCGCGTGGCGGGCGCGGCGCGCGCCGACTATGCCGAAGCGGCCGCCCGTGTGCTCACCACCGACGGTCACGCGGGCCGGGTGTACGAACTCGGTGGCGGCGAGCGGCTCACTTACACCGAGCTGGCAGAAGCGATTTCGCAGGCGTCGGGCAAGCCGGTGCGCTACGAGAACTTGCCCGAAGCGGACTATGCCGCCGTGCTGAGCCAGGCCGGCCTGCCCGACGTCTACGCGAAGGCGCTCGCCGACGCCGACGCGGGCATCGCCACCGGCATCCTCGATGTGCAATCCGGGGACCTGGAGAAACTCCTCGGGCGACCGGCCACCCCGGCGGTCGAGGTATTCCGCGCGGCGCTCGCCTGAACCCTCCGGCGGCTTCTCCTGCCCCAGGGCGATGGGCCAGATGTGGTGACTTCGTTACGCACGCCTGGCCCATCGCAGGTAAGGGCCAACCGAGACCGAGGGGCCGATCGCCGCTCGACTGCTGTCAGTGCGTGCTCTGCGTCATCGGTTTCGACGGATACGCGCTCAGCCCGACTCGACTACGTCTTTCGAGCGAAGCGAGATCGGGCATGCGCCGTTCGCCATGAAGGGGCCGCGAAACGCCGCGACGCAGTCGCGGCCGATCAAACACAGCTCACACCCACTGCACCAACTGGATGATGATCCCGTTCGGGTCGCTCATCTGGAAGTACCGCTCGCCCCATTCCTCGGTCTCGATGGGCGTCACGATCGGCACTCCCTCCCCCTGCAGCCGGGCGTACTCGGCATCGATGTCGTCGACGACGAAGACGACGAGCAGGCCTTCGCCCGCGCTGCCCGCCGCGCTCTCCGGTTTGAAACTCGCCAGCCCGGTGCGCAGGTAGATCACGTTCAGGCCGGCGTCGGCGCGATCCAGTGAGACGAACCCGTCGGCCGACATCTTCTCCTCGAAGCCGAGGTGGTCGATGAGGAACTTCGCCGAGGCGGCCGGGTTCGGGACGTTGAGCGAGATGGCGGATGCGGTGATGTTCATAGGCCCTCCTGAAGAATCTGTACTAAGTACACTGTACTTTGTATGGTAAAGGCGCACGGCATTCACTATGACCTGCGTCACACCGATACCATCACTGCGGGCGAGGCGTGGAGGAGGCGGCAATGGCACAGCCGAAGGAACGCAGCGGTGCGGGCGACCCGGTGCGCACGCTGGAGTTGCTATGGCGAGTCCCGGCCGAGTCGGGCCGGGGCCCGAAACAGCGCAGCAGCATGGAGGCGGTCGTGGCCGCCGCAATCGAGATCGCGGACGCGGAAGGCATCGGAGCGCTCACGATGCGGGCGGTCGCCAACCGGCTCGGCCTGACACCCATGGCCACCTACACGTATGTGCCGGGCAAGGCCGAACTGATCGATCTGATGCTGGACACGGTGTACGCGCAGATGGAGCGCGGAGACCTCACCGGCCTGTCCTGGCGCGAGCGGGTCACCCGGATCGCGGCCGAGAACCGCGCCATGCTGGCCCGGCATCCGTGGGTGGCATATCTGCCGACCACCCGGCCGCCGCTGGGCCCCGGCCTCGCCGCCAAGTACGACCACGAGCTGGCGGCGTTCGCGGGACTTGGTCTCGATGACGTCGCCATGGACGCCGCATTGACGTTCGTGCTCGGCTTCGTCACCTCCGTCGCCCGCATCGCCATCGACAGCGCGCGTGCGGCGGCCGACAGCTCCATGTCCGACGGGCAGTGGTGGGAACGGGCCGCGCCGATTCTCGCGCGGGTCTTCGACGCGCAGCGCTACCCGCTGGCCGCGCGCGTCGGCGCCACGGCGGGACAGGCGCACGACGCCGCCTACAGCGCCGAGCACGCCTACGAGTTCGGCTTGACGCTGGTGCTGGACGGTTTGGCGCGGCGGATCGAGGGGCCGTCCGCCGACGGCTAGACGCCGTCGCGCTGGATGCGCAGTGCGGTAATGGTCGTGGCCAGGCCGTCGTATTGGTTGATGAGCAGGACGATTTCGATCAGGCTGCGCTCGTCGTAGTGCTTCGCCAGCTCGGCCCAGGTGTCGTCGTCGAGGTCGCGCGCCTCGACCAGTTGGTCCACCGCGGCCAGCAGCGCGCGGTGCTTGTCCGACCAGCCTGCCGCTGCCGGGCCCGTGCGCAGCCGCTCCAGGATCTCGCTCGTCACCCCGGCGCGCCGGCCGAGCCGGATGTGATGGTCCGTCTCGTAGTCGCAGCCGCGCAGATGCGCGACCCGGAGGATGACCAGTTCCGACTCGTGTCGGGGCAGCCGCCCGCCCGGCATGAGTTTGCCCGAGTAGTGCAGCCAGCCGCGAAACAGTCCCCTGGTGCGGCCGAGCGTGCTGAACAAGTGCGCGTCGCCGGTGCCCGCGGCGCGGGAAAGCACCTGCCAGACAACCCAGTTGAGCGGGCCGAGCTCCCGGAGCCGTCCGGGTGAGATGCGTGGTTGCAGCGCTGAAACCATGCCGGTTGCCACCTCCGCGTGGTCTGTGGCCGGCGTCGGTGCCGACCGAGAAAGAGCCTACTTGGCAGTATCCCGTGCAGCGCGCCACCATTCTTTTGCTTTCAGAGTGGTTTTCGGCGGGGTACCCCGTCATCATCAGTACCGGTGCTGGTCACCGTGGCGTCAGGTGTGGACAACAGGTCGGCAGGGGATTAGATGCTGGTGAGGATCAGGCCCGGAGCGGAGCTTTCCGGCGCCGAGCTGGAATTCGTCGCGTGTCTGCGGTCATATCCGACGACCGGCCTCGCCGTGATCGATATCGAGGCGGACAATCGGCGCGTCGACGCGGTGGTGTGGACCCCGCGGGGCCTGACCGTGCTGGAAGTGCACGGATTCCAGCGCAGGCAGAGCGGCATTCTGAGCACACCGGCCGAGGGGCAGTGGAAGATCAGCGACGCGCCGGTGGAATTGGACGACCCGGAGTCCGGGAGCCCCGCCGAGCGCGTGGAACACGGCAGGTACGCGGTCAAGCACATGCTCCAGCGCGCGTTGCAGGACCCAGGGCACATCAGCGGCGCGGTGGTGCTCGTCCCGTTCCGCGGAGCCGTGGTGCGCCCGGCGCGCACGAATCTGCGTCCGGGTTTGGACGTGGTCGTCGGAAACGTCACCGACGCGACAGAACTGCGTATCTACCTGGAGGGATTCTCCGCGGGACCGCGCGACTGGACGGCGGACCGGGTGATCGGCGCGTGCGGCGCGCTCGGTCTGGCGGAACTCGCCCCGTCTCGGGCGGAGCTCTTGGAGGCGGGATTCGAGGAGCAGGCCCCGGAGCCGGTCACCACCATCGCGCGCACACCGAAGCCGCGCGTCGAGCCGACGCCCGGCGTGGCGACGAAGAGCCAGGCTTATGCCGGGTGGTCCGTCGTCGTCATCGCCGTGGTCGGGGTCCTCTTCGTGCTCGGCGTGATCGCCACCGCGCTCGCGCACGATTCCGCGCAACCGATCCCGGCGACCGGCACGACGAGCCCGACGCCGTCGCCGCCCGCGTACCGGCCCACCCAGTGCTTCCCTTTCCAACAGAGCTGCTGAGCGGTCAATCCCGCACGGCGCGGCCCAGTTTGGTCAGGCGCAGGGCGTGCTCCGCACGGGCCAGCACGTGCGTGCGGGAGGTGGTGACGTGCGCGGTGAGCGTGTCCAGCGCCGCGTCCACGGCACCGGACAGCAGATGCTCGGCGATCGCGATGTGCTCGGCGGTCATCGTGGCGATCCGTTCCGGCGTCGGCATATCCAGCGTGCGCACCGGGCGCACCCGGACGTGCACGGCGGTGAGCGCGTCGGCGAGTGCGGCGTTGCCCGCGGCCGCCAGCAAGGTGGTGTGGAACCGTTCGTCGGCGGCCACCAGCGCGGGTCCCGGCTCGGGTGGGTCGTCGCGCAGTGCGCGCCAGGCGTCGAGTTCCGCGCGCACGAGATCCAGATCGTGCGCAGGCGCCGTGCCGGGCGGCCCCACGCGTTGCATGCCCCTGGTTTCCAGGACGAGCCGCAATTCGTAGAGGTGATCGAGTTCGTCCAGCCTCGGCCGGTACGGATACAGACCGTCGGCGAGACGCTCGACCAGGCCGTCGGCTTGTAAGCGGGCCAACGCCTCCCGCACCGGGGTGCGCGACACCCCGTAGGCCACGGCGAGGCGCTCTTCCCGGAGTCGTTCGGTCGGCACGATGGCTCCGGTGGCCAGATCCCGGCGCAACGAGTCGTACACCTGCTCGCGCAACGGGATCCGGCCCCTGTGGTGGGCCACGGCGGTGCTCAGATCGCCATCGCCGAGCGGACGTCGCTCTCGGCCCCGGCCCCACCCGCGCCCGTGGCGGTCACCCGGCCGGACCGCAGCACGTAGTAGCGCTGCGCCGCCTGCAACGCGAAGCCGATGTGCTGTTCGACCAGCAGCACGCTGAGCCCGCCGCGCCGGGTGAGATCGATGATGGTGCGCTCGATCTCGGCGACCACCGACGGCTGGATGCCCTCGGTCGGCTCGTCCAGGATGAGCAGCTTCGGTTCGGTGATCAGCGCCCGCGCGATGGCCAGTTGCTGGCGCTGCCCGCCGGACAACAGGCCCGCCTTGCGCGTCAGCAGCTCGCGCAGCGCGGGGAACAGGTCGAGCGATTCGTCGATCAGCGCCTTGCCGCGCTTACGGCCGTCCGCCACCACCTGAAGGTTCTCCCCGGTGGTCAGTTGCGGGAAACTCTGCTGCCCCTGCGGCACGTACGCGATCCCGCGGCGCACCCGCCGCGACGGCGACAGCTTGGTGACGGCCTCGCCGTCGAATTCGATCCGGCCGGACTTCGTGCCGATCAGGCCGACGGCGGTGCGCAGCAGCGTGGTCTTCCCCGCGCCGTTGTGTCCCATGACGGCCACCACGCTGTCGGCCGGGACGGTCACCGAGACGCCGTGGATCACCTCGGTGCGGCCGTAGCCGGAGTGGATATCGGTGAGTTCAAGCATCGCTGTCCCCTTTCCGGGTCGAGTCCGGGCTCGGCGCGCTGGCCGCGTCCTCCAGCTCGGTTCCGACGGCCGCGGCGGTGCCGAGGTAGACCTCCTGCACTTTCGGGTCGGCCTGCACCTGTTCGACGGTTCCCTCGCTGAGCACCTTGCCACCGGCGAGAACGGTGACCGAGGTGGCGAAAGCGCGCATGAAGTCCATGTCGTGCTCGACCACCACGACCACCCGGTCGCCGCCGATCCGGCGCAGCAGGTTCCCGGTCTCCTCGCGCTCCTCGGCGCTCATCCCGGCCACCGGCTCGTCCAAGAGCAGCACCGAGGCGTTCTGCACCAAGAGCATGCCGATCTCGAGCCATTGTTTCTGCCCGTGCGCGAGCACCCCGGCGGGCACGTCGCGCAGACCGGCCAGGCCGGTGGTCTCCAGCGCCTCCTCGATCGCCGGGAGCACGGATCTGCGGCGGCGCAGCATGCTGAGCGCGGAGCGGCCCGCGCCCGCGGCGATGTCGAGGTTCTGCAGGACGCTGAGCTGCTCGAACACACTCGCGGTCTGGAACGTCCGCCCGACGCCGAGCCGGGCGATCCGGTGCACCTTCTTGCCGAGCAATTCCACGCCGGTCTTCTGCGCCGATCCGGTCGCCGGGACCAGTCCGGTGATCGCGTCGATAAGCGTCGTCTTGCCCGCGCCGTTGGGGCCGATGAGGAAGCGCAGATCGCCCTGCAGCACCGTCAGGTCGACATCGGTGACGGCCTTGAATCCGTCGAAGCTCACCGAGAGACCACGGACCTCGAGGTATTCGCTGGACATTCCGGCGTTGCCGCCGAGCTTCGGTTCGTGCGTCGTCTCGGTCATCGCGATTCCACCTTCTCCGTCGCGGGTTCCGGCAGCTTCTCGACCACCGTCGCGGTCGGGGCGGTTCGCCGGAATCTGGGCTCCAGCAGGCTTTTCAGCAAAGGCCACAGTCCGGCGAGGCCCGCCGGGACGAAACCGACCACAACGATGAACAGCACGCCTTGCAGATACGTCCATCCCGACGGGAACTCCTCCGACAGCGCCGTCTGCGCCCACGCGACACCGATCGCGCCGAGCACCGGCCCGAGCAGCGTGGTCCGGCCGCCGATCGCGACGCCGATGAGGAACGCGATGGAGGGGACGACGCCGATGTCGGCGGGGGAGATGATGCCGACGATCGGAGTGAACAGCGCACCGGCGATACCCGCGAAGAACGCGGCGACCACATAGGCGACGATCTTGACGTTCGCCGGGTCGTAGCCCAGGAAGCGCACCCGCTCCTCCTGGTCGCGCACCGCGACGAGCAACTCGCCGTACCGGCTGTGCATCAGCTGCCGCACCAGCGCGACCACCACCAGCAGCGTGCCCGCGGCGAAGAAGAACAGCATGCGCCGGTTGACCGGGTCGGACAGCTTGAAGCCGAAGAACGCGCGGAAATCCGACAAGCCGGTGAATCCGCCGATGGCCTGCTGACCGGTCAGCAGGATGGCCAGCGCGGCGGCCAGCGCCTGACTGAGAATCGCGAAGTAGGCGCCCTTCACCCGGCGCTTGAAGACGCCGTAGCCGAGCGCCGCGGCGACCAGCGCGGGCAAGACGAGGATGCCCAGCAGCGCCACCGGCGCGGAAGCGAACGGTTGCCAGAACGACGGCAATTCGCGAATGCCCGCGATCTCCATGAATTCCGGCACGTCGTTGCCGAGCCGGGCGGCGTCGGCCATCTGCAGATGCATGGCCATGATGTAGGCGCCGATGCCGAAGAACACACCTTGGCCCAGGGTGAGCATGCCGCCTCGGCCCCAGGCCAATCCGATGCCCACCGCGACGATCGCGAAGCACAGGAACTTCGCGAGCAGATTGAGCCGGAAATCGCTGAGCACGGCGGGCGCCACCGCGAACAACAGCACGGCGGCGACGGCGAATCCGGCGAGCGCGCTCGGCGCGGAGTGCGCGCGCCACCGTTGGACGAGCGTGGTCATGCGAGGCTCCTTGTCCGGACGGTGAACAGGCCCTGCGGGCGGACCTGCAGGAAGATCACGATGACGACGAAGACGATGACCTTCGCGATGGACGCGGTGGTCGAGTACTCGATGTAGGAATTCAGCAGTCCCAGCGCGAATGCCGCGATCACCGTGCCTTTGATCTGGCCGAGCCCGCCCATCACCACCACGAGGAACGCGTCGATCAGATAGCTCTGACCGATGGTCGGGCTGGTCGAGCCGATCAGCGTGAGCGCGACGCCGGCCACACCCGCCAGACCCGAGCCGATGAAGAACGTGCTGATATCGGTGAAACGGCTGGATACGCCCGAAGTTTCGGCCAGGCCGCGATTCTGCACCACCGCGCGGATCCGGCGGCCCAGCGGCGTCGCCTTGAGGACCGCGGCCAGCGCGGTCACGGCGACGACCGCCAGCACCAGGATGAAGATGCGCGTCTTCGGCACCACCGCGCCCAGGATCGTGACGCCGCCGCTGAGCCACTCCGGCGCGACGACGTTCTTGGCGGGCGCACCGAAGATGTCGCGGGCCAGCTGTTGCAGCACCAGCCCGACGCCGAAGGTGACCAACAAGGTGTCCAGCGGCCGGTCGTACATCCAGCGGATCAGGCCCATCTCCAACGCGGCCCCGAGCAGGCCGCCGACGAGGAAACCGATCAGCAGCGACACGACGAGCGAGACGCCCGCCGACGAGATGACCTTCTGCACAACGTAGGTCGTGTAACAACCGGCCATGATGAACTCGCCGTGCGCCATGTTGATCACGCCCATCTGCCCGAAGGTCAGGGACAGGCCGAGTGCGGCGAGCAAGAGTATCGATCCCAGACTCAGCCCGGTGAAGAGCTGTCCGATCACAACATCCATGGGAGAGGCTCCTGTGTTGAATTTGCCGCTGTGTTTGATTGCCGCGACTTCGTCGCGGCGTGTTCGCGGCCCCTTATGGCTCGCGTGTGCGCGACCGCCGCTTGCTCCTTCGTCGCCTACGCGGCGGCCGCGCACGCGCGAGCCGGGCCGCGAACGGCGGATGCTCGGTCTCGCTTCGCTCGAAACCGGGAGTTGCGGTGAGCGGGGCACGTCATGTGCTGATGTGCGGCCCTGACGTCCGCCTGACTGTGGTTCGGTGCATCGTCCATGGTTCCTTCCGGCGGGGCAGGTCCATCGGCCCTTCTCGCCCGCCCCTTCGGTCCTGTCCGATGCTGCCCGCGGCCCCCCTCATTGCGCTCCGCGTGACCGCCGAGACGACTGCGGTCGCTCGGCGGGCACCGGTAGCTGGGCCGCGGACAGCCGCGGACTACTTCAGGCCCTTGGCCCAGTCGTAGGACTTCAGGTAGGGGTCCGGCGTGACGGCCTTGCCGGAGTCCCACACGGTGTAGATGAGGCCGTCGGGACGGATCTCGCCGATGCGGGCGGTCTTGGTGATGTGGTGGTTGGCGCCGTCGATGGTGACCAGGCCCTCGGGCGCTTCGAAGCTGACGCCGTCAGCGGCGGCCTGGATGTCCTCCACCTTGAACGACTTGGCCTTCTCGACGGTGTTCTTCCACAGGTAGACCGACGCGTAGGCGGCTTCCATCGGGTCCGAGGTCGGCTTGTCGGCGCCGAAGGCGGCCTTGTAGTCGGCGACGAACTTCTTGTTCACCGGGGTGTCGACGGTCTGGTAGTAGTTCCACGCGGTGAGCTGCCCGGCGATGTGCTGCGCGCCGATGCCCGCGACCTCTTCCTCGGCGATCGATACCGAGACCACCGGCATCTCGGCGGCCTTCAGGCCCGCGTTGCTGTATTCACGGAAGAAGGCGACGTTGGAGTCGCCGTTCAAGGTGTTGAACACCGCGCCCGCCTTGGCCGTGCGGACCTTGTTCACGATGGTGGAGAAGTCGGTGGAGCCGAGCGGGGTGTAGTCCTCGCCCTTGATCTCGATGCCGTTGGCGGCGGCGTACGCCTTGATCTCGCGATTGGCGGTCTGCGGGAAGACGTAGTCGCTGCCGACCAGGTAGAGGGAGGTGATGCCCTTCTGCTTCAGGTAGTCCAGCGCCGGGACGATCTGCTGATTGGTGGTCGCGCCGGTGTAGAAGATGTTCTTGCTGTCCTCCAGGCCCTCGTACTGCACCGGGTAGTAGAGCAGCGAGTTCAGGCTCTCGAACTTCGGCTTCATCGCCTTGCGGCTCGACGAGGTCCAGCCACCGAACACCGCCGCCACGCAGTCGGAGCTGATCAGCTTCTCGGCCTTCTCCGCGAAGGTCTTCGGGTCCGAGGCGCCGTCCTCGAGCACCAGATCGATCTTCTTGCCGAGTACGCCGCCCGCGGCGTTGATCTGGTCGACGGCCAGCTTGGTGGAGTTGGCGACGGTGACCTCGGAGATCGCCATCGTGCCGGACAGGGAGTGCAGCGAACCGACCTTGATCGTGTCCTTCGACGTGTCGACGCAGGACGCGGCGCCCGAGCCGGTGGTCGAGGCGTCGTCCTTGGCGCCGCAGGCGGTCAGCAACAGGCCGGCGAGCGCGATCGCGGTGGGCACCGCCATCGCTCGCGCCAAGCGCGGGGAGCGACGGGTGGCACGGAAATCTGGCATGGGGCGAACCCTCTCCTCATCAGGTGTTGCGGCGGCGTCGGCAGGGCGCCGCGTCGAACACCGCCGTCTTCGCCCCGGTCACGGCTGTAGACGGGGCTGTATACAACGGCTGTATTCGTGATGCGAACGGTAGACAGGAGTTGTTGCGCCGGAATATCTCTCGATGACAAGTCCGTTTCGTCTGTTTCGCTCGTGTGAACCTTTTCCATAAACGTGCGGTGAACAGTTGTGAGGTCCTGGCAAACGTGCTGGCCAGGGTGGATCCGGCTACGGTTGCGTAGCGTCGCCGCGATGCGGCACGCTTCGACTCGTAGACGTCTGAACCGTCCCAATGCCGCGGCGGCGAACTGCGGACCGAGTCGAGGAGGACAAGGTGGGTCACTACAAGGCGAACCTGCGGGATATCGAATTCAACCTGTTCGAAGTGCTCGAACTGGACAAGCTCCTCGACACCGGCGCCTACGGTGACCTCGATTCCGACACCGTCCGGGAGATCCTGTCGGAGGTTCGGCGGCTGGCCGAAGGACCGGTGGCGGACTCCTTCGCCGCGGCCGATCGCGATCCGGTCGTCTACGACGCGGCCACCTTCTCGATCGCCGTCCCGGAGCCGCTCCGCAAGACCGTCGCCGCCGTGCGCGAGGCGGACTGGAGCAGGCTCGGCATGCCGGAAGGCATGGGCGGCACCCCGGCGCCCGCGGCGCTGGTCTGGGCAGTCGCCGAGATGATCACCTGTGCCAATCCCTCGGCGTCGTTCTTCAACATGGGCCCGGTCATGGCGTCCGTGCTGTACAACGTGGGCACCGAACAGCAGCGGCATTGGGCCGCGCTCGGCTTCGAGAAGGGCTGGCAGGGCACCATGGTGCTGACCGAGCCCGACGCCGGTTCCGACGTGGGCGCGGGTCGCACCAAGGCGATCCGCCAGGAGGACGGCTCCTGGCATATCGAGGGCGTCAAGCGGTTCATCTCCGGTGCGGAGGTCGGCGACACCGCCGAGAACGTCTTCCACCTGGTGCTGGCCCGACCGGAGGGCGCCGGACCGGGCACCAAGGGCCTGTCGCTGTTCTACGTTCCGAAGTTCCTCTTCGACCACGAGACCTTGGAACTCGGTGAGCGCAACGGCGTGTACGTCACCGGGGTCGAGCACAAGATGGGCCTGAAGTCCTCGCCCACCTGCGAGCTGACGTTCGGCGGCCACGGCGTTCCGGCGAAGGGCTGGCTGGTCGGCGAGGTGCACAACGGCATCGCGCAGATGTTCCAGGTGATCGAGAACGCGCGCATGATGGTCGGCGTCAAATCCTCCGGCACCTTGTCGACGGGCTACCTCAACGCGCTCGACTTCGCCAAGGAGCGGGTGCAGGGCGCGGATCTGACCCAGATGACCGACAAGGCCGCGCCCCGCGTGACCATCGTTCGTCATCCGGACGTGCGGCGTTCGCTGGCCATGCAGAAGGCCTACGCGGAAGGGCTGCGCGCGGTATACCTCTACACCGCCGCTCACCAGAACGCCGATGTGGCGCAACTCGTCTCGGGCGCCGACCCGGAGCTGGCCCACCGAGTGGACGATCTGCTGCTGCCGATCGTCAAGGGTGTCGGCTCCGAGCGGGCCTACCAGTACCTGACCGAGTCGCTGCAGACCCTGGGCGGTTCCGGCTATCTGCAGGACTACCCGATCGAGCAGTACATCCGCGACGCGAAGATCGACTCGCTCTACGAGGGCACCACCGCCATCCAGGCGCAGGACTTCTTCTTCCGCAAGATCATTCGCGACCAGGGTGTGGCGCTCGGCCACCTCAACGCACGGATCGCGGCGTTCCTGGACGCGAAGACCGGGCGATTCGACACCGAGCGCGCACTGTTGCGCACGGCCGCCGAGGACGTGCAGGCGATGGCCGCCTCGCTCACCGGCTACCTGATGGCCGCCCAGCAGAATCCCGCCGAGCTGTACAAAGTCGGCTTGGGCTCGGTGCGCTTCCTGCTCGCGGTGGGCGATCTGCTCATCGGCTGGCGGCTGCTGGTCCAGGCGGAGATCGCGGCCGCCGCCCTGGCCGCCGACGCCCCGGAGAAGGATCGCGCCTTCTACGCCGGAAAGGTCGCCGTCGCGAGCTTCTTCGCCAAGAACGCGCTGCCCACCCTGGCCGCGGTCCGCGGAATCATCGCCGCGCTCGACAACGACATCATGAACCTGGACGAAGCGGCGTTCTAGGGGCTGTGTTTGATTGCCGCGACTTCGTCGCGGCGTGTTCGCGGCCCCTTATGGCTCGCGTGTGCGCGACCGCCGCTTGCTCCTTCGTCGCCTACGCGGCGGCCGCGCACACGCGAGCCGGGCCGCGAACGGCGCATGCTCGGTCTCGCTTCGCTCGAAACCGGGGGCTGAGGTGGGCTGGGCGCGTCGCGGGCCGAAGGCTTCGGCCCGTGGCTCGCCGTTTCGGGGGACTGCTGCGGGCGACCGGCGCTTGCTGTTTCGTCGAGGACGCGGCGGCCGCGCGCACGCGAGCCGGGCCGCGAACGGGCAATGCTTGGTCTCGCTTCGCTCGAAGCCGGGGGTTGCGGTGGGCTGGGCGGGTCAGGGGTCGAGGGCTATGGCCCGTGGCTCGCCGTTTCGGGGGACTGCTGCGGGCGACCGGCGCTTGCTGTTTCGTCGAGGAGGCGGCGGCCGCGCACACGCGAGCCGGGCCGCGAACGGGCAATGCTCGGTCTCGCTTCGCTCGAAACCTGGGGTTGCGGTGCGCTGGGCGCGTCGGGGCGCGGGCTGCGGCTGCGGAGCGCGTCGTTTCGAAAAGACTCCGCTGGCGCTCACGCACGCAACCGTGGCAGGCGGTATGCCGACCGACGCGTGGCGGACCGGGTCAGGGCTCGGGCTGGGATAGGAGTTTGAGGACCACGGGCCGGGAGAGGGTGCCGGATACCTGGCGGGCGAGGTGGTTGGCGCTCGCGCCTGCGGCGTGGGCGGCGCGGAGGGCGGTGGCGAGTTCTTCGCGGGCGGCGTCGGCGGCGGCTTGGGCGTCGCGGAGTCGCTGTGCGGCGCGGTCGACTTCGGACGGTTCGTCGTCGCTGGTCAACTCATTGACCAGTTCGACCTCGGGCAGGCGTGCTTCCCGTTCGCCGGGGGCGGCGTCGCGGCGCATCGCCGCCCTGGCGAACTCCATCAGGAACGCTCGGGTGGCGTCCCTGTCCTCCGCGGCGGCTTCGCCGAGCAGCAGTCTGGTGGTCTGCGGAACCGCGAGTGACCAATTGGCGAGGCCGCACAGGGCCAGCAGCAGGCGGCCCGCGTCGGCGGAATCCACGTCGAACTGCTCTTGCGCTCGGTCGAATTTGCGCACGTAGTGCGCGGCGCGCCAGCCGTCGATGTCGTGCGCGTCTGCGCCGCGATGCAGCGCCTCCCAGAGCATCAGGCGCAACAGTTGGGGGTTGTCCCGGTGGTAGTCGTACAGCTTGCCGACATATGCGCCGGGCTCGGTGTCGGCCAGCGGCTGCACCACCTCGATGAACTCGCGCAGCGTCTCGATCAGGATGACGTCGAACAGCTTGTCCTTGCTGCCGAACAGCCCGTAGATGCGCTCTTTGTTGACGCCCGCCGCCTCCGCGATCCGGTCGACCCGCGCGCCGGCCAGTCCGTACTGCGCGAATTCGTCGCGGGCGGCGCGCAACAGGGCCTGCCTGGTCGCGTCACTGCGTTTCATCGTGGCCGTCATGACGGACACTTTACCATTTCATTAAACCAACTATTTGGTTGACAACTTGATCGTTCCGGGCCTACCTTCATCTCATGGCTATGCCCACCTTTCACTCCGCGGCTCCGGCCCGGACGCGCACCGGCGACACCTCGGCGCGTGCCCACACCGGGCGCACCCTGCCCTTCTTCGTCCTGGCGGCCCTGCTGGCCACCGGCCAGATGTATGTTCCGATCCCGCTTTTCACCGCAATGCAGGCCGACTGGGGTGTCGGCTCGGCGGCGATGACCTGGATCATCAGCGCCTTCGCCTTCGGCTACGCCGGTGGCTTCGTCCTGTTCGGCCCGCTCTCGGACCGCTACGGTCACCGCCGGGTGCTGGTCACCGGGATGCTGGTGGCCGCAGTGGTCACACTGTTGACCGGCTTGGCGTTCAGCGCGCCGCTGGCCGTCGGTCTGCGCGTGGCGCAAGGCCTGGTGGTCGGCTCGATTCCGCCCGCGATCATGGCCTACGTGGCGACGCGCATCGCGCCGGCGCACCGTGCCATGGCCACC
Source organism: Nocardia sp. CY41 (assembly GCF_009829325.1). Lineage (GTDB taxonomy): Bacteria > Actinomycetota > Actinomycetes > Mycobacteriales > Mycobacteriaceae > Nocardia. Next base: position 80,904 of record NZ_VUOS01000012.1, read on the forward strand.
ATGTCGGTGGCCACGTCGTTCCTGGCGGCGACGGTGGTCGCGCAAATCGTGTCCCAATGGATGGTCGGCGCGTTCCCATGGCGCACGGTATTCGTCGCCTCCGCGCTCGGCTTCGCTGTGCTCGCGCTCGTGCTGTGGTCCGCGCTGCTGACCGACGCGCCCACCGGCCGGGACAAGCCGCTGCGGCACAGCTACGCCGCGATTCCGGCGGTGCTGCGCATCCGGGCGCTGGTGCCGATGCTGATCGCGGGCGCGATGAGCATGGCGGTGATGGTCGGGGTGTACACCGGCCTGGAACTGACCGGAGTGGTCCGGGGTTCGGGTGAACTGCTCGCGTTGCGCGCGGGCGCGCTGCCGGTGATGGTCGCGCTCCCGCTGCTCGCGGTGCCGCTGGCCAGGCTGTCCAAGCACGGTCAGATCGTGCTGGGCGTGCTGATCGCCGCCGCGGCGATGGCCATCGCGACCTTCGAGGGGGCGCATCCGGTCGTCCTGGCCGTCTTGCTCGCCGTTCTGGTCGGCGGGCTGGGCATCATCGCACCGGCCGTGTTGCAGAGCGCGGGCGAACTGGGCGGCGAATCCCGCGCCGCCGCCATGTCGGTCGCGATGTTCAGCTTCTATGTCGGTGCGACCATAGGCCCCCTGGTCGCGGCGGCCGCCGCGCCCCACGGTTTCGCGGTTCTGGCTTCGACATTGGCGCTGCTGCTCGTCGCGGCGCTGGGTATGACGGTGGCGGGTCTGCGGATGCAACGCCGGGCGCAAGCCGCCTGACCATGACGGGCCGGTCTCGATGTCGCGAGACCGGCCCGACGTGTATTCAGGATCAGCGACGTACCGCGATCACCTGACCGACAACGGGTCTTCCCGCGCGACCTGGATGTCCGCGCCGTGGAATTTCCAGGCCATCGCTCGCAGCATCGCCACCGCGGCGGCACACGCCCGGGGTCGGGTTCGGCCTCGGCGGGGACACGCGTCAGATGATCGCGGACCATCCCGCCTCGCCTCTGCGGGATGCTGTGGGCGCCGACCCTCCGGCGTCGACTACATGCCCGAGAAGCGAGCTCCCGCCTCCGACCGGTTCGATCGTGGTGCCGTTGGAGGTCAGCGATCAGAACTATGGACGCGGGCATGGGTGCCGCGAATCCGGTCACGGCGACAACCTACGGAACCGCGCGCGCCTACTTGAGCACGTAAGGCGAAACCGAGCTGCGGTGCTCGCTGATGTCGAGCACCTTGCCCAGCGGCGGGAACGCGCGCTGCGGGCAGTTGGCGCGTTCGCAGACCCGGCAGCCCGCACCGATCGGCGTCGGCTGCACTTCGTCGAGATCGATGCCGTCGGCGTAGATCACGCGGGCCGCGTGGCGCAGCTCGCAGCCGAGGCCGATGGCGAAGGTCTTGCTCGGCTGTCCGAAACGCGTGGCGCGGCGTTCGACGGTGCGAGCCACCCAGAGGTATTTGCGGCCGTCGGGCATCTGCGCGATCTGCGTCATGATCTTGCCTGGGTAGGCGAAGGTCTCGTAGACGTTCCACAGCGGGCACGTGCCGCCGCTGGAGGAGAAGTGGAAACCGGTGGCGGACTGGCGCTTGGACATGTTGCCCGCCCGGTCGACCCGCACGAACGAGAACGGCACGCCGCGCAGCGACGGTCGTTGCAGCGTGGAGAGCCGGTGACAGATGGTCTCGTAACTCTGCGTGAAGAACGCCGACAACCGCTCGATGTCGTAGCGGAAATCCTCGGCCACCTCGTGGAAATGCGTGTACGGCAGCACCGTCGCCGCGGCGAAGTAGTTGGCCAGGCCGAGCATCGCCAGTTTGCGGGCGTCCTCGGACGCGAAATTGCCCTCCTCGACCAGCTTCTCCAGCAGCTCGCCGCACTCGAAATAGGCCAGCTCGGCGGCCAGTTTGAAGGTCCGCTGCCCGCCGGACAGATGCGGCGCGATCTCCAGGTTGCGGGTCTGCGGGTCGTAGCGGTGCAGCACGCCCTCGCCGAGGTCGATGCGCTCGGTGATCCGCACATCGTGGCCGCGCAGCATCCTGGCGATTTCGCTGTTCACGTCGCCGCCGTGGAAACGGATGCGGGCGGTCAGGTCCTCGGCGGCGGTGTCCAGCTCGTGGATGTAGTTCTGGCGCTGGTAGAAGTAGTCGCGCACTTCCTCGTGCGGCTTGCTGATCGCGCCGCTGCCCGCGCCGTCGGCGAACCGGTCCTCGGTGGCCGCGGCCAGCTGGGCGGAGGTGTTGCGGTAGCGGTTGTGCATGTTGACCAGCGCGCGGGCCATGCTCGGGTGCGCCGAGACCATATCCGCGATCTCCTGGGCGTCGGCCTCGATGCCCAGTTCCTCGTCCATCACGACCTCTTGGAGTTCCGCGATGAGCCTGGTGTCGTCCTGGGCGGAGAAGAAGGTCGCGTCGACGCCGAACACGTCGCTGATCTTCAGCAGCACCGGCACGGTGAGCGGGCGCACGTCGTGCTCGATCTGGTTGAGATAGCTCGCCGAGATCTCCAGCTGCTGGGCCAGCGCGACCTGGCTCAGCCCGCGTTCGGTCCGCAGCTGACGCAGCCGAGCGCCGACGAAAGTCTTGGCCATGCGTCCAGCTTATGGCGGCTTTCGCATCCGTGCCAATTTTCGATTAACACTCCTCGCGGGCAGGTGTCGGACCCGGCGGCTACCGTCGGCAGGGTGTTGTTCTCGGATGTCGTCGTGGCCTCGGAGACCGTGCGCGCGACCAGGTCACGCAAGACGAAGATCGCCGCGCTGGCCGGGCTGCTCACCGCGGCCGCACCGGAGGAGCTCGCGCCCGTCGTCGCCTGGGCGTCCGGCGAGCTACCGCAGGGGCGGATCGGCACGGGCTGGCGCACGCTCGTCACGCTCGACCACCCGCCCGCGCCGGTCGCGACGCTGACGGTCTCGGCGGTGCACGCCGCGTTGACCGAACTGGCCGGCACCTCCGGCGCCGGGTCCGCCGCCCGGCGCAAGGGGTTGCTCGCGGCGTTGTGGTCCGCGGCGACGGCGGACGAGCAAGGCTTTCTGCTGCGCCTGCTCACCGGGGAACTGCGCCAAGGAGCGCTCACCGCCGTGGTCGCCGAGGCCGTGGCGGTCGCCGCCGAGGTGCCGCCCGATCTGGTGCGCCGGGCGTACATGCTGTCGGGCCGATTACCGGTCACCGCCGTCACCGCGTTGACCGGCGGCGCCGCCGCGCTGGCAGAATTCCGGCTCGAAGTCGGCCGCCCGATCCAGCCCATGCTCGCCTCGCCCGGCGCGACCCTGGACGAGGCGATGACCGAGTTCGCGGGCGAGGTGAGCGTCGAGCACAAGCTGGACGGCGCGCGCATCCAAGTGCACCGGGACGGCGATCGGGTGCGGATCTTCACCAGGACGCTGCGCGAGATCACCGAGGGTGTCCCCGAACTGGTCGAGCTGGTCGCGGGTCTGGACTGCTCGAGCGTCGTGCTGGACGGGGAGACGCTGGCGCTCACCGATGCCGGGCGGCCGCGTCCGTTCCAGGAGACCATGAGCCGCTTCGCCGAGGTGAGCTCCACCCGGGAGTTGCTGCTGCACCCGTACTTCTTCGACTGCCTGCACCTGGACGGCCGGGACCTGCTCGACGCTCCGCTGTCCGAGCGGCGCGCCGCGCTGACGCGGGTGGCGGGCGAGCACACCATCCCCGCCCTGCTGCGCCCGGATGCCGAGGCGGCCGCGGAGTACTTCGACGCCGCGCTGGCCGCGGGCCACGAGGGCGTCATGATCAAGTCGTTGACCGCGCCGTACGCGGCGGGCAGGCGGGGCCGGGCCTGGCAGAAGATCAAGCCGACGCACACCCTCGACCTGATCGTGCTCGGCGCGGAGTGGGGTTACGGCCGCCGCACGGGCTACTTGTCGAACCTGCACCTCGGCGCGCGTGACCCGGAGACCGGCGAGCCGGTCATGGTGGGCAAGACGTTCAAAGGACTCACCGACGCGCTGTTGCAGTGGCAGACCACCGAATTCCCGCGCCACGAGCGCTCGCGCGATCAGCACACGGTGTATCTGTGGCCGGAACTCGTGGTCGAGATCGCCCTGGACGGCGTGCAGGTCAGCCCACGCTATCCCGGCGGTGTCGCATTGCGGTTCGCCCGTGTGGTCCGGTATCGCCCGGACAAAGAACCGGCCGACGCGGACACCATCGATACCGTTCGCGCGCTGCTGCCGTGATGTGAAGCACGCACGCTCCCGCGGCGGGCGCGTGTCGGCGTGCCGAGCACGTCGAGCCACTGTAAGTATGGGCAGCGCAAGGTTCCGGATGGCCGCCACAATGCAGTGGTCCGGCCGGTTCGTACTTCCGGACAAGGAATCGGCGGGTGGGTGGGATGATGCGAATTCTGCGGTGCCGGCGGTATGTCCGGCTCGTCGTGGCGCTGCTGGGCGCCGTGGCGGTGAGTGCGGTCGGCACGCCCGCGCAAGCGAATCCGATCGAACAGTTCCTCACCCCTTCTCGGGAATATTCCGGCATCCTGCCCACGCCACTGGGGGATGCGTTCTACACGCCGCCGCCGGGGTTCGAAAGTCTGCCGCCGGGAACGATCCTGGCGTCCCGCCGAGGTGGTACCGGCCTGACCCTGTTGCCGTTGCAGTCGACCGAACTGCTGATCCGGTCCACCGATTCGAAGGATCGTCCGGTGCCCGTGGTGGCGACGTTGCTCGTGCCTCGAGCGCCGTGGCCCGGGCCGGGACCGCGGCCGGTGCTGTCGCTGAATGCCGCGATCGACTCGCTCGGGCATCGCTGCGCGCCGTCGTACGAGCTCAGGAACGAGTTGTGGGCCGAGTTGTGGGCCGCCCAGATTCCGCTGTCCAAGGGCTACGCCGTGCTCGTGCCGGACCATCAGGGCCCGCGGCAGGCCTACGCGGCAGGGTTGATGGCCGGGCACGCCGTGCTCGACTCGATCCGGGCCGTGGTGAACACGCCGGAGTTCGGGTTGCGACCGGATGCTCCGACCGTGGTCACCGGCTACTCCGGCGGAGCCATCGCGAGCGGGTGGGCCGCTCAACTTGCCCCGCGGTACGCGCCGGAGCTCAATTTGGTCGGCGCGGCGTTCGGCGGTGTCCCCGCCGACTTCGACCTGCTGCTGTCCACCATGAACGGCCGCAACGCCGCATCCGGTGTTTTCCTCGCCGCGACGCTCGGCCTGGCGCGGGAATACCCGGAGCTGCTCGATCTGATGAACGACGACGGCTGGCGACTGGCCCAGATCGGCAAGGACCTGTGCATGGTCGCGGAGGAGTTCGGCGGTGTCGTGGCGCCGATTCCGGTGCAGGCGCTCACCCATGCCGCCGCGCCCACCGAGCTGCCGATGGTCAGGGAGATCCTGGCCGCCAATCGGTTGGGCGCGAGCGCGCCGACGGTGCCGGTGTTCCTCTATCACGGCACGCACGACCCGTGGGTGCCGCTCACGGGGGCGGAGAAGCTCTACGCGGACTGGTGCGGCGCCGGGACGCCGGTGGACTTCCAGGTCTATCTCGGCGAACACTTCATGGTCGGCCTCAGCGGCATCCCGGGCGCGAACTCGTGGATCGACGATCGCTTCGCCGGCCTGCCGGTCGGCCCGAACTGCACCCGAACCGGCTGAACTGGGCGAACCAGACTAGCCCATCCGTGCCGGACGAACTTCCGGTAACCGGCATGGCCATCGCGTTCGGCGGTGCAGCACACTGGAGGCGTGACCGTCGAATTACTGGTTCTGCTGATCGTCATCGTCACAGCACTCGCCTTCGATTTCACGAACGGTTTCCACGACACCGCCAACGCGATGGCGACCTCGATCGCCACCGGCGCGCTGCGGCCGAGGGTGGCGGTCGCGCTCTCGGCGGCGCTGAACCTCGTCGGCGCGTTCCTGTCGGTGGCGGTGGCCGCCACCGTGGCGAAGGGCATCGTGCGGCTGGATGCGGTCGGCGGCCAGGACCTGATCGTCATCGTGTTCGCCGGTCTGGTCGGCGGGATCCTGTGGAACCTGCTCACCTGGCTGTTCGGGCTGCCGTCGAGTTCGTCGCACGCGCTGTTCGGCGGTCTGATCGGGGCGACGCTGGCCGCGCTCGGCTGGAGCGGGGTGATCTGGGCGTCCGGGGCCGACGGCGTGCTCACCAAGATCGTCCTGCCCGCGGTGCTCGCACCCGTCGTCGCCGCGCTGGTCTCGGCGATCGGCACCTGGCTGGTGTACCGGATCACGCGCGCCGCCGAGGAGGAGAAGGTCACCGAAGGCTTCCGCTGGGGGCAGATCGGCTCCGCCTCGCTGGTCTCGCTGGCGCACGGCACGAACGACGCCCAGAAGACGATGGGCGTGATCTTCCTCGCGCTGGTGGCGCACGGTACGCTCACCAAGGACGACGACCTGCCGCTGTGGGTGATGGCCGCGTGCGCGCTGGCCATCGCGGCGGGCACCTACCTCGGCGGCTGGCGGATCATTCGCACGCTGGGCAAGGGCTTGGTCGAGATCGACTCGCCGCAGGGACTCGCGGCGGAATCCGCCTCGGCCGCGATCATCCTCACCTCGGCGCACTTCGGGTTGCCGCTGTCCACCACGCAGACCGCGACCGGCTCCATCCTGGGCACGGGCCTGGGCAAGGGAGCCGAGGTGCGCTGGGCCGTGATGGGGCGGATGGTGGTCGCGTGGTTGCTCACGCTGCCGCTGGCCGCCGTGGCCGGGGCGATCTGCTGGGCCATCGCACATCTCATCGGCGGGCTGGCCGGTGTGCTCGTGGTCTTCGGCATCCTGATCGGGCTCTCGGCGCTGATGTACCTGCGGTCGCGGCGCGACCCGGTGCACACCGGCAATGTCAACGAGTGGCCGGGCGAGGGGACCGAGCCGCCCACGGTCGCGCCGGACATGCCGGCGAACTCGAACCGATCGCAGGTGTAGGAGGATCAGCGTGCACACTCTCGTCACGAATGCGAACGCGCTGTGGAAAGTCACCCTGGCCGGGCTGGTGCTCGGCGCGGGTCTGCCGATGATCTTCGCGGTCGGCGTGCGGTTCTGGTCGATGACCGTGACGACCGACGCGGGTACGGGCACGGTGCGGCGCAACTATCCCGCGCTCGCGGTCGCGCTGGCATGCTTCGTGCTGGTCGTGGTGGCGATCATCGGCGGAATCCTGTACACCGCGAAAGCGTTCATAGCCGCCAGATTCGGCATCCATTTGTTCGGCCAGGCGTGAGGAGTGCCAGCGTGACGGATCCAGTGAAACCGGTCCCGGTCCGGCCGAAGTTGCTCGGCAAAGTCGTGGGCTGGCTGCGCGCGGGCTATCCGCAGGGCGTTCCGCAGTCGGATTACGTGGCCCTGTTCGCCGTGCTGCACCGGCACCTCACCGATTACGAGGTGGTGGCGATCGCCGAGGAACTGGTCGCCTCCAATCCGTCCAGCCAGATCACGCACGCCGAGATCGAGGAGGCCATCGCCCGGGTCGCCAAGGAACAACCGGACGAGGGCGATGTCGCCCGCGTCGCCTCCCACCTGGCCGCGGGGGGGTGGCCGCTGGCCGATCCACCCGCCGATTCCGACTGACCGAGCCGCCGCCGATGCCCCCCTTCCTCACCGCGATCATCGGCTGGCTGCGGGTTGGATACCCCGACGGCGTGCCGGAGGCCGACTACATCCCGCTGCTCGCTCTGCTGCGCCGCCGCCTGTCCGACGAAGAAGTGGCCCGGATCGCCGCCGAGCTGACCGGCTCCGGCGGCGCGGACATCGACCAGACCGACATCCAGGTGATGATCACCAAGATCACCAACGACATGCCGTCAGAAGCCGACGTGGCCCGGGTGCGCGCCCGGGTCGAGGCCAACGCCTGGCCGGACCCGGATCCGGCCTGAGTCAGGTCTGTTCGCGCGGGCCGCTGAGGTAGGGCAGGCGACGGACGCCCGCCGCGACTTCGTAGGCGAGATCCTCGTAGCCGAGCGCCAGTTCGGCGAGGCGCTCCCAGGCGTTGTGTACCGCCCATTCCGGTGCCTCGGACAGGATTTCGTGCGCGCAGGCGAAGAACTGGGCGAGCCGGTCGACCACCATCCCCACGGTTTCGGTGTGCATGTGCGCGCCGCCGTGGGGCGGCGGCGCCTCGGTGGCGACCCAGCGATCGATGGCGAGCACGAGGCGGGCGCGGTGCTGGTCGATGTCGTTCGTGCCACCCAGGTCGCGACGCAGCCGGCGCCCGTGCAAGCCCGCGAGTAGGTGAGCGGATTCCAGGATCGGGTGCGCGCGACGCGGCGCGGTGCGGCAGGCTTGCAAGACGAGCTCTTTGGTCGGCAGTGGTTCCACTGCGATAACCCCCTGGATCGAATGGTCGCGCCGGGCGTCACGCGAGACGCGAAGGATCATCGACGATGCCGCCCGCCCGGACGCGGCAATCGGTACCGAGTGCGCGACGGCTCGGTTTCCCATGGTGATTCGAGGACGACGAGCCCGACGGTTTCCAGCACCGTGAGCCCGACACGGCGGGCCAACTCCTCCGTCAGCGAAACCATCTCCGCCGCTTGGATTGCCGCCGTCGCCTGCTCCGTAGTCACCATCCGGCCACGCAGATAGGACACGACCCACGCGTCGTCACTGACCCGCCGCGCCTGATGTGGCGTCTGATCACTGACGATCCATGTCCGGTCGACGACGTGCACAGACATCGGAACCCCCTCATTCCCGCCGAGCGGGGAGTCGTGCAGAGCCCCCGCTGTGATGCGCAACACTCGAATCGTAAACTATACAAGTCACTTTACGGAAGTGATTGCACGGCATCACCGCCTGTATCGTGCTGACATGGCGCTGTCACCTGCGGTTGCGCGTTGGGAACTCGCGCTTCGGCTTCGGCAGCGACGGCTGGAGTTGGGCATCGGCGCCGCGTCGATCACCAGAGCGTTGGATGTCTCGGCCGCGTACTGGTCGCATATCGAGAACGAGCGCAACTTGCTCCCGAAGGACAAGCTGGAACGGTTGCTGGACATCCTCGAGATCGATGCCGATGAACAGCGGGAACTGTTGACGCTGCGGGAAACCGCACGAGGACGCGGCTGGTGGAGCCGTTACTCGGCCCTGTTCGGGGACGACATCCTTCGCTACTACGGGATGGAGTGGGGTGCCGAATCGATCCGGACCTATGAGGGCCTCATGATGCCTGGCCTGCTACAAGGTGAGGAATACATTCGGGCCCTGATGCTTTCGGCAGGGGCGACGGTCCGGGCGATCGAAGTCGATCAGCGTGTCGAAGCGAGACTGCATCGGCAGCGACGGCTGACGGGCGAGACTCCTGTTTCACTACAGGCGGTTGTCGGCGAAGCAGCGCTCCGGCAGCAGATCGGCGGCCCGGGTGTACTGCGGCGTCAACTGATCCACCTGGCAGGCGTCCTCGAGTCGCGTTCCGAGAGTATCGAATTGCGAATTATTCCGTTCACCGCCGCAGACGCCGTGGCAGCAAGCTCCACCTACCATCTACTGGACTTCGCCAGCCCGCGGTTGCCGACGCTCGCGTGGCAGGAGTCGGCGGTATTCGGCCAGATCATCGTCGACGACGAGAGCCGAAAGGAAACCAAAGTGCGCGACTTGGGTTTCGTCTTCGAGCGGGCACAATCAACCGCACTGCCCCGAGAGGAGTCCCTAGCGCTCATCCGGGCGACCGCCGCTGAATTACAGTCGATCGGGTGAGCAGTACCGGTTGGTTCAAATCCTCTTATTCCAATGACAGCCAGACCTGCGTAGAGGTTTGCTTCGACGGCGGTCGAGTCCTGGTTCGCGACAGCAGGTTTCCAGGGGCACCGGACGCGTCACCCACGCTGGCGTTCACGCCGACCGAGTGGGAAACATTCACCACGGCGCTCCGCACCACCGACCTCGGCTGACGCATCTCCCAGCCGACTCTCGGCTTGACTACATCCGGCACACAGCTCCACCGGGAAGAGTGTCCCCGTCGATGCGAAGCGATCCATCGACAGCCTCGGCGAAGGACATTTGGAGCGGCTCGCTGGTCATGACCGCCATCCTCGAGGACCGCCAAGGTCGGGAACAACTTCTTTCGTTGGAGGCGTGGTCGCCAGTGCGTGGGTTCTGCTTGTGACGACAGAATGTGGGGGTGCTCGAGCATGGCAACCCGAGTGCACGATCGTTCGGCTTGGCGCTCGCCTGCGACCGCAGGATGGCTGGTGGTAGGCAACACGGGCGCACACGCTGTTCAAGCCGGCACCGTTGTCGTCATCACGGAAGGCGCGCGCGAGGTCGGCTACTTTCATGTGACCGAAGTCCTGGACACCTCCCTCGACGGGAGCCGAAGCCCACAATCCGCAGACTAGATCCGAACAAGCCGAGCCTGGAGCAACGTCTACGACGTTGCGGATCGCTGGCCAGCGCCTCGTCGGTCCGCAAGGTTGCCGTGGAACGGACAGGGCAAGCGAGCGGTGCGGTTCGTTCAAGCGAGCGGCCTTACTGGTGCGCGATGACGCGAGTTCGGTGCGCAGGTGTCGGTGCCTCGCGTCAGGCTGCGGCCGTACCTACCGCTCGCGGCCCGGAGGGAAAAGACATGGCCGACACTCGGTCAAGGCTCCGAGTTGTCGCGCACTGCCTGGTCACCGGCATCTTTTCATCAGGCACCGACACCACTGGGCGTCGATGGCGAGCTGATCAGCACGGCCGAGCGAGCCTTGGCCGTAAGGTCGCACCGTTATGACTGCAATCGCGGACCTGCTGCGGATTTGTCCACCGCCCGCCGAGCCGGTCCCAGTGGACTGGGACGCCGTCGAAAGCGCCGTGGGTGTCAAGTTGCCGGCCGACTACAAGCAGCTCGCCACGGTGTACGGCCCCGGTAATTTTTGCGAGTACTTGAGGGTCTATCACCCGCACGGCCCAACCGAGTGGGTCGATCTCCTCGGCCCGATGCCAGCAACTCTGCGCCGGCAACTACGCGAAGATCGTGATGCTGGTCGTTCTCCAGTACCGCACGCACCGGACAGCTTGTTTGCCTGCGGGGTGACCGACAACGGCGAATATCTCTTCTGGGTCACCGAACCCGCGGACGATCCCGACGACTGGCGTATAGCCATCAACGAAGCCCGCGGGCCGCGCTGGTACATCTTCGATGGCAGCTTGGTTGCGTTCCTCGCTGCGAGCTTCAGCGATCGGATCGAGGTGCCACTATTCCCCGACGGGCTCCTCGATGACGGTGTCAGCTTCTCCCGTGATTTCGAGCAGCAGCTGCCGGGTTCGGACTCCACTGATCTCGGTTCCGGCGCAGCACGGGCCGTGGATTCCCACGTCATTCGTGCGTGGGCTCGCGCCAATGGATACGACCTACCCGACAGAGGGCGCCTTCCCGCCGCGATTACGGAGGCGTGGCAGCGCGCGAACATCCGATCCGACTGACCACCCCGGCCTGGCTGGTGCAGATTCGCCTCGTGCGGCGTTCGGAAAACGACCGTCTACCGAGAGCCAATGCACCACTGACCGGCGCGACGTACCCGCAGGCGCGAATGTTCGGAAACCCGTTCGCACTCCGGCTCCGCCTCGGACCGCAGATGAGGCCTGATCAGAGCGTGCGTCTGGGGTACGGCCCAGCGCCACACCGGGAGACGATGCGGAGGGTGCCGGAATAAGGTGCCGACCGCGTCATTCTGACGCTGTGCGGCCGGTTCATCTCGCCTTCTGATTGGTAGTCCTGGACTGGTTTGAGTAGCGCGTCTCAGAAGAGGGTTCGTGCCGTTTTCGGGCGTCCCGCGGTGGCGGGGTCGTGGCCGCTAGCGGTGGCCGCCGTCGGTGAGTGCCTGCTTCACGAACATTTCGAGCTCGCCGAAGGGCATGGTGTTGCCGGAATACCGGCAGCTACAAAGCAGCCCGTGGCTATATCCACGTCAAGGTCGTCTCTGACACGAGCACCAACCTGACCGTCCACCTCAACTAACGTCCCGGCGAGCCGCTTCGTCCGGTAGCAACCGCTTGCGATGTCGAAACCGATCGATGCTTCAACATCGCGGGAGACCGACAGACAGCGGAGACACTCGCAGACCCGCCCGGCGAGGAAGATGCCGAGCGGGCCGCTTGTGCGTAGTTGTCCTCAGTCCGCGGTCACCGACTGGTGGATCCAGCTCCAGCGGCAGCCAGGGCTGATTTCGGTTCGCCGGCTCCTGGGCGTACCCGGGAGAAGTGCATTGTTGTCTTCTGGCTGGGTTGCTTGTTCGGGTCGAAAGGTCCGGGGTCGACTTCGACGTTTGCGTCGCTGTAGAAATCGACATTGACGTCTTGCGTGATCAGCACGGACGTGGCCAGCCCAGCGTTGTCCAGCAAGGCGTTCGGGTCGATGCCCCAGAACCAGTGACCGTTGTACTTGTGCTCGTAGCAGCCGCAGACCGTCCCGGTCAGGGTGGCCCTGTAGGTCACGCGGGCTGTCAGCGATCCGAGGTTGGCGAAGAGATACGCGGTCTCTGCCGAGTGCGCGGGTACGTCGTCGTCGGCGCCTTCGCTGACACCGACCGTGACACTCTGTTCTTGTCCTCGAGTCTCGCCCCAGTTGTTCGTATACGTGAAACCTGTTTCTCCGCCGATGCTGCCCCCGATATCGGCGAATTTGATTCCGTAGGTGATCTTCTGGTTGACCGAGACGGATTGGCTCTGCGACCAGCTCTGGCTGGTGGAGACCGTCTTACTGATCGACATATCCGCGTGGTAGTGAACAGAGTGGTCGAGGTTGTTCGTCCACGTGACATGGTGCGCGATCACAGGTTTGCTGTTGACACTGATGACCTGCGCATCGACCGCCTCGAGGGTGGTGCTGACCTCGTCCCAATGGAAGTCGTTGTACTTGTTCCCCTCCGGCGGGGTGGGGGCACGCAGCCAGACGTAGTCGGGCAGGTACGACCCACTGCCCATGACCTTCGCGAAGCTCTGCCTCATGTTCGAACTGGTCAGCCCGAACGCGCTTACTTCCTGATCGGTGATGGTGTGCGACGTACTGCCGAACGCCTGAGCCAAACTCCCGCTCACCGTCGGAGCAGCGGTGATGTTGACACTGAAATCTTGACCCATGTCATCTCCCCTTCCCAGCCGTCAGGCTGCCGGTCAGACCTATCTGAGGACTTGCGCGGCCGCACATGCCTAGTCACCGAGAGCGGTGAACGGCCTACGGCCCACAGCGCTCTTCTGTTCGCACAGTGCAGCGTATGAGCAGCCGAGCGAGACGTACTTCCCCCGATATGGGTGAATCTCCCGTGCCATCACCGCGCGGCGAGGTCTGAGCCGCGAACTGATCCTGATCGAACAGACCGCTCACTGATGCTGATGCCGAAGGTCGGTGTGCGCAGCACGATCGTTTTTCGTGTTCCAGGGCTGCCCTGCGTACTGAGATCAGGGGTGGATCAGATGTCCTCGATTCGGATGGTGGCGACGGTGAAATACCGCACCGCACCGGAGCTGGTGGTCTACGCCGCCACTCGCTGGTGCGGGTGTAGCCGGCGAGGGAACCTTTCATTGTTATGCCACTCGTGGCGGTTCGGGGAGGTGTTCGATGCAGAATTCGTTGCCTTCGGGGTCGCGGAGGGTGGCCCAGCCGAGGCCGTCGGGGGTTCGGTGGTCTTCGTAGAGGGTTGCGCCGAGGGTGCGGGCGCGGTCGACTTCTTCGTCGCGGGGGCGGGTGGTGGGCATCCAGTCCAGGTGGACGCGGTTTTTCACCACCTTCGTCTCCGGTACCCGGATGAAGAGGAGTCCCGGTGTTCCTTCTGGCGCCTCCAGGACGACCCAGTCGTCGTCGGGTCCGTTTCCGTCCGCTACCGGCCATCCGGTGAAGGCGCTCCAGAACGAGGCGAGGGCGAAGGGGTCGGAACAGTCGACCGTGACGTGTCGAATGATCATCTCGCCAGCCAATCATTCGGGCGCGTTGTCGTGCGGGTCAAACGGCGAGTAGGCGGAGGAAGTGTTCGACTTCCGACCGGATGGCGGTGCGGGCGGGGGCGAGGTACTCGCGCGGGTCGGCGAGGTCGGGGTCCTGCGTGAGGTGCTCGCGGATGGCGGCCGTCATCCGGATGTTGAGGCGGGTGGCGATGTTGATTTTCGTCATACCGTGTTCGACGGCGCCGCGCAGGCCGTGGTCGGGGACGCCGGAGGAGCCGTGCAGCACCAAGGGGACGGGAACTTTCGCGGCCAGATGGGCGATCAGGTCGTTGTCGAGTTCGGCGGTGCGCGTGTGCATGGCGTGCGACGAGCCGACGGCGACCGCGAGCGCGTCGACACCGGTGGCGTTCACGAATTCGACCGCCTCGTCCGGATCGGTGCGCGCGCCGGGCGCGTGGACGCCGTCCTTGCCGCCCACCTCCCCGAGTTCGGCTTCGATGTGCACACCGCGTTGGTGGCACCACGCGGTGATCGCGGTGGTCGCGGCGACGTTGTCGGCGTAGTCGAGGGCGGAGCCGTCGTACATGACCGATCGGATGCCGAGATCAATTGCCTGGTGGATGAATTCGGTGCTGGTGGCGTGGTCGAGATGGACCGCGATGGCGGCGTCGCTGTCGGCGGCGATGCGCAGGCAGGCGAGCGCGAGCGGGGCGAGGCCGCCGTGATAGCGCGCCGTGTTCTCCGAAAGTTGCAGCACCACAGGCCGCTTCGCCGATTCCGCGGCGGCCGCGATCGCCTCGGCGTGCTCGAGGGCGATCACGTTGAACGCGCCCAGCCCGCCCGGTTGGGCCGCGGCGATCAGGTCGGGTATCGAGGTCAGCGGCATAGTGTGTGCTTTCGGTAGAGCGAACGGCGTACTTGCGACCCTCGGGGCGCTCCGACGCAGTCCTGCGGAAGGGCGAGGTTCGAGCGGGTCAGGAAACCGCCCGCCGGCACAGCACGCCGGTGAGCAGGTCGGATCGTCGAGTCCACGGCCGATCGGCGCGCTACCGGCGCGGCGGTCATGGGGAAGCCTGCTGCGGTGTGGGTAAGTCCAGTTGGCGGACTCGGACGGTCGGGGCGAGGCGGGTGCGCAGGCAGCGGTCGATCTCACCGGCCACCGGGATGACGACGGCGGCCGCGGAGGTGGCCACGGCGTCGGCCAGCAGGGCGGGCCAGTCCGGGTGCGGTTCCGACGAGAGGGTCGCGATCACGGCCGCCACCGCGGCATCGCCCGCGCCGGTGGGATTCCCGGCGAGCGGTTCGGCCAGCGCCGCCGACCACGCGCCGTCGGCGGTCACCGCGGCGATACCCTCGGGGCCGCGGGTCGCGATCACCGCGCGCACCCCGTTGTCGATCAGCGGCTGCACGGCGGCCCGGATCTCGTCGTCGGTCTGCGGCTGTGTGCCGGTGAGGCGGCGCAACTCCGCGTTGTTCGGGGTGAGCACGATGCCCGGCACCTGCGCCGCCAAGCGCAGTGCCTCGCCGTCGACGTCGCAGATGGTCGGCACGTCGGCGGCGATGGCGGTGCGGGCGATCTCGGCGGGCAGCGAGGGCTCGATGCCGCCCGGCAGGGACCCGGAGATGACCAACCCGGCGATCTCGGGCAGCAGGCCCGCCACCCGGACGGCCAATTGCTCCGCGGCGTGCGGATTGGAGACGCGAGCGCCCGGCTCCCACAGCGCGGTGGCGGTGCCGTCCTCGGACTCGCTGATCACGACCGTGCGGCGCACCCAGGGCAGCGCGTGCACGAAGTCGACCGGCATCTCCAGCTCGGCGGCGGCCGCGAAGGCGTGGTCGGAGAACCCGGTGGCCCTGGCGTATTTGCCGAGCTGATTCAGCACCCGGGTCACGTTGATGCCCTTGCCGCCGATGCGCTGTTCCACCGACCGCACGCGGTGGGCCTGCCCGCGTTCGAAGCGTTCGACGCGATAGGTCATGTCGTACGCGGGATTCATTGACACGGTGAGGATCACGTCAACCACTGTCCACGTCTGAGCACCCCGCGCAAGTGGAGATTGTCACTGACTGTCAATATGTCGGCGAATCGGCCGGGCCGCAGGTCACCGATGTCGGTGAGCCCGACCGCGGCGGCCGGGACCGCAGTCGCGGCGCACACCGCGTCCCGCAGCGGGACATCGGATTCGCGCACGGCACGCGCGACGCACTCCAGCAAGGTGCTGACTCCGCCCGCGATCGACCCGCCTGCGATGCGCGCCACCCCGTCGCGCACGGTCACCGGCTGCGGGCCGAGCCGGTATTCGCCGTCGCCGAGGCCCGCGGCCTGCATGGCATCGGTGACCAGCGCGACCCGCCCCGGCGCGGTCGCGAAAACCAGCGCGGCGAAGCCCGGATCCACGTGCACGCCGTCGCCGATCAGTTCCACGACGACGTCTCCTGCCGCCGCGGCCACCAGCGCCGCGGCGACGGGGCCCGGGCCCCGGTGGTGCAGCGGCGGCATGCCGTTGGCCAAGTGCGTCACGATGCTTCCTGGTCCCCGCGGCCGCAGAGCATGCCGGAAAGAGGCATAGTCGGTGTCGCTGTGGCCGAGCGCGACCGCCACACCGCTGTCGGTCAGCCGCCGCGCGACGGCCGCGTAGCCGGGACGCTCCGGCGCGAGCGTCATCGCGCGCAGATGCGCGCCGCCTGCGGCCAGCAGCCGGTCGGTCAGCCCGAGATCGGGATCGCACAGGAAGCGCGGGTCCTGCGCGCCGCAGCGCGCCTGCGCCAGGAACGGCCCTTCGACGTGGATTCCGCCGAGCACGCCTTCTTCGGCGAGTTCGCGCAAGGTGGCGGTCTGCGCCACCATCTCCGCGGCGGGCCCGGTGACCACGCTCGCCACCACCGTGGTGGAGCCGTGCGCATGGTGGGATCGGGCGGCGGCCCGTGCGTCCGCGCCGTGCACGGTATCGAACCGGTAGCCGAACCCGCCGTGATTGTGAATGTCCACAAGCCCCGGCAGCACGGTGCCAGAAAATGGCGGCTCAGGTAAATCGGGACGCGCTGCTCGCCATTGCGCGAACGACCGCACGGCCGCGATCCGGTCTCCGGATACCAGCACCACCCCGTCGTCCAGTTCGACGCTCTCCGAGACGATGCGCCCTCGGATGATCAGCTCGGTGTGTGCGGTCATGTCAGTGCCCCCTAGCCCGCGAGGTGTGGGTGACGTCCGCCGGGCGGCACCGGTAGGCGTGCGATTCGGCTGTGCTGGGTGAGGTCCGTGCGCGACGGTGCGGAGCTGCGTATGCGACGGTTCCGCCACGGCGGGCCGGCGGAGGAAGGTGACGCCGCACCCGGGGGGTCGTCGCCCGCACGTCGAACGTTGTACGCGCCGGCTGGACACTCTCCGCGACCAGTGATTCGCGGACCGGGTTCACCTCGACGGGCAATCGAGACGTTCGAGCGGGACGCGCTCCGCGAAGACGCGATTCGGCTGTGCTGGTCAGAGGGCATCGAGTGAACAGCCGAATGGCCTGCGATCGCGCTGGAAGTCGGCGCGGCGCGGTAGATCTGCCGACCCCAGGTGACGCGGTATCGTCCGCGCGACCCGTCATGTCAACGCACCGCGACGGGCGAACAGGGCGGCGCCCGCCAGTCCGGCGCGAGCGCCGAACTCACCCAGCACCACACGGGGCGCGGGGACCAGGCGGAGGCGGTCGGACAGGGCTCGGTGCAGTGGTTCGGTGAGCGCCGCGCCCGCGCCGGCGAGCCCGCCGCCGAGGACAACCAGTTCGGGGCAGGCCGCGTGCACGATGCCGACCAGCCCGTCGGCGAGCGCGTCGACCGCGTCCGCCACCACGGCGGCCGCGTCGGAATCGGTGGCCACGAGCGCGAATACCTCTGCGGCGCCGCTCATCACGCGCCCGGTACGCCGCGTGTAGGCCCGTGCGATGGCCGCGCCCGAGGCGACCGTCTCGACGCAACCGGTATTGCCGCAGGGGCAGGGCAATCCGCCCACACGCCGCACCGGCACGTGTCCGTATTCGCCGACCTGCCCGTAGCTGCTGCGGACCAATCGTCCGCCGACCGACAGCGTTCCCGAGATGCCGGTGCCGAGAACGACGACGCACACGTTGTCGTAGCCCCGCCCGGCGCCGTATCGCCATTCCGCCCAACCGGCCACGGCCACATCGTGCTCGATCAACGTCGGCACGCCCCAGCGCTCGGTGAAGCGGTCGCCCACGTGCACGTCCCGCCAGCCGACATTGCTGCTGAACACCGCGACCGATCGGACGGTGTCGACGATGCCGGGCAGCACCACGGCCGCCCGGCGTACCCGGCGGCGGTCGGATTCCGGCAGGCCGGCCAGCAACCGATCGCCTAGTTCGCCCATGGCATCGAAGGCGGCGGTGCCCTGGGGCGTGGCGACGGTGCCCACGGCCAGCGCCGTGCCCGCGCCGTCGGTGACCTCTCCTTTGATAGTGGTACCGCCGACGTCCACGCCGAGCACCAAGGCGTCGCTCGGCAGCGCCGCGGTATCCGCCGCTCGGCCGAGCGCGGCCGCGGGCTGCCGGGTCGAAACTCGGCGCGCGCTCTGCCGGTCGTCGCGGCCCGCCCAGCCGGGCCCGGCGGTGCTCGGTTCGGAGGCGGAGCGCGGTGGCGTCCGCGACTCTTCGATACCCATTCCCGGCACAGTAGTTCTCGACGGCTCCTTCGCCGGTGCGTGTGTGGTCTGCGAGGATGCCGCGCCCCGCTGTGGGCGCCGCGCCCCCGGTACCGGCCCACTACGTCGGAGTGACCGCTGCGTTGAGGCATCCGTGGCTTGCGGAGTTGTCGTGGCGCAGTGCGGGACCCGGGCCGTAGCCGATGCGGATTCGAACCCCCGCCGGCGCACAGCGGGTGGCGGGATCGCGGGCGCGACCATGTCGTCCGGCTTCGAGGCGGTATCCGCCCGCGGCGTCATCGCGTGTGGGCTCCGCTCGATGACGCGCGGTGGCGCACCGCTGGGCGCGGTCGGCGGCTGGGATCGCCTGCCGATGCCGGAAGTCTCCTTCTTCGGTGCGGGGCGGCGGCGGACCGGGTTTCGCGGCGGCACGCCCGAGGTCTGCGCGGCCATCGACCCGGTTCTCATCGCGCCCCCTCGGTCAAGACTTCAGCACCACCGAGCGATTCAGGCCGCGCGGGTGGTCCGGGTCCAGTCCCAGGTCGGCGGAACGCAGCAGGCAGAGCCGGTGCACCCGGATCAAGTCGGCCATCGGATCGATGTCGCGGTGTTCCAGGTGCGCACCGGTGGCGGTCACGTCGGCGGCGAAGTCCGGCTCCAGGGGTCCGAAGGCCCAGACCGCGCGGCCCGGTGCGGAGATGGTGATCGGGCCGTGGCGGTACTCGGTCGCCGGATACGCCTCCGTCCAGGACTGACAGGATTCGCGCAGCTTGAGCGCCGCCTCGTCGGCGATGGCCGCCGCGAATCCCATGCCCACGAAACTGATCTGCTCCGCAGCGCGGACCGACCCCAGTGATTCGGCGGGATCCTCGGCGAGGACCGCACGCGCCTGGGCGATCACCGGCGCGAGGTCCTCACCCTGATGGCTGCGCAGGATGGCGAGGGTGGTGGTGGCGAACCGGGTCTGCACCACCGATCGCTCGTCGACCTGGTCGATGAGAATCGGGTCGCCCAGTTCGAGGACGGGCGTGCCGGGACTGGAGCAGATCACCGCGCGCGGGATGTGCGCGGGGATGTCCCGCATGGCGCGCACCACCTCGGTGGTCGTGCCCGAACGGCAGATCACCAGGTAGCGGTCGTAGTCGCGAGCGCGCACGGCGCTGGCGGGCCAGGCGTCGGTGATCCCCCGGCCCGCGCCCTCCCGCAATGCCGCGATCGCGCATGCCATGAAATACGAAGTGCCGCAGCCGATCACGGCGACACGCTCACCCGGCCTCGGCAGCGCGGCGTGGTGATCGGCGGCGATGGTCGCGGCGCGCGTCCAGTCGTCCGGCTGGGTCGCCACTTCGGTGGCCAGATGCGGCTCAGGCGTAGGCACCTGAACAGCTTCATCCCGATGATCGTTTATGTCAAATAAACGATCAAATCGGTCACATTTGATCACAATTCGGATTACATTGAGGTGCACGGACGGTGCGTCCTCCCATCATCGGCGGCTCCGCTGGCGCCGGGTGGGTAAATCTGAAAGGTTCTGCTCGTGAAAAGACCGTTTCACCGCGTGCTTGCCGGAGTCGCGATGGTCACCGGCGTCGCGCTGGCCCTCTCGTCCTGCGGGTTCGGTTCGAAGACCGCCGCGGACTCCGCCACCACGATCAACTTCCTCGCCCCCGCCTACAGCGACGGAGCCACGGGCACCAAGGCGCTGTGGGACGGGATCGTCGCCGAATTCCAGAAGCAGAACCCGGGCATCACCGTCAACGTGCAGATGGAGTCCTGGAATTCGATCAACGACGTGGTGCGCACCAAGCTCCAGTCGCCGTCGACCACCCCGGACCTGCTCAACATCGACGCCTACGCCAGTTTCGCGAGCGACGGCCTGCTCTACCCGGCCACCGACATCGTCTCCGCGCCGGTGCTGGCCGACATCCAGCCCGCTTTCGCGCAGAACGCGGCGTTGAACGGCACGCAATACGCGCTGCCGTTGTTCGCCTCCACCCGCACCTTGTTCTACAACGCCGAACTGTTCGAGAAGGCGGGTATCGCCCGGCCGCCGAAGACATGGGTCGAGCTGACCGACGCGGCGAAGAGGATCCAGGCGCTCGGCGGCGGCGTCTCCGGGTACGGGCTGCCGCTGGGCAGCGAGGAGGCGCAGGGCGAAACCTCCATCTGGACTTTCGGCGCGGGCGGCTCCTGGGCCGACGGCGACCGGATCACCGTGGACACCCCCGCGAATTTGGAGGGGGTGCGCGCAATGCGCGAGCTCATCGATGCCGGTGCCACTCAGCCCAACCCGGGCGCGACCGACCGCAAAGACGTGATCAACGCGTTCATCCAGGGCAAGATCGGCATGATCGAAGCGCTGCCGCCCACCATCGGCCAGATCCTGGCGAAGAACCCGGGCCTGCGGTACGCGACGGCGCCCTCGCCGACGAAGTCCGGATCGCCGGTCACGCTCGGGGTGGCCGATCACCTGATGGCGTTCAAGAAGGACGGCGCGAAGGCCGAGTCGATCAAGAAGTTCCTCGACTTCTTCTACTCGGCCGCGGTGTACGCCGACTTCGTCAAGCACGAGGGGTTCATCCCGATCACCCAGAGCGCCGCCGCCGCGCTCGCCGAGGACCCGGTGACCAAGGCGTTCGCCGCCACGCTGCCGGTAGCGCGGTTCTACCCGAGCAACAACCCGAAATGGGCTGCGGCGCAGGGCGCCATTCGTCAGCAGATGGGCACCATCGGGCAGGGCGCGGACCCGGCTCAGGTGCTGCGCCGGATCCAGGAAGCCGTGAACTGACGTGCGGCGCAGAGGATTGCCGGCGGCGTTGCCGTGGATCGGGCCGTCGCTGGTGCTGATCGCGGCCGTCGTCGCCTTCCCGGCCTGTTACATGGTGTGGACCAGCACCAGGGACCTCAGCGCCTACGGCCAGGACCGCGGCAACGCCGGGCTGGCCAACTATCGGGCCCTGTTCGGGATCTCGGAACTCGGCTCGGTGCTGGTCCACACGGTGGTCTGGGTGGTCGGCGTCGTGGTGGTCACCTTGGTGCTGTCGGCGGCGCTGGCCCAGTTCCTGAGCAAGGACTTCCCCGGGCGCACCGCGGTGCGGATGGCGATCCTGGTGCCGTGGGCGGCATCGGTGGTGATGACGACGACGATCTTCTACTACATGCTCGACCCCGACGTCGGCATCGCGAATCGGTTCCTGGTCGACATCGGTGTGCTCGATCGCGGTTACGGTTTCACCAAGCAGCCCACGCAGGCGTTTCTCGTGGCGATGGGCGTCGCGGTGTTCGTGTCGGTGCCGTTCACCACCTACACCATCCTGGCCGGGCTGCAATCCATTCCGGCGGAGATCGACGAGGCGGGACGGGTCGACGGCGCGAGCCCGTGGCAGCGTTACCGCTATCTCACCCTGCCGCAGTTGCGTCCGGCGATCGCGGTGGCCACCGTCGTCAACATCATCAACGTGTTCAACTCGCTGCCGATCCTGCAAGTGATCACCGGCAGCATCGCCGGGTTCTCGGCTGACACCACCACTACGCTCACGTTCAAACTGATCCGGCAGAACCAGCAGGTAGACACGGCCGCCGCGATGAGTGTGCTGAACTTCGCGCTGATCATCGTCGTCATCGCGATCTACGCGAAGCTGGTCCGCCCGACTCGGGAGGTGGACCGGTGACGGCGCAGGTGGAGGTGCTCGAACGGGAAACCGCGACGCCGGTCGCCGAAGCGGTGCCCGCGCGACGCCGCTGGGAGCTCACCGCGGTCGGCGTGGTGCTCGCGGCGGTGTTCCTGCTGCCGTTCCTCGTGATGGTGCTCGGTTCGCTGAAGAGCAGGGCCGAGATTCTGCGTATTCCGCCGACCTATCTGCCGCGCTCCTGGCATCCGGACAACTACGCCACCATGTGGGACACCCCGGAGACGCCCCTGCCGTTCAACCTGGCCAGCACGATCATCATCGCGGTGTGCGCCACCGCGCTGGTGCTGGCCGTGGCGATCCCGGCGGGGTACTACACGGCGCGGCACCGCTTTCCGGGGCGCGGAGTGTTTCTCGGCGTGGTGCTGGTCACCCAGATGTTGCAGCCGACGGTGCTGGTCACCGGATTGATCCGGGAGTTCTTCGCGCTCGGCATCAACGACACCTGGCTGGCGATGATCTTGGTGAATGCCGCGTTCAACCTGTCGTTCGCGGTGTGGATCCTGCACAGTTTCTTCGCCGCGATCCCGGTGGAGATCGAGGAGGCCGCCATGCTCGACGGACTCGGCCGCGCGCAGACGCTGCTGCGGGTGAGTCTGCCGCTGGTCTGGCCGGGCATCGTGACGGCGACGATCTTCGTGATGGTGGCATGCTGGAACGAATTCGCCGCCAGCCTGGTCGTGCTGACCACGCCGGAGAACCAACCGCTGTCGGTGGCGCTGACCAAGTTCGTCGGCCAGCACGACACCGCGTGGCAGTACGTGTTCGCGATTTCCACCGTCGGCATCATTCCGGTGGTGCTGCTGTTCGCGGTCATCGAGAAGCGCTTGGTGGCGGGACTGACCGCGGGCAGCGTGAAATAGCGTGCGTGCGCCGGACCGCGCGGACGGCGGAATCGCCACGGCTCCACCGTCGCACGCGCGGGCGGGGGGTAGCCGCGCGGTAGCATCGAACAGTGACACGGCGGGATCACGGACCCAAGGACGGTCGCAGCTACGGCGGGCTGTCCAAGGAGCAGCGGGTTGCCCAGCGGCAGACCCGCCTCATCGATGCCGCCCTCGAACTATTCGGCACCCAGGGCTACGCGGCCACCTCGATCGAACGCCTGTGCGCCCTGGCGAACGTGTCCACGCGCAGTTTCTACGAGGACATGGGCAGCCGCGAGGCCCTGCTCATCGCCTTGGGCAATCGCATCACCTCCCGCGCGCTGGAATGCGCGCTCGCGGCCCTGGCGGCGACCGAGAACGAGCCCTTGCCCGTGCGCATCGTGGCGAGTTTCCGCGCGTACCTGGGTGTCACGTGTGCCGATGCCCGGCGCGCGCGAGTCTGTTACGTCGAGGTGGTCGGCGTGAGCGCCGTGGTGGAGGAGTGGCGCAGGCAGCAGCGCCGCCTGCTGTCGGCGTTGCTGATCAGCGAGGCCGAGCGCGCCGTCGGCCGCGGCGAGACCGGCCCGCGCCGGTTCGATCTCTTCGCGCTGGCGGTGATCGGCGCGGTCACGTCCCTCGCTCAGGAACTGGTGCAGAGCACGGCGCCGGATGCGACGGTGAGTCTGGACGAGATCTGCGCGGAGATCGCCTATTTCGTGCATTCCGGCCTTTCGTGCCCGCGGGTCGATCCGGCGACGGGCGATCCGGCCGGATATCTCCCCGGCACACCGATGCTTCGGGAGAGCCGCGCGGTCGAGGCCGAGGTGTCTCGAGCCTGGCCGCGGTGACGGTCGTGGGAGATCGCTACGGCCGGCACGGGCGTGTGGTCATATTGTGCGCGTGTTCGCCGAAACAGCAGGGTTCCCGCGCGTCCGGGCCGGTGTGAGATGACCGGACCCACGGATCGTCCGCAACGGTGGAGCAGGTTGCTGGAACTGCTCGCCGAATCCGGACGGCTCTCGGTGGAGGAGGCCGCCGACCGGCTCGGTGTGTCCGCCGCGACGGTGCGCCGCGATTTCACCGCGCTCGCCGAACAGCAGCTGGCCACCAGGACGCACGGCGGTGTGGTGGCGACCTCGGTGGCCTACGACCTGCCCGCCCGTTATCGGCAGAGTGCGGGTGAGGCCAAGCAGCGCATCGCCGAACACGCCGCGTCCCTGGTCGATCCGTGCGCGGTGGTGGGGATGAACGGCGGCACGACCACCACGGCGGTGGCCAGGTCGCTGGCCGGGCGCACGGATCTCGGATCGGCCGGTGACGAACAGCTCACCATTGTCACGAATGCGCTGAACATCGCGGGGGAGATGGTGCTGCGGCCACACATGCGCACGATCGTTCTCGGCGGTGTGGCCCGGCGGGAGTCCTATGAACTGCACGGGCCGCTGGCCGAACGGGCGCTGGCCCAACTGCGGCTCGACGATCTCGTGCTCGGCGTGAACGCGATTTCCGTCGAAGGCGGCGCCCAGTGCAGGCACATCGACGAGGCCGGGGTCACCACCGAGATGGTGCGGCGTTCCGGCCGGGTGATCGTGGTGGCCACCGGGGACAAGCTCGAGCGCACTGCGCTGGCTCGCATCTGCGGCATCGAGCAGGTGCAGGTGCTGGTCACCGATACCGGCGCGGATCCGGCCGCGGTGGAGGCGATCCGAGCGGCGGGCGTGCGGGTCGACGTGGTGTAGCCCGCCGTCGAGCATGCTCGCGCGACCAATTGAAGGCCGTTCGGCCCGACATGGCTATGCGCTGTGATCGGGTCTGGCCAATTCCCGAGCGAACTCGCGTTCGGCTCTCGCGATGAGCTCATCACCGGCTGCCGGGTAGGCCAGCGCTATCGCGATCAACGTGGCCTCGACACGAGGGCCGAGACCTGAGTGAGATCCTGGAGCCAGCCCCTCTTTCGCACGTGCCAGGTTCGTAGCGAAATTGCGTCGAAGTTGATCGGCTGACAAATCTCTGCCCCTCACATCAATCCTTCTCTCCGCCACTCCGACTCTGCCGTGTCCACCAGTAGCCTATGCAGAACCTGCGCGGGTTCGCTAGCACGGGCGCCATTCAGTTCCACGTCGGCGAACGCTTCAGCCAAAGCCTCGGTCGGATGAAACTCTCCCCCTTTCCAGAAGCTGTAGCTACTCAGCTGATCGCGCCATTTTCGGTAGGATTCGTCCATGTCGCTTTCAGAAACATTGTGGCCGTAGTTCTTTCGATAATAATCCAACAAAGAGGAATCAGCCCTGTCGAGGGTTGCCGAGCGACCTGCGTAAGTCAGCGCATGGCCGAATTCGTGAACCATGGCGCTATATGCCGGGCCTTGGGATCTCGGGACGAAATGTCTGCTCTCCACCGCTTCCGATACGTCTGTAGAAAGTCTTTCCGGGTCTGTGGCGTACTTGGTGGAGAATGTGATCCGAGTTGCTCTGAGATCGGTACCGCCGACTCTGTCTTCGAGCGCCCTCGCAATATCTCCCTCGACGTCGCCTATCTCTACCGATAAAATCCTGGTATGCGGATACCTGGCAAGCATATCGTCCACGGCTGCGACGATGCCGCGAACCGTATCCGTATCGACGCCCGGTGTACCGAAGCCATACACCTCGATGCCGTGCCGTTCGCGCAGACCTTCCGCGATCTCCCTGTTGATCCGCTCGTTCCGCCGGGCCGCCGACGAACGGGAAGTTGTGAACCAGAATTGTTCGACGGTGGAAAGTCGGCTCTCGGTGAATTGCTCGGCAGACCGGCTGCGGCGGCGATATTCCGCACTCCTTGTTCGTCGGAAGCCCTGGCTCGGTCGGCAAAGCGACGAAGCTCCTCGGCCCGAGACTGGACCGAACCTCTTTCGTGCGCCGCATATCTGCTCAATGCCCGCAGTATGTCTTCGGCGCCGTCGCGAAAAGCTCGGGAAACCCCATGGAAACGCGCGGGGAACATATGCCGGACCTCGAGACAAATCTACGTGCAAATCGACGATCCGACGACGCGGTCACCAAGTGCGTGCGGATGGACCGTTTGCTGTGAACCCTAGCATCCGATCTTCTCGGCAGCCGGATTCGGCGGACCGGGCAGGACCGTCAGGCAATGCCCCACATCGACACTATTGCTTCTCCAATGTCGAGAATGGTTGTATCGCAGGAGGTTCGGCGTAGTTGGCAAACCTCCGGCGCCGTGCTTGTCCCCAATAATGGGAATTGGTGTGGCGGGGAAGGATTCGGGACGGTAGCGACGAGGTTACCAATATGTGAACCGGAACAGCCGGTTATTCACCTGCGACGGTGGCCGCTACTCGATCGGGCTCCGCATCGCTGCCGGAGCCGGTGCCTCGGCGCATGGTTCGCACCCAGACGAGGAAGCCCCACACGACAAAACCCGCGTAGATCAGATACAGCGTCGCCGACGGGTAGTAGCCCGCCCGCATCAACAGCGGAACCCCGACGAGGTCGACGGCGATCCAGAGCAGCCAGAACTCGGCCAGCCCCCGCGCCATGCCGTAGGTGGCCAGGACCGAACCGGTGAAGATCCACGCCTCGGCCCACGGACCGTACGAACCCAGCCACTCGAAGAACTGAGCGAACACCGCGGTGCCCGCGAGCATCGCGGCCACGAGCACCACGCGTTCGCGCGTACTCGCCCAACGCGGGTCGACGCCGCGCTGGGTCGAGCCGGTCTCTCGCGCCGCGTGGCGGTACCAGCTCCACCAGCCGTAGACGCTGACCGCGACGAACATGAGCTGGCGTCCGGCCTGTCCCGCCATGTTCAGCTGCTGCGGAGTATGGAACACGCCGCCGACGAACACGGTGAACAGCAGGGCGTTCCCGGCGATGCCCACCGGCCAGGCCCACACGCGCCGTCGCATGCCGCCGATCGCGGACGCCAGACCGAAGCCGTTGCCGATCACCTCGCGCCAGAGCATCTCCGAGCCCGCGACGTGCAGCTTGGCGTCCAGCAGCGTGATGATCGGGTTCACCTGTCGTGTAACCCGCGGCGGGGCGTATCTCATCCGATCGGATCGCCGCGATTCGAAATCCACCTCGCCGCCGCGGTGCGGACCGTAACGATTGCGCAATCTGGCGGCGCGATTCGCAATGTCCGCGCAACGGGGTGCTCTTATCGTGGCCGTCATGAGCACGGAGAGCGGTACCGCCGGGGGGACCGGAATTCATCTCAGCGGGTTGACGAAGACCTTCCGGGTCGGGCGGAAGACCGTGCAGGCGTTGGCGAGTGTCGATCTGCACACCGAACAGGGCGCGTTCCTTTCGCTGCTCGGCCCGTCCGGCTGCGGCAAGTCGACGGTGCTGCGCATCCTCGCCGGCCTGGAGACGCCGACCGCGGGCACGGCGCTGATCGACGGGGCGACGCCAGCCGAGCTGCGGGGTAGGCACGCGCTCGGCATCGCGTTCCAGGATTCGGCGTTGCTGCCCTGGCGGTCGGTGGCCTCGAATATCGCGTTGCCGTTGCAGGTCGCGGGCGTCAAGCCGGAGCCGGGGCAGATCGACGAGCTGATCGGGTTGGTCGGGCTGGAGGGTTTCGAGAAGGCCAAGCCCGCGCAGCTGTCGGGTGGCATGCGCCAGCGCGTCTCGATCGCGCGGGCGCTGGTGGTGCGGCCTGCTGTGCTGCTGCTGGACGAACCCTTCGGCGCGCTCGACGACATGACCAGGCAGCGGCTCAATCTGGAGCTGCTGCGGATCTGGACCGAGAAGCCCGCGACGACGCTGATGGTCACCCACGGCATCGCGGAAGCGGTGTTCCTGTCCGACGTGGTGGCCGTCATGAGTCCGCGACCGGGGCGGGTGCTGGAACTGGTCGAGATCGATCTCCCGCGCCCGCGGCTGCCGGAGATGATGCGGACGCCGGAATTCCACAAGCTGCACGACTATCTGTCGGAGCTGCTGTTCGGGACCGCGGGAAAAGGAGGCGTCGCATGAACGAGCACCGACCAGAACGCTGCTTGCGCCATCGCGAACCGGGCCGGCAGCGGTCGAGCGCGCACATCTCGCCGGTGCGCCGGCGCCCCTTCGCGCGCTGCGTGCGGCGGACGGGAGACATGGCATGAAGCGCTTCGGCGGCGTGCTCGGCGTGCTCGGGCTGGTCGCGGTGTGGTGGGCGCTCGCGGCGTTCGAGGTCGCGGGCGGCACCGTACCCAGCCCCTGGCAGGTGCTGCACACCATGTACACCGACGGGTGGGGGCTGTACGGCCCCAACTTCCGGATCACCGCGCTCGGCGCGCTGCAAGGGTTCGTCTGGGGCAACGGCCTGGCCATCGCGCTCGCCGTCCTCATCGTGCTGGTGCCGCCGATCGAGTCGCTGGCCACCCAGCTGGCGATCCTGAGCTACTGCACGCCGCTGCTCGCGCTGGGCCCGATCATCCTGGTGGTCTTCGGCGGACGCACCCCTACGGTGTTCCTGGCGGCGATGTACTGCTTCTTCACGACGATGGTCGGCACCGTCGCCGGATTGCGTTCGGCCGACCGGACCAGCCTGGATCTGGTGCGCGCCTACGGCGGCGGCCGCTGGCAGCAGCTGTACCGGGTGCAGGCGATCGCGGCGCTGCCCAGCACGTTCGCGGCGTTGAAGATCGCCGCGCCGTCGGCGGTGCTCGGCGCGATCATCGGCGAGTACCTCGGCGGCGTGGACAGCGGCATCGGGGTGGCGCTCACCGCCGCGCAGACCTCCTACAACGTGCCGCGCACCTGGGGCATGGCGCTGGCCGCCGCGGCGCTGGCCGGGCTCGGTTACGCGCTGGTGGCGCTGGCGGCCCGGTCGGCCGCGCCGTGGACCGCGCAGGGGGCACGATGAACATCCGGCCGGGCCTGCACGGGAAGGACGCCCGATGAACCTGCTGCGACGCATCGGGATCTTCCTGCTCCCGCTGGCCACCTCGCTGCTGTTGATGCTGGTGATCTGGTCCGTCTTCCTGCGGGCGTTCCCGCAGGTCGGTCCGCGGGTCGGCAAGACGCCAGGCGACATCTGGACCTACCTGGTGACCGCCCCCAACGCCGCCGCCGCGCGGCAGGCCATCCTGGACGATCTGCAGATCACGCTGCGCGACGCGGCCATCGGGTTCGGCGCGGGCATGCTCGCCGCGCTGGTGGTCGCGGCGCTGTTCGTCTCGTTCGCCGCCGTCGAGCAGACCTTCCTCCCGGTGGCGATGCTGCTGCGCTCGGTGCCGCTGGTGGCGCTCACACCGATCATCGTGCTGGTGTTCGGCCGCGGTCTCGCGGGGGTCGCCGTGCTCGCCGCGATCGTCGTGTTCTTCCCCGCCCTGGTCATGATCATGGCGGGCTTGCGCGACGCGCCACGGCAGGCGCTGGAACTGGTGACCGCGTACGGCGGGTCACGCTGGACCGGGTTGCGCATGGTGGCCGTGCCCGCGGCGCTGCCTTCGGTGTTCGCCGCCGCGCGGATCTCGGTGCCGGGCGCGCTGATCGGCGCGTTGCTGGGGGAGTGGCTGGGCAGCGGAACCGGTCTGGGCGCCGCCCTGATCCGAGCGATTCCGACGTTCCAGTACAGCAAGTTGTGGGCATCGATCGTCATCGTCACGCTGGTCTCGGTGGTGCTCTACGCGATCGTCGGCGTGATCGAGAACCTGGTGCTGGCCCGGTTCGGCCCGGAAGCGGGACGACTCTGAGCGAACAGACCCGGCGGATTCCGCGCTCGGAACGCCAAAGTAAAGAAAATGAAACGCGCGGCACCTAGATTCGGCCCATGACACCCGCGCACCGCTCCACGTTCGGGCACCTGAACCGACGCTCATTTCTTCGTTACTCCGCGTTCGCCGGCGCCGCGCTCGGCGGTGCCGGGGCGCTGGCCGCCTGCGGCGGAAACTCCGGCGACTCCTCCGGCGGCACCACCGCGGACGGCTCGAAATACGGCGGGGTCGCGGTGCAGTTGTCCTGGCTGAAGAACATCGAGTTCGCGGGTGAATACTTCGCCGATTCGAAAGGCTATTTCAAAGAAGCCGGTTTCGGCTCGGTCGACCTGATCGCGGGCGGCGCGGCCAGCACGTCGGTGGAGGCCGGATTGGACACCGGAAAGGTGTGGCTGGGATTGTCCGCGCCACAGACCACCGCACCCGCGATCCTGGAGGGCCTGCCCGCCAAGATCGTCGCCACCACGTATCAGAAGAACCCGTTCGCGATCGTGTCCTCCGCGGCGAAACCGATCAAGACGCCAGAGGACATGAAGGGCCGCAAGATCGGTGTGCAGGACACCAACCAGCTGATCTTCACCGCGCTGCTCACCGCCAACGGATTGAAGCCCGGCGACGTCACCATCGTGCCCGCGCAATTCGATCCCACCCCGCTGGCCAACGGTGAGGTCGACGGATGGGTCAGCTACGTGACCAACGAACCGATCACGCTCGCGGCGAAGGGTTTTCCGACGGCGCACTTCTTGTTCGCCGATTACAACCTGCCGCTGGTCGCCGAGACGCTGACGGTCGCGCAGTCGACCATCGACAAGGAGCGTGACAAGCTCAAGGCGTTCCTGGCCGCCGAGATCAAGGGGTGGAAGGACGCGGTGGCGGATCCGGCCGAATCGGCGCGGCTGGCGGTGGAGGTGTACGGCAAGGATCAGAAGCTGGACCTGGCCGAGCAGACGAAAGAGGCGGTGGCGCAGAACGAACTGGTGGTCTCGGCGGACACGGCCGCCAACGGTCTGCTCTCCATGACCGACGCGCTGATCGAACAGAACGTCGCCGCGCTGCGCAGCGCGAAGATCGACATCAAGGCCGCGCAACTGTTCGATCTGTCCGTGCTGCGCGAGGTCTACGCCGAGAATCCCGGCCTGAAGTGATCAGATACCGAGTCCCACAGCGGTTCTCGGCGTGATCGGGATCTCGCCGCTGTACGGGTCGGCCGGTCGCGCCGGTTGCGCGGCGCGGGCGGCCAGCAGTTCGGCGGCGATCGCCACGGCCATCTCGGGCGCGGTGCGCGCGCCGATGTCCAATCCGGCGGGCGAATGCAGCCGCGCGAGCGTCTCCGGGCCGAAACCGCCTGCCTGAAGATCCTCGATACGCCGGATATGCACCTGGCGTGAGCCCATGGCGCCGAGATAGCCGAGCTCGGGTAGTCGTAGCGCCACGGTGAGAAGCGGGATCTCGAAGGTGGGATCGTGCGATAGCACGACGATGGCCGTGCTGCTGTCGATCTCCCCGGCCGCGGAGAGCGTGTTGAGGTAGCGGTGTGGCCAGTCCACTACCACCTCGGCGCCTGGAAAAGATTCCGGCGTAGCGAAATTGGGGCGCGAGTCGCAGATGGTCACTCGGTAACCGAGCAATCCGGCCTGCACTGTGAGTGCGGCGGCGAAGGAATTGGCGCCGAAGATGATCAGTCGCGGCGGCGGGGCGAACGAGGAGACGAAGACGTCCGAATCCGGTAGCGCCAACAGTTCGGTGGCGTGCTTCTTGTCGGTGATCAGGTGCTGGCCGATCAGATCGGCATCGGAGTTCCACACCACCGTGAAGACGGTGACCCTGCGGTGCGCCGCGATCTCGGCGGCGACATCCGGGAACTCCGGGAAGTGTCTTCGGGAGAACGGTTCGGTGAAGACGTCCATCATTCCCTCGCCGTTCGCGCCCGCCTCCAAGCCGGTGGCCATGCCGAAGCGGTGCATCGCGCGCCTGCCGGTGCGCGCCGCCTGGAGCACCGCCTCGTACGCGATCTCCTCCAGCCCGCCCGCGGCGACCGATCCGTAGACCGCCCCGTCCGGATCGACCAACATCGCGGAGCCCACCGGCAAGGGGGCGGCGCCCACGGTGCGCACGATGGTGCCAAGTCCGCCGGTCCGGCCCGAGTGCCACACCCGCAACAGGTCGTCGACGATGTCCCGCATCAGCTAGCTCCGATCACCGTGCGGTCCTGGCCGGGAAGTCACGATCGACGCCCGTCGCCAAATCGTCGCACGTGACGCACACCATATCGTCTCTACCGGTCAAATATGTCCGGGCTCCGGAATCTCCCGCCGCCGCACCGCACACCGCATTCCAGTGCTTGTGGGCGATAACAACGGGGTGGCCGAGTGTGTTGTGAAACACAGCTCGAGCCAGGCCGCTGGGGGCCGTCAGGGCGGCGGCGAGTACCCGGGCGACCACGTCGGCGCCGACATCGGGGGTGTCCACCGGCATGATCGCGGCGTAGCGCGCGGGCGTGCTCGACGCGGCGATCAGACCCGCCCGCAGCGAGGCGCTCAGGCCGGTGGCCCAGTCCGCCGCCCAGACGTGGCGCACCCCCGGCGGCAGATCGATGATCTGCGGTGTGGGGCCGGTCGCGCCGAGCACCACGATGACCGGATCACATCCCCCGTCGCGCAGCGCGGTGACCGTCGTTCGCAACCAGGCGCCGCCCTCGGCGAGCACTTTGGGTTTTCCGTAGCGGGTTCCGGCGCCCGCGGCGAGCACGACGCCGGCGCACGGTGCGACGGCGGAGCGATCAGGGTCGGCCATGCGTAAACGGTAATACCGGCCGGTCTGCGCCGCACGATGGGAAACCGGTGCTCAGACGCGTCCGGGAGCGACACGCCGACAGCGATCCGTCCCCTTCCGGTGGCGGCGGGCCGGGGCGTATTCGATGCTGGTCCGATGACGGATCTGCGACCCGGGATCGCGGCGTTCGACGCGCTGTCCGACGACGCCGCCTATCAGGCGGTGCTCGGCTGCTGCTCGTCGCCGGGCTTCGCGCGGTCGCTGGTCGCAGGCCGTCCGTACCGGAGAGCCGAAGCGCTGCTCGACGCGGCGGAGGAGTTGTCGGTGCGGCTGCCGGAGCCGGAACTGGACTTCGCGCTGGCGGGTCATCCCAGGATCGGGGAGCGGCCGCATTCCACGGCCTCGGCGCGCGAGCAGGCCGGGGTGGCGGGAGCGGACGAAGCGGTACGCGCGGCACTCGCCGACGGCAACCGCGTCTACGAAGAACGGTTCGGGCACATCTACCTGGTGTGCGCGAGCGGAAAGTCGGGCGAGGAGTTGCTCGCACTGCTCACCGCCCGATTGCGCAATGATCCCGAAACCGAAAGGCGAGTCGTGCGAACTGAATTGGCCAAGATCAACCGCATCCGGCTGCGCGCGCTGCTGGCGGAGCTGTCGTGAGCACGCTGAGCACCCACGTGCTGGATGCCGTGCGCGGTACGCCCGCCGCTGGCGTCACGGTGACGTTGTACCACCAGGAGCGACAGCTCGATTCGGGCGAAACGGGCGCGGATGGGCGGATCCGGGCATTGGGCGAAGCGCTCGAACCGGGAACCTATCGGCTGGTGTTCGACACCGGCGCCTACTTCGCGAGGCAGGGGGTCGAAACCTTCTATCCGGAAGTGAGCATCGCGTTCGCCGTGACCGACGAGAAGCGCTATCACGTCCCACTGCTGCTGTCGCCCTTCGCATTTTCCACCTATCGAGGGAGCTGAGCGAGCATGGAGCTGACCGGACCGATCGAGCTGACCGACCACCGCTACGGCAAGGCGGAGAACCGGATCGTCCGTATCTACCGCCGGACCGCACGGCACGAGATCCGCGATGTGAACGTCTCCACCGTGCTGCGCGGTGATTTCGCCGACGCGTACGTGTCGGGCGACCAGGCGAAGGTCCTGCCCACCGATACGCAGAAGCAGACGGCCTACGCCTTCGCCGAGCAGCCGGGACTGCGGGCGATCGAGGACTACGCGCTCGCGCTGGCCGATCATTTCGTCGCCGACATCGAACCGGTGCGCAGCGCGCGCGTCGAGGTCGACGAATACGCCTGGCAGCGCGTCTCGGTCGGCGGCGTGGAGCACGACCACACCTGGGTGCGCAGCGGGCCGGACGTGCGCACCGCGGCCGTCACCGTGACCGGCAGCGGCGACGAACGGCGGGCCTGGGTCGTCGGCGGGGTGAAGGACCTGACCATCCTCAAATCGACCGGCTCGGAATTCGCGGACTTCCTGACCGACGAGTTCACCGTGCTCGCCCCGACCCGTGATCGGATGCTGGCCACCGCGCTGGTGGCCGAGTGGCGGTTCGCGGCCAGCACGGGCGTGGACTGGGACGAGGTCTACGCGGGCGTGCGGGCGCGGCTGGTGGAGACCTTCGCGACCCTGCACTCGAAGGCCCTGCAACAGACTCTGTTCGAAATGGGCAAGGCCGCGCTGGCAGCCTACCCGGTGCTCGCCGAGATCCGGCTCGCTGCGCCGAACAAGCATCATTTCGAGTACGACCTGGCTCGCTTCGGCATCGAGAACCATGGCGAGGTGTACCACGCCGACGACCGGCCCTACGGGTTGATCCACGCCACCGTGGCACGTGCCGACGCGCCGGAAGCGGGTCTGGCGTGGACCAGGTGACCGTCATCGCGGACTGCGCCGTCGCGACCGTGGACCCGCACGGGACCGAGTACGGCCGCGGCCACGTCGTGGTACGCGGCAACCGGATCGACGCGGTCGGCGCGGGCGATCCGCCGGAAGTGGGCAGTGCGCGGCGCATCGATGGGCGCGGCTGCCTGCTGACTCCCGGGCTGGTGAACACCCATCAGCATCTCTATCAATGGATCACCCGCGGCCTGGCCACCGACCACACGCTGTTCGAGTGGCTCGGAAAGCTCTACCCCCTCTGGGCGGGTATCGACGAGGACGCGGTCCGCGTGGCGGCCACGGGCGCGCTCGCCGCTCTCGCAGCCTCCGGGTGCACCACCACCACCGATCACCACTACGTGTTCCCCCGCGACGGCGGTGACCCGCTCGCCGCCGAGATCACCGCTGCGGCGCGGGTCGGTCTGCGGTTCCACCCCTGTCGCGGCTCGATGGACCTGGGGGCGAGTGCGGGCGGGCTGCCGCCCGATCACCTGGTGGAACGCCTGGACGACATCCTCGCCGCGAGCGCGGAGGCCGTCGCGCGCTGGCACGACCCGTCGTTCGACGCCATGCTCCGGATCGCGCTGGCGCCGTGCTCGCCCTTCTCGGTCACGCCGGATCTGCTGCGCGAGTCGGCGGCCCTGGCCCGCGCGACCGGGGTGCGGCTGCACACCCACCTCGCCGAGACCGCCGACGAACAGGACTACTGCGCGTCCGCCTTCGGCTGCACGCCGGCGCAGTACATGCAGCGGCTCGGCTGGTTCGGTCCCGACGTCTGGTACGCGCACGCCGTCCACCTGGACGACGACGCGATCGACGCCATGGCGGAAACGGGCACCGGCGTGGCGCATTGCCCCACGTCGAACGCGCGGCTCGGCGCCGGCGTCGCCCGCACCGCCGACTTGGTGCGCGCGGGCGTCCCGGTGGGTCTGGGCGTCGACGGGGCGGCCAGCAACGAGGCCGGTTCGATGATCGAGGAACCGCGCCACGCGCTGCTGTGGGCGCGCAACCGGGGCGGCCCGCACGCGATGACCGTGCGGACCGCGTTGGAACTGGCGACCATGGGCGGCGCGCGCGTGCTGGGCCGCGCCGCCGAGATCGGTTCGATCGAGGTGGGCAAACTGGCCGACTTGGCGCTGTGGCGGCTGGACACGGCCGCGCACGCCGGGATCGAGGATCCGGTGACCGCCCTGGTGCTCGGCTCGGCCCCGCCGCTGGCGGCGCTGCTGGTGAACGGACGCGAGGTGGTGCGCGACGGCGAGGTCCGGACGGTCGACACGGACGTGGTCGCCGCGGAGGTGGCGCGGGCCCAGGCGGCGTTGCTCGCGAAGGCGGGTTGAGCTGGTCGGGTGTCCGGCAGGCGGGCCGGATGTCACCGCGGATCTGGCGAGGTGTCGTGCCTGGTCAAGCGGGACGAGCAATACTGAAGCAAGGTCGGCTCGGACGCCCGTGCGGGCGGGTGGAGCTGTGGTGTTGTGGACGGTATGCCCGCTCGGCCGGGACGGGTTCCGGCGGCAGGTGGCCGTCGTGCGGTGCGGTAACCGCGGCGCAATCCGACGCGCGTCGCGCGCAATATGGCGGCAACCGACTGGCTCTACGGTGACGGAGAGGCAGGAACGAGGTGAGACGTGGACCTGGACACGATCCGCGAGGTGGTGATCGCCCGCGAGCGGGCCGACCTGGCGGCGCTCGGCGCTTCGGCCGCGGTGCTCGCCGGAGGGACCTTCCTGTTCTCCGAGCCGCAGGATCAGCTGGTGCGGCTGGTGGACATCACCGGCCTGGGGTGGCCTTCGTTCGAGATCCGAGACGATGGGCTGGAGATCGCGGCGACCTGCACCCTGGCCGAGTTCGCGGGCGCCGCGCCGGGACGCGAGCTGGGGATGTCGGTGCTGCACGATCCGTGGCCGGGGACCGCGCTGTTCGCGCGGTCGTGCCGGGCGCTGTTGGCTTCGCACAAGATCTGGCGCACCGCCACCGTCGGGGGAAACGTCTGCCTCGCCCTGCCCGCGGGCGCGGTGCTCGGCGCGCTGGTCGCGCTCGACGGGACGGCGCAGGTATGGGCGGCGGACGGTGTCGATCGGACGATTCCGCTGCGGGAGTTCGTCCTGGCGCCGGGACACACGGTGCTGCGGCCCGGTGACGTGCTGCGCTCGATTCACTTGCCGCGGTCGAGTCTGCTGGCGCGCACGAGTTTCCGGAAGATCGCGCTCGCTCCGCTGGGCCGGTCCGGCTCCGTGGTGATGGGACGGCGGGAACGGGACGGCCGCAGCGCGGTCACCATCACGGCCGCCACGACCAGGCCCGTCGTCCTGGACTTCGCCGCGCCGCCTACCGAGCGCGCGATCAGCGACGCCGTGGACGGCATCGATCCCGCCTTCTGGTTCGACGATCCGCATGGGTCGCCCGAGTGGCGCGAGCACGTCACGGGGATGCTCGCCCGCGAGGTCGCCGCGGAACTCGAGGAATCCTGATGCGGTTCGAGGTGGACGGCAAGACCGTCGACGTCGCGGCGCGGCCGGGCCAATGCCTGCGGACGGCGCTGCGGGACGGTGGCGCCCTGGCGGTGAAGAAGGGGTGCGACACGGGCGATTGCGGCGCCTGCTCGGTGCTGGTCGACGGAATGACAGTGCACTCCTGCGTCTTTCCCGCCTATCGCGCCGACGGGCGTTCCGTCACCACCGCCGCCGGGCTCGGGGCGCCCGAGCACCCGCACCCGGTGCAGCGCCGGTTCGTCGACAACGCCGCCTTCCAGTGCGGTTTCTGCACCGCGGGCATGGTGGTCACGGCCGCGGGGCTGGGGGTTGGTGAGCAGGCCGACGTGCCGAGCGACGACCTCGCCGAACTGATGAAAGGAAATCTCTGCCGCTGCACGGGCTACCGCGCCATCCGCGCGGCGCTGGGCGAGCCGCTCGATCCGGGCGACCCTGCGGTGTCGGCTCCCGATCAGGTATCGCTGAACGCTGTGGGTGCGGGATGCGCTGTCGGGGAGTCGGTGGGGCGGCGGGTCGTCTCCGTCGGTGGGTCGCTCGAGCGGGGCGATTCTGCGGCGTCGGCCCCCGGTCGACCCGCGACGACCACCACAGGTCGGGGCGCCGGTGCCTTGGCCGGGCCGCGCCTCGTGTCCGGCAGCGAGCCGTTCACGCTGGACCTACCGCAGGTCGGGTCCCGCGCGGAGGATCGGTCGCGAGTCGGCGAGAGCGCGCCGCCGACCGCTCCGCTGCACATCGCCGTACTGACCAGCCCGCACCCGCACGCGCGCATCCGCTCGATCGCCACCGCCGCCGCCGAGTCGCTGCCGGGCGTGCACGCGGTTTTCACCCATGCCGATGCGCCGGGCGTGCCGTTCTCCACGGCGCGGCACGAATCGCGCACCGACGATCCCGATGACACCTACGTGCTCGACCGGACCGTCCGATTCGTGGGGCAGCGGGTGGCCGCGGTGGTGGCCGACAGCGTCGCGCTCGCCCGCGAGGCATGCCGCTTGCTGGAAGTCGACTACGAGGTGTTGCCCGCCGTCTTCGAGCCGGAAGACGCGCTACGCGCCGACGCGCCGAAACTGCACGGGGACAAACCGGCCACGGCCCGGATCGTCGATCCCGGCCGCAACCTGGTCGCCGAGCTGCACGGGGAAGTGGGCGATGTCGCGGCGGGACTGACCGCCGCGGCTCAGGTGGTGCGCGGTGTCTGGCACTCGCCGCGCGGGCAGCACGTGCATCTGGAGACGCACGGCGGGGTCGGCTGGCTGGACGACGCGGGACGGCTCGTCATCCGGTGCAGCACGCAGGTGCCGTTCCTGGTCCGTGACGAACTGTGCCGTCTGTTCGGGCTGGAAGCGGCGCAGGTGCGGGTGTTCGCGGCCCGGGTCGGTGGCGGGTTCGGCGCGAAGCAGGAGATGCTGGCCGAGGACCTGATCGCGCTGGCCGTGCTGCGGACCGGCCGACCAGTGCAGTACGAGTTCACCCGCTCCGACGAGTTCACCTCCGCCACCTGCCGTCATCCGATGCGGGTCGAGGTGACGGCGGGGGCCGACGCCCACGGTGTCCTCACCGCCTTGGCCGTCGACGTGCTCGCCGACACCGGCGCCTACGGCAATCACAGCGGCGGGGTGATGTATCACGGCGTCGGCGAGTCGGTGGAGCTGTACCGCTGCGCCAACAAGCGGGTCGACGCGCGGGCGGTGTACACCAACAACGTTCCTTCCGGCGCGTTCCGCGGCTACGGCCTCGGGCAGGTGATCTTCGCGGTGGAGTCGGCGCTGGACGAGCTGGCGCACGCGCTCGGCATGGACCCGTTCGAACTGCGCCGCCGCAATGTCGTGGTGCCCGGCGACCGGTTCGTCGGCGCGGCGGTGAACGAGAGCGACCTCATGTTCGGCAGCTACGGCCTGGACCAGTGCCTCGACCTCGCCGAACGAGCGCTCTTGCGCGGCAACGACGTGCACGCGCCCGGTCCCGAATGGCGGGTGGGCACCGGCATGGCCGCCGCGATGATCGCGACCGTCCCGCCGCGCGGCCACCGGTCGGCGGCGACGGCCGCGCTGCTGCCCGACGGTCGCTACGAGATCCGTTGTGGAACAGCGGAGTTCGGCAACGGAACGACGACGGTGCACGCGCAGCTCGCGGCCGCCGCACTGGACACCGAGGTCGCCCGCATCGTGGTCCGCCACGCCGACACCGACCTGGTTGACCACGACACCGGCGCGTTCGGCTCCACCGGCATCGTGGTCGCGGGCAAAGCCGTGTACGCGGCGGCGTGCGCGTTGCGCGGGCTCCTGCTGGCCAGAGCGGCCGAACTGGCGGGCCTTCCGGAGCGGGACTGCGTGCTGACATCCGGCGGCGTGCACTGCGGTGACCGGCTGCTCCTCGCGGCCGAACTGCTGACCGGCGGCGATCTCGTCGCCCACGCCGAGCACGGGGGCAGCCCACGGTCGGTGAGTTTCAACGTGCACGCCTTCCGCGTCGCCGTGCATCCGGGCACCGGGGAGGTGCGCATCCTGCAGTCGATCCAGGCCGGCGACGCGGGCACGGTGCTCAACCCGGTGCAGTGCCGCGGGCAGGTCGAGGGCGGTGCCGCACAGGCCGTCGGCACCACGCTCTACGAGGACATGCGCAGCGCGCACGGCGTGATCGGCGCGCGAACCCTGCGGCACTACCACATACCGCAGTTCGCGGATGTGCCGCGCACGGAGGTCTACTTCGCCGAGACGGCCGACGCGCTCGGCCCGTTGGGCGCCAAGTCGATGAGCGAATCGCCGTACAACCCGGTCGCGCCCGCGCTCGCCAACGCGATCCGCGACGCGGTCGGCGTGCGGCTGTACCGGCTGCCGATGACCGCGGACCGGGTCTGGGCCGCACTGCGGGAGAAGGGATCACGATGACGAAGGTGCCGGAGAACGTCCGCGCGCGCATCGAGGCGCTACTCGACACGGTCGACGCCGAGCTGCGCCGCAGATATCCCGGCTCGAACGGCCCCCCGCAACCGATCCACACCGTGTACGTGCCGGCCGACCGGGTCGCCGAGCAGACGCCGGAGGTCTGGGGCGCGACCGCGGTCGAGTTGCTCGACCGCCACCAGGACTTGCTGGCCACGCTCGACACGACGGGTGCGCTGCCCGACGTGCGTAAGCGGCTGGAAGCCGCCCCGGTCCAGGACTTGCGCATCGACTTCGAGGACGGTTACGGCCTGCGCGCCGACATCGAGGAGGACCGCGCCGCCACGGCGGCGGGCACGGTGCTCGCGGGCTGGGCGCGGAGCTCCGGAGGCCCGGCGAACAGCGGCATCCGGATGAAAGGTTTGGGCGGCGGTGAGCGTCGCCGGGCGCTTCGCACGCTGGACCTGGTTCTGGAGGGCGCGGGCGGGGTGCCGGCGGGGTTCGTCTTCACCGTCCCCAAGATTCGGGCCGCGCAGCAAGTGACGGCTCTGGTGCAGTTGTGCGTCGGGGTGGAGCGCGCGTACGGCATCGCAGAGGGCAGCTTGCGTTTCGAATTGCAGATCGAGAGCCCGCAGGCGATCCTGGCCGCGGACGGCACCTCGCCGGTGGCCACCATGCTCACTCTTTCCGAGGGGCGGTGCAGTGCACTGCATTTCGGCACTTACGACTACACCGCCGCTTGTGGCGTCGCCGCGCCGGATCAAGCGCTCGACCACCCGGCCGCCGACTACGCCAAAGCGGTGATGCAGGTGGCGGCCGCGCAGACCGGGGTGTGGGTGTGCGACGGGTCCACCCAGATCGTGCCGGACGGCGATCCCGCGGCCGCGCTGCGCAACCACCACCGGCTGGTCACCCGCGCGTTGCGGCGGGGGTACTACCAAGGCTGGGACATGCATCCGGGCCACTTGGTCACCCGCTGGCTGGCCACGTACGACTTCTTCCGCCGGGCGATCGACGTGGCGGTGCCGCGCCTGCTGGACTACCTGGCTCGGCGCGGCGGCGACGTCGTCGACGAACCCGCCACCGCCGAAGCACTGGCCGCCACCGTGCTGCGCGGCATCGAGTGCGGCGCCCGCCCGGACGCCGGCGCTCCGGAACTCACCGAGGCGGTCCTGCGCGCCCTGGCGGCCCGGTCGCCGCTGCCTGTGGAGACGCCGTGACCGGCCATCCGAACGGGGCGATCCCAGGAGACAGCGCAGACGCGGGTTACGAGGACGCGGAGTTCACGCTGCTGCCGGATCTGGCGGTCCGGCCGCTCGGCGGCTCGGTGATCTGGGCGAACGACGAATTCTTCGCGGAGAAGGAGAACCTGATCAACTCCGGCCCCGCGCAATATCGTCCGTCCACGTTCGGGCACAAAGGGCAGATCTACGACGGCTGGGAGACCCGTAGACACCGCGGGCAGCCCGGCGACGACGCCGCGATCGTGCGGCTCGGTGTGCCGGGCGTGATCCGCGGGATCGTCGTGGACACCGCGTGGTTCAAGGGCAACTACCCGCCCGCCGTCTCGGTGTCCGCGCTGGAGATCGAGGACTATCCGACCGCGGAAACCATTGCCGCGCGCGATGATTGGGTGATGCTGGTCGATCGCTCCCCGGTCGCGGGCGACAGCCGGAACCTGTTCCAGGTCGAGAACGAGAAGCGCTGGACCCACGTGAAACTCGAGATGCATCCGGACG
The DNA here is from genome assembly GCF_009829325.1 of Nocardia sp. CY41. Classification (GTDB taxonomy): domain Bacteria; phylum Actinomycetota; class Actinomycetes; order Mycobacteriales; family Mycobacteriaceae; genus Nocardia. Next base: position 122,385 of record NZ_VUOS01000012.1, read on the forward strand.
GCGGCGTGGCCAGGCTGCGGGTGCACGGCGAGGGCAGGCCCGATCCGCGCCTGCTCGGGCTGGGCCCGCTGGATCTGGCCGCCTTGGAGAACGGCGCGCTGGTGCTGGACTGCTCCAATCGCTTCTACAGCTCGCCCAACCAGCTGCTGTATCCCGGCCTGGCCCGGTCCATGGGCGAGGGCTGGGAGACCGCCCGGCGCCGGGACGACGGCAACGACTGGGTGCGCATCCGTCTGGCCGGACCCGGACTGATCCGGCTCGCCGAATTGGACACCTCATACTTTCTCGGCAACAGTCCGGGGGCCGCCCGGCTCACCGGCCGCACCAACGACGGCACCGAACTGGAACTGTTGCCGCGCACCGCCCTGCTACCCGACACCAGGCACCGGTTCCCGATCGCGCCGATGGCCGCGTCCGTGGAGGAAGTGCGCCTGGACATCTACCCGGACGGCGGGTTGGCACGGTTGCGACTGTACGGCGAGCTCGGCGGATGAGCGAGCGGGGTGAGCGGAAGTCGATACAGCACACCGCATCTGCCGGAGCCGAGTGCCGGGGAGGTGCCGTCGTGAGCAGTCCAGACCTGGGGCCGGGCGGGTGTCGATCGGACCGCAGTCGTGGGGCAGGCGAGTGTGGGGGAGTCGCAGTGGTGAGGGGCGCAGATCTGGTGGTGGCGGCCGAGCGTCGATCGGGGGCAGTCGTGGGGCAGGCGAGTGTGGGGGAGGTGCCGTCGTGAGCAGTCCAGACCTGGGGCCGGGCGGATGTCGATCGGGCCGCAGTCGTGAGGTAAGTGACTGTGGGAGAGTCGCAGTGGTGAGGGGCGCAGATCTGGTGGTGGCGGCCGAGTGCCGATCGGGGGCAGGCGAGTATGGGGGAGGCGCAGTGGTGAGGGGCGCAGATCTGGTGGTGGCGGCCGAGTGTCCATCGGGCGCAGTCGGGGGGCAGGCGCGGAGGCGGCAGGCAAGTGTGGGGGAGGTGCAATCGTGAGCAGCGCGGACTCGGGGCGAGCAGCCGAGGGTGCACGGGATTTCGTCGGGTACGGCCCCAACCCGCCGGACCCGCGGTGGCCGGGTGAGGCGCGGATCGCGGTGCAATTCGTGCTCAACTACGAAGAGGGCGGTGAGAACAACGTGCTCGACGGCGACGACTTCTCCGAGACCTTCCTCTCGGAGATGACGCCCGCCGAAGCGTTCCCGAACCGTCATATGAGCATGGAGTCGCTTTACGAGTACGGCTCCCGCGCCGGGCTGTGGCGAGTGCTGCGCGTCTTCGAGCGTCGCGGTCTGCCGCTGACGGTCTTCGCGGTCGCCCGCGCTCTGCAACGCAACCCGGAGGCGGTGGCCGCTTTCCGGGAACTGGACCACGAGATCGCCTGCCATGGCCTGCGGTGGAAGTCCTACCAGCTGACCGACCGCGACACCGAACGCGCGCACATGGCCGAGGCGGTGCGCATCCTCACCGAGCTGACCGGCGCGCCGCCGCTGGGCTGGTACACCGGCCGCGACTCACCGAACACCAGAGAACTGGTGGTCGAGCACGGCGGCTTCGCCTACGACGCGGATTCCTACGCCGACGACCTGCCCTATTGGGTGCGCGTACACGACCGCGACCACCTGGTGGTGCCCTACACCCTGGACACCAACGACATGCGCTTCGCCTCACCCGCCGGTTTCCCCACCGGCGAACAGTTCTTCGCCCACGTCCGCGACGCCTTCGACGTCCTCTATCGCGAAGGCGCGGAGGGCAGTCCGAAGATGCTCTCGATCGGCCTGCACTGCCGCCTCATCGGCCGCCCCGCCCGCACCGCCGCCCTGGAACGCCTACTCGACCACATCCAGTCCAACGACCAGGTCTGGATCACCCGCCGCATCGACATAGCCCACCACTGGCACTCGGCCCACCCCCCGCCCGCTCGATAGCCGACGAGTGGCACACGGCTGCGGCAAAACGCGAGAAGGCCCCTCGCTGATGTGCCACTCATGTGTGCCACTCATGAACTGCGGTCAGGGGGGTTCCGGGTCAGAAATTCGGATAGCGCGGTGGTGATTGCGGCGTCTATGGCGGCGCGATTGTCGGGCTCATCCTCCCATTGGGTGCACCACGCGTGCATCGGCTCGCAAATGCCGAACGGATCGTCAGGTTCGTAGATGCGGAGCGTTCGAATCGCGACGGCCGCGAGATAGGGGCGCTCTACGCGTTCCAGCACCGCCGCCGCTTGGTGCTTGCAGACGAAGGCGAGGCCCGCGTGCGGCTGCCCCGCCGTCAATCCGAACTTCTCCATCACCTGTGCGACAACCTGGCGTGTCACAGCTTCCAACGCGTCGCTGTCCGTATCCGATTCAGCCGCGTAGTCGACCACGAACTCGCGTGCACAGCGGATACACAGCTCCTCATAGGCGGAGTGGGTGTGCAGCTGTTCTGCATCATCGAGCAGAGCAGCCACGTCGCGGGCGGCAGCCGATACCGTCGACGCCGGCACTTCCCACACCGTGTGATACCCACAGGCAGTGAAGAAGTCGGTCAGAGCCCGTCGCATCGTCCATCGGGGGTCGGCGGTCCGCCGAGCTTCCTCCGTGGCGCGTGCTTGTCGAACTCGCGCGAGAACACCTGCCGGTCGTTCAACGCCCATTCGAACATCCCACCCAGTCGTCGTCCGGATCCGTCATTGACGGTCCCGATTTGGTTGGACGTCGCGGACGACCGATCGGTTCGGCCGATATCTGAATCGAGTCGGTTTCCGTAGTGCGGCAGCGGCGGCTCAACCAGGCCCCAAAGTTGTAAACCGCACCACATTCGTTGACGTGAATAGTTCGATGCGATCGAAGTGAGCTCATGCCGCGCTGAATTTATCGGGAAGTGTCGAACGGCGGCTAACCTCCGATTGTGAATTCTACGTAATCATGTCCTGGGACCTTTGAGCTCAGTACGCCATTCTGGAATTCCAGTGTGTAGCGTATTACCGGCTCCCCGAACGGATTGATGGGAATCGAAATCGAAATCCCTGACTCGATAAGTGATTTCACGATAACGAGGATGTCGGATAGCTCGAACGGATCGTCTCGTGGTGCCAGGAACGACACATTGAGTCCGAGATCAACGCGAATCCCCTCCTCTTGTTCGGTCAAGGCGATGGATAACCCCGATCCGCCTCTGGGAATCGCTGTAACGATATCCGAACCTGCATCGAAAAAGATGTGCCCGACGGTCCCGTACTCTGTAGACAGCCACGAATACAAGTCCGACATGACATGATCGAAATCATCCACGAAGTCTGGTCACCTCTTTCTTTGTCGGCGAATCAGCAGGTCACCGTCGATCGTGGCCCAAACCCATTCTGATAGTTCTTGGTTGTCTTCCCGTCCACGGTGAGATACCCTTCTGCTACTCCAATGTACTCCCCTGGTGCGCAGGGAGTTCCATTCTGCGACATGACGGTATATTTCTTTCCAGCTGTAGGCGAATGCACCGTTCTCTGGGCAATGCTGCTCTCGATACGAACCCACTCCGCCCCGTCCACTTTGACGTAGTAGATGAACACATCTGCGCGTTCGACATCACCCTGGCAGATGAGCGTTCCTTTGACGTCCATCAGGCCAGGTGAACCTTTCGATTGATGCACGTTATGAACGTTGACCTCGCGAGCTGCCGACACCGGCGCTTGCAACACTCGTTCCAACGCTGAAAATCAATCCAGCGGACAAGATCAGAAATGATCCGAGAAATTTCCACAACTGCACATTTGAATAGAAGCGCATCGAGTACATCGTTCCCCCTGTTTCTCGGATGTATATCCCGAGGTAGATCCCCGACTCGGGTTGCGTATCGACTTCCGCATGGTCAAGGTTGAAACCTATTGACCGCGTGGGTCTCTGGCTCACGGCAACGACATGTACGCTGATCTCGACGAGGGGATAAGTTCAGCCCGCGAGGAATGGCTGGACTGCGACTCGCTGGAGGATCGACGGCTGACCTGCCGAAGCACTCCGTCAGTGTTTCCGGCGTCGTCATCGACTCCGAGAACCGAGGTCAGGCGGGCGGGTGGAACTGCCCGTACTGCACGCCAGAGATGACGGCGTCCCACGCGCCTGGAGGGAAGACCAGCGCCGGGCCGGTGGGGTTCTTGGAATCACGTACTCCGACCATGCCCCCGTCGAGGTGCGCAACCTCCACGCAATCTCAGCCGGTGCCGTGAACCTCCTGGACGGCGGCCGGGTCGGCGGTGGGTAGTGCCGCGACGGCGTCGTCTATGGGGAAGCGTGCTCACCCCGAGAAATCGAACCCGTCGCCGGCGATGGTTGCTGTGAAGGCATCCCACTCGGAGGGTGTGAAGATCAACGCTGGTCCGGTGGGGTTCTTGGAGTCGCGGACGCCGACCATGCCCCCGGTGAGATGTGCGACTTCGACGCAGTCCCCGCCGGTGCCGCTGTGGCTGCTCTTGAACCACTCTGCCGAGGATAGGTCGACACTCAAGCTTCGTACTCCTCTGCGATTGCCACCAGCCACGCCCTGGACTCAGCCTCATCGAGCGCTGCCCGCTCGATATTCGAGCGCGCGATGCGATACCGATCAATCTCGTCGGGTTTGTCCAGGTACAGCGCCCCAGTGTAGCCCTCGACGTAGACGACAGGCTGTTCGGTCAGTGCGGGATTTGGGTGCTCCGGAAACTCGAGAAACACGAACGAACGAGCCTCCAACGCGAAGTGGTCACCGCTGGTCAGAGGAATGATCCTGACGGATACGTTCGGGCGGTGGCTTTGCTCCACGAGGTGATGTGCCTGGGCCGCCATGACGGCAGCTCCGCCGATGTGGTGGCGCAATGCCGCCTCGCTGAGCCGTACATCCAGAGCGAAGTGGTCCGGCGATTCGTCGAGGCGTGCTTGTCGTTTGATGAGAAGTTCGATGTGTCGGTCTATCTCTTCGTTCGTCAATGCCGGGATGTAGCTTCGGGCCATCGCGCGCCGATAGTCAGCTGTCTGCAGCAAGCCCGGCATCAGCGTCAGTTGAAACGATGTGACACGGCGCGCAGCCTGTTCGAGCACGACGAAGAGGTCTTTGTTTTGGAACATCGCATCGCTGTAGGACTGCCACCAGCCGGTCTTGCGTGCCTCTTCCGCCAGCCAGAGCAGCGCCTGCCGGTCGTCGTCGCTCGCGTCGTACACGTCGCAGAGCGCTCGGATCACCATCTTCTTGACCATCGCGACCTGACCGTTCTCCAAGCGCCACAACGTTTGTGAACTCATCTCGGACAGCTTGGCCGCCTTGTCCCTGGTGAGTCCGGCGTTGTCGCGCAGCTCGAGCAAGCGCCGAGCCAGCAGTCTGCGCGGAAGAGTCGTCGTCTGGGCTGCCATCCGAACCCCCATCTTTCGTCAGCAGTGCTAGGCAGTCATTCCAGTTGATCTGGAGTGAATCTATCTGTGTCCAATCATATTGTTATCAGTCCATTTTCGGGCTGAATGGTGCTGTACTCGGTGTGCGCCAAGCGGCTGGTTCGATCGAGGAAACCCGCCGATGCCGCAGGTCGGACGAATCGCTACGAAGATGTTGGGGGTATCGATGAACAGGCAAGTCGTGGATGCCGGGCCGGGTCTCCGCTCGGCCGCGAGTCGGAAGGTACCGAAAGCGATCGGGCTCGTTCGCAGTGACGTGTCCGGTGCGGATGCGCTACGGCATGCCGATGCGGTGCTGCGGCATGCTCTCGCGCTCGGCTACCGATACGTTTACACCGTTCGCCCACCGGCCGCCGTCGTCGATCCGGTCGGGTACGTGCTCACGATCGCGAGAGGGCTCGCGGTCGAGGTGATCGTGGTTTTCGATCTCGGGCATGTGGATAACCGGCCCGCGTTGGTCTGTGATGTCGGTTTCGATCTGGAAACCGTTTGTCCGCAGAGCACTTGGGTGCGGTCGGCGCAGACTTCGCCGACCGCAGGAGCGGGGGCGGCGTGACGAATCGACACGTGATCGTCGCTCCGGCGCGCGTCTGCGCGTCCGCTGACCTCGAGTTGGCGCACCAGCAGATGCAGCGTCATCGTGCCTGCCGGATCGAGCGGTGCGCCTGGAAGTGGGTCGCCTACTGCACGCTGGTGCGGGGCGGCCGGATCGTGCCGCAGCGGTTCAGCCCGCGAGAACGTGCTCATCGTCGCGGTATCGCTTTCCCGCTCGACCACAGCGGGCGCGGACCGGCGCTCGAAGAGATGCCGGGAGTGGCGACCCTTCAGCAAGTGCTCGACGGCCTTTCCGCACCGGACCTGGACAACGGCTGTGCTGGGAAAGGCGAGCGGCCGTGGGCTTGTGGCAAATAGTGCACAGCATTATCGCCGTGGTCGGGGGTGGCGTGTTCGTCATGGTCGGGGTCGCGTGTGTCTGGCCGATCGCGCGGCCGCGCCGTCCCGCCCGCCCGCGCCGTCCCGCCCGGGCCCGTTGTTCGTTGCGGCCTGTGACCTGGCCGGAGGCGTGGACATGTCACCGTCCGCAGCAGTCGTTCACGCTCGCCGATGCTCATCGCGCCATGCAGTTGCATCGCGACCACGACTGCCCCCGTAAGCGCGCCGCCTTCGCGGCGTTGGTCGCGGCCGGGCGCATCACGCCGGACTCCGCGCGACGGCACCGGCTATGGGGATGGTCCGAGGAATCCGACTGACGGCGTGGTGTGCGGAGCGGCTATCGCGGATGGGCAGACGAAGGGACCCCGTTCGGGATCGGAACTTCATTCTGTGCCGCGTGCGGTGGGGCGGAATCGGAGCCCGCGATCGAGAGGTGGCGTAGGCCACAGCGGCCGTGTGAAGGTCCTCACAGTTGGGAATGGTGGCGTCGGGGTAAGGGGGACCGCCCGGTGATCGCTAACAGTACAAGCGTTACGCTAAAACCCCACGTCAGGGCTACCGGCTAGTAGATTGCGCTACTGCTATTCGGGGGCAAATTTTGCAGAGTTAGCAAAGGGGGCTGAAAACCTAGCTCAGATTCACATTAACAACAGGTAGACGGCTATTTCTTCGTGTGCCATCGTGTGGAAGTACACCCCAAGGGCCTAGCAAGCCTGCAAATTGCCGCTCCAGCAGTACGAGCTGCTTCGTAGCTCGACCGGGCGGCAGCACCAAACGAAGAAGTGGAGTCACAGATGTCGACCACCGGCACCCCGAGGACCGCCGCGGAAATCCAGCAGGATTGGGACACCAACCCCCGCTGGAAGGGCGTCACCCGTAACTACACCGCGGAGCAGGTGTCGAAGCTCCAGGGCACCGTCGTCGAGGAGGCCACCCTCGCCCGCCGCGGCTCGGAGATCCTGTGGGATCTCGTCAACAACGAGGACTACATCAACTCCCTCGGCGCCCTCACCGGCAACCAGGCGGTCCAGCAGGTCCGCGCCGGCCTGAAGGCCATCTACCTGTCGGGTTGGCAGGTCGCCGGTGACGCGAACCTGTCCGGCCACACCTACCCCGACCAGTCGCTGTACCCGGCCAACTCGGTGCCGGCCGTGGTCCGCCGCATCAACAACGCGCTGCTGCGCGCCGACGAGATCGCCAAGGTCGAGGGCGACACCGCCGTCTCCAACTGGCTGGCGCCGATCGTCGCCGACGCCGAGGCCGGCTTCGGTGGCGCGCTGAACGCCTACGAGCTGCAGAAGGCCATGATCGCCGCCGGCGCCGCCGGTGTGCACTGGGAGGACCAGCTGGCCTCCGAGAAGAAGTGCGGCCACCTGGGCGGCAAGGTGCTGATCCCGACCCAGCAGCACATCCGCACCCTGACCTCCGCGCGTCTGGCCGCCGACGTCGCCGACGTGCCGTCGGTGATCATCGCCCGCACCGACGCCGAGGCCGCCACCCTGATCACCTCGGACGTGGACGAGCGCGACCGTGAGTTCCTGGACGGCACCCGCACCCCCGAGGGCTTCTTCGGTGTGAAGAACGGCATCGAGCCCTGCATCGCGCGTGCCAAGGCCTACGCCCCCTACGCCGACCTCATCTGGATGGAGACCGGCGTGCCGGACCTCGAGGTCGCGCGCAAGTTCGCCGAGGCCGTCCGTGGCGAGTTCCCGGACCAGCTGCTGGCCTACAACTGCTCGCCGTCCTTCAACTGGAAGGCCCACCTGGACGACGCGACCATCGCGAAGTTCCAGCGTGAGCTCGGCGCGATGGGCTTCAAGTTCCAGTTCATCACCCTGGCCGGCTTCCACTCGCTCAACTACGGCATGTTCGACCTGGCCTACGGCTACGCCCGCGAGGGCATGACCGCCTTCGTCGACCTGCAGGAGCGCGAGTTCAAGGCCGCCGCCGAGCGTGGCTTCACCGCCATCAAGCACCAGCGTGAGGTCGGCGCGGGCTACTTCGACACCATCGCCACCACGGTCGACCCGAACACCTCCACCGCGGCGCTCAAGGGCTCCACCGAAGAGGGCCAGTTCCACTGAGTTGACGGGCCGCGCCCCGGGCGCGGCTGGTCGAATGCCCCGCGCGTCGTGGACCGCGCAGAGAAACGACGCGCGGGGCACTCGAAAACACATCAGGTGCTTGCCGAGGGAAGTGAGGTTCCCGACGTGAAAACCGACAATCCTCTACTCCGGTAGGGGTGTACTGCCCTCCCCGCTGAACAGCCCCGGCGGGGAGGGCATCCCTATACCTTGGACCATCGAAGGGCGCGCTCACACCGGAGCGACACCTTCGCAGACCAGCCACCCCAGAGCCAGACAACCCAGCAGGAGCGGGACGTGAGCAGCGAAAAGATCCAACGCGTCGGCATCATCGGCGCCGGCCAGATGGGCGCAGGAATCGCGGAGGTGTGTGCCAGGGCGCACGTCGACGTACTGGTGTACGAGCAGACCCGGGAACTGGCCGCGGCGGGCCGCGCGCGCATCCTGCGGTCCCTCGATCGTGGCGTCAGCAGCGGCAAGATCACCGAGCGCGAACGCGAACAGGCGGCCTGGCGTCTGCGGTTCACCTCCGACCTCGGCGACTTCGCCGACCGCCAGCTGGTGGTCGAGGCGGTGCTCGAGGACGAGAAGGTCAAGACGAGCATCTTCGCCGAACTCGACAAGGTCGTCACCGATCCCTCGGCCGTGCTGGCCTCCAACACCTCCTCCATCCCGATCATGAAGATCGCGGTCGCCACGGCGAACCCGGAGCGCGTGGTCGGCATGCACTTCTTCAACCCCGTCCCGGTGCTGCCGCTCGTCGAGCTGGTCACCACGCTCAAGACCAGCGAGTCGGTCTCCAAGCGGGCCGAGGCCTTCGCCGCCGACGTGCTCGGCAAGCAGGTCGTGCGCTCGGCCGACCGCTCCGGCTTCGTGGTCAACGCGCTGCTGGTGCCCTACCTGCTGTCGGCGATCCGCATGGTCGAGTCCGGTTTCGCCACCAAGGAGGACGTCGACAAGGCGATGGTGCTCGGCTGCGCCCACCCGATGGGCCCGCTGGCGCTGACCGACCTGGTCGGCCTCGACACCGTGAAGTCCATCGCCGACTCGATGTACGGCGAGTTCAAGGAGCCGCTGTACTCCGCGCCGCCGCTGCTCATGCGCATGGTGGAGGCGGGACTGCTCGGCAAGAAGACCGGCGCGGGTTTCTACCAGTACCGGGCCTGATTTGCTGTGTTGATTTTGCAGCGCCTGCGGCGCTGCGTGTTCGCGGCCCCTGGGAGTCTCGCGTCCGAGCGTCCGCCGCTCGCGCCTGCGGCGCATGCGCGACGGACGCTCGGACGCGAGACGGGCCGCGAACGGTGCTCGTAAGACTCGCACCCGACGGGACGGGAAGAAGAGCATCGGAGGATCGATCGATGCACGGCCCCGTGCCGGTGCGGAACGCGAGGGTAGTAACGCGAGGGTAGTTAGGAAACGGCACCGCCCGACCTCGATGCGGAGCCGACCAGAAGTCGGTGTCGCCGAGCCGGTGAGGGCAATCGGCATAAGCTGCACAACAGCCGGGCCATGGCGACGGTTCGGCTGGGTATCCGGAGCGCAGCGCCGGATCGATCCGTCGATCTCGGCAAGGGCCGCGCAGGTGATCGAAAGAAGGTATCCCGCTCATGGTGAACGTGACCGACGGCTACGGGTCGAGCATCCTCGGCTATCCCAGAATCGGGCCGCACCGCGAGCTCAAGCGGGCGCTGGAGGCCTACTGGCACGGTTCGCTCGAGCGCGAGGAACTGCTGGCGGTGGGCCGCGAGATCCAGGAGACCCAGTTCAACGAGCTGGCCGCCACGGGCCTGACCCAGGTGCCGGGCAACACCTTCTCCTTCTACGACCACGTGCTGGACAACGCGCTGCTGTTCGGCGCGGTGCCGAGGCGGTTCGAGCCGTACCGCGAGGGCCTGCATCCGCTGGACTTCTACTTCCTCATGGCGCGCGGCCGTCCGGACCTGCCGCCGCTGGAACTGGTCCGGTTCTTCGGCACGAACTACCACTACCGCCAGCCGGAAGTGGACGCCGACACCGAGTTCTCGCTGCATCCCGAGGCGCTGCTCGACGAATTCGATCGCGCGAAGGCGGTCGGCATCGAACTGCGGCCGGTCGTGATGGGCCCGGTGTCGTTGCTGCTGTTGGCCAAGGCGGGCCACATCCCCGGCGAGTCGGGCGGATTCGACACGCTGAGCCTGCTGGACAAGCTGCTGCCGGTCTACGAGGAGCTGTTCGAGATCCTCGCCAAGCGCGGCGCCACCTGCGTGCAGCTGGACGAGCCCGCGTTCACCAGCGAGCGCACGCCCGCCGAGCTGGCCGCGTTCGAGGCGGCCTATCACCGGTTGGGCAAGGCTCCGCTGCGCCCGCGCATCCTGGTCACCGGCCAGTACGGCGATTTCGGTGAGGCGCTGACCATCCTCGCGGGCACCAACGTCGAGGCGATCGGCCTGGACCTGGCCAGCCACCGGATACGTCCCGAGGACCTCGCCGAGGTGCCCGGCATCCGTCGCAAGCGCCTGTACGCGGGCGTGATCAGCGGACGCAACGTCTGGCGCGCGGACCGCTACGTCACGCTGGAATATCTCAACGAGCTGGCCCAGGTGTGCCCGGATCTGGTCGTCTCCACCGGGACCACGCTGCTGCACGTGCCCTACGACCTGCTGATCGAATACGACATCGAGGGCCACGTCGCCGACCGGCTGGCGTTCGCGAAACAGAAGGTCGGCGAGGTGGTCTCGCTCGCCAAGGCCCTCACCGAAGGCCCGTCGGACAAGTGGCGCAAACGGCCCACCGAGGTGCACTTCAAGCAGAAGCACGCGGTGCGGCAGCGGGTCTACGCGGTCACCCCGGACATGCGCTCGCGGGAGCCCTACGAGGTGCGCCGGGAAGCCCAGCAGCGCAAGCTGAACCTGCCGCCGGTGCCCGCCACCACGCTCGGCTCGTTCCCGCAGACCGCCCGGATCCGTCAGGCGCGTTACGAACTCGGTCAGGGCCGGTTGTCCTACGAGGAGTACCGCAAGCGGATCGAAGCCGAGATCGAGGCGACGATCCGGCTGCAGGAGGACATCGGCCTGGACGTGCTGGTGCACGGCGAGCACGAGCGCAACGACATGATCCAGTACTTCGCCGAGCTGCTCGACGGCTTCGCGACCACCCATTTCGGCTGGGTGCAGGTGTACGGGTCGCGGTGTGTGCGGCCGCCGATCATCTACGGTGACGTCTCCCGCCCCGCGCCGATGTCGGTCGAGTGGATCACCTACGCGCAGTCGCTCACCGAGAAGCCGGTCAAGGGCATGGTCACCGGTCCGGTCACCATGATCGCCCGTTCCTTCGTCCGGCAGGACCAGCCGCTGCACGAGACCGCCGACCAGGTGGCGCTGGCCATCCGTGACGAGGTGGTGGACCTGGAGAAGGCGGGCATCGCGATCATCCAGGTCGACGAGCCCGCGATCCGGGAAATGCTGCCGCTGCGGCCGGAGGGCCGCGCGGAGTACCTGCGTTGGGCGATCGGCGCGTTCCGGTTGGCGACCTCCGGGGTGCGGGCGGAGACCCAGATCCACACGCACATCGGCTATTCCGGCCGTGCCGAGGTGGTCGAGGCGATCGAGCAGCTCGACGCCGACGTCACCGCCATCGTGGCGACCCGCTCGATCGAGTGGGTGCTGCGGGCGCTGAAGGAGGATTGCGCCTCCGGGCACGGCCTGAGCCACGGCGTCGGCCCCGGCGTGTACGAGAGCCGGTCGGCGCGCATCCCGGACATCGACGAACTGGACGAATTGCTCACCGCCGCGGCCGCGGCCGTGACGCCGCAGCGGTTGTGGGCCAATCCCGACGGGGGTCTGAAGACCCGGCACTACTGGCAGCTCGAACCGTCGCTGCGGAACATGGTCGCCGCGGCGCGTCGCATCCGCAGGCGGGTGGACTCCGCGGAGTAAGACCGCGCACCGAAGGCTTCCTGAGCACCGTCTTCGAACCGCGACGGCGGACCACGGCCGCCGCGTTGCGATCTGCCGTCGCACGCGGCGAAGTGGACCCCGGCATCGATCTGGATTTCGTGCTGGACGCGGTCGCCGAGCCGATCTACTACCGGGCATTGTTCGGGCACCTGCCGCTGACCGACGAACTCGTCGAGCAGTCGGTCGCGGCGGTGCTCGGAGCGATCACCCGCTGACGGTGGGCAGCGCGCTCAGCGTCGCGAGCACTTCGGTGGCGGCGTTGGCCACCGCCTCGGCCTCGGCCATGGCCAGTGCGGCCGATGTCGCGGCACGCACGCGCGGCAGCAGCGCCAAGCAGGCCGCGGCGGCGGCGCGGTCGGCCGCGGTGAGTTCGGCGTCGTCCTCGGCGGCGGATTGCCATGCCGCGGTGGCCATCACCTCGTGCAGCCAGTTGAGCAGCTCCAAACGCAGCGGTTGCGGCTCGCGCACCCAGGCGCGGGCATAGGTCACGTCGGTGCGCTCGTGCAGCAGGGCGCCGAGCACGACCTCGGCGGCGGGCGCAGTGACGGAGTAGATCGATCCCTGGTGCAGGACGGCGGAGAAGAGGAAGACGATGCCGCGCACCTGGTCCTCGACGGTCGGGCCGATCAGATCGGCGAGCATGGCCGGAGCGTCGACCGCGGGTCCGTCGGCGTGCGCCAGCCCCGCCCAATCCGTCTCGCGCAGCACGGTCGCGGCGCGTTCGTGATAGATCGGTGCGAGCGCGGCCGCCGCGCGGACCCGAGCTTCGGCGTCCGTCGAGTCGAGCGCGCGCTGGAAGGCCGCCAGCGCCACGTCCGGCTCGCCGAGCCGCTCGCTGAACAACCCGACGTCTAAGCTGGCGCGCGCGGCGACCGCGGGATCGTCCGATTCGGCCAGCGACCGGCTGACCTCCCTGGCCCCCGCGAGATCGCCTGCCTCGCCGAGATGCTGGACCAGGTCACCCGCGACGATGAGCGATTGATCGGCGGGCCAGCCGTCGATGACCGCGCGGTAGGCGGCTTTCACACCGTCCAGGTCGTCCTCGGTGCGCAGCAGGTAGGCCAGGTTGGACAGCGCGAGCCGGGCGATGTCGCCGGGACCGGCGTCGATCGCGTGCCGGTAGGCCGTGCGCGCCGCGTCCGAATCCCCGCGCTTGGCACGGGAATAACCGAGGTTGATCCAGGCCCGCGGCGCGGCGTCGGGATGGCCGGATTCGGCGGCGCGCTCGTACATCGCTTCGGCCGCCGCGGTATCGCCGCGTTCGGCCAACAGCAGGCCGAGGTTGTAGGCCGCGCGCGGCGCCGCGTCTTCATGACCGGAATCGACCGCGACGTGGTACGCGCCTTCCGCGGCCGGCTTGTCGCCCACCGCGCTGAGCAGTCCGCCCAGCTCCGCGGCGGCCAGCGGCGCCCAGTTCGGATGGCCGGAGGCGATGGCGATCTGGAACGCCTCGCGCGCGGCCGCCACGTCGTTGCGCCTGCGGTGCATCTTGCCGAGGTCGAAGGCCAGGTCCGGCGGCCGCTTCAGCATTGTTCCCATCCAGCCTTCGGCACCGGAGTCGGTGCGAATCGTTTCCGAGAAGTTCTACATCGGCGCGCGATCCCTGGCTACCCATGGCGTGCGATACGCCGGGCGCGGGACGGTTCAGTCGGCGCTGATCGCGCTGGCGAGCGTGCGCAATCCGGCGATCAGGTCGTCGGGAGACGGCGCGTGTTCGGGGTCGACCAACCACTGGGCCATGAGACCGCCGATCAGCGCGCGCAGCACCGCGCCGACGGCAGATCCGCGTTCGCGCTGCTCGCCGAAGCTGACCGTGTTCACCGTCGGCGACCGGATGACCACTCAGGTGGAGTACGACACCGCGCGCTACAGCCGGGCGCAGCTGCGGCAGGTGGGTCAGGCGCTGAGGCGTACGTTGGCCACGGTCCGCGCCGTCTAGCTGCGCGCTCGGCTCATTCCGCCGGCGGCTCGTGACGGCCGGTCCGCCGAAGCATCCACTGCCTGCCGAACTTACGGCGGCGTTTGGGTGCCCCCCCGCGCTCCACGTCGGCCTCGACGTCGTAGCGGCGGATATAGGCGCCGGCGAACGCCTGCACCGTCGCGGTGACCGGAATGGCGAGCAGTGCGCCGGTCGCGCCGAGCAGCGCCGCGCCCGCCAGCACCGCGCCGAAAGCGACGGCCGCGTGCATGTCCAAGGTGGTCGCGGTGATGCGCGGTTGCAGTACGTAGTTCTCGAATTGCTGGTAGAGCACGATGAACCCGAGAATCCACAGCGCGGTGCTCGGCCCGTGCACCAGCCCGACGATCACCGGCAGCGCACCGGCGAGATAGGTGCCGACCGTGGGGATGAACTGGGAGACCACGCCGACCCACAGTGCGAGGGCGAACGCGGACGGCACGTCCAGGATCCGCAACATCACGTAATGCGCCAGCGTCGAGATCAGCGCGAGCAGGCCCCGCGAGAAGATGTATCCGCCGGTCTTCTCCACCGCGATGTCCCAGGCGCGCAACACGTGCCGCTGGCGCCGCGGCGGCAGCAGCGAGCAGACGGCGGTGCGGATCCGGGGGCCGTCGGCGGCGAAGTAGTAGGTGAACAGCAAGATGCCGAGCCCCTGGAAGAGCGCGCCGATCGCGGCGGTGCCGATGCCCCAGACGTTGCCCGCCAACCCCGTGAGGTAGCCCTCCAGGGTCGAACTCCAGTCGGTGGCGTACTTCTGGATGTCCGTACTCGACAGATCCTGGTGGAAGGTGTGGTTGATCCACTCCACGCCCCGATCGGCGTATTCGGGGGCGTTCTTCACCAAGGTGGTGACCTGCTCGACCAGCAGCGCCCCCAGCGTCCAGAGGAAGGCGACCACGAGAGCCGTCAGCCCGAGGAACACCAATCCGGTTGCGGGACCCCGCCGCATGCCGCGCCGCGCCAGCCAGTTCACCGCGGGCTCGATCGCGAAGGCGAGGAACAGCGAGACCAGCAGAACCGTCAGCAGGCCCTGCAGCCGCTCCAGCACCCAGAACGCCGCCAGCAACCCGGTGATCGTCGCCGCGGCCAGCAGGAACGCACGCGGCAGCCACGAGGGCATGTCCCGCGCGCCGTTGGCGGGTGGCGTCTCGTCGTCGTCCTGCACAGGCACACCGCCAAGGTACCCACGCCGCGACCGGTTCGCGGCCGGACGACGCGGGGCCGCGCCGGTGCGGCGAGCAGGCTCACATGGTTGAGACGTCGATGACGAATCGGTAGCGCACGTCGCTGGCCACCACCCGGTCGTAGGCGCCGTCGATCTCGTCGGCGGCGATGAGTTCGATCTCGGCGCCGATGCCGTGCTCGGCGCAGAAGTTCAGCATCTCCTGGGTCTGGGCGATACCGCCGATCATCGAACCTGCCAGCGAACGGCGGTACCCCGCGAGATCGAACGGCCTGACGCTCACCGGGTTGTCGGGAAGGCCGAGGATCACCAGGGTGCCGTCCAGGTTCAGCAGGCGCATGTAGTCGCCCATGGGCAGGTCCGCCGAGACGGTGTTGAGAATCAGGTCGAACCGGCCGCGCAGCTCGCGGAAGGTCTGCTTGTCGCTGGTCGCGTAGTAACCACTGGCGCCGAAGAGCTTGCCGTCGTCCTGCTTGCTCAGCGAATGGCTCAGCACGGTGACCTCGGCGCCCATGGCGGCCGCGAGCTTCACCCCGACGTGGCCGAGCCCGCCCATGCCGATGACCGCGATCTTCTTGCCCGGTCCGGCGCCCCAGTGCCGCAGCGGCGAGTACACCGTGACGCCCGCGCACAGCAGCGGCGCGGCCACGTCCAAGCCGATCCCTTCGGGGATGGCGACCACGAAGTTCTCGGTCACCACGATCTGCGTGGAGTACCCGCCGAGGGTGTGCCCGCCGGGCTGCACCGCCGGGTCGACCGCGGTGTTGTAGGTCATCGTCGCGCCCACGGCGCAGTACTGCTCCTCGTCGGCCAGGCACGGCCCGCAGACCCCGCAGGAATCGACCATGCAGCCGACGCCGACACGGTCGCCGACCCCATGCCTGGTGACCGCGGATCCGACCGCCGCGACCACGCCCGCGATCTCGTGCCCCGGCACGCAGGGGTAGCGGGTCCGGCCCCACTCGTCGCGGGCGGTGTGGATGTCGGAGTGACAGATGCCCGCGAACTTGATGTCGATCAGCACGTCGTGCGGACCCAGGTCCCTGCGTTGGATCGTGACCTTCTCGAACGAGCCGTCGGAGGTGGACAGGGCGTAGGCGGCGGCGGTGCTCATGAAGACATGCCTACCGTCGCATGGGTGCCGTTGCCAACTGTGACACGAGAAAGGCACGCTCGAGGGCCTTTTTCCGGCGCGGTCCAGCGTTCGATGATCTTCGGCGGCGTTCTCCGGCGACAATGGAATCGGTGAGCGGTTTCGGCCGAGGCGGGAGAGCCATGGACGAACAACGGCAGCAATGGACCGGGGCGCGGCGCACACCGCGCGGTGGCCGGGTGTTCGTGTCGGTCCTCACCCTCGTGCTCGCGGTCACGGCATTCCTCGGATATCGCGCCGATCTGCCGGACCCCGCCCCGCACGACCCCGCCGGGACCGCGGCTTCGGTCGCATTCGCTCCGCCCGCGCCGCTGGACCCCGGCATGGTCACCGCGGCGGTGCGGCCCGCGCTGGTCAACATCAACGCCTCGGCCGAACGATCGGGGCCGGGTGCGGCGGGATCCGGCATCGTCCTGACCGCCGACGGAGAGGTGCTCACCAGCCATCACGTGGTCAAGGGCGCGGACACCGTGACGGTCACCGACGTGGGCGACGGCAAGGTCTACGACGCGGTGGTACTCGGCTACGACGCCGAGGCCGACATCGCGTTGCTCGACCTGGCCGCCGCCGGGCTGCCGACCGCGCATATCGGCAGTTCGGCGGGATTGCGGCTGCGGGAGGAACTCGTCGCGATCGGCAACGCGGGCGGAACCGGCGGAACGCCGACCGCGGTGCACGGCCCCCTCACCGACTTGGACAGCGCGATCGTCGCGGTCAACACCGCCGATCTGTCCCGCAAAGCGCTCAGCGGGATGCTGGAGGTCGCCGCGGCGGTCACGCCGGGACAGTCCGGCGGAGCCCTGGTCGATCGCAACGCCTCGGTGGTCGGTGTCATCGCCGCGGCCTCGGGCGACGGGGCGCGCCCGGCAGACCATCCGGCGAACGGGTACGCGGTGCCGATCGACGCCGCGATGCGGGTGGTCCAGCAGATCCGCTCGGGGACGCCCACCGACACCGTGCACATCGGCCCCACGGCCACCCTCGGCGTGCTCATCTCCAACGCGCTGCCGGTCGGGACGGGCGCGCGGGTGGACGTGGCGATCTACGGCATGCCCGCGTATACCGCCGGTCTGGCCGCCGGGGACGTCATCACCTCCGTCGACGACCGCATGGTCACCAGCGCCCAAGCCCTGCGCGCCGCACTGAACAAGCGCAAACCCAACGACACGGTGCGATTGGGCGTCACCGGCGCGGGCGGCGCGCGCACGGTGCCGGTGGCGCTGGTCGCGGGCCCGCCGAACTGAGCCGGATCAGACCAGCGACAGCCAGTAGTCCTGGAAGCGCAGGAACACCAGCAGCAGCACGACC
The DNA here is from genome assembly GCF_009829325.1 of Nocardia sp. CY41. Taxonomy (GTDB): domain Bacteria; phylum Actinomycetota; class Actinomycetes; order Mycobacteriales; family Mycobacteriaceae; genus Nocardia. Next base: position 140,325 of record NZ_VUOS01000012.1, read on the forward strand.
GCGAAGAACAGCGCGACGATCGTCCACCGCCATTCGGCGAGCACGCCCAGCGGCCCCCGGGAGCCGCCCCACAGCTGGTCGGTGGTCACCGCGAGCAACGGTGTGACGATCGCCCAGACCACCATGCAGTACGGGCACAGCGCGTTGATCCGGTACAGGCTCTGGAAGATCAGCCAGCAGACGAAGCCGACCCCGAGCAGCGTGCCCAGCCACAGTCCGCCCCAGATCCAGCGCGGGAAACCGACCGCGGCCACCGACAGCACGCCGAGCGTCACGACGACCGAGAACGCGACGATGCCCATCAGAGGGTTCGGGAACCCGAAGACCGCGGCCTGGTCGGTCACCATCACCGACCCGCAGGACAGGATGGGGTTGATGCTGCACGACGGTGTGTAGCCGGGATCGGTCAGCAGCTTGAACCGTTCCACGGTCAGTGCCACCGCGGCCAGCCAGCCGGCCAGCCCGCCGATCAACAGGACCCAGGCGGCCCGGGGTCCCGCGGTGATCATCGGCCCGCGGCGGCGTTGATCGCGGGTGCGAGGCCGCCGGTGCCGAAGATCTCCTGGCTGGACTCGACCTTCTTGCCGTTCACGAACACCGAGGGCGTCGACTGGATACCGCTTTCCAGCACGTCCTTGGTGCGGGCCTGGATGTACTTGTCGAACTTGTGGTCGGTGATGCACTGGGCGACCGCGTCGTCGGTGTAGCCGGCGCTCTTGGCGATCTGCACCAGCTGCTCGTCGGTCAGGCCCGCGCCGCCCTCCGGCGGTTGCTGCGCGAACATCGTCTGCAGCCACGCCTGGTACTTCGACGGGTCGGCCTCGGCGACACAGTAGGCGGCGTTGGCCGCGCGTGTGGAGTACCGCGTGGTGGAGGCCTTGTCCAGGAAGGCGATGATGTTGTATTCGACGACCGCGGTGCCGTTGGCCACCGCGTCCTCGAGCACCTGTCCGTTGGCCGCCTCGAAGGCTTTGCAGGCGGGGCACTGGAGGTCGGCGACGACGCGCACGGTGACCTTCGCGTCCGGCTTGCCGATCCGGACGGCGCCGTTGTCGGTGAGCGAGCCGGGCACGCCGCCCGCGTTCGCGGTGCCGGTCGCCGTGATGGCCGGGGTGGGGCCGGGATCGTCGTTACGGGCCTTCTTCACCGCGATGCCGATGCCGATCGCCGCGATCAGCGCGACGAGCACGGCGGCGACGGCCACCTGGATCAAGATCTTGCGGTTGCGGTCGGCGCGTTCCGCCGCCAGCAGCGGGTTCGACTTCCCACCCTGGTTTTTGCTCACCGTGCGCTCACCACGCCTTTCGCTCGCCGGACGGTTCCTGCCGCCTCGATCGTAGATCCGCCGACCACCTTGCCCCGCGATCGGCCCACAGCGGTCATCATGGTCGGCCTACCTGAGAGATTCCGAAACATCCGTCCCGCTGCCGGTGACACCGGCCGAGTCGCGCCCGGCGGCGGATTCGGCACGGGTGATGCCGGTGAGGATGAGATCGACGGCGTCGCGGGCCAGCCCGGGCGGCAGGTCGCCGCCCAATTGCGTGACGTGCAGATGGACCAGGCCGCCCAGGGTCAGCACGGTCAGCCGGGGATCCACCGTCGCCGCGACGTCGCCGCGGGCGATGGCCCGCCGGACGATCTCTTCCGACGCCGACAGCCGCCGCACCCAGAATTCGCGCCGGATCGCCTCCACCTCCGGATCGGCCTCGGTGATCACACTGCCGCGGATCAGAGCCCGGCCCGAAGGCGTCCGCGCGAAACGGATGAGATCGGTCATGAACCGCTCCAGATCGCCGCGTAGCGATCCGGTGTCCGGTAGCGGGATCTCTTCGGCCACGCGGGACAGCAGGGCCTCCAGAAGCAACCGGGGCAGCGTCTTCCACCGGCGATAGATCGAGGTCTCGTGGACGCCCGCGTCCGCGGCGATGTCGGCGATCCGCACGGCGCCGATGCCCGCCGACTCGATGCGGGCCGAGGTCGCGTCGAGCACGGCTTTCCGTAGACGTGCGCCGCGGATCTGTCCGGGGGAATCAGCCATGCGGCGATTATCGCAAGTCCACTTGCGTTCATGTCGGACGCGGCTTTAGCGTGGAGCTATCGCAAGTCGTCTTGCGATGGAAAGCGAGAGTGGCATGGAGCATGTCATGGCGGCCTCCGGGCGCTGGCGAGGCGAGTCCCGGGCCGGGGTCGCGGTGTTCCGGGGCATCCCGTACGCCCGGGCCGAGCGGTTCGGCCCGCCGGAGCCGGTCGAGCCACCGGACGGGGTGTACGACGCGACACGCCGGTACGCCATAGCACCGCAGCTGCCCGGACGGCTCGAGGTTGTGCTGGGCCGGGCGGAGGCGCTGGCGCAGTCGGAGGACTGCCTGGCGGTCACCGTCACGGCCCCCGCAGGTGCCGAACCGGGCAGCTGTCCGGTGCTGATCTGGCTGCACGGAGGCGCCTATCTCGCGGGCAGCGGCCAATGGAACCTGTACGACGCGGACCGGCTCGTGCGCGAGACCGGCATCGTGGTGGTGTCGGTGAGCTACCGGCTCGGTGTGCTGGGGTACCTGCGCGCACCGGGTGTCTCGGCCGGAAATCGCGGCCTGGACGATCAGATCGCGGCGCTGCGCTGGGTGCGGGAGAACATCGCCGAGTTCGGCGGCGATCCGGAGCGCGTCACCCTGGCGGGACAGTCCGCGGGCGCGCAGTCGGTCGTCGCGCTGCTCGGCATCGCGGCGGCCAGGAGCTTGTTCGCCCAGGCGATCGTGCAGAGCGCGCCTTTCGGCGTCGGGTTCCGGAGTCACCGGCAGGCCGAGCGGGTGGGGGCGATGTTCCGCGCCGAACTCGGCGCCGATCCGCGTACCGCACCGGTGGCCGACCTGCTCGCCGCGCAGGCACGGACGGCCCGCCGGATAGCGGGGCCCGCCGCGCTGAATCCCGCACCACCCTTCTCGCCGGTGGCCGATGCGGGCGCACTGCCCGGCGAGCACGCGTGGCGGCATGCGGTGCGGGACACGGCCACCGAACTGCCGGTGCTGCTGGGTTGCACAGCCGAGGAGGCCCGGGCGTTCTACGGTGGCCCGCATCCGGTCTTCGGCAGACTACGGCGACTGCCGGTGACGGGCGCCCGGCTCGACGTGGCGATCCAGCGGCTGATCGGGCGAAAAGCGTTCGAGGACGGACTGTTCCGTTTCGCCGACGAACTGGCCGACGCCGGGGCGCGCGTGTACTGCTACCGGATGGGACAGCTCCATCCGGCGAATCCGTACGGCGCCTGCCACTGCATCGACCTACCGCTGCTGTTCGCCGACGGTGACACCTGGCGAGCCGCGCCGATGCTCGCGCCCCTCACGGCGGGCGAGATCGACGCGCTCGGCCGCCGAACCCGCAGCCACTGGGGCGAATTCGTGCACACCGGACGGATCACGGGCACCGGCTGGACGCCGCACCGGCCGGGCTCGCGTCTCGCCCGGCAGCTGCCCTGAGCGCACCTCGGGTGAGGTCACCGAACTGTTCGCCATCGACGTCGCGAACCGACCGGCCGCACATGCCGCCGCGCTCGCCGGTTATCCGCGCTCGATAGATCCGCAGCCGGTAGGAATAGTGGGATGACTGTTCTCGGTGCTGTGTTCCGTCCGCAAAATCCGCCCGAACTGCTGCGCGAGGCGGCCCGTGTGGCCGAGGCCACGGGCCTGGAAGAGCTGTGGCTGTGGGAGGACTGCTTCCTGGAGAGCGGAATCGCCGGCGCGGCGGCCGCGCTCGCCTGGACCGAACGAGTGCGCGTCGGAGTCGGGCTGCTGCCGGTGCCGCTGCGCAACGTCGCGCTCACCGCGATGGAGGCGGCGACGCTGCACCGGCTGTTCCCGGACCGGTTCCTCCTCGGTGTCGGCCACGGCGTGCAGAGCTGGATGGCGCAGGTCGGCGCACGCGTCGAGTCGCCGGTGACGTTGCTGAGCGAGTATGTTGCCGCGTTGCGCGCCCTGCTGGCCGGCGAGCGGGTCACCGTCTCGGGCCGCTATGTGCGGCTCGACGCCGTCGCGCTGGACTGGCCGCCCGCCACGCCGCCGAAGGTCTACGCGGGCGCGCGCGGACCGCGCTCCATCCGGCTGTCGGGGGAACAGGCCGACGGCACCCTGCTGGATTCGATCACCGACGCCGACGGCGTCCGTGCGGCGCGCACGCTGATCGACGAGGGACGTGCCGCGGCCGGGCGCACCGACCGCCACCACGTGGTGGCGAACCTGCTGGCGGTCACCGGCCCGGACGCCGAAGCGCGCCTGGCCGCCGAACGCACCCCGGCGCACGCGCCGAAGGCGGGCGTGGCGGGTGACGCGCACGCGATCGCCGAAGCCGTGACCGCGCTGGCCGAGGCGGGCGCCGACACCGTCGTCCTCCAGACCACCGCCGACGATCCGGATGCCGCCGCCTACCTCCGGTTCGTCGCCGAGGAGGTCCGGCCACTGGTCGCTTGAGTTCGCCCGCGTGAAGCCGCGCCGCGACGCCCTACGCTCGGGCCAGGCGACGTTTCTGCGCCTCGACGTCGAACGTCGGCCCGGGCCAGTCGAGGTCCAGCCGCTCGAGGGCGGCGATCAGCAGTTCGGTGACCGCGAGCCGGGAGAACCACTTGCGGTCGGCGGGCACGACATACCAGGGCGCGTACTCGGTCGACGTGCGATCCAGCATCGCCTGGTACGCCTCCTGGTAGGCGGGCCAGTACGCGCGCTCGTCGATGTCGGCCGGGTTGAACTTCCAGAACTTGTCCCTGCGTTCCAGTCGCTCGGCGAGCCGTTTCTTCTGCTCGTCGAGCGAGACGAACATGGCCACCTTCACCAGCGTGGTGCCCTCGTCCACCAATTCGCGCTCGAACGCGTTGATCTCGTCGTAGCGCGGCTCCCACACCGTGGGCGGCACCAGGTTGTGCACGCGCACCACGAGCACGTCCTCGTAGTGCGAGCGATCGAACACCCCGAGCTGACCCGCGCGCGGCAGCGCCTTGCGGATGCGCCACAGATAGTGATGGCGCCGCTCTTCCTGCGTCGGCACGCCGAAGGCGGCGTGATCGACGCCCTGCGGGTCGACGGAGCCGATGACGTGCCGGACGATGCCGCCCTTGCCCGCGGTGTCCATGCCCTGCAGGATCAGCAGCACATTGCGCCGGTCGCCGCCCGACCTGCCGTTGGCGTACAGCTTCTCCTGCAGATCCGACAGCACCTGGCTGCGTTCGGCCAGCAGCTCGAGTCCTGCTTTCTTGTCGCCGGAGAACCCGGGCGTCCCGGAGGTGTCCAGCTCCGCTACGCGCAGGCCATCGGCTTTCATGGCTTCGGTAGCGCACGTCGTCCACTGTTCGGGCATGGTCTCAACCTACCTACGCGGCCCTCGCGCCCGGTCAGACTTGCGCGAGCCGCAGCAGCTGGGCGGCGAACTCTTCGTCCGAGACGGGGGTGAGAACGAGATCCTGCGCCGTGGTGAGCAGATAGCGGCCATCGCCGGTGAAGTCCAGCCAGGTGCGGTGGCGGGTGGGCGGTGACATCGGGTTCTCGGGCTCCACCGTGACGGTGATGAAGCCGCGTCCGTCCACGGGTTTGCGCAAGGTTTGGCGGAATTTCGCCGCCCCGCGATGACCATTGGCGACGAACGGCTCGGTGTGGTCCGGACTCAGCACCGCGTCCTGCGGCTCGCGCATCGGGGCCAGCTTGCCCGGCCGCGCCGACCCGATGATCTGGACCAGGCGCTCGCCCACAGCGCGGGCATGGCACATCTGCACGGTCACCCGGTCGGGCGTGGCGACCAGGATGCCCGCGTGGTTGTGCACCACCGCGGCGAAGGCGAGGATCTGTTCGGCCGCCGCGCCGTCTCCGTTCCGGGCGAGCGGCGTGCGTTCGCCGGAGACGGTGATGGTGGTCGCGTCGTTGCGCGCGCAGAGCATCAACGCGGCGGCCAGGTCCGGGTCGGCTTGGCGGGCGAAGCGCTGTGGCAGACGGAGGGCCAGGTATTCCGACTCGGTCCGCGCCGTGGCCGAAGGGACCATGTTGACCGGGTAGGGCCTGCGGTCCAGGCTCGTTTCGTTCGTCCAGACATGCGTGAATTCGTCCGGGGTCAGCACCCATTTCACCGTGCGCCGCCTCCGCGGACGGAATCCGGATCGCCGGGTGCGTCCTCGGTCGCGGAACCTGCTCGCGGCCGGGGGAATTCGGGAACGTGATCGCCGGTGGCGGGCATCGTCGGGGTGTAGACGTACGTCATCGTGTCCCGGACATCCGCCTCGATGTCTGCCGCCGCACTATCGTGTTCCATCCTACGTTTTCCACCGTAAACCGCTTCGGCGGCCGGGTCGGCCAGCGGGCGATACCGCTGCGGCGGCGCGATCGCGCCCCGGACCGTTTGCGCGGCATCGCTATTCAACTCCATCAGCCGGGCGACCGCCCGGCACACGTCGTGCGCGTCCTCGCCCGCGCGGACGAACTGCCTGGTCGCGCCGACCGCGGCATCGGCCGCCCGGCCGGACCAGCGCGCGAACTCCCGGTTGGTGGCATCGGAGAACGCTTGGAACGCTTCGGCCACCGCGGTGGCGTTCGCCTGCCACGCCGCGGCGACCCGGCCGAGCGCCGCCGGGTCGAGCGCTTCGTGCACCAGGTCCCAGATCTGCTGGTGGGTGTAGGCGCCGAACAGTTCCCGATCCGGCGCGTAAGCGGGATCGGTGGCGCCGCTGGTGAATCCGGCCAGCTCCTGCCGGATGCCGTCGGCGGCGGCGCGTGCCGCGGAGTCTGCCATCGGTCCTCCCCTCAGTCGGTTCCGGCGCGTGGGCGCGTGCTCACCGGGGCTCCAAGTAGTCGGCGACCAGCCGCAGCGCGGCCTGGTTAGCCGCCTCGGCGTCGGCGAGCCGGTCGGCCGCGGCGAGATAGGCGGCCTTGAACAGCAGCGCCGTCTCCTGGAACGCGGTCAGGGTGTCCAGGTACTGGCGTCCTTTCGCGGCGAACCCGCGGGTGAGACCCTGGCCGGTGGGCAGGTCGGGGAACCCGGTCACGTCGGTGACCAGGTGTTCGTCGGTCATCGCGCGGCGCAGATCGTCGACGAGCCGATCGCAGGCGGCGGCGAGGTTCTCCGCGACCGCGGTGTCCAGCTCGAACCTCTCGCCCCCGCCCGCGCCGACGGCCGCCGCGTACAGCTCTCGCGCCGTCCCCTGTCCGGTATCGGGTACCGCCACGTGGAACCCCCTTCGGCTCGGTCCTGTTCGTACCGCGCTGTACTGGACTCGCACTTTACCGGTCGGTACAGCGCCACGGACCGCGTCGGTGCCGGGCTTGTGCGCGTCACCCGGCGCCCGGCTCCGCCGTTGTTACACTGACCAGCGGTCCGAGGGGCGGTGTCCGCAGGGGAAGGCGACCGGTGACCGGAATCGAGGGCGTGGTCCCGAAATACCTGCAGATCGCAGCGCATCTGCGGGAACTGATCGAGCGCGGCGAGCTGGCCGCGGGCGCCGAGGTGCCGTCCGAGCGCGAACTCGCCGCCCGCTGGAAAGTGGCCCGGCCCACCGCCGCCAAGGCGCTGAATACGCTGCGCCAGCAGGGCATCGTCAGGTCTCGCCGTGGGTCGGGCACCTATGTGGCCGAACAATCCGCGCTGCTGCGGGAGAGCGCGCCGCGATACGAGTCGTCTTCACCCGGGGATTACTCGGTGCGCGTGCTGCGTGCGGAGGTGGTGGAAGGACCGCGGGAGGTCACCGACGCGCTCGGCCTGCCCGCCTCCAGCGCGGTGGTCGTCCGGAAGTTACTGAGCGAGGAGCATTCCGGCGGCGCGCGGCTGATCACCTGCTGGTATCCCAGCGAATTCGCTTCGGCCGCCACACTGTTGCTCGAACCCGAGCCGGTGCCCGGGGACGTCTCGCGGTACCCGGAAGCCGTGCTCGGGCGTGGTGTCGCGATCGTGCGGGAAAGCGTCGGCGCCCGGCTGGCCACGGAGGACGAACGCCGCCATCTCGGGCTCGCGCCCCCGGCGGCGGTGCTGGTGGTGCACCGCATCGGCCTGGACGCCCACGGTGGCGCGCTGGAGTACCGCGAAAGCGTCCACCCGCCCGGACGGTCCACCTTGCATCGGGAGTATTTCACCAGCTCAGCGGCCAATTTCCGCCGTTGACACCCGTTCGCCGCAACTGGCATAGTCCACTTGTCGGAAGTGTCGAAGGGTGGGAGGGGCGATGTCCGATCAATTGACCGTCGGCGGCTGGGTGATCGTGGGGGAGCAGTGCTCGGTCCGCCTGGCCCCGGTACCTCGCGGCGACTACCTCGCATTCGTCTTCGAAAGCAGCGGAAACGAATTCGAATTGGCCCTGGCTCCCGCCATCCTGCACCGCATGGTCGATCTCGGCGTCGGTTCGCTTCCGTCCTGACGCGGACATCGGCGGCCTGCCGCGCAGGCTCGGCCTACGAGGTGCTCGATGGCGACGAGGCGGTGGTGCTCGGCAAGGTCGTGTCGGTGGCACCGCCGGCCCTGACCTCGATCGTCGTCGGGGCGGCGATGTGCCTGGGCGAGCGTGGCATCCGCCCGCCGGGACCGTGGACGAGCACGAATTGACGATCCGGTCGGCCCCGGCGACCCGCACCGTTCGTGCGGCCGGGAGGTCGCGCGATCAGGCGGGCTTCGTCGCGCTGACGTACTGGAGCAGGCGATGGACCCGCTGGTCGATCTCCACCAAGCCCTGCTCGGCGAAGAGGGTCGGAAAAGTCCGCGTGCCGAACACCCGCAGACCGCTCAAACCGCCGACCACGCGGCTCACCTCGCCGATGGGGTTGGCGGCTCGGTAGCTGGTGGTGATCGCGATCCGGCCACCGGGAGCCAGGACGCGGATCATCTCCCGCGCGGCGACGAGCGGATCGGGGATGAGGTAGAGCGCGCCGAAACAGCAGACGGCATCGAAGGTTCCGTCCGCGAACGGGAGCGAGCGGGCGTCGCCGCGCAGATACCCGACGCGCGGTCCGGCGTTGTCGGCGACGGCGCGCGCCAGCATCGGCTCGGAATAGTCCAAGCCGATCGCGTAGCCGTCGCCGGCCAGTGCGTCGCTCAGGTGTCTGGTGAAATTGCCCGGCCCGCAAGCGATGTCGAGCACCTTCTGCGGGCCGCCGAGCCGCAGGGTCGTCACCGCGTCGCGCCGGTCCGACGCGGTCGTCCGCCCGCTCGCGAGATAGAACAGCGTCGGCCGCCAGGCTCGCTCGTACACCGCGGCGAGCGCGGGGGCGTTCATCGTCTTCCGTGCGAGGTTCACCGGAGCGAGTCCCTCAGGCCCGGTCCACGGTGATGGTCATGCCCGCCGCGCGCAACCGCTCGGTCAGCGCGTCACCCATCGCGGCGGCGGGCGTGAGGATGCCCGCGAGTTCGGGTTGCTTGTCGGTGTCGAACGCCAGGCACAGGCCGCTCTCGCCGAGCAGCACCGCGGTGGCCTGGTAGCCCGGGTCGCCGGTGCCGGAGAAGGTGGCCACGTACTTCGCGCCGGAGGTGGTGTGCGCGAACGTCTTCATGGTGAACCAGCCGCTCTTGCGAGCCTTTTCGTCCGGTCCGGTGCCCGGCTTGGGCAGCACGCGGTCCAGCAGCTTGCGGCCCGCGGCCGCCCGGGACAGCAGCGCGCCCGCGGTCATGCCCGCCACGATGCCGCCCGCCATGCCCGCCGCCACCAGTGGCGCCACCCGCGACTTCCCCGCGCTCATCACTTCGCGGTAGCGGAAGTTCTTGCCGTAGACCCAGCCGAGCAGTCCGTTGGTGCGGCGCACGACTTTCGTGTTGTGCGTGGCCATCACGAACGTGCTCACCCATCCGTCCAGGCTCGGGTCGATGGCGCTGGCTCGCGACAGCGCCTGATCGGACTGGCGGCCGACGTCGGGATCCATCGCCTTGTCCGGGCTCAGCGAGTACGGGTGCGACAGCACCTTGCCCTTGGCCGGGTCGGCGGCGATCGCCTCCATCATGGCGCGGCCGGAATCGATGGTGCCGCCGCTGACGCCGCCCTTGAGCGAAGCCACCAGCGTGGTGTCGACGAGTTCACCGGCGTTGTCCTCGACCGTGCGGCGATAGAGCTGGTACACGCTCAGATCCGACGGAATCGAGTCGTAGCCGCAGGAGTTCACGATCTTCGCGCCCGTGGCGACGGCCTGTTCGTGATAGGCGTCGATGGCGTCGCGGATGAACAGCGGCTCACCGGTGAGGTCGGCGTAGTGGGTGCCGGCCTTGGCGCACGCCGCCACCAGCGGCATCCCGTAGCGCAGGTACGGGCCGACCGTGGTGACGAGGACCTTGGTGCGCACCGCCAGCGCGTCCAGCGCGGCCTGGTCGGTCGAGTCGGCCACCACCAGGTCCCAGCCCGCGGCCTTCGGGCCGAGATCGGCACGAACCGACGTCAGCTTGTCCAGTGACCGCCCCGCCAGCGCGATCCGGGCGGATTCCGGCGCGGCCCCGAGGAGGTACTCCGCGGTGAGTTTGCCGACGAAACCCGTCGCGCCGAAGAGGACTAGGTCGAATTCCCGTGTGTCTGCCATGGTCTTCCGTTCTGGGGTCGGGTCGCCGGTCGGCGGCTACTTCGTGGTCTTCTTGCGCGGCCGTTGCGGCGCGGCAGTGGGACGGTCGGCGAGCCAGGCGTGATGGGCCCGGCCGAGCTCGGTGACCGGCGGTTCGTCGTAGAGCCATTCCCGGGCGACGCGATGCCAGTTCGCGGTGCAACCGAGCTGACCGAGCATGCCGAAGGTCAGGAAGTCGGCGCGGCGCGAGAAGAGGTGTTCCGGCGGCAGATTCTGCTGCTTCATGCCGGTGAACTCGCTGGCCCTCGGGTCCACCGCGAGCAGGAACGCACCGCTGGCCAATTCGGGGGTGATGGTCAGTTCCTCGTCGACCAGACACCATTCCGAGGCGGCCAGCACGTATTCCAGGCACTCCTCGGCGCCGATCTCCTGCGGCGAGTCGATGACGCCGCGCCGGATCATCAGCTCGCGCAGGTCTTCGGCGCGATCCTCGGCGGCGGCGCGCAGACAGACCAGTTCGAACTGCACGTGCTCGGCGTCCATCCGGTTGAACAATCCGAAATCCAGGAAGCCGACCCGGCCGTCGGCGGCCAGCAGGACGTTGCCGGGATGGGGGTCGCCGCAGAACTCGTTGAAGGTGAACAACGATCCCACGTAGAACCGGTAGATGATCTCGCCGATCCGGTCGCGCTCCGCCTGCGGCAGCTGCCGGATCGCGTCGAAGCCCTGGCCCTCCACGTACTCGGTGACCAGCACCCGCGTGGTGGAGAACTCCGGCAGCGAGCGCGGCACGATGACGAACGGGTGCCCGGCGTACAACTCGGCGATCTGCAGCTGGGTGGCCGCCTCGGCCCGATAGTCGAGTTCGGCTTCCATGTTCAGCCGCAGCTCGTCCAGTACCGCGGGCGTCACCCAGGGCATCGCGGACTGCAGCACGCGCCGGAACATCGCGAGATTCTTCAGATCCGCCCGTACCGCGGCGTCGATGCCCGGGTACTGCACCTTGACCGCGACCTGGCGACCGTCGTGCAGCCGCGCCCGGTACACCTGGCCGATCGAGGCGGCGGCGACCGGCTCGGCGTCGAACTCGGCGAAGACCGCGTCGAGCGGCTTGCCGAAGTCGTCCTCGATGACCTGGCGCATGGCCGCGAAGGAGACCGTCGGGGCCGCGTTGCGCAGCACGGCCAGGCGTTTCTGGAATCGTTCCCGGTGGTCTTCGGGCACCAGATCCAGGTCGAGCACCGACATCATCTGGCCGAGCTTCATGGCCACGCCCTTCATGGTGCCCAGCACCGTGACCACTTGCTCGGTGGTGCGAATCATGGATTCCTCGGCCATCTTCGCCCGGACGGCCTCGGATCTGCCCCGCATGGTCAGTCGCGTGCGCTGGGTGCGAAGCACGGAACTGGCAGCCACCGCGCCCAGTTTCGTGCCACGAGCAAGCCGAGAAGTCGGTACTTGCTTCGCCATCGAGGTACCTCCGTTGGTGCCGCGGTCGTAGCGACGGACACGCAGGCGGCGACGCACGGAACCGGGAGGTCCCGCGTGGACCGCCGTCGAGTACGGCGCAGGCGGTGACGCAGCGCACTCGGCGCACCGCTCGGGTTCAGACTAGCCAAGGTTTCGACAAAGTCGAGAGTGGCAGTGAACTTTTGCAAGCGGTCCAGCTAGCGGCCGGGGCGAAGGGCCGATTCAGTCTTGCGCGGGCGACTCGGGCACGGGCAACACATGCTGCTGCGCGTTGAACGCCGCGGGCGAACCGCCGGCGCGGGCCATGCCATCGATCGCGCTCCAGGCCAGCATGGTGAGGTAGTCGATCACGTCCTCGCGCGACAGCGACTTGTTGGTGGTCCACCAGTGCGTCGCCAGCTGGATGCCGCCGACCAGCACGTACGACGCCAGCGCCGCGCCCTCGGTCGCCACGCCCCGATCCTTGGCGCGTTCGGTGATGACCGCGCACACCACCTCGGCGAAGAGCTTCTCGAACTCCGCGAGCGAGGACTGGTCGGCCGAGCCGTTGCCCATGATGAACCGGTAGACCTCGGGATCCTCGTCCACCGTCCCGACGTACTCGGCCAGCGCGGAGCGGACCAGCTGATACTCGTCGGCGTCCAGGCTGATCGCGCCGTACACCCGCGGCATCAGCGTGGTCTCGATGAACCGCTGCATGGTCGCGTGGACCAGGTCGTTCTTGTCGGAGAAATAGCGGTAGAGCACGGTCTTGGAGACGCCGATCTCCGCGGCGATCTCGTCCATGCCCGCGTTGGAGCCGCGGGCGCGTACGGCGGCGAGGGTGCCGTCGACGAGCTCCTCGCGGCGATCGATCTTGTGTTGCCGCCACCGGCGCTTGCGGCCGTCCATCCGGCCGCCGCGCACCGCCGACGGTCGCTCGCCGATATCGACAAGGTCTTCGGTGGACAGCGTGGGCTCCCTCGTTCGTATGTGCTCCGGTGGCTACCAGCTTAGGTCCCCGTTACCCGTGATATGCGCTTTTGGGCCCGGATGCGGCGGGAACCACAGTGTCGGGCGCGTCTGGCGTGTCCCGCTCCGCTCGCCCGCTCGCCCATTTCGCCGCGCACAGCAGAATGGGAGGCATGGAGAAAGCTCCCGGCAACACCGCGGTGGCGGACGCCCCCGCCGCGCCTGCCGCCGCGCCCTTCGGCTTCGCCGCTGTGCTCGACGAGGCGGCCAAGCGTCGTGACCTCTGGCGGATGAAGGCGCTGGCCACCGGCCTGCTCGCCCTGGCAACCGCGATCTATCTGTTCTGTCGCTGGACCGAATCGCGCGGAGCGGGTGGCGACTGGGTCGGCTACCTGCGCGCCGCGTCCGAGGCGGGCATGGTCGGCGCGCTGGCGGACTGGTTCGCGGTGACCGCCTTGTTCCGTCACCCACTCGGCCTGCCCATTCCGCACACGGCGATCATCCGGCGCAAGAAAGACCAGCTCGGCGCCAGTCTCGGCACCTTCGTCGGCACGAACTTCCTCGCACCGGAGGTGGTGTCGGCGAAGCTGAGTTCCGCTCGGATATCCCTGCGGGTCGGGCGCTGGATGGCGGACCCCGGTCATGCCGCGCGGGTGGCGCAGGAGAGCTCGACGCTCCTGCGGGCCGTGGTCGGCGTGCTGCGCGACGAGGACGTGGAACAGGTCATCGACAACACCATCGTCAAACGGATCGCCGAGCCGCTGTGGGGCCCGCCGATCGGGCGCGTGCTGGCGGAACTGCTGGCCGACAACCGGCAGCTCGCGCTGCTGGATCTGCTTGCCGAGCGCGCGCACCAGTGGGCGCTCGGCTCCCAGGAGACGATCGACCGGATCGTGCTGCGCGACGCTCCGCAATGGGCGCCGAAATTCGTCAACATCCTGCTTTCGGAACGGATCTATCGCGAGCTGGTCGAGTTCACCTGGAAAATCCGCTCCAATCCGGAGCACGAAGTGCGCCTCGCCGCGAATCGGTTCCTGGAGGAATTCGCCGAGGACCTGCAATTCGACGACGCCATGATCAAGAAGGCGGAGCGCATCAAGGCGCAGATCATGGGCCGCGAGGAGATCACCGGACTGGCCTCGGCCACGTGGCGCGCGGCGAAGCGGCTGATCCTGGAGTCCGCCGACGATCCGGGCAGCACGCTGCGGCGCAAGGTCGCCGAGAACGTGCAACAGCTCGGCGAGCGGTTGCGCGACGACGCGGACATGCGGGCCAACGTCGACGGCTGGATCGATCGCGGCGCGCGGTACTTGGTGGAAAACTATGCCGGTGAGATCAGCACCCTGGTCACCGACACGGTTGCCCGGTGGGATGCCGACGAAGCGAGTAAGAAGATCGAATTGCAGGTCGGCCGGGATCTGCAATTCATCCGGATCAACGGAACCGTGGTCGGTTCGCTTGCCGGACTGGCGATCTACACGATTTCCCATCTGATGTTCGGCGGCTGATCCGCGGCACGCGGAACGTTTGCCGAAACACTGCTAGCAGACTGCTTGCAATAGCTAGCACCCTGACCTAGAATCGAACCCGTACAACCGCCAGAAGGTGAGTGATGGCAGACCAGCCCGAGGTTTCCGCCGAGTACACCGACAGATCGGACGAGCACTCGTCCGGCGTCGGAGAACGAGCGGGTCGCGTCGTCAACGCGGCGCACGACATCGGAGGCTTCATCAGGGCGCAGCGGGAAGCCGCGCAAGTCTCGCTGCGTCAGCTCGCCCAGCTGGCGGGGGTGAGCAATCCGTACCTCAGTCAGATCGAGCGCGGACTGCGTAATCCGTCCGCCGAAGTGCTCACGCAGATCGCGAAAGCGCTGCGGGTCTCCTCGGAGGTCTTGTACGTACGGGCCGGCTATCTCGAGCAGCGGCCGCACAGTCCGGTCCGGGACGCCCTGCTCGCCGACACATCGATCAGTGAGCGGCAGAAGCAGGTGCTGCTGGACATCTATGAGTCGTTTCGCCGGGAAAACGGAGGAAACGAGGCAGGGGGGGACGTATGGGACAGCGACGTTCCGCGCACGACAACCGACACTCCGCCACGCCAGGAGAACGAAACCTTATGACCGAGAAGAACGCCACCGTCACCAAGCCCTTGCTCGCCACCGTCGGTGCGGGTGACGCCCTCTACGCCGCCGTGAACGACGTGTTCGCCCAGGTGCGCGAGCGCGCGGCCGCCACCGAGGTGCAGGCCCGGGTGGAGGAGGCGCGCGAGCGCTTCGCCAACGTCCCCGCCGACGTGCAGGCGCAGTTCGACACGCTGCGCGAGCGGCTGTCCGGACTGCCGTCGGAGCTGCCGGACGACCTCGCCGAGCTGCGCGAGAAGTTCACCGCCGAGGAACTGCGCGCCCTGGCCGAGAAGTACTACCGGCAGGCGCTCGACATCTACGCCGACCTCGCCGCCCGCGGTGAGGAGACCATCGAGCGGCTGCGCGCCAACCAGGCCGTCGAGGAGCGGATCGGCAAGGTCGAGACCCTCTACGGCGACGCCGTGAGCCGCGCCGAGGACGTGGTCGGGCGCGTCAACGGACTGCTCGGCCGCCCGGCCAAGGTGGACACCGAGGCCGAGGTGGAAACCGAGGCGGACATCGTCTCGGCGCCGGTCGTCGAGGCCGAGGTCGTCGAGGTGACCACCGAGTCCACCCCGGCTCCCGTCACGAACGGCGCGGCGAAGAAGGCTCCGGCCAAGAAGGCCGCCACGCCCGCCGCCAAGAAGGCTCCGGCGAAGAAGGCCGCCCCCAAGAAGGCCTGAACGGCCCGCCGCTGAGGCGATTCGACGCCCTCGCGCACCCCTGGTGCGCGGGGGCGTTGCTTCTATGATGGGTGGGGTGAATATGGTGCACGGATTGACCGGGATGATCCTGCTGGTGCTGTGGCTGGCGGCGCTCGGTGCGACGATTTTCGCGCTGATCCACGCCGTGCGTCAGCGTCCGGACGCGTTCACCGCGGTGGACAAGCTGACCAAGCCGATCTGGCTGGCGATTCTCGGGGCGGCTGTGCTCGTGCTTCTTCTCTCGCCCGCGGGGCTGGGCCTGCTGTCCTTCGCGGCGATCATCGCCACGGGCGTCTACCTGGCCGATGTGCGGCCCAAGGTGGACGAGGTGCAGCGCGGTCCGCGCTGGTGAGAGGGAAGACTGCCGACAGGTAAGGGTGCTTGCACTAGCAAGCGGCGCGAATCGGGGTTACTGTATCTAGCAGTAACACAAAGGAGTGTCCGATGCGTGCCATGCTGCCGACCGCGTTGACGAGCTTCCCGGGACTGCTCCGGAGCTTGCGCGCCGCGCACAGCGCCGACCTGCGTTCGCGTACCTACCAGACCGCCGCGTTCAATCCACCGGCCGCGCCGCGCGAGGTGATCCCGGTCCGCGCCGGAGACGGAGCGCGGCTGCGGGTCCACGCCTATGGTCCGCCGGACAAGCAGGCCGTCGTGCTCGTACACGGCTGGACCTGCTGCCTCGAGTACTGGAACCCGCAGATCAACGCGTTCGCCGGCGATTATCGCGTGATCGTCTACGACCAGCGCGGCCACGGCGAGAGCGAATACGGCTCGAGCGAGCTCACCATGGACCTGCTGGCCGACGACTTGGCCGCGGTGCTCGACGCCGCGCTCGCACCCGGGCAGCGGGCCGTGCTGGTCGGCCACAGTCTCGGCGGCATGACGCTGCAGGCGTGGGCGGGACGTCACCCGGAGCAGGTCGCGCGCCGAGCCCTCGCGGTGCTGCTCACCAACACCGCGGCCGATCGGCTGATCCTGGAGACCACGGTGGTGCCGCTGCTCAACCGGCCGATGCGGCTGCTGCAACTGAAAGTGCCGCTGCCGTTCCTGTTCGGCAGGCTCGGCCTGGGCGCTCCGATCGTCTTCCCGCCCATCGCGCCGGTGCGCTGGCTGTTCGCGCGCCAGATCCTCAGCACCGCGGCGAAAGGCGACCTGCTGGACTTCAGCATGGCCATCGTGCGGTCGTGCCCGGCCTGGGTGCGGTCCAAGTTCGGGTTCCTGCTCGCCACGATGGACGTCGGGGAGGCGGCCAGGAGCTTGGTGGTGCCCACGACGGTGCTGTCGGGGCAGTTCGACGACATGACGCCGCCGGTCCACTCCGAACGCATCGTCGAGCTGCTCCGGCAGACCGGCAGCCTCGTGCGCTACCAAGTGCTGCCCACCGGCCATCTCGGGAACGTCGAGGCCTACGAGCGGTTCAACGAGGAACTCGCCCGCGTCCTCGCCGCGGCGGGCAAGTCCGCCCGCGCCGACCTGGCGGGCTGACGCGCCGAGGGCGCGCCGGTCAGGAGAAGACCACCGTCCGGCGGCCGTGCACCAGGACGCGTCCTTCCAGATGCCAGCGCAGCCCGCGCGCGAGCACCACCCGCTCGATGTCGCGGCCCTGGCGCACCATGTCGCGCACTTCGTCCGCGTGGTCGATGCGGATGACGTCCTGTTCGATGATCGGGCCCGCGTCCAGTTCGGCGGTCACGTAGTGACAGGTCGCGCCGATCAGCTTCACCCCGCGGGCGAACGCCTGGTGGTAGGGGCGGGCGCCGACGAACGAGGGCAAGAAGCTGTGGTGGATGTTGATGGCCTTGCCCGCCCAGTGCTCGCACAGTTCGGCGGGCAACACCTGCATGAACCGCGCCAGCACCACCGCGTGCGGGTCGTGCGCGTCCACCAGGGCGCGGACCTCCTCGAACGCGGGACCGCGCTCGGCCGGGTCCTTCGGGAACGGCACGTGATGGAACTTCACCCCGTGCGCCTCGGTCATCGCCGCCAGATCCGGGTGGTTGCCGATCACCGCCTCGATGGTGGCGGGCAGCTCACCGCTGGCCGCGCGCCCCAGCAGGTCGTGCAGGCAGTGCCCGTCCTTGCTGACCAGCAGTACCGCCCGGCGGCGCGACCGGGAGTCCAGCAGCTGCCATTCGGTCTCCGGCCCCAGGCCGGCCGCTACCCCGGCGAACCGGTCCCGCAGTTCCGCGATCCCGAACGGCACCGTCGCGGCCTTGATCGCCTGGCGCGTGAAGAACCAGCCCGTCTCCACGTCGGAGTGATACCCCGCCTCCACGATCGAGCCGCCGAACTCGGCGATGAACGACGTGATCCCGGCGATGATGCCCGGCCGATCCTTGCAGCCGAGCGTCAGCACGTAACGGCGATCGTCCAGAACGGGAGAAGCGGAACTCATGCGTACATCTTCCCAGGTGCGCCGCGCACGGCTCGCCGCACCTTCGTCCGGGTGCGCGTGAAGCTGTTCTGCGGCTCAGTGCCGTCTACACTTGCAGGCAATGAAGGCATTGGCGCTATTGCCGTCAACCGGGAGTGGGTGAGTGGATATGGCAAGGCTGACCGTTCGTGATCTACCTGACGAGGTGCGCGAGGCGTTGCGTGTGCGTGCCGCACAGCACGGGCGCAGTACCGAGGCGGAAGTCCGGGCAATCCTCATCGAAGCCGTCACTCCCGTGGCGCCGGTCGAACTCGGGACATTGCTGGCCGAGATCGGGCGCGAAGTCGAACTCACCGACGACGAGTTCGACGCGCTGAACGCTCGGGATCGACGGCCGGTCCTCCCGGTGGAGTTCGAGTGATCGTTCTCCATACAAACGTGATTTCCGAACCGCTGCGCAAGGCACCGGACCCTGGCGTAGTCGCTTGGATCAACGCTCAACCTTTGCGCACTCTGTACCTGTCGGCCGTCACCGTGGCCGAGCTACGGTTCGGGATTGCCGCGATGCCTTCTGGCAGGCGGCGAGACAATCTGCGCGAAAAATTCGAAGCTCGCGTGTTGCCACTGTTCGCAGGGCGAGTCCTCGCCTTCGATGTCACCACCTCCGCGGTGTACGCGGAACTCATGGCCGCGGCCCGCGCCAGTGGAGCCGCGATCGGCACTGCCGACGGCTATATCGCGGCTACCGCCAGCGCTGCGCGGATGGCCGTCGCCACTCGCGATACCGCGCCATTCCGAGCTGCTGGAGTGCCCGTCATCGATCCGTGGGCCTAGCGCCGTCGCGCTGGTACTGAGGATGGGCGTGGAACTCGCACCGGGTCGGCGCGCGGGATATTTCAGAGCCCAGGTCGTCTGCGCAACCCGGGCGTCTGAACTCAATGGTGGCGCTCAAAGGTTGTAAAACGGCTCCGCGTAATGGAACTCGCCGACGATTCGGGAATCGTAGGCGGACAGGGAGCGGACCTGGAAGTGGCTGATCCAAGCCGGGTCGTCCGGTGTGATGCCGAGGCGGGCGGCGGGGACGAAACCGAAGCGGGGATAGAACTCCAGGCTGCCGAGCAGGCCGATGAGGGGCTCGTCGAGGGCGTCGGCGGCGCCCAAGGCCGCGTGCATGAGGGCCGAGCCGACTCCAGCGCCTTGGTGATCGGCGAGGACGCCGACCGGACCGAGTGCCAGCACTGGGAACGGGCCGACGGCGGCTCTGGTCAGGCACAGGTGGCCCACCACGCTGTCGTGCTCGATCGCCACCAGCGACAGGGTGGGGATCCAGCCGTCGTCGCTGCGCAACTGCGCGACCAAGTCCACCTCGGGCGGATCCGCGCCGAGGCGGTCACCGGAAGTACCGGCAGAGGCATAGTGCGGTGCGAAGGCACTGCGATGCACCGCCGCGATCGCAGCGGCGTCGTCGGCGCGTTCGCGACGGATCAGCACGGTCGTCTCCTCCCGAACGAAGTAGGCCCATCCGCACACGTTGGTCAGTCGACCGTGGCGTCCCGCTCTCCGATGCGCCATCAGCTACGAGTGTGCGGGAAGTGCCGCCAGGCGCGCAACGGAATTCGCGTCGGGTGTGCCAGACTCTGGACCCATGGCAAGTTCCACGTCGCTGACCAGGTCCGAAGTGGCCGCCATGATCGATCACACACTGCTCGCCCCGGAGGCGACGCGCGATGAGGTGGACGCGCTGGTCGAGGACGCGCGGGCGTTGGGCGTGCTCGCGATCTGCGTGTCGCCGTCCATGTTGCCGGTGCGCGCGCCCGGGCTGGTGGTCGCCACCGTCGCCGGATTCCCTTCCGGCAAGCATCATTCGCTGGTGAAGGGCGCCGAGGCGCGGCTCGCGGTGGACCAGGGCGCCGCCGAGGTCGACATGGTCATCGACGTCGGCGCGGCCCGCGCGGGTGATTACACCGCGGTGCTCGCCGACATCGTCACGGTGCGCGAGGCGGTGGGCGATCGGGCGCTGCTGAAAGTGATCATCGAATCCGCCGCGCTGCCGGACGAGGCGATCGTGCAGGTGTGCCGGGTCGCCGAACGCGCGGGAGCCGATTTCGTGAAGACCTCCACGGGATTTCATCCCGCGGGCGGCGCGAGCGCCCACGCGGTGGGATTGATGGCCGAGACGGTCGGCGGCCGGCTCGGCGTCAAGGCCAGCGGCGGCATCCGGACCGCGGAGGCGGCGGCGGAGATGATCGCGGCGGGCGCGACCCGGCTCGGACTGTCCAGGTCGCGCGACGTGCTCGACGGTTTCCCGGCCTGACCGGAGCCGGACGGCTTCGCGGCTGTCCGGTTCGCCGGCGAGCATCCCGGAGCTGTTGTGGCGCGGCGTGTTCAGCAGCGCATGTCGGAGCTGTTGCCGGCGGACTCGAGTTGGGTACGCCCACCCGACAGATGGACGTCGACGCCCGAGTCGGTGACCTTCACCTCGGTCGCCGTCATGCCGAGCGGATAGCTCTGCAGGCTCTGGGTGAACAGGTCGACGATGCTCTGCACGAAATCGGCGGGCAAGCCGATGCCGAGGAGTTCCGCCGACATCGTTTCCACCTGCACGGCGCCGTTCACGATCTGCGGCTTCAGCTGGAGTTCGGCGATGCCGCCGAGCACCGCCAGGGTCAGCATGCCGGAATCCGCCGAGGAGGTCACACCGCTGACCATGCCTCCGAGGGTCTCCTTGATTCCTTCGTTGCTCCAGGTGACGTCGGCGGAGGAGCTGCCGATCACGCTGCCGTTGGGGTCGGCGACGTCGACGTCGTGGAAGACGGCGTGCACCCCCATCCCGACGGCGGGGCCGAACTTGGAGTCGGCGCTGTTCACCCGCACCGACGGCACCTTGCCGTCGATCCAAGTGACCAGCATCGGCTTGGGCCCGAAGCTCACGTCGATCTTCGATCCCATTTCCTTCTCGAACTGCGAGCTGATGCAGCTCGAGACCGTGTGCCTGGCGTAGGCCTCGCCGCCGACCAGCACCGTGGCGAGCAGAACCGCTACCACGGTCAGGGCGATCAGCAGGCCTCGCCGGGTGATCCTCGAGGTGGAGGTTGCGTTCGTACTCATGGTCAAAATTCTTCCCGACCTTTCTGAGCCGTCTCTGTGGAGGCAGTGAGGGGTTCGAATGTGACATGAAGCACAAAATCCGAGCGTAGCCTGATCTCCATGGCCGGCGATGTGGCAAGCCGCGCGATCGGATCCGCGGAACAAGGATGGCGTGTTCTGCGCCGTTGGGCCGGTCGGCACGCCGGTTTCTTCACCACTCGGCAGGTGCTGCGCACGGGGTGCGGGGAGCGGGTGCGCGCAGCCCTCGGCGACGGTTCGGTGACCAGGGCGGGAACCGGCATGTTGCGGTTGGCGGGGTGGCCGGACGGCCCCCTGGACGAATACGCGATGTGGGCGGCCTGGTTCGACGGCGCCGCGGTCGTCTCCCACCAGAGTGCGGCGGAACTGCACGGCCTCGGCAGCCTGTGCCCGCGTTTCCTGCACCTGTCGGTGCGCACGGGACGTCCGCCGGTCACGCCGCGGCTGGCGGTGGTGCGCCGGTCGCTCCCCGGCGGCGACGTGGAATCGGCGGGCCCGTTCCTGGTGACGACGCCGGTGCGCACGGTGCTCGACCTGGCCGAGGCCGATATCGGCCAAGCAGCTCTGAACGAGGTGGTCGCCGACGCGGTCGCCATCCACCGGTGCGCGGGTGAGGAGATCACCGACGCCGGGTCGCGCTTGTCGCCGCGCGCCGCGCGACGGATATACCAGGCGCTCGCCGTAGCGTGACGAAACCGGCCCTCAGCCCGCACCGAGCGGAGCGACGGCCCGCCACGGCACCGAGAGCACGTTGTCGCGCAGGCGACGGCGGTAGTGGCGGATCGGGAAGCCTTCGGCGCGCAGCGCCTGCGCCGCCGAGCGCCAGCGGACGCGAGGACCGAAAGGCGCCATCGGCGCCGCGCGGGCCCACGCGCGATCGGCGGCGGCGAGCAGCGCGTGAATCGGCTCGCCCGGGACGTTGCGGTGGATCAGCGCCTTCGGCAAGCGTTCGGCGAGATCGGAGGGCCGCTCGACGGTGAACGGGTCCCAGGCCAGCGTGAGCGAGCGCGGCCCGTCGCGGTCGAGCAGGACCCAAGCGCACCGCCTGCCCAATTCGTCACAGGTACCGTCGACCAGCAGACCGTCCGGCGCCAGTCCGGCCAGCACGGTCGACCACGCCTCCGGAACCGCCGATTCCGGATACTGCCGCAGCACGTTGAAGGCACGCACCAGAACGGGTCGCAACCCGGCCAGTTCGAAGCCGCCGCGCGCGAAGGTGACGCCGTCGCGGCCGGGCACCACGCGCTGCGGATCGATCTCGAGCCCGACCACCCGCACGTCGGCGCGGATTGTGCGCAGCCGCGCGGCCAGCTCGAACGTGGTCCAGGGGCTCGCACCGTAGCCGAGGTCGACCACCAGCGGATCGGCGGCGGCACGCAGCCGGTCGGCGACGAATTCGTCGTTGATCAGCCAGCGGTCGCTGCGGCGGAGACGGTTGACGGCGGTGGTGCCACGGGTGATGGTGCCGACCGGTTTGGTCAGCGAGTGGAGTGCTGTTCTTCCAGCCACCGCACCGTGAACTCTGCCTCGCCACGGAACAGGTCGACCAGGTTGACCAGCATCAGCTGTTCCAGGCGCGGCCCGACCATGGGAATGAACACCTTCGCCTCCGACGAGAAGCGCATGGTGCAGCCGGTCTCGGTGGGGAACAGGCGGATGGCGCCGCCGAGGCTGCCGGGCCCCGCCGGAATGGACGCCGAGTACTTGCCGGTGGTCTCTTCCGCGTCGTACGGGCTGTAGGACTCCTTGCGGGTGATCACCATGTCCTTGCGCATCACCGTCTGGGCGATCTCCGGCAGCATGTCGCGGGGCAGGACGTGATGCAGTTCGACGTCGATGCCACCGTCGCCCGCCTCCAACCGGACCACCTGGTTGCCGGGAGTGAGCTTCCGCATCTCTTCCATCCGCGCTTCCCAGTAGTCGCGGTTCGACAGCGCCGCGTACAGCTCTTTCGTGGTGTGCAGCGGATAGCGGGCGGAGTAGTCCAATCGGCGTGCCATGGGCTCACACGTTACTGGGTGCGACGGCGGCGACCTCGGCGGGCGGGGGGAGTGCCCAATAGCCACGAATGCCGGGGCCGCATGGTGTGACGTGGAACAATACCCGCGCGCCCCGGGCGGATCAGTGCTCGGCGAGCCAGGTGCCGGTGAATTCGGCCTCGTTCTTCAGCAGCTCGGTCAGGTGCTCCGCGATCGCCTTCTCGATCTTGCCGCCGAACAGCGGAATCTTCACCTCGATGGTGCCGTCGACCGTGGCGACGGCGCCGGAGCCCTCGGCGGCCAGCCCGATGGTGCCGCGCACCTCGGCGGGCGCGCCCTCGACGCGGGCCTCGAAGGTGGCCTCGTCCCCGGTCCACTGTTCGACGCGCGGGATGATCAGATCACCGGGGCGCACCGCGGTGATCGCGGGCGGCAGCTGTTCGGCGGCGATGGCCTGCACCATCTCGACGCGCACCTGATCACCGCTGACGGTGACCGAATCCAGCCGGGCGTTGGGGCCACCGACCGCCGCGATGCGATCCTTCCAGTACTGGTCGTTCGCGAACGCCGCGCGCACCGCGGCGGGCGGATGGGAGTAGTGGGCCGTGTACGCCAGCGGTGTAGCCATGGGTGCACACGCTACCGTGTGGCGTTCGAGCCGCACGAGTCGTGCCGCCGGAGCCGCTAGCGGTGGAAATATGCCGTCGAGTAGCTGTCAGCGGGCGCTACAACTGGGCAATTCGAGCTTCCGGAGTGCAGTCTGCGAGCTGCGCGAGGCGGAATACGCGAGCGTGCGGTCGTCAGGGCGCACGCTACCGTTGAGCACCGTGCGAACTTCACGAGTGGTGCCGTCGGACCTCCTCGCCGGTACCGGTGCGCGGCTGCGCGCCGACGTGCGGCTTTCGGAGTTGACCACCTTGCGGGTGGGCGGCCCCGCTCTGGTCGCCGAATGCGCGACAACCGAGGCGCTGGTCGCGACGGTGCGCGCGCTGGACGCGGCGGGCGTCCCGGTACTGCTGCTCGCGGGCGGCTCCAATCTGCTCGTGGGTGACGAGGGCTTCGACGGCGTGGTGGTGCGGGTCGCCACCACCGGTGTCGAGATCGGCGACGGCGGCGTGCTCGCCGAGGCCGGCGCGAACTGGGACGACGTGGTGCGCGCGACGGTCGCCGCAGGTCTCGGCGGACTGGAGTGCCTGTCCGGGATTCCCGGCTCGGCCGGTGCGACGCCCGTGCAGAACGTGGGAGCCTACGGCGCGGAGGTGGCGAACCTGCTGCGCCGGGTTCGCCTGCTGGACCGCGCCGCCGGGGAGATCCGCTGGGTGGAACCGGGCGAACTCGGGTTCGGTTACCGCACCAGCGTGCTCAAGCATCGCGACGACGCCGTGGTGCTCGCGGTCGAATTCGCCTTGCGCCGTGATGGTTCCAGCGTGCCGCTGCGGTACGGCGAACTGGCTTCGGCGCTGGGCGCCGCGGACGGCGAGTCCCGGCCCGCGGCGCAGGTCAGGGACGCGGTGCTGCGGTTGCGCGCGGGCAAAGGCATGGTGCTCGATCCCGCCGACCACGACACCTGGAGCGCGGGATCGTTCTTCACCAACCCGGTGGTCGCGCCGGAACGGGAGGCGCAGGTGCGCGCCATGATCGCCGCGCACGTCGGCGACGTCGCGGTTCCCACCTACCCGGCGCCGGACGGGGTCAAGTTCTCCGCGGGCTGGCTGATCGAGCGGGCCGGGTTCGCCAAGGGGTTCCCCGGCGACGGGGCGCCCGCCCGGCTGTCCACGAAACACACACTGGCGCTGACCAATCGGGGCGCCGCCAGTGCGGCCGATCTGGTGGCGCTGGCCCGGACGGTCCGCGACGGCGTCGCCGAGCGTTTCGGGATCCGCCTGGAACCGGAACCGGTCACCGTCGGCATCACGCTCTGACGCTGAGGCCGACACCACACGCTGCGACGACGGGATGGATCACGCGCCGAGCGTAGATTCGACGAAGTGAACCACCGCCCGATGCTCCGCCGATCGGTTGCCGTGGTGGCGGCCGTCCTGCTGGTGGTCGTCGCCTTGGCGGCCGGGTGCACGATCGACCGCGACTCCGGCAAGCCGAGTTCCGCCGCCGGTCCGATCGCGAAAGCGACGTTGGACCCAGCCGACGACGCCGCGAACGTCAACCCGACCGCGCCGGTGTCGGTGACGATCAGCGACGGCGCCATCGATCAGGTCGCCCTGACCAACGCCGCGGGCAAGCAGGTTCGCGGCGAGCTCGCGCCGGACCGGCGCCGCTTCACCATCACCGAGCCGCTCGGCTACGGCGCCACCTACACCTGGTCGGGTACCGCCGTCGGCACCGACGGCAAGGCGATCCCGATCGACGGCTCGTTCCGCACCCTCGCGCCCAAGAGCACCGTCCCCGCGACGCTGAATATCGGCGACAATCAGGAAGTCGGCATCGCGGCGCCGATCATCCTGCAGTTCAAGTCCTCCGTCACGAACAAGGCGGCGGTGGAGAAAGCACTGACCATCACCACCGACCCGCCGACCGAGGGCGCGTGGGCCTGGTTCCCGGACGACGGCGGCTCCCGGCTGCACTGGCGTCCGAAGAACTACTGGACGCCGGGGACGAGCGTGCACGTCTCGGCCCGGCTCTACGGACTCGACCTGGGCGGCGGCAATTACGGCGATTCCGATCTGACCACGGATTTCCGCATCGGCCGCAGCCAGATCGTCAAGGCGAGCGCGCCGAGCCACCGCATGCAGGTGGTGCGCGACGGGCAGGTGGTGTTCGACTTCGCGGTCAGTTACGGCGAGGGCAACGAACCGCGCAACGTGACCCGCTCCGGCGTGCACGTGGTCACGGAGAAGTACGAGGATTTCATGATGTCGAATCCGCCGTACTACACCAATGTCCGCGAGCGTTGGGCGGTACGGATCTCCAACAACGGCGAATTCATCCACGCCAACCCGGAATCACTGTCGGCGCAAGGATCGGCGAACGTCACCAACGGATGCATCAATCTCTCGCCCGGTGACGCCCAGGCGTATTTCCCCACGGCCTTGTACGGCGATCCGGTCGAGGTCACCGGGACATCGATTCCGCTGTCGGCCGCCGACGGCGACCTCTACGACTGGACCATCGACTGGAGCACCTGGAAGACCATGTCGGCGTTGCAGGGCGCGCCGTCGGCCGTGGTCTCCGCCACGCCCTTGCCGCCGCAGCCGGCCGGAGCGCGCTGACCGGTTCTAGCGGACCTTCACATTCTGGGATTCGACCTCGTGGTCGTCCGAATGCTCCGCTTCCACTTCGCGGTTGGCGGCGCGTTCGGCGCGGATCGCGTCGTGCCGCTCGGCGAGCAGGTCGCGGATCTCGGTCAGCAGCTCGATCTGGGTGGGCTCGGCGGCCTTCGGGGTGCCGAAGCGGTTCTTGATCGTCTTCATGGGCAGGATCAGCACGAAATACAGCACCGCGGCGACCATGACGAAATCGATGGCGGCGGTGATGATCGGGCCGATGGCGATGAAGGTGGCGGGCTTGGAGGGGATCAGCTGCACGCCGAGGCCGAGTTGGTTGGTGCTGCCGAAGACCGCGAGCAGCGGATTGACGACGCCTTTCGTCACCGAGGTCACCACGGAGGTGAACGCGGTGCCCATCACGACGGCGACCGCGAGGTCGATGACGTTCCCGCGCATCAGGAACTCTTTGAAGCCCTTGAACATGAGCCGAATCACTCCCATCCGATGTCCTTACCTTGCGGCTGCACGGATGCTAACGGCTCAGGGCGAACAGCGACGTCCCGGCAATTCGCGGCCGGGTCGACGGAACCGGCCGGATCGTCCGCTCGCGCTATGGACGGCGGGCGAACCGGCCCGCGTCCGCCTGGTCCCGCGGCTTGATGATGATCTGGTCCAGGTTGACGTGCGCGGGCCGCGACGCGACGAACCCGATGACTTCCGCGATGTCCTGGGCGACCAGCGGGTCGATGCCCTCGTACACCTTGGCCGCCCGGTCGGCGTCGCCGCCGAAGCGCACCAGCGAGAACTCGGTTTCCACCGCGCCGGGAGCGATCTCGGTCAGTCGCACCGGCTGCCCGAGCAGTTCTCCGCGCAGCGTGCGGTGCAGCACGGCCTGCGCGTGCTTGGCGGAGGTGTATCCGGAACCGTTGTCGTAGGCGGTGAACGCGGCCACCGACGTGACGGTGACGATCAACCCGTCGCCGGAGGCGATCAGCTTCGGCAGCAGGGCCTTGGTGACACGCAGCGTGCCGAGCACGTTGGTCTCCCACATCCAGCGCCAGTCGTCCAGGTCGGCCTCGGCCACCGGAGCCAGCCCCTTGGCGCCGCCCGCGTTGTTGACCAGCACGTCGACGCGCTCGACCGCTTCGCCGAACGCGCGCACCGATTCGTCCGAGGTGACGTCGAGTTCGACTGCGGTGCCGCCGATCTCGTCGGCGAGGCGGCGCAGACGATCGAGCCTGCGCGCACCGACGTAGACGTGATAGCCCTGCTTCGCCAGCTCGCGGGCAGTGGCCTCCCCGATTCCCGAGCTGGCTCCGGTGACGACGGCGGTGCGAGTGCTCATGTCCAGAGATCCTAGGTGCGCGACGTTTGCCGGGTGCGGCCCGGTCGCCGCGCGCGGTTAGCCTCGGGGCATGGCTATTCGGGACGTGGTGAGTGCGGACGGAACGAACATCGTCTATCGGGTGAGCGGTCCGGCGCACGGCAGGCCGCTGGTGTTGCTGCACGGTTGGTCGGCGAATCTGCGCTGCTGGGGCGCGGCCGCGGACGACCTCGCGGCGCGTTTCCGGGTGATCGCCGTCGACTTGCGCGGCCACGGCTACTCCGACGCGCCCGCGGCGGGCTACGACGATCCGAAGAACTGGGCGGCCGACGTCGCGGCGGTGCTGGCGGCCGAGAGCATCGCGTCCGGCGCGGTGCTGCTGGGGTGGTCCTACGGCGGGATCGTGCTGTCGGACTACCTGACCGCCTACGGCACGGAGGCCGTCGCGGGCGTCGTCTACACCGGCTCGATGGCGAACATCGGTCCCGGCGTGCCGGGTGCGGCGACCGGCGACATGATGCGCGAGGCCATTCCCGGCGTCTTCGAGGAGAGCGCGGGACGGGCGGTGCGCGCCTTCGGCGCGTTCGGCAACGCCAACACCGGACCGGGCACGGACAAGGGCCCGGACGCCCAGCGCCTGTTCGGGGCCAGCCTCGCCACCCCGCCCGCGGTGCGCAAAGCGCTGTTCTACCGAACCGTCGACAACACCGAGACGCTGCGCACGCTGGACGTTCCGGTGCTCGTGCTGCACGGGACGGCCGACCGGGTGGTGCCGATCGAGAACGGCCGCTACATCGTCGAGGCCGCCCCGGACGCGCGCGCGTCGTTCTGGGAAGGCGCCCAGCACGGGCTGTTCATCGAAGACCGCTCGCGGTTCGTCGCCGAGGTCGGTGCGTTCGCCGAGAGCCTGTGATCGGATTCATGTCTGCCCTGTGATAGCTCTCACTTGCCGCGGATAGCGTGTCTGGGCCGGGGAACGCAACGTGCACTATGGATAGTGTGAGCCAGCGCCTGGGCCTACGGCCGAACCGTATCGCCGTGTTATCGGTGCACACCTCACCACTCGCTCAGCCGGGCACCGGAGACGCGGGCGGCATGAACGTCTATGTCCTGCAGACGGCCGTCGAACTGGCCCGGCGCGGCACCGAGGTGGAGATCTTCACCCGGGCCACGGCGTCCAACGTCCCACCCGTCCAAGAGGCCGCACCCGGCGTGCTGGTGCGCAACGTGGTGGCGGGCCCGTTCGAGGGGCTGGACAAGCACGATCTGCCCACCCAGCTGTGCCCCTTCACCGCCGAGGTGCTGCGGCAGGAAGCCAGGCATCTGCCCGGTCACTACGACCTGGTGCACTCGCACTACTGGCTGTCCGGCCAGGTCGGCTGGCTGACCAGGGACCGCTGGCGGGTGCCGCTGGTGCACACCGCGCACACGCTGGCGGCGGTGAAGAACGCCGCGCTGGCCGAAGGAGACTGTCCCGAGCCCGCGACCCGCGAGATCGGCGAGAAGCAGGTGATCGCGGAATCCGATCGGCTGGTCGCCAACACCGCCGAAGAGGCCCGTCAGCTGGTCGAGCTGTACGGCGCCGATCCCGAGCGCATCGACATCGTCCCGCCCGGCGCCGATCTGACCCGCTATCACCCCGGCGACAAGGCCGCCGCCCGCGCCGAGTTCGGACTGGCCGCCGACGAGCAGATCGTCGCGTTCGTCGGCCGCATCCAGCCGTTGAAGGCGCCCGATGTGCTGGTGCGCGCCGCGGCCGAGGTGCTGCGCGCCGACCCGGAACGCAAGCTGCGCGTGCTGATCGTGGGCGGTCCGTCCGGCAGCGGACTGGAGCGGCCCCACGCGCTGATCGATCTGGCCGCCGAGCTGGGCATCGCCGAACGGGTCAGCTTCCTGCCCCCGCAGCCGCCGCAGCAACTGGTGCGGATCTATCGCGCGGCCGACCTGGTTGCGGTGCCGAGCTACAACGAGTCCTTCGGCTTGGTCGCGATCGAAGCGCAGGCCAGCGGTACTCCGGTGCTGGCCGCCGAGGTGGGCGGCCTGGGTACGGCCGTGCGGCACGAGGTGTCCGGCCTGCTCGTCCCGGGACATCGCACCGCGGACTGGGCGAACGCGCTGCGCCACCTGCTGGACGACCCCGACCGGCTGCAGCGGATGAGCGAGCAGGCCGTCACGCACGCGGCCAATTTCTCCTGGGCGCACACCGCCGACGGGCTGCTCGCCAGTTACGCCGCGGCTCTGGCCGGTTTCCGGGACGAGCGGGCCGGGCTCGGTGGCCGGGGGCTCGCGCACAGCGTGGTACGCGACGATGCCTACGACCGGGTCGCCACCGGCCCGGCCGGTGAACGGACCGCCGCCCTGCTCGGTGAGACCAGCCAGTCCAGATCGCGGGCGCTGTGGCGGCGCCGGATGGGAGTACGCCGGTGAACGAGATACAGGTGACCGCGCAGCTCATCGACCAGACGCTGCGCGAAAGAGAGATCGAGTACACCCGGCCGGGGGAGGAGACGTTCGTCGTCGTCCTGCCCGGCGAGCGCAAGCTGAAGACCACGGTGATGGTCACGGTGGGCAAGCACGGCGTGCGGTTCGAGGCGTTCGTCTGCCGCAAGCCGGACGAGAACTCCGAGGGCGTCTACAAGTTCCTGCTGCGCCGCAACCGCAGGCTCTACGCCGTCGCCTACACCCTCGACCGGGTGGGCGACATCTACCTGGTCGGCCGCATGTCCGCGCACGCCGTCACCGCCGACGAACTGGACCGCGTGTTCGGGCAGATTCTCGAGGCCGTCGACGCCGACTTCAACGTGCTGCTGGAACTCGGCTTCGCGGAATCCATTCGACGGGAATGGAAGTGGCGCGTCTCGCGCGGGGAGTCGCTGCAGAACCTGCGCGCATTCGAGCACTTGGTGGACTCCGCCGACAAGCCGTAGCCGGTCGCCGGACCTGGCCCGCCGGGTGACAATCGCAGGCGTTCGGATCGGCGGAGGGATACGGCGTTGGCGATTCTCGCTCTGGACATCGGCGCGACGAAGTTCGCGGCCGGGGTGGTAGGCCCCGGCGCCGAAGTGCGCGACGTGCGCAGGGTGGACGTGCCGGCCGCCCGTGTATGGGACACCTGTCGTGAGTTGCTGCTGGCGGTGGCCGGTGGGGAATCCGTCGCAGCGGTGGGGATCGGTGCGGCGGGACCGGTGGACGTGCGGACCGGCGTCACGGGTCCGTTGAACATTCCGGAGTGGAAAGCGGGCTTCCCGGTGGTCGCCGCCGTGCAGGAGCTGTTTCCCGCCGCCGCGATTCGTTTCGCCATCGACGGCGCCTGCCTCGCGCTGGCCGAACATCGCCTCGGCGCGCTGCGCGGGGTGCCGGACGCGCTGGCCATGACGGTGTCGTCGGGGATCGGCGGCGGGATCGTCGCGGACGGGAAGGTACTGCTCGGGCGCACCGGTAATGCCGGGCACGTGGGCCACATCGTCGTGCCCGGCTGGGACACGCCCTGCGGGTGCGGTGGCCGGGGTTGCGTCGAAGCGGTCGCGAGCGGCATGTCGTCGGTGCGCTGGGCGCGCGAGCAGGGCT
Source organism: Nocardia sp. CY41 (assembly GCF_009829325.1). Taxonomy (GTDB): domain Bacteria; phylum Actinomycetota; class Actinomycetes; order Mycobacteriales; family Mycobacteriaceae; genus Nocardia. Next base: position 171,656 of record NZ_VUOS01000012.1, read on the forward strand.
GGTCCGGCACCACGGGCGCGCGACTGGCCGCGGACGCGCACGCGGGCGACGAACTCGCCGTCGCCGCACTGCGCCGGGCGGGCACCGCGCTCGGCGCGGCCATCGCCTCGGCCGCGGCTCTGCTGGACGTCGACCGGGTGGTCATCGGCGGCGGTTTCGCGCAATCCGGTGCGCCGCTGTGGGATCCGCTGCGTGCCGCGCTGGACGCGCACGCCGGGCTGAAGTTCCTGCGCGGGCTGCGAGTGGAGCTCTCCGAAATCACCCACGGCGCCACCCTGGCGGGCGCGGGGGTGCTCGCCGTCGGCGAACCCGTCTGACTTCGCGCTTTCCCGCGCAGGCCGGGGCGAGGTGGCGGGAACCGATGCGACCCGGTCGAGCGCGCATGGGAGGATGACCGCATGACGTGCACCCTCGTGCTGCTGCGCCACGGCGAGAGCGAATGGAATGCCATGAACCTGTTCACCGGCTGGGTGGACGTGCACCTGACCGACAAGGGCATCGCCGAGGGCAAGCGCGCCGGGGAACTGCTGGCCGAGCACGGCATCCTGCCGGACGTCGTCTACACCTCGCTGCTGCGCCGCGCGATCTCCACCGCGAACATCGCGCTGGACGCTGCCGACCGGCACTGGATTCCGGTGATCCGGGACTGGCGGCTCAACGAGCGGCACTACGGCGAGTTGCAGGGCAAGAACAAGGCGCAGATCCGGGAGAAGTACGGCGACGAGCAGTTCATGTTGTGGCGTCGCAGCTACGACACCCCGCCGCCGCCGATCGACCCGGCCAACGAGTACAGCCAGGAAGGCGACCCGCGCTACGCGGGCATCGAGGTCCCGAAGACCGAATGCCTGCTGGACGTGGTCAACCGGATGGTGCCCTACTGGGAGTCGACCATTTCCAAGGACCTGCTGTCCGGCAAGACCGTGCTGGTCGCCGCGCACGGCAACTCGCTGCGCGCGCTGGTCAAGCACCTCGATCGGATCTCCGACGACGACATCGCCGGCCTGAACATCCCCACCGGCATCCCGCTGCGCTACGAGCTGGACGAGAACCTTCGCCCGGTGCGTCCGCACGAGTACCTGGATCCCGAGGCGGCCGCCGCGGGAGCCGCCGCCGTCGCCGGGCAGGGCGGCAAATAGCCCGCACAGCGCGAATCCGCAACGCGCCGTCACCCGCCGGGGTGGCGGCGCGTTGTCGTTTTCCCGCGGGCGACAGCGTTGCCGGGCGACACGCCGGGGGGATGACATCGACCTGCGACGCGGCCGCGCCGAATTAAGTTACCCACTGTTTTTACCGGCAAGTAGATAGGTACACTCTGGTCCGTTCGACCAGCCGAGAGGTGGATCACGTCCGATGAAGCACGCGTTGCGGGCCACGGTGGCGGCAGTTGCCGTCACGATGCTCGTTCCCTTCCTCGCCGGCGGCGCGGATGCCGTCGCGCCGCCCACCGGTCCGGACGGCGGCGCCGCGGGAGCGTCCTGGGCGGCCACCCAGGACGGCCCTCAGCAGTACCCGAACATCTACATCCAATGGGACGTCCCCATCACGATGAGTGACGGGACCGTCCTGAAGGGCAATGTCTACCGCCCCGCCGACGCCTCCGGCCGCCCTGTCGACGCGCCCACGCCGACGATCGTCAACCTCACGCCGTACACCAAGCTGGTCTCGAACCTGGCCGATCACGCGCAGTCGATCCCCGGCCTGTCCGACGCGCTGATCGAGTTCTTCCGGCAGATCGACATGAGCGGCACCCCGCTGTCCGGCGTCACCGATCTGACGAAGGCGTTCGGCGGCGGCGAACTGCGCAACTTCACCGTCGACCGGCAGCTGATCAAGAGCGGCTACACGCAGGTGGTCGTCGACGTGCGCGGCACCGGTTTCTCCCAGGGTGTCTGGGACATGCTGCGCGGACGCGAACAGCAGGACACCGTCGAGGTGATCGACTGGGCCTCCCGGCAGCCGTGGTCCAACGGTCGCGTCGGCATGAACGGCATCTCCTACTCCGGGATCAACCAGGTGCAGGCCGCCGAACAGCGGCCGCCCGCCCTCCAGGCGATCTTCCCGGTCGTGCCGGGCAGCGACCTGGTCAACGACGTGCTCGCGCCGGGCGGCGGCTTCGGTTTCAACTTCATCCCGCTGTGGCTGACCGCGATCAACGGTCTCAAGCTGATCCCCGACCTGGCCTCGGTGCTCAACGGTCGACTGGACACCACATGGCTGGCCGACCGCGCCCGCGACCCGTTGACGTTCATGGACGTCCTCCTGAACGTCTACACCACCGCGCGGCTGGAGGACCTCGACCCGCGCGCCAAGGAACTGCTGACCGACGGCTCCGCACCGCGGCAGGACTGGCTCGGTGATCCGGGCGGGATCCGGACGCCGACCTTCGTCACCGGCGGCTGGCACGACCTGTTCACCTATTCGGAATCGAAGATCTACAACGAGATTCCGCTGCCGCCGGGCCAGAAGCAGTTGCTGATGGGCAACACCTACCACCTCAACTCGGGCAACGAGTACGGCGAACCGGGCCTGCCGCCGCGGCTGGACGTGCTACAGCGCGCGTGGTTCGACAAGTGGCTCAAGGACGTCGACAACGGCATCGATCAATACGGCCCGATCACTCTGCGCCAGCAGGGCGGCGGCTGGATCACCACCGACTCCTTCGCCGCGCCGACCGCTACGGCGGATCCGGCACAGGCGGTGCACCGCAGGATGTATCTGTCGGCCGCGCCCAGCGGCACCGCCGCGAGCGTCTACGACGGTTCGCTCAGCCCCGAGGGCAGCGGCGAGCCCGCCCGCCTGACCGTCGCCCCCGGCCTGACCAGCCTGTGCTCCAACGACGCGGCTCAGGGCACCGCCGGTGTGCTGTCGGTCATCGACGGTTGCGCGAAGGACTCCAGGGTCGAGGAACTCAACGGGCTGACCTTCACCAGCGCCCCGGTCGCCGAGCCGACCTCGATCTCCGGGCGGATCGCGGTGCGGCTGAACACTGTCCAGGACGCGGCCGACGGCTACTGGGTGGTCACCGTGAACGACGTCGCGCCGGACGGGCAGTCCAGCGTGCTGTCCTCGGGACAACTCATGGCCTCCCTGCGCGCGATCGACGAGGCCAACAGCAGCAAGTCGGCCAACGGCGACTACACCGACCCGCGGCCGTACACCTCGCTCGACCAGCGGCAGCCGACGGTCCCGGGCGAAGTGACCACGCTGGACATCGCGCTGCCCGCCACCGAGGCGCTCCTGCAGCCGGGCCATCGCCTGCGCGTCGACGTGTACGCGGGCAACTTCCCCAAGGGCCTGCCGATTCTGCCGATGCTGATCGACACCGGCCTGCGGCCGCAGCATCTGGAGCTGGATCCCGCTCGTCCGAGCTTCGTCAACATCCCGGTTCGGGGAAATCCGGGCTGGTAGACCGGGGCGTGCGCCCTCGCGCATCAAGGTTGACGCCGCGGGGTATGGGTGAGGGTGCACGCTCCGACCGGGTCTGTGGAAACAGGCCGGAAAAAATTTCCGCGTGTGTGTCGATCGTCTGGATCTCCCGTTCGACCTATGGGTGAGAGGGTCCGGTCAGGGACCCGGACAGCCAGAGGGAGACAACGATGAAGTTCATGCTGATCATGCGCGCCACCGATGAGGCCTACGCCACGATGGTGAACACCGACTTCGACCAGATGCTCGACACCATGGGCAAATTCAACGACGAGCTGATCCGGGCGGGCGTGCTGCTCGCGGCGGAGGGGTTGGAGGACGCCGCCGAGGGCGTGGTCGTCGACTACTCCGCCGAGACCCCCGTCGTCACCGACGGCCCGTACGGCGAGACGAAGGAGTTGTTCGGCGGGTTCTACCTGCTCAACGTGGCGTCGAAGGAAGAGGCGATCGAGTGGGCCAAGCGGATGCCGATCAGCGGCCCCGGCTTCAAGACCGAGATCCGCCGGGTTCCCACGATCGACGAGTTCCCGCAGGACAATGTGTGGGTCCAGAAGGAGCGGGCGTGGCGCGAGGCCACCGGTCAGCTCTGAGCGGATCGAGGGGCGATGGGCGACCACACCGGCCGTGAGGCCGTCGCCGCGGTCTGGCGGATCGAGTCGGCCCGGATCGTCGGCGCGCTCGCCCGCTACACCGGCGACTTCGCGCTGGCCGAGGACCTGGCGCAGGAGGCGCTGGCCGAAGCGCTGGTGACGTGGCCGCGGGAGGGGGTGCCGCGCAATCCCGCCGGGTGGTTGCTCACCGTCGGCCGCCGCCGCGCGATCGACGCGTTCCGCCGGCGCTCGGCCCTCGATGAGAGATACGCCGCCTTCGCCCGGGACCTGGGCGAGGGCGGCGCCGTCTCGGGTGGCGCAGCGGTCGATCCCGTCCGGGACGCCCAGGACGTGCTGTGGGATCCGGACCGCATCGATGACGACCTGCTCGCGCTGATGTTCGTCTCCTGTCATCCCGTGCTGTCGCGGGAGGCGCGGGTGGCGCTCACCTTGCGGGTGGTCGGCGGTCTGACCAGCGACGAGATCGCCAAGGCGTTCCTCGTTCCGGCCGCCACCGTGCAGGCTCGGATCACGCGCGCCAAGAAGACCCTCGCGGCGGCTCGGGTGCCGTTCGCCGTGCCTCCGGCCGACGAACGGGCCGAGCGTCTCGGCTCGGTGCTCAGTGTCGTCTACCTGATCTTCACCGAGGGGTCCTCGGCCAGCTCCGGTGCGGATCTGATCCGGCTCGACCTCGCCAGCGGGGCGTTGCGCCTGGCCCGGGTGCTGGCCCGGCTGATGCCGGAGGAGCCCGAGGTACACGGCCTGCTGGCGCTGCTCGAGCTCACCGCGGCGCGTTTCCCCGCCCGTACCGGGCCGGACGGCGAGCCGGTGCTGCTGGAAGACCAGGACCGCCGCCGCTGGGACCGCGCGGCGATCGGCCGGGGCCGGGCGGCGCTGGCCCGCGCCGAGCAGGCGGGCCGGGGGCTGGGCGCCTACGGCTTGCAGGCGGCGATCGCCGAATGCCATGCCGTAGCCCCGTCGGTCGAGGAGACGAACTGGGAGCGCATCGTGCTCGTCTACGAGGCGCTCGGCCGCCTCGCGCCGTCGCCGGTGGTCGACCTCAACCGGGCGGTGGCGGTCGCCATGGCGCAGGGACCGGCCGCGGCGTTGCGGATCGTGGACGAGCTGGCGGCCACCGAGGCGCTCGCGCGGTCGCACCTGCTACCGAGCGTCCGCGGCGAACTGCTCGTCCGACTGGGACGCACGCAGGAGGCGCGCACCGAACTGGAGCGCGCCCTCGGCCTGTGCGGCAATCAGCGCGAGCGGGTGGTGCTGGAGCGTAAGCTCGCGGACCTCGACGCGGCCGATCCGGCCTGAGCGCCCGGCAGTCAGTCCGCGACGGCGAACGCGGCCGCCAAGGGCGGAAACATCGCTCGGACGTCGTGCCCGGCGAACCAGAGGCCGACGGCGAATACCGACGTTGCCTCCAGGTACCGCGCCCGGTGCAGCCCGCCCGCCGGAAATGGTTGTGCGCCGAGGTCTTCGGCCAGCGTCGCGACCGCTCGCACCGCGGCCGCGTCGTCGCCGCAGAGCGGCACCGCCAAGCGGCGCTCGTCGAAGACGCGCGCCGCCGCCTGCCATACCTCGGCGGCACAGAGATTGAACGCTTTCACCACCTTCGCCCCCGGCGCCTGCGCCGCGATCCGTTCGGCGACAGCGTCCTCGGTGAGCACGAACGCGGTGACTCCCTCGGGCGCCGCGGCGTCCGGGGCGAAGGCGTTGGTGCAGTCGATCACCGTGCGGCCGGTCAACAGCTCCCCGACGGCGCGCAGCACTTCTGGCAACGCGGGGACCGGTAACGCGAGCAGCACCACATCTCCGAAAACCGCGGCGTCGCCGATCGTTCCGGGCCGTGCGCCGATGGCGGCCGCCAGTTCCGCGGCGGCTCCGGCGTTCCGGGCGCCGACCAGCACCTCGTGACCCGCCGCGCGCCAGCCGCCGCCGAGCGCCCGCGCCATCGCGCCCGCGCCGATGATTCCGATTCGCATCCGAACTCCTGACTCGAAAGGTTTCCGGCGACGAGGCTAGGAACTCTGATAGGCACCCTGGGGTGCGCAACGGCGCTGGCAAGCTGGAGCAGTGAGCGCAGAACCGATCACCGCCGAACGGGTGGAATTCGCGCCCTACGGCGACTTCGAATCCGACTGCCCGGCCCGGATGGGGGTGGACATCTTCGGCAACTCCTGGTTGCCGGTGATCGTCTACCTGCTGCGCGAGGGACCCATGCGTCCCGGTGAGCTCCGCACGGCCATCGGGGGGATCAGTCAGAAGATGCTGACGCAGACGCTGCGCCGGATGGAACGGATGACGCTGGTACGCAGGCGCCGCTACGCCGAAGCGCCGCCGCGCGTCGAGTACGAGCTGACCGCCGCGGGCGCGGACCTGCTCGTCCCGATCTACGCCCTCGGCGACTGGGTGGACAAACACGGCCGCGCGGTGAACGAGGCGCTCGCCCGAGCCGACGACCACGAAGACTGACCGGTCGGTGAATACGCTGCGGGTACGCCATGTCGAACAGTGCGTAAACATGCGGCTAACGGGGCCGGAAGGGGCTATGACCTGCGCGAAACTTCGTGTACCCCGCGTTGGCCGACCGGTCGGCGACCGTACGATTCAAGGGTGAGTGTTCCCCAGGCCGTGCTGCTGGCCATCTTGGCGGCTGTCGTCGGCCTGGCAGTCGGCGGGCTATTGATCCCGTATGTGAATGCCAGGCAGGCCGCGCGCAGGCAGGCCGAGTCCGGTCTCACCATGTCCCAGGTCCTCGACCTCATCGTGCTCGCTTCCGAGAGCGGGATCGCCGTCGTCGACGAGTACCGCGACGTGGTGCTGGTCAATCCGCGCGCGGAGGAACTCGGGCTGGTCCGCAATCGCCTGCTCGACGAGCGCGCCTGGGCCGCCGTGGAGAAAGTGCTCGCCACCGGCGAATCCGCCGAGTTCGACCTGACCGCGAAGAATCCGGTCCCCGGTCGCGGCCGCATCGCGGTGCGCGGCGTCGCCCGGCAGCTCTCGCGCGAGGAGACCACGTTCACCGTGCTGTTCGCCGACGACGATTCCGAGCAGGCCCGCATGGAGGCCACCCGCCGCGACTTCGTCGCAAACGTCAGTCACGAGCTCAAGACCCCGGTCGGCGCGATGAGCCTGCTCGCCGAAGCTCTCCTGGAATCCGCCGACGACCCGGAGGCCGTGCGACACTTCGGTCAGCGTGTGCTCGGCGAATCGCGCCGCCTCGGCAAAATGGTGACCGAACTCATCGCGCTCTCCCGCCTGCAAGGCGCGGAGAAACTGCCCGAACTCGAGGTGGTGGATGTGGACACCGTGGTGATGCAAGCCGTGGATCGTTCCCGCACCGCCGCCGAAGCCGCCGGGATCACCGTCAGCACCGACCGCCCGAGCGGACTCGAGGTGCTCGGCGACGAAACCCTGCTGGTCACCGCCCTGTCCAACCTGGTGGAGAACGCGATCGCCTACTCACCGGCCGGCTCCCACGTGTCGGTGAGCCGCTCGCTGCGCGGCGATCACGTGGCGATGGCGGTCACCGACCGCGGCATCGGCATCGCCAAGGAAGACCAGGAGCGCGTGTTCGAGCGCTTCTTCCGGTCCGACAAGGCGCGTTCCCGCGCCACCGGCGGCACCGGTCTAGGCCTGGCTATCGTCAAACACGTGGCCGCCAACCACAACGGGGAAATCACCCTGTGGAGCAAGTTGGGCACCGGATCGACGTTCACCTTGCGCATACCCGCTCACCACGAAGCAGGCGCCGACGACGACCACGACGGCGCCGTGGTGGGCATGAAAGAAACAAGCCCGCGTCCCACCGGGCCGGGCCGACCGAATGGTGTGGAGGCACGCAGATGACGAGTGTTCTGATCGTCGAGGATGAGGAGTCGCTGGCCGATCCGCTCGCGTTCCTGCTGCGCAAGGAGGGTTTCGAGGTCACCGTGGTGGGTGACGGGCCGTCCGCGCTCGCCGAGTTCGACCGGTCCGGCGCGGACATCGTCCTACTCGACCTCATGCTGCCCGGCATGAGCGGCACCGACGTGTGCAAGCAGTTGCGCACCCGCAGCGGCGTCCCGGTGATCATGGTCACCGCGCGCGACAGCGAGATCGACAAGGTGGTCGGCCTGGAACTGGGCGCCGACGACTACGTCACCAAGCCGTATTCCGCGCGCGAGCTCATCGCGCGCATCCGGGCCGTGCTGCGCCGCGGCGCGGGCGACGAGCTGGAAGGCTCCAACGAGAGCGGCGTGCTGGAAGCAGGCCCGGTCCGGATGGACGTCGACCGGCACACCGTGATGGTGAACGGCAAGCCGGTCACTTTGCCGCTCAAGGAGTTCGACCTGCTCGAATACTTGCTGCGGAACTCCGGGCGGGTGCTCACCCGCGGTCAGCTGATCGACCGCGTGTGGGGCGCCGACTACGTCGGCGACACCAAGACTCTGGACGTGCACGTCAAGCGGTTGCGCTCGAAGATCGAGGCGGACCCGGCCAAGCCGGAACACCTGGTCACCGTGCGCGGCCTCGGTTACAAACTCGAAGCGTAAACCCCCGAAGCGAGGTCGGTTCCGGCCTCGATCCACGCCGACGCCCCATGTGCTCACGAAACGCAACAACTGATTTCGTGAGCACATGGGTAACTCGCCGGGGACGCCCAGAACGTGCGTGGCATCCAACGCAGGACCTGAACGCGGATTTCGCGCTCCCGACCAGTACGGCCTGAAGACGCGGAGAGGCGGCTACGGCAAGTAGATCCAGGTGGTGCCGAGCGGCGTCTCGGTCTTCTGCAGGGTGATCCAGCCCAGATCGTCTTCCTGCATGCAGTCGTAGAGGTCCGCGGTGTTGGTGCCACGGCAGGCGATGGTGTGCGAGGTGCCGTACGGGCTCGCGATCAGGAGCTTGCCCGCGGCCTTGGCGTTGACCGCGGCCGGGTCGGTGGCCGCCACGAACTCCGTGGTGAAGTCGTAGAACTTGTGCGGATCGCCGTTCGGCTCGGCGTGGGCTACTCCGGTCAGCGAGAGGGCGGCGCCCAGGGCGATGGTCGCCACGGTGAGAAGTTTCTTGGACATAACGGCACATCAAACCCGATCCGGGTAAAGCTCGCATGGCGACGGGGTGAACCACCCGCCGAACCGGGCAGCCCCGGCCTCCCGACCGAGCGCTCGACCGGCAAACCCTCAGGCGAACGGATCCGCGCAATCGCGCATACGGTCGGCGTGCACCGTCGCCGGGTGGACGGCGATCAAGCCCAAGCCCTCGCGGCGCTTGCAGTGCCGGGCCAGTTCGGCATACGCGGGCGCGCCGATCAGCTCGGTCAGCTCGGGAGCATAGGACTGCCACACCGGCTTGCTGCCGACATGTGCGTCGGGGGAGCCCGAGCAGTACCAGTCCAGATCGGCCCCGCCCGGCCCCCATCCGCGGCGGTCGTACTCGGTGATCACGGTGCGGAGAATCTGCACGCCGTCGGGCCGGTCCACCCAGTCCTGGGTGCGGCGGATCGGCAGCTGCCAGCACACGTCCGGCTTGACCTCCAGCGGCTCGATACCGCGCCGCAGCGCCATGGTGTGCAGGGCGCAGCCGACTCCGCCGGCGAAGCCGGGACGGTTGAGGAAGATGCACGCGCCCTCGAACCGCCGCGTGCGCAGCGCGGGTTCGTCGTCCAGCTCGTCGAGTTCCAGATAGCCGCTCTTGGTGATCTTGCCCTGCGCGTTGGTCGCCTCCTCCCGCAGTTGCCAGTCCTGCGGTGTGAGCATCTTCACGGCGCGGCTCAGCCTCTTCCGGTCGTCTTCATCGGAGAGGAACGCGCCGTGCGAGCAGCAGCCGTCGTCCGGCCGGTCGGACAGGATCCCTTGACAAGCCGGGGTACCGAAGACGCACGTCCACCTCGACAGCAGCCAGGTCAGGTCGGCGACGATCAGATGCTCGTCGTTTGCCGGATCTACGAACTCGATCCACTCACGGGGAAAGTCGGGGTCGACTTCGGGGGCTGGGTCGATCTTCCCCGCTGGTCGGGGCCGGGTCGGGCTGCTCGGGGATGCGCCTACCGTCACGAAATAGGACGCTAACAGTTCAGTCGCCTGGGTTGTAGTGCCGGATCACCCAGTACCGTGTTCATGTGCGGCTTGGGGTACTCGATGTCGGAAGCAATACCGTTCACCTGCTCGTGGTGGACGCGCACCGTGGCGGTCATCCCTTGCCGATGAGCTCGACGAAAGCCGCCTTGCGGCTGGCGGAGAACATCGACGACGCGGGGTGCATCACCGAAGCGGGCGCGCAGCGGCTGATCGACACCGTGGCCGAATTCGCCAGCATCGCCGAGACCTCCAGATGCGTCCAGCTGATGCCGTTCGCCACCTCCGCGCTGCGGGAGGCGGCCAACTCCGACGAGGTCCTCGGCCGCGTGCGCGCGGAGACCGGCGTCGACCTGCGGGTGCTGACCGGCGTCGACGAGGCCCGGCTGACCTTTCTCGCGGTGCGCCGCTGGTACGGCTGGAGCGCCGGGCGCATCCTCAACCTTGACATCGGCGGCGGCTCGCTGGAAATGACCAACGGCGGCGACGAGGAACCCGACGTCGCGCTCTCTTTACAACTGGGCGCGGGCCGGTTGACCAGGGAATGGCTGCGCGAGGATCCGCCCGGGAAGCGCCGGGTGGCGGTGCTGCGCGACTGGCTCGACGCCGAGCTGGTGGTACCGGCGAAGAAGCTGCTCGAGCCGGGTAAGCCCGATCTCGCCGTCGGCACTTCGAAGACGTTCCGGTCCCTCGCCCGGCTGACCGGAGCGGCGCCCTCGGCGGCAGGCCCGCGGGTGCGTCGTACACTCACGAGCTCGGGCCTGCGCCAGCTGATTGCGTTCATCTCGCGGATGACCGCGGCGGACCGTGCAGAATTGGAAGGCGTAAGTTCCGATCGGTCACAGCAATTGGTGGCCGGTGCGTTGGTCGCGGAGGCGAGTATGCGGGCACTTTCGCTGGATTCCTTGGAGATTTGTCCGTGGGCGCTGCGTGAAGGGCTCATCCTGCGCAAACTGGATACCGATATGAATGGTGGACCCGAAGCAACGTACTCAGCGGGCTCGGCGACCGGAGACGGTCGACCGGCGTCCGGCAGCGGCGCCCCGGCGCCGGGCTCGATCGGGACGGTGTCGTCATGAGTGAGGACTCCAAACAGTTGTCGGTCGCGGAGCTGCTGGCGCGCAACGGCCAGCAGAGCGGCGCCTCCTCCGGTGGTGGCAGACGCCGCCGCAGTGGGCGCGGCATCTCCGTCGCCGAACTCACCGGCGACCTGCCGGTCATCCGGGAAGGCGGCGGTCACTCCGCGCACGCGGCGCCCGATGCCGGCGCCGACGAGCAGGCCTACGCGCCGCCCTCGTACGATCCGCCCGCGCCGGAGCCGGTGTCCTACTCGCCCGACCCGCAGCCCGACCTGTCGTCGTATTCGCCCATATCGGGCCCGATCTCGATGTACGACCCGCTGGCCGGTTACGCGCAGCCCGACCCGCCGCAGCCCGATCCGCCGCCCGGGCGATCCAGCCGGGTCATGCCAGGCCGGGAGATGCCTTCCGCGCGGCACGGCACGTCGTTCGATCCGCTGTCGCCCGATACCCCGGTGTCCGACCTGTTCTCGGCCGCCCCCGTTCCGTACGTGCCCGACCCGCTGCCCGAGACACCTCCGCGTTCGGGGCGCAGGCGCAGGCGGGAGGAACCCGACGAGCAGGCCACCGAGGTCCGCTCGTGGCACGATGTCTCACCCGAGCCGTTCGGCGGCGGCGCGCTGCCCGATCGCGGTTTCGGCGAACCGGGGCGCAACAGCCACGCGGAGTTCGACGAGCCCGCGTTCGGCCGCTCGCCCCTTCCCGAGCGCAACGGCGCTGGAGGCGGTCGCGCGGCCAGGCGCAGAGCGGCGGAGGCGGCGGAAGCGGCCGAGGATCTCGGCCCGTCCACCGCGGCTTGGTCACCGTCCACCGGCGGCTTCGCCCCGGAATCGGAACCGCTGCCGCTCCCGCCGCCACCCGACCCGCGACCGAAGCCGGGCAGGCCCGCTCCGCCGGACCCACAGCCGGAGGGACATCGCCGACCGGCCCGCCGCGAGGGCGTCGGCGAGAACGGTCTCCCGGCCTGGTCCGCGCGGCGGCATAAACCACAGCCCGATCCCGCGCCGGAATCCGGCGGCCTTCCGACCGCCGCGTGGTCGCTGGCCAGCCAGGACCAGCAGCTGCTCTCCGGCCAGACGGTCGCGGGTGACCTGTTGCGCGATGGCGTCGACCGGGCCGAGCGCGGGGCGGCGCGACGGCGCGGGCGCGGTGGGCGCGCCGCCGTCGACGTAGCGGAAATGGACGGCGTCACCGACGTCTACGAGCCGATCGAGCTGGACGAGGACGACGAGGACGATCTCCCCGACGAACCTCGCGCCGCCACCCGGGCGGCGTCGCGGCGGTCCCGGACCGCCAAGAAGACGGAGGACGACGACAACCGGCGCCAGTGGATGATCCTCGGCGGTCAGAGCACCGGCGCCGCCGTCGCGGGCATGTTGCTGTTCAAGGGCTTCGAACGCATGTGGGAGATGCTTCCCTGGGTGGCGCTGGCGCTGGCGATGATCGTGATTCTCGGCCTGGTGGCCCTCGTGCGGATTCTGCGCAGGACCGACGACATCCTCAGCACGGTGATCGCCGTCGTCGTGGGCATCTTCGTCACGCTGGGGCCACTGGCCTTTCTTCTCAGTACGAACTGAGCAGGGAGCAGTTGTGGCGAATATCGGACAAGCGAACGAGACCGGGGTGGGGTCGCGCGCAGGCGCCGGACCGCCGGGGGCCGACGAGGGCGCGGCCCGGACGCGCCCGATCCGTGTGGGGCTCTCGACCGCCTCGGTGTACCCGCAGAACACGGAGGCCGCGTTCCGGTACGCCGCCGAGCTGGGCTACGACGGCGTCGAGCTGATGGTGTGGGCCGAGCCCGCCAGCCAGAGCATCGCCACCGTGCAGGCCTACTCGCGCAAGTACGACGTTCCGGTGCTCGCGTTGCACGCGCCGTGCCTGTTGATCTCGCAACGCGTGTGGGGGTCGGACCCGGTGGCCAAACTGGAGCGCAGTGTGCACACCGCCGAGGCGCTGGGCGCGAGCACTGTGGTCGTGCATCCGCCGTTCCGCTGGCAGCGCCGCTACGCGGCGGGGTTCGCCGCGCAGGTGGCCGAGCTGGAGGAGAACAGCCCGGTGATCGTGGCGGTGGAGAACATGTTCCCGATGCGGGCCGACACGCTGTTCGGCCGACGCGAAGGCGCGGTGAAACGGCTGGAGCGCCGTGGCGGTCCCGGCCCCGCGGTCACCGCGTTCAGCCCCTCCTACGACCCGACCGATACCGGCTTCCGCCACTACACGCTGGACCTGTCGCACACCGCCACCGCCGGAGTCGATCCCTTGGCGCTGGCTGCGCGGATGGGCTCGGGTCTTGCTCATCTGCACTTGGCCGACGGCCGGGGCGCCGCGCACGACGAGCATCTCGTTCCCGGCGAGGGCACCCAGCCGTGCGTCGAGGTGTGCGCGAATCTGGTCCGTACCGGCTTCAGCGGCCAGGTCGTCGCCGAGATCAACACCCAGAACGCGCGCACCACCAAGGAGCGGGCCGAGATGCTGCACCGCACGCTGGCCTTCGCCCGCAAGCACTTGGTCGTGGCTGCCGCGCCCGCCCCTGCCGGCGCGAGCCGGAGGTCGCCCGACCGTCCGATGTGACGCTCGTCGCTTCTGCGCCATGCGGCGATGCGGTTCGTCACGGAGTGCGTTGTACGCTGTACGAACCCTGGCGTCGATGCGGCCGCGCCCGCGAACGAAGCCATCGGGTGGAGGTCGACGGACAGGAGTGAGGATGACGATGGAGCTGATGGCCGAGTTCGGCCCGGCCGCCACGACCGACGCGCCGTTCAGCCGGGTGTGCGCGGTGCGTGAAGCTTCGCCCGCCACCGCGGAGACCGGCCGCTATCTGGGTGTCATCGACGACATCTGGACCATCGGCCCGAAGGTGCACGGCGGGACGATGGTCGCGGGCAGCGCCGCGGCGGCCACGAATTGGCTGCGCGCCTCCGATCCGGCTCTGGTCGGCATGGCGCCGATCGCCGCGAGTTCCGACTTCCTCGGCGCCCCGAACCCCGGTGAGGTCGAGTACGAGGTGCGCGTCCGCAAGATCGGCCGCCAGATCTGCCTGGCCGACACCGACCTGATTCAGGACGGCCGCGTCCTGGTGCGCACGGCGCTGACCTTCAGCCGTCTCGACGACGCGGAACCGAGCTACGCGCCACAGCACTCCGACATGCCCGTGCAGCCGCCCGCCGACGCCGTCGGCTACGAGCCCGGTTCTCAGATGGGCGACATCGTGCACGTCGGCCGAGGCGCCGAAATCTACCTCGATCGCGAGTGGGCCCGCTTCCTCGACGGAGAAAAGGGCGAACCGCGTCTGCGGATGTGGATCCGCCCGCGACCGGGCGACGAACAGGACCCCGACGTCGCGATGTACTTCGCCATGATGTGTGCCGACATGAGCCCGCCGGTGCCGATGAACCTGGGCCACTTCGGCTGGGCGCCCACCGTGCAGATGACCACCTACCTGCGCCGCAGGCCCGCGCCGGGCTGGCTGCGGATCATCGCCACCACACACGAGGTGGGCGGGCGCATGTTCGACGAGGACCAGCTGGTGCTCGATGCCACCGGCGCGGTCGTCGCGCAGAGTCGTCAGTTGGCGCTCGTTCCCCAGCGCTGAGGTCCGGCGCGCGCCGTCTAGCCTTGAGGCCCATGACGAGAATTGCGGTGATCGGTGGCGGGCGCATCGGGGAGGCGTTGGTCGCCGGTTTGCTGGAGTCCGGGCGGCTGACCAAGGACCTGGTCGTCGTGGAGACCCATCGGGAACGGGCCCATCAGCTCGCCGAACGCTTCGGCACCCGGGTCACCGACGACTTGGCGGATGCCGCGATCGGCGCGGATCTGCTGGTGATCGCGGTGAAACCGAACGACGTAGACGCGGTGCTCGCGCCGCTGGGCAAGGCGGAGATCGGCAGCGACCGCGATCAAGTGCTGGTCTCACTGGTGGCCGGTGTGCCGACCGGTCGGCTGGAGGGCAAGATGCCCGCCGGGTTCCCGGTGGTCCGGGTGATGCCGAATACGCCGATGCTGGTGGGGCAGGGTATGAGCGTCATCGCGCCGGGACGCTACGCGCGCGAGCAGCATCTGGAACTGGTGACCGAGGTGCTCGGCGCGGTCGGCAAGGTGGTCATCGTGGCGGAGAGCCAGATGGACGCGGTCACCGCGGTGTCCGGATCGGGGCCCGCCTATTTCTTCCTGGTCGTGGAGGCCATGGTGGAGGCGGGCGTCGGGCTCGGGCTCACCAGGGACGTGGCCACTCAGCTCGTCGTGCAGACCATGGTCGGCTCGGCCGCCCTGCTCGACAGTTCCACGCAGACCGCCGCGGAACTGCGCGCCGCGGTGACCTCACCGGCGGGCACCACCGCGGCGGCGATCCGCGAGCTCGAGCGTGGAGGACTACGCTCGGCGTTCTACGAAGCCCTCGTGGCGGCCAAGGAAAGGTCACTCGAACAGGGCGCGTCAGCGGAGTGACCGGTCTGTTTCAAATCGGAAAACCCGATTTCTCACTCCCGTCGCAGTAACACCACTGGTCCCGCTAAGCTTCAAGGAGCACGTGCGTGTCTGTTCCGCCGGTGGGGAAGCCGGCGGCGCGGACGTGCCGGAGGTCAATGGTGCAATGATGTCTGCGAACAAGATGTCTGCGAATTCCGGAGGGTCCGGCGGCTCCGGTCCCGCGGGCGGTCGGGGGAATTCCCGTACACAGCGTGAGGCCGCGACACAGGGGCAATCCGTGCTCGGCGGCGGCACCCAGTTTCTCACCGTCGCCGAAGTGGCGAATCTGATGCGGGTGTCCAAGATGACGGTCTACCGGCTGGTGCACTCGGGCGAGTTGCCCGCCGTGCGCGTCGGCCGATCGTTCCGGGTGCACGCCAAGGCGGTGCACGACTATCTGGAAACGTCCTACTTCGACGCCGGATGAGGCGGTTTCGGGACCACTGGGGAGTGCCGGTACGATAGCTCCTCGGTTCGTGTTCGCCCGCCGGTGGCATCGCTGTTCGTTGCCCCGTGGTATCCGGCGGCGCGGACACGGGGCGTGAGCTTGCCGAGTGACCCCGGCCCGTCGGCCGGGGACTCGGCGGACGGGCGTCCGGCAATCGCGCACGGGCAGCGTGCGCGCCGAGTAGAGAGAACGCGAGGACAACCCTATGGGTTCTGTGATCAAGAAGCGCCGCAAGCGCATGTCGAAGAAGAAGCACCGCAAGCTGCTTCGCCGTACGCGTGTGCAGCGGCGCAAACTCGGCAAGTAAGCTTCGCTGCGTGATAGCTGCGGGAGCCCGTCACCAATAGGTGACGGGCTCTTTTGTTTGAAATTCGAAATTTTGGAATCCTCGTTTGTATCACGTGACTGAAGTCATCGTTAGATCCTGGTTAATACTCTCGGTGAGCGGGTAGGCAGCCGCTACGCTAGGCACTGGGAATAATCACAAGGGCGGCTGGCAAGGGAAAGCGGGTGCCGGTGGGTTCTGAGAGTCGGGAAGGAAACGCGCCGAAGGTCGTGCTGGTCACTGGAGCCAGCCGCTTCTTCGGTGGCACGGTCGTCGCCCGGCTCGCCCAGGATCCCGGGATCGAGCGCATTCTCGCCGTCGACACCATGACGCCGAGCCGAGAGCTGCAGCGGCGCATGGGCCGCGCCGAATTCGTGCGAGCGGACATCCGAAACCCGTTGATCCGTAAGGTGATCGATGGTGGCGAGGTGGACACCGTGGTGCACACCGCCCTGCTGACCCGCCCGCCCGCGGGCGGCGGGCGCGCGGTGATGAAGGATCACAACGTCCTCGGCGCGATGCAGCTGTTCGCGGTGTGTCAGAAGGTGTCTTCGGTGCGCCGGGTGGTCCTGCGCTCCTCGTCGGCGGTGTACGGGTGCAGCGCGAAGGATCCCGCGAAATTCAGCGAGGAAATGAGCGCGCGCACACCGCCGCGCGGCGGGTTTGCCCGCGACCTGATCGATATAGAGGGTTACGTTCGCGGGCTCGCCCGGCGCCGTCCCGATATCGCCGCGTCCATTTTGCGATTCGCACCCATCGTCGGCCCGCGGTTGGCCGCTCGCGGCGTGCAATATCTGCGTTCGCCGGTGACCCCCACCGTATTCGGCCGGGACGCCAGGATGCAGCTGCTGCACGAGGAAGACGCCGTGGCCGCGCTGACGCACGCGGCGCGGCGTACGGTGGGAGGTACGTACAACATCGCGGGCGACGGCGCGCTGTCGCTGTCCCAGGCGGTCCGGCGGGCAGGTCGGATCGAACTACCCATTCCCTTCACGGTGTTTCGCACCGCTGGTCGCCTGCTCATGGGCCCGGTGATGCGGGAGTTCTCCGCCGAACAGCTCGATTATTTCCACTTCGGTTGTGGTCTGGACACCACGCGCATGCGCACCGAACTCGGGTTCGTGCCGCGCTGGACGACAGTGCAGGCGTTCGACGACTTCATCGGGGGCGCAGCGTTGCGGCCCGTGGTCGATCCAGCCTGGATCGACGCCGCAGAACACAAACTGCTCGGCCTGCTCGGGGCCGGTACGGGAGCACACCAATGAATGACGTAGCGAAAGTCATCCAACTCCACGACCTCCAGGTCGAGGCGCGGCAGCGGCATGCGCCACGACGCCTGGCCGCGGCGAGTCCGGTGACCTCGCTGGTCGAGCGCCGCGCGGCGGTGACGCCCGCCGCGCCGCAGTCGCTGTCGGGGATGTTGCGCGGCGCGCTCGGCAATCAGATCACCAAGACCGCGGATTTCGCGCGCCGCAGGCTCACCGGCGACTATCAGGTCGACGAGTTCGGTTTCGACGAGCATCTGCTCGAGTCGGTCATCCTGCCCGCCCTGCGGCCGCTGTCGGACCTGTGGTTCCGGGTGGAGGTCAGCGGAATGGACAACCTACCGGAGGCGGGCGGCGCGCTGATCGTGGCCAACCACGCGGGCACCGTGCCGCTGGACGGCCTGATGCTGCAACTGGCCGTGCACGACCGCCACCCGAAGCAGCGTGCGTTGCGCTTGCTCGCGGCCGACCTGATCTTCGAGACGCCGGTGCTCGGGGTGCTGGCCCGCCGAGCGGGCCACACACTGGCCTGCCGGGAGGACGCCGAACGGCTGCTGCGCTCCGGCGAGCTGACCGGTGTGTTCCCGGAAGGGTTCAAGGGCGTCGGCAAGCAGTACACCGATCGCTACAAGCTGCAACGCTTCGGCCGCGGCGGCTTCGTGGCCGCGGCGGTGCGCACCGGCGTGCCGATCATCCCGTGCTCCATCGTCGGGTCCGAGGAGATCTATCCCAAGCTGGCCGATCTGAAGCCGCTGGCCCGGCTGCTCGGCCTGCCGTATTTCCCGGTGACGCCCCTGTTCCCGCATCTGGGCCTACTCGGCGCGGTGCCGCTGCCGTCCAAGTGGTACATCGAATTCGGCACCCCCATCCCGACCACGCCCTACGAGCCGGAGGCCGCCGACGACCCGATGACCATGTTCGAGGTCACCGACCAGGTTCGCGAGACCATCCAGCAGACGCTCTACAAGCTGCTCACCAAACGCCGCAACGTCTTCACTGGTTAATTGGCCGCGCCTCCGCGCGGCGTGTTCGCGGCCCTCTTGTGGCTCGCGTACGGCGGATGCTCGATCTCGCTTCGCTCGAAACCGGTGGTTGCAGTGCGCTGGGCGCGTACGGCATTCCAGCTTCGGATGGAGTGCGCCCGGCCGTAAAGGGGCGTGCCGGACGGATGATGTTCGTCGTTCCGCTCTGGTGGCCCATCAATGATCATCACGACGGCGTGTAACTGCCGCCGCGACCGCGCCGCCCGCCGCGCCCAGGGCCAAGGCGGTGGGGACGCCGATCTTGGCGGCCTTGCGGCCGGTGCGGAAGTCGCGGATCTCCCAGCCGCGGTTCTTGGCGACTTCGCGCAGATCCGAATCGGGGTTGATCGCCACGGCCGTGCCGACCAGTGAGAGCATCGGCACGTCGTTGTGGCTGTCGGAGTACGCGGTACACCGCTTGAGGTTCAGGCCCTCGCGAATGGCCAGCGTGCGCACGGCGTGCGCCTTGCCGAGGCCGTGCAGGATGTCGCCGACCAGCCGCCCGGTGAACGTCCCGTCCACGCTCTCGGCCACCGTGCCCAACGCCCCGGTGAGGCCGAGCCGCTTCGCGATCACTTGCGCCAGCTCCACCGGAGTCGCGGTCACCAGCCACACCTGCTGGCCCGCGTCCAAGTGCATCTGGGCCAGCGCGCGCGTGCCGGGCCAGATCTTGTCGGCGATGATCTCGTCGTAGATCTCCTCGCCCAGCGCGGCCAGCTCGGCGGTCGAGCGCCCGGCGATGAACGCCAGCGCCTTCTCCTTGCCGCTGGCCATATCGGTGCTGCTCTCCTTGCCGGTGACCCGGAATTTCACCTGTTTCCAGGCGACGTCCACCAGATCGGAGGTCTTGAAGTACTTGCGCGCCGCCAGACCGCGAGCGAAATGCACGATCGACGCGCCCTGCACCATGGTGTTGTCGACGTCGAAGAACGCCGCCGCGGTGAGGTCGCGCGGGGCCTCCGGGCCGACCGCCTCGAACTCGCCCGCGGCGAGTTCGGCGTCATGCAGGGTCAGCGCCGCGTCGGCGCTCGCCTCACCGGCCAGATTGGCCCGCAATTCCTCTTCACTCGGGCCGAAAGGGCTGCGCGAGATGCGGGCGAGCTGGTCCTGCAATCCCTGGCCCATCTGGCTCAGGTTCCACCGCGCCGGAAACTCACCGAACCGTCCCGCGATGAATCCGGCCCTCGCCACCTTCGATCGTTCCGGCACCAGTACCTCCGCCCGTCGCGCGAACCATGTCAACAGTAGCCGGATGAGCCGACAGTCACGGCAGAAGGCGGCGCGCGACACAATCGCGTGGCGCGTACCGGGCCGCCCCGGCGTGCGGCCCGCGGATTAAATTCCGGTCATGACCAATCCCACACATTCGGTGACATTGCTGACTCGCGCGGGCTGTGGACTGTGTGCGACAGCACTGGAACAGCTGCGCGTGATCTGCGCCGAATTCGGTATCGAACCGGGGACCGTCGACGTCGACGAAGCCGCCGTTACCGACCCTGGCCTGCGGGCGGAGTACGGCGACCGGCTTCCCGTCGTCCTGCTCGACGGCCGCGAACACAGCTATTTCGATGTGGACGAGACCCGATTGCGGGCGGACCTGAAGCGCTGAGCGCGCCGTTTTCCGTCCGATTCGGCCGCTGTGCTGGTCGCGGCGGAAAATGAGGCCAATTTCACCGACTTTGTGCAGGGCTTCACAAGCAGTTACGGTGGTGGCACGCGACCCGCATGCCGAGGCTGCGGAGCCGCCCCGAAATCCGAAACTTCGACACCCTGGCACCGGACCGTCCCCGGTGCAGCGGGTCGAGCGACGAACCGGAGCCCGAGGCCCGGGACGAGGAGCCGACGACGTGACAGAGCAGCATGAGGCGCCGAGCGGCGTCTCCGGCAGGGCTCTGCAGAAGGACATCCCGCAGGCCACTGTCGCGCGGCTGGCTACCTATCTTCGGGTCCTCGCCATGTTGGCCGACGACGGTGTTGCCATCGTATCGAGTGAGGAACTGGCTGTCGCGGCGGGTGTCAATTCGGCCAAATTGCGCAAGGATCTCTCCTTCCTCGGCCCCAACGGTGTTCGCGGCGTCGGCTACGACGTGGCCAAGCTCCGCTCCCGGATCGAGGACGTGCTCGGCTTGTCGCAGGGCCACCGCGTCGTGCTGGTCGGCGCGGGGAATCTGGGCCGCGCCCTGGTCGGCTACGGCGGGTTCCGGCGGCGCGGTTTCACCGTGGTCGGCATTCTCGACAGCGACCCCGCGGTGATCGGCATGCCGGTCGCGGGCCTGGTGGTGCGCGACGTGGCCGAGCTGGCCGCGGCGGTCGCCGAACTGGAGCCGACCATCGCGGTCATCACGGTTCCCGACGACGCGGCCCAGGACGTGTGCGACCGGCTCGTCGCCGCGGGCCTGCAGTCGATCCTGAGCTTCGCGCCCTGTGAGCTGGTCGCACCGGCGACCGTCGAAGTCCGGCGCGTCGACCTGGCCGTCGAGATGCAGATGCTGTCGTTCGAACGGGTGCGCAACGCCGAGCAGGCCCCGCTGCCGGAGGTCGCGCACGCCGGATCCAGCCGCATCGCGCACCGCCTGCCGACCCCGCACGCGGCGCAGGCGCACCCGGCACTCCAGCACTCGACAACCCCGCATACGACAACCTCGCATACGGCAACGGAGCCAAGCAGCAAGGGATCGGTGGTCACACCATGAGTGAGCGCAGCGAGCGGATCATGCAGCACAGCACGGCGGAGCGTTCCGTCCGTGCCGGGACGGTGGCGGCATGAGCGTTCTCCTCGTCGGCATCTCGCACCGCAGCGCGCCGGTCCCCGTGCTGGAGAAGGTGGCCGTAACCGACGCCGACCGGCCGAAGCTGATCGACCGGCTGATCGCCTCCAGCCATGTGTCCGAGGCGATGATCGTGTCCACCTGCAACCGGGTGGAGGTCTACGCGGTGGTCGACGCCTTCCACGGCGGTCTCGCCGAGATCGGTGACCTGCTGACCAAGCACTCCGGCCTGCCGATGCCCGATCTGACCAAGCACGCCTACGTGCGCTACTCCGAGGCCGCCGCCGAGCACCTGTTCGCGGTGGCCAGCGGCCTGGATTCGATGGTCGTCGGCGAGCAACAGGTGCTCAGCCAGATCCGCGGCGCCTACGCCTCCGCCGACGCGCAGAGCGCGGTCGGACGGACCCTGCACGAGCTGGCGCAGCACGCGCTGCGGGTCGGCAAGCGGGTGCACGCCGAGACGGGCATCGACCGCGCGGGCGCGTCGGTGGTGTCGGTCGCGCTGGACCGCGCGCAGCAGGTTCTCGGCCCGCTGGCCGGACGGACCGCCGCGGTGGTCGGAGCCGGCGCGATGGGCGGGCTCGCGGTCGCGCATCTCTCACGCGCCGGGATCGGCCGGATCATCGTGGTGAACCGCACCATCGAGCGGGCCCGCAGACTCGCCGAGACCGCGCGCACGCACGGCGCCGAGGCCGAGGCGATGGAGCTGTCGCGGCTCACCGAGGCAATGGCCGCCACCGACGTGGTGGTCACCTGTACCGGTGCGGTCGGCGCGGTCGTGACGCTCGCCGATACCCACCGCGCGCTCACCGATCGGGAGCGCGGCGAGGAAGCCACGGTGGAGCGGCCGTTGGTGTTCTGCGATCTGGGGTTGCCGCGCGACGTCGAGCACGCCGTGGCCGGCCTGCCCGGTGTCACGCTCATCGACATCGAGACGTTGCAGCGCGATCCGGCCGCGGGCGCCGCCGCCGACGACACCGCCGCCGCCCGGTCGATCGTCGCCGACGAACTGGCCAGATATCTGGCCGGACAGCGGATGGCCGAGGTCACCCCCACGGTGGCCGCGCTACGCCAGCGCGCCGCCGAGGTGGTCGAGGCCGAACTGCTCCGGCTGGATTCGCGGCTGCCCGGCCTCGCCGACCCGGAACGCGACGAGGTCGCGCGCACGGTGCGCCGGGTGGTCGACAAGCTGCTGCACGCGCCGACGGTGCGGGTCAAGCAGCTCGCGTCCACGCCGGGCGGCGACAGCTATGCCGAGGCGCTGCGCGAATTGTTCGAACTGAAGCCCGGTGCGGCCCAGGCGGTCGCCGCGCCGATGGAGATCACCACGCTCGCCGGCGATCACGCCGAGCTCAGCGACGGGGAGATCGCGCTGGCCGACGATTTCACGGCAGGCCATCGCAGCGAAGAACAGGGGCAGACGGCATGACCATGGTCCACCAAGAAGGCAACGCCACCGCGGACGGCACCCGCGCCCCGTGGCGGATCGGCACCCGAGGCAGCCTGCTCGCGCTCACCCAGGCGGGCACGGTGCGCGACGCGCTGATCGCGGCCGGGCAGCCCGCCGAGCTGGTCGTCATCAAGACCGCCGGTGATCTGTCGTCGGACCCGGTGCAAAAGATCGGCGTCGGCGTGTTCACCTCCGCGCTGCGCGACGAGCTGGCCGCGGGCGCGATCGACATCGCCGTGCATTCCTACAAAGATCTGCCGACCGCGCAGGACCCGCGCTTCACCATCGCCGCCATCCCGCCCAGGGAGGACCCGCGCGACGCGCTGGTCGCGCGCGACGGGCTGGTGCTCGGCGAGCTGCCCGCGGGCGCCAAGGTGGGCACCTCCGCGCCGCGGCGCGCCGCTCAGTTGCGGGCGCTCGGACTCGGCTTGGACGTCGTCCCGCTGCGCGGCAACCTGGACACCCGGCTGCGCAAGGTCAGCGAGGGCGAGCTGGACGCCGTCGTGGTGGCCAGAGCCGGACTGGCCCGCATCGACCGGCTGGACGCGGTCACCGAGGCGCTGGAGCCGGTGCAGATGCTCTCGGCTCCCGCCCAGGGCGCGCTCGCGGTGGAATGCCGCAGTGACCACGCCGCCCTGGTGGAGATCCTGTCCGGGCTGGACGACGCGGCCACCCGGGCCTCGGTGATCGCCGAGCGGTCCCTGCTGGCCGAACTGGAAGCGGGCTGCACCGCGCCGATCGGTGCGCTCGCCGAGGTCGTCGAATCGCTCGACGACGAGGGGCGGATCGTGGACGAGCTGTCGCTGCGCGCGTGCGCCGCGGCCGTCGACGGATCCGACGTGCTGCGGGCGTCGGTGGTCGGCGCCCCGGCCGACGCGGCAGAGCTCGGCCGCGCGCTCGCCCGCGAGTTGCTCGACATGGGTGCGCGCGAGTTGCTCGCCACCGAACCGGACGACGGTTCCCCCACCCGGGCGGTGAGTTCGCCCGCCACAGACTTGCCCAACCCCAGCCCAATGGAGAACAGCCGATGAGCCAGCGAAGCACAGGCACCGTGCCCTCGGGTTTGCCGGAGCCGAGCGCAAGCGAGGTGCAGGCATGAGCCGAGCCGCGAAGAAGCACCCCGGTCGCATCCTTTTCGTCGGATCGGGTCCCGGTGACCCGGCGCTGCTCACCGTGCGTGCGCGTGAGGTCATCGGACGGGCGACGCTGGCGTTCACCGACCCGGACGTCGACAAAGGAGTGCTCGCCCTGATCGGCACCGCCGTGGAGCCGGGCCCCGACGGGGAACGTTCCGTCGACGTGCGACCCGCGCTCGGCGAACCCGCCGAGGTGGCCAAGACGCTGATCGCCGAAGCGCGTGCCGGGCACGACGTGGTGCGTGTGGTCGCGGGCGACCCGCTGACCACCGACTCGGTCATCGCCGAGGTCAACGCCGTCACCCGCTCGCACATGGTCTTCGAGGTCCTGCCCGGCCTGCCCAACGGCTCCGCGGTGCCCAGCTACGCCGGCATCGCGCTGGGTTCCGGGCACACCGAGGCGGATGTGCGCGGGGAGGTCGACTGGGCCGCTCTGGCGGCCGCGCCGGGCCCGCTGGTGCTGCACGCGACCTCGGGGCATCTCGCCGAGACCGCGAGTGCTCTGGTCGAGCACGGTATGGCGCCGCAGACGCCGGTCGCGGTGACGGTGCGGGGCACCACCCGGCAGCAGCGCACCATCGAGGCAACGCTGGCCACGCTGAACAGCGCGGCCTCCGAACTGGTCGGCCCGCTGGTGGTGACCATCGGCAAAGTGGTCGCGCAGCGCTCGAAGATGTCCTGGTGGGAGTCGCGCGCGCTGTACGGCTGGACCGTGCTGGTGCCGCGCACCAAGGACCAGGCGGCGGAGATGAGCGAACGACTCGTCACGCACGGCGCCATCCCGATGGAGGTGCCGACCATCGCGGTCGAGCCCCCGCGCAGCCCCGCCCAGATGGAGCGCGCGGTCAAGGGTCTGGTCGACGGGCGCTACCAGTGGGTGGTGTTCACCTCAACCAACGCGGTGCGCGCGGTGTGGGAGAAGTTCGCCGAGTTCGGCCTGGACGCGCGGGCGTTCTCCGGCGTGAAGATCGCCTGCGTGGGCGAGGCCACCGCGGACAAGGTGCGCTCGTTCGGCATCAACCCCGAACTGGTGCCAAGCGGTGAGCAGTCCTCCGAGGGCCTGCTGGCCGACTTCCCGCCCTACGACGACGTGTTCGACCCGGTCAACCGGGTGCTGCTGCCGCGCGCCGACATCGCCACCGAGACGCTGGCCGAGGGTTTGCGCGACCGCGGCTGGGAGATCGACGACGTCACGGCCTACCGCACGGTGCGCGCTTCGCCGCCGCCCGCGGAGACCCGCGAGATGATCAAGACCGGCGGTTTCGACGCGGTCCTGTTCACCTCGTCCTCCACGGTCCGCAACCTGGTCGGCATCGCGGGCAAGCCGCACGCGCGCACCATCGTGGCCTGCATCGGCCCCAAGACCGCCGAAACCGCCATCGAATTCGGCCTGCGCGTGGACGTCCAGCCCGACGTGGCCCAGGTCGGTCCGCTGGTCGAGGCCCTGGCCGAGCACGCGGCTCGGTTGCGCGCCGAGGGTCTGCTGCCGCCGCCGCGCAAGAAGAGCCGCCGCAGCAGGTGAGCTGTGCCCGAGTCCCAGCGCCTGCGGCGCTGGGTGTTCGCGGCCCCTGACGGCCCGCGGTTGCGCGCCCGCAACGCGAGCGGGGCCGCGAACGGAACAGCTGGGTCCAGCTTCGTAGCTTTCCTTGGGCAGGCATGCTGTTGTTCGGTGCCGCCGATGGCGGGGTCCCCCACGCCTCACGCCCGAGCAGGGCCGAGCCGGGACCGGTCGGGTTGGCGGGGGAAGGCGCGGCGGTAATCGCTGGGGCTGACGCCGATGTGTTTGAGAAAGTGGTGGCGCAGGTTGTTGGCGGTGCCGAGGCCGCTGAGTTCGGCGATCTTCTCCATCGGGAGGTCGGTGGCTTCCAGCAAGGTTTGGGCTCGGCCGAGGCGCTGGTTCAGCAGCCACTGCAGGGGTGTGGTGCCGGTTGCCTCCTGCAGCCTGCGGTAGAGGGTCCGGGGGCTCACGGCGGCGCGGCGGGCGAGGTCTTCGATGGTGAGCGGTTCGTCGAGATGGGCTCGGACCCAATCCAGTACGGGAGCCAGACCCTGGCCGTCGGTGTCGGGTACCGACAGATCGATGAACTGTGCCTGGCCGCCGGGGCGGTGCGCCGGGACCACCATGCGGCGGGCCAGCTGGTTGGCGACGTGTGGGCCGAGGTCGCGGCGGACCAGATGCAGGCACAGGTCCAGCCCGGCGGTCATGCCCGCGCTGGTGAGCACGTCGCCGTCGTCCACGTAGAGGACCGAGTCGTCGACCTGGACCTTCGGATATCGTTGCGCCAGTTGAGCGGTGTGCATCCAGTGCGCGGTGGCGCGCCGGCCGTCCAGTAGGCCCGCCTCCGCGAGCGCGAAGGCGCCCGTGCACAGCGAGACCATGCGTGCCCCGGCCGCGGCGGCCTCGCGCAGTGCCGCGGTCAGCTCGGCGGGGACCGGTTCGCCATGTTCTACACAGGCGTCCGGTACCGACGCCACGATCACCGTCTCCGCATCGGCGAGATCATCGAGCCCGTACTGCGATCGCAGCGTGAAGCCCGGCGCCACCGAGGACGGCTCGGCGGTTCCGCACAACCGCAGCTCGTACCAGGGGTCGGCGAGGTCGGGCTGCGGCTTGCCGAAGATGGTCGCGGGGATGCTCAACTCGTAGAAATCCCAGGAGGACACGGAGATCTCGGCGGGAACCACCAAGGCGACGGAACCGGCGCTCATGCTTGCCATCGTATGGCAAGAATTTGGTGGAGGCCGTCACCGCTGTCACTGGTTCAGTCGCTGGAATGTTGCGAGTCTGATTGCCGCACCTGGATCGCAACCCGAGGAGAGACACAATGAACTCTGGCCCGCAGCCCGTGACGGTCATCGGACTGGGATCGATGGGCTCGGCACTGGCCGCAGCGCTGCTCGACCGCGGCCACCCGACGACAGTGTGGAATCGCTCGCCGCGCCGGGCCGAACCGTTGGTAGCCCGTGGCGCCCGGCTCGCGGGCACCGTCGCCGACGCGATGGCGGCGAGTCCGCTGATCATCGCGTGCGTGCTCGATTACGAGAGCCTGCGCGCGGTCGTGGAGCCCGCAGCCGAGGCGCTCGCGGGCAGGGCGGTCGTCAATCTGACCTCCGGTTCCCCCGAGCAGGCGCAGGAGACGCTCGACTGGTTCGGCGCGCACGGCGCGGAGTATCTCGACGGCGCCATCATGACCACCCCGCCGGGCGTCGGCAGCGCCGAGATGATGTTCCTCTACAGCGGGCGGCGTGACGTCTTCGAGACGCATCGCGCCACCCTCACCGCGCTCGGTGACCCGTTGTACCTGGGCCAGAAGCCGGGGCTGGCCTCGCTGTACGACTCGGCGCTGCTGGGCTTGATGTGGTCGGCCATGACCGGCTGGCTGCACGGCACCGCGCTGGTGGGCGCCGAGAAGATCGCGGCGACGGCGTTCACGCCCATCGCGATCCGCTGGCTCGGCGCGGTGACCGGATTCCTGACCCGATACGCGCCCCAGGTGGACGAGGGCTGCTACCCGGGCGACGACGCGACCATCGACGTCCAGATCGCGGCCATCGATCACCTTCTGCATGCCGCCGCGGCCCGCGGTCTCGACAACGCTTTGCCCGAACTCCTGAAATCCACCATGCAACGGGCACACGCCGCCGGTCACGGCTCGGACAGCTTCGCTGCCGTCATTGAAACGCTGCGGGGCGGCCGGTGAGCTCCAGGGTGCACGAATTCGCCCAACTGGAATCCGAATTCAACAGCTACATCGGCGCGATCAACTACGCCACAATGGTCACCGTTGACGCCGAGAACCGCCCACGCACCCGAATTCTCATCCCGGTCTGGGAGAACGTCGACGGTCGACCCGTCGGCTGGCTGGCCACCTATCGCACACCGGTGAAGGCCGCTCATCTGGCCCGCAACCCGCACACCAGCTTCTCCTACTGGTCACCGGGAAACAATTCGGTGGCGGTCGAAGCCATTGCGGTGTGGGCGAATTCGCTCTCGACCAAGCAACACGTGTGGGAGCTCTACCGCAAAACCAGTCCTCGTGGCGCGGGGTACCACCTCGGCAACTTCTGGAAGTCACCGGCTGATCCCCGCCTGCACGTGCTTCATCTCGATCCTTGGCGTATCCAGGTGATCCGCGGCCGCGACCTCCGCAGCCGAATCTGGCAACCCGCGATCGAGGATCGGCCGGTCATCGACCGGAATTGAGCCCATTTCCGCCCGCGGCAGGGCAGCCCTGCGGCTCTGGGTCCTCGGAGCGAACGTGGCAGCAGGTCTGTGGCCGACTCCTCTGAACCAGGCGCTGCACGAGGGCGCTCGCCGCATACCTCGAGCCGCGGGTTCGGATGGCCCGACATCCGGAGCCGGATTCGGCGTGAATCAATCGGTCGGGTGCCGTACCGCGCATCGCCCAGAGATGAGCTGGACCGGCACGCCGCGGTGTGCGCTGTGCCGGTCCGGATGTCCGAGTAGCGCGGGACAGCGCAGTTCGCAGGTCTCAGTACCGCCTGCGCATCAAGGTGCGGACCATGGAGCAGGTGGCGTCGGAGGGCGGCCGGATGCCGATCACCTCGGCGGTGTGCCTGATCCGCTGGTTCGTGGCGTAACTCGGTGCGTAGACACCGGAATCGAGCAGTGCGATCGCCAGGCGCATCGCCTTGAGCCGCCGGTTGTGCAGGACGTACCAGGCCCGTGGGCGGCCCGCGGGCAGCGGACGCTTCTGCAGCGGGGTGTAGGGGCGATCGATGAGAACGGTTTGCGGTGTGCGCATTGGCATCCCTCCCGTGGCGATCGGGGGCAGACGAGCCCCCTCGAACGTACCTTCGATTCTACCCGGGGGGTCTGACAAACTTGGCTGGCCAGAAGGTTTTCGAACGCGGAACGGGCGGGTCACAGGTCGTGCAGCAACTGCAGCGACTGCGAATGGCCCAGTGCGGCCGCGCGTTCGAGCCACTGCCTGGCTTCCAACTGCGCCGGGGTGCGGCCGGTCGCGATGGCGGCGGCGGTCCGCAGCACCTCGGGGTCGGCGAAATCTCCTGCGAGATAGGGCGTGTTGGCGGCGCGCAGCAAGAGCGCGAGGTGGAACATCGAGTCCGCGTCGCCCGCTTCGGCGCCCTTGCGCAACCAGCGCTCGCCCTCGATCGGTTCGCCGCGGTCCAGATACAGCGCGCCCAGTACTGCCATCGCATCCGTTCTTCCCCGCCGTGCGGCCTCGGTGAGCAGGTCGATCGCGCGCTCGAATTCGCCGCGGCGCGCCAGGCGAAGGCCGAGACTGCGCATGGCCGTGGGATTACCGGCGCGAACGGCTCGTTCGTACCACTGCTCGGCCTCTTCGTCGCGCCCGCGCCGGTTGGCGATGACGCCCATATTGCAGAGAGCTTCGGGCAACCCGAGCTCGGCGGCGGGTCGCAGCCAGCGCTCGGCCTCGTCGAAATTCCCCCGCTCCACATGCAGCAGCCCCAGCTGTATCCCCGCCGCCTTGTTGCCGCGCGCCGCGGCGGTCTCCAGCCAGCGGATGCCCTCGCCGATCCTTCCGTCCGCGCCCAGCAGCGCGCCGAGCATGCCCATAGCGGGCGCGCTGCCACCCGAGGCGGCCCGGCGCAGCCAGTGCTCGGCGCCCGCCGCGTCGCCGGCGTCCCACAGCGCTTCGGCGCGCCGCTGCATGGCGAGCAGTTCCACCTCGCTCGGTAGGTCGCTCATCTCAGCACCCGGCCTGGCGGTATCGCGCGGACAACACGCAGTCCATCATCGCGCCTGTTCGAGCGGGGCGCGGTACCCGTTCGCCCGCGCGTACGCGGTCAACTGCTCGTCGTAGTTGCGGAGGCTGTCCAGCAACCAGGTGTGTCCGGTGTCCTTGACGACCACGATCGGCCCGCGGCTGCCCGGCGGGAGCGTGGGAACGGAGCCGTCGAGGTACCAGCTCGTGGTCGACCAGGGGAAGATGTACGCCCAGCCGATGTCGGCCACCCGTTGCGGCGGCCCGAGCTGCAAGGGGTCGGCGGGAGTGGCATGCCGCGCGCTGTGCTGGGCGAGCAGGTGCCGGGCGCTGTTGCGGGCCACCCGCACGTCCAGCGGGCCCGAGGTCGTGCAAGGGAACCGCAGACTGATCTCCGCCCCTGGGCGCAGCAGCCGGCCCGCCTCTTGCATCACTTCGCACGGCCTGCTCTGCAGGCGCAGGAAAACGCTGTGGGCGGTGTCGGAGAAGCGCAGCTGGACGGTGGCGTCCTCGGTGCCGCCCACCAGGTGCGTCCCGCGGCTGCGTGCCCACTCCGACTCGTCGGGACGGATGCCGAGCGTGGCAAAGGCGACGTGCGCGCCGGGCATCACGCCGGGCGCGGCCGACTGACGCGCGACGAACTCCACTCCGAAGTTCCGCCCGGTGGCGTCTACGGCGCGCCAGATGCGCAGCACCGTCGTCGGCGGAGGCAGGTTGTCGGTCAGCACGGGCCACCAATCCGACAGCAGTACCGCCACCCACGACTCGAAGTCGGCGGCTCTGGCCAGCGAGATATCGATGTGCGGATCGGTCATGCTGTCCCCCAGCGGGTCTCGCCCCTAGTCGGAGTATGCGCCTTCGGGCGCGGAACCAGGTGTGATTTCACACACCGTTATCAGTCGGATGACATGGCCGATCGCCGCATAACGGCCCGGGGTCCGCGAGCACGCCCACGGGCGCTCGCGACAGCGGATCGCACCGGGCGTATCGTGCGATTCATGACCGGAATGGACCGCCCACGGCGGTTGCGCCGTACCCCGGCTATGCGTCGTCTCGTGGCCGAAACAACTCTCGAACCACGGCAATTGGTACTACCGATGTTCGTGGCCGACGGCTTGGCGGAGCCGCGCCCGATCGGTTCCATGCCGGGCGTGGTGCAGCACTCGCTGGACTCGCTGCGAAAGACGGCCGTCGAGGCGGTCACGGCGGGGGTCGGCGGCATCATGCTGTTCGGTGTGCCGCGTCCGGAGGACAAGGACGCCGTCGGCAGCGCGGCCTGCGATCCACACGGCATCCTCAACCGCGGACTGCGCGCGCTCGCCGACGAGGTGGGCGGCTCGACGGTGGTCATGGCCGACACCTGCCTGGACGAATTCACCGACCACGGCCATTGCGGTGTACTGGCCGCCGACGGCGCGGTCGACAACGACGCGACGCTGGACCGCTACGTCGAGATGGCGCTGGCCCAGGCCGAGGCGGGCGCCGACCTGCTGGGCACCAGCGGAATGATGGACGGCCAGGTGGGCGCGATCCGGCGCGGCCTGGACGCGGCCGGGCGCATCGATACCGGCATCCTGGCCTACTCGGCGAAATACGCGTCGGCGTTCTACGGCCCGTTCCGGGAGGCGGTCGGTTCCTCGCTGGAAGGCGACCGACGCACCTATCAGCAGGACCCGGCCAACCGCCGCGAGGCGATCCGCGAACTGGAACTGGACCTGGCCGAGGGCGCGGACATCGTGATGGTCAAACCGGCCATGTCGTATCTGGACATCCTGCGCGAGGTCGCCGATCGCTCGACGGTCCCGGTCGCGGCCTATCAGATCTCCGGTGAGTACGCGATGATCACCGCCGCCGCCGAGCGCGGCTGGATCGATCGCCGCGGCGCGATCCTCGAGTCGCTGCTGAGTATCCGCCGGGCCGGCGCGGACATCGTGCTCACCTATTGGGCGACCGAGGCCGCGAACTGGCTGTCGTGACGAATATGGCGGGACCGTTCGCCGCGGGCCCGGCCCGGCCCCCGATGCCCGAGGACGTCGGCACCGCGCGGCAGCTGTGGTGGGGTGTGATCGGCTTCGGCGTAGTGCAGTTGATCGCCTCGATCCTCGCCGCGCTGGATCAGCGGCGCACCTTCGCCGAAGAGGTCTTCGAGCAGGCCAAAGTGCAGGATCCGCAGGTCACCATGGCCAGCGCCGAGCTGATGGTGTCGCTGGTCTACATCGTCGTGGTCCTGATCGGGCTGGGCGTGGCGGCGCTGGCGTCGGTGATCGTGCACCAGTTCGGTCGCGGCAAGTCGTGGGCGCGCACCGTGCTGACGGTGCTCGGCGCGTGGGTGGTGGTGATAGGCGTCGGGGCGCTGCTGGCGATCGACGCGGTGACCGGGACGGCGTCGCTCGTGGCGGGCGGCGCTTCCATCGTGCAGGCGGTGCTCGCGGTCGGCGCCGTCTATCTGTCCCACCGGCCCGAGTCCACCGCCTACTTCCAGCCGGGCGGACGCTGAGGCGCCGATGGAACACGTTGCCAATTTGTCCCAGACATTCCGGCATGTATGGTGAGGGTTGTCACAGTGGACGTGGGAACCGGAAGCTACTTGCCGCCCTTTTTCGTGGATTACGCGCGGGAACTGGGCAGATGGCTCCGGAGGATCGGAGGCAACGATGCGAGTGGTGATCCAGCAGCCGCACAGCATTCGGCGAGATCTGGCCGTCTTGAGCCTGCTGATTCTGTTCGCCGTGCTGACCGTCGCCGTGCTGTTGCTGCCCGGCTCGATTCACTGATTCCGCTTTCCGCCGTGCCGGCGCGCGCTGCCGTGGGGGGCCCGGCGTGACCGCAGCGGCCGTCTTGTTCTCCGAACCGGGTGCCCGGTGGCGTGCGGTGGCCTACGGGCCGATCCTGTGCCTGGCCGTTCTCGTCCTCGAACTCGTCACGGGCGGTGATGTGCACTGGTTCGCCCTGTTGTTCTGTGCCGCGCTGATCGCGGGCTTCGTGGCGCTGCAGGTGGTGGCGGGCAAGCGGCACGTCAGCGTGGAGCTGACTCCGGAGACACTGCGGTCGGGCGCCGAGTCGCTGCCCTTGAGCTCGATCGCGGAGGTCCTTCCCGAGCGGGACGAGGACTCCTGGGACGACGAGGAGTGGGAGTCGGCCAGGGCGCTCGGTGAGCTGACCGGCGTGCCCCGCCGCCGCACCGGCATCGGGTTGCGGCTGGCCGACGGCGGCTTGGTGCAGGCGTGGGCCAGAGACCACAAGGCGCTGCGCACGGCGTTGACCGACGCCGTCCAGCGCAGTTCGGACGGAGTGGACCGTTGAGGCGCTGGATCGTCGCGGTGCTCGTGGAAGTGGATCTGTTCGTGCTCGCCCTGGTCGGGGCGGCGCTGAGCGCGCACGCGGGCGTGCGCACCACCGACTTCGGGCCCTCCGGCGACGCCCCCGGCTTCACCGCCACCCGGTACGCCGGCCCTTGGTGGCTGCTGGCCGCAGTGCTCGTCGCGGTGGCAGGCGTGCTGGCCATCGACGCCGCGGCCCGGCTCGTGCGCGGACTCCGCAGCGCCGAGGCCGGGCGCTGATCGGCGCGAGTCCGCTTGCGGCCGTTTGATCCCGCGGTGCG
Organism: Nocardia sp. CY41; assembly: GCF_009829325.1. Taxonomy (GTDB): domain Bacteria; phylum Actinomycetota; class Actinomycetes; order Mycobacteriales; family Mycobacteriaceae; genus Nocardia. The sequence continues at coordinate 205,006 of NZ_VUOS01000012.1, forward strand.
CGGGAACGCCCAGCATATGAAACCAACTGTCCAGCGAACACTTTTCGGTGCGGTGGCGGCCGGTGTGATCGGCGCGGCCGCGGCCGTACCAGCCACCGCGTCCGCCGAAGCCGTTCCGGGAACGCCTGTTTCGGTGGCACCGGTTTTCGCGGCGACGCCGCCCGCGCCCTTGCTACACGCGCTGCCCACGCCGTTGGCGTGCCTGGTGACCACCGGGTTCGCCAAGTTCTGCCTCGGTCTGACGTAGCCACGGATTGCCTGCGAACCGCTGCGGACGGCGCGCGAACGCGTTACCGTGCAACCGCGCGCCGTCGGGCGCAGGATGTCGCCGACCGCGCGCTTTGGCTGGAATGACCCTGGGGCAGTTAGTATTTCGGCCGTAGTTCGGAATGTGTCGATGAAGGATAGTGTTCGATGAACCGGTTCGCCGTGAAGATCTGTGCCGCGTTTGCCGTGGCCGCCGCCCTCGGGATGGGAACCGCGCCCGCGGGCGCGACCCCGGGATTGCCGTTGGAGGATGCGAGCCCGGTCGACGCGCCGATCCTGGTGCCGGATTCCGGTTCCGCGGGCCCCTACAACGGGTTCATGTGCGTCCTGCACACCATGTCGGCGCAGGTTCCCTGCATGTACGCCTGATCTCCAGGCCCGCGCCCGGTCAGTTCCAGTGCTGGTAGACGTCCAGCACGCGGCCGTTCCGGGTACCGGGCGCGTTCAGGTAGACGGTGACCGTCCCATCCGGATGGCCCGCGGCCTCGAGCACCACTTGGCGCAGCGTCGCGTGCACCGCGCCGCGGTCGTCGCGATAGATCTCGGAGTCGCTCTTCAGCCCGGCGCCGATCCGGTTGGGCGGGACGAACATGGTGACCACGGCGGGAATCGGGCCGCCGGCCAGCGCGGTGGTCAGCGTGTGGTCCAGCGGGATGGCCAGCCGCGCCTCGTCGAGTTGATCGAGCGGCTGCGCGGCGGCGGACCCGGCGCCGAGTACCGCTGCGGCTCCCGCGACGACCGCGAGCACACTCACGCTGACGATGGCAATCCGCATGCAGACCCTCCCGGATGATGGACGAATGTGAGCTGAGACTACGCACCGGCAACCGTCCAGCGATCGAAATCCGCGCGAACCCCACCTCGGCGTGTTGCCGGGCGGCTGCGGCCTGCATCACTGCACTACACCCTGTCGTCAAACGGATTTTTCGGTGCTGAGAGACTGGAACGCGTGAGTTCTTCTCCGCGCGTGACCAGTGCGACTGTGCCGGTTTCCGCTCACCTCTTCGACCGGGCGAGTTCGGTGATTCCGGGTGGCGTCAACTCCCCGGTGCGGGCATTTCGATCCGTCGGCGGCACACCGCGATTCATCGCATCGGCCGACGGCTGCACACTCGTCGACGCCGACGGCAACGAGTACGTGGACCTGGTCTGCTCCTGGGGGCCGATGATCCTCGGTCACGCGCATCCCGCGGTCGTCGAGGCGGTGCGCCGCGCGGCGAGCGGCGGCCTGTCCTTCGGCGCGCCGACCGAGGCCGAGATCGAGCTCGCCGAGGAGATCGTGCGCCGGGTCGCGCCGGTGGAGCGGGTACGGCTGGTGAACTCCGGCACCGAGGCCACCATGAGCGCGGTCCGGCTGGCCCGCGGCTACACCGGGCGCACCAAGATCATCAAGTTCGCCGGTTGCTATCACGGCCATGTCGACGCCCTGCTCGCGGACGCGGGCTCCGGTGTCGCCACGCTCGGACTGCCCACCTCCCCTGGCGTCACGGGCGCGCAGGCGGCCGACACCCTCGTGCTGCCCTACAACGACCTCGACGCCGTCGCCGCCGCGTTCGCCGCGAACCCCGGCGACATCGCTTGCGTGATCACCGAGGCGGCGGCGGGCAACATGGGCGCGGTCGCGCCGATGCCCGGATTCAACGCGGGCCTGCGCGCACTGACCACCGAGCACGGGGCGCTGCTCGTCATGGACGAGGTGATGACCGGTTTCCGGGTCAGCAGCGCGGGCTGGTTCGGCCGGGAAGGCGTCGCGGGCGACCTCTACACCTTCGGCAAGGTGATGAGCGGCGGCCTGCCCGCGGCCGCGTTCGGCGGACGCGCCGAGATCATGAACCACCTCGCGCCGCTCGGGCCGGTCTACCAGGCCGGGACGCTGTCCGGTAACCCGGTGGCGGTGGCCGCGGGCCTGGCCACACTGCGGGCGGCCGACGAGGCGGTCTATGCCGCGCTGGATCGCAACGCCCAACGGCTCGGCGAACTGTTCTCCTCGGCGCTGACCGCCGCGGGGGTCGGGCACCAGGTTCAGTTCGCGGGCAATATGGTGAGCGTGTTCTTCGCCGAATGCCCGGTCACCGACTACGCCGCCGCCAAGGCGAGCGAGACCTGGCGCTACCCAGCGTTCTTCCACGCCCTGCTCGACGGTGGCGTGTACGCGCCGCCGAGCGCGTTCGAAGCGTGGTTCGTCTCCGCGGCGCTCGACGAGGACGCGTTCGACCGTATCGCTGCCGCCCTGCCCGCCGCCGCGCACGCGGCGGCGGCCGCCACCCCCGAAGGATCCCGCGCGTGACCTCCGACCTCGATCAGCCCGATGCCGACCGGCGCGAGCCGGCCCAGCCGTCCGCCGAGCCGGACGTGACCGCGACGAACGGCGCGGCCGCTGTCGCGTCGGTCATCGACCAGCTCGCCGAGGCGACCGTGATCGACGCGGGCGAGCACTTCGCCGCCGCGAGCGCCGCCAGGACCGCTACCACCGACGCCGTCGCGTCCAGTCTGGTCGACGCGGGCGCTCACTTCGCGGCGGCCGCCGGCGCGCAGGCCCGCAAGAACGACGAGGCCGCCCCCACCGAGAACGAGACCGCCGCGCCCGACCCGGTCGAGCGCGCCGACAGCAGGGCCGGCGCCGAGCGGGTGCACGACGGCGGCACGGCTCCCGTCGAGACGATCGTGCACGTGCTGCGGCACGGCGAGGTGCACAACCCCAACGGCATCCTCTACGGCCGCCTGCCCGGCTTCAGCCTTTCGGTGGCGGGGCGCGCGCAGGCCGCCGCGGTCGCGCGCACCCTGGCCGATCACGACATCGCGTTGGTCATCGCGTCGCCGTTGCAGCGCGCCCAGGAGACCGCCGAGCCGATCGCCGCGCAGCACGACGTCATCGTGCGCACCGACGAGAACCTCATCGAGGCGGGCAACACCTTCGAGGGCCTGCGCGTCTCGGTCGGCGACGGCGCGCTGCGCAAGCCGCGGCACTGGTGGAAGCTGCGCGATCCCTTCACCCCGTCCTGGGGCGAGCCCTATCTGCAGATCGCGCACCGCATGCTGGCGGCGGTGAACAAAGCCAGGGTCGAAGCGGCCGGGCGGGAGGCGGTGCTGGTCTCCCACCAGCTACCGGTGTGGACGCTGCGGCGGTTCCTGCAGGGGCAGCGCCTCTGGCACGATCCGCGCCACCGGCAGTGCTCGCTCGCGTCGCTGACCTCGCTGGTCTACCACGGCGACACGCTCGTCGACATCGTCTACTCCGAGCCCGCGGGCGGTTCGGACCCCTCGGTCCACGGCGCATGATGCACCGCACCGCGTTCTCCTTCCCGCCCTCGGCGCGCGCCGGGCGGGTGCTGCCGGTTCTGCTCGCGTGCGTGGCGCTGATCGCCGCGCTCGCGGGTTGTTCGACCGGTTCGGACGCGGTGGCCACGGGCGGCACCTTCGAATTCGTCTCGCCCGGCGGCAAGACCGACATCCGCTACGACCCGCCCGCCGCGCGCGGGACCATCGGCAAATTAGCGGGTCCCGATCTGATGACGGCGGGCAAGACCACGTCGGTCGAGGACTACGCGGGCAAGGTCGTGGTACTCAACCTGTGGGGGCAGTGGTGCGGTCCGTGTCGCGCCGAGGCGCCCGCCCTGGAGCAGGTCTACGAGGCGACGAAGGACAAAGGCGTCGCCTTCCTGGGGATCAACGTCCGCGATCCGCAACAGGACAAGGCCCAAGATTTCGTGGTCGACAACAAGGTCGGCTACCCGTCCATCTACGACCCGTCGATGCGCACGCTCTTGGCGCTCGGCGGGAATTTCCCAACCAGTGTCATCCCCACCACTCTCGTCCTCGACCGGCAACACCGGGTCGCCGCGGTCTTCCTGCGGTCCCTGCTCGCCGAGGATCTGCAGCCAGTGGTCGAAAGTATCGCCGCGGAGGAACAACAGTGAATCGCGACCGTCGTACCCGCCACCTGCGCGCCTGTCGGCCACGGCAGGGCGCCCGACGCATCGGCGGCGGATGGGCCGTCGACGACCGGTGGGCGGGCATCGCCACCGTGCCGCGCAGCGTCGCGGCGGAGTCCCTGCTGGACTTCGCCGTGTTCGAGGAACCCCAGGCCACCGAGCGGACGGTGGCGCCGCGCCGCGGGGCCGGACGAGCGCCGGAGGATACGCGGGAGGACTCGGTGTGACCTTCGCGCGCACCGCGCCGCGTACCGGGGAGGACCTGTGATGGTGCTCGCCGGAGTCGGTGATTCGTTCCAGCAGACGGCGGCTTCCGGGCCGCTGCTGCTGGCGCTCGGCGCGTGCCTGCTCGCGGGTCTGGTGTCGTTCGCCTCGCCTTGCGTGGTGCCGCTCGTGCCGGGATACCTTTCCTACCTGGCCGGACTGGTCGGCGCCGAGGCCCCGCCCGCCACCGTCGCGGAGGCCACCGGGACCCGGCGCGCGACCGTGGCCGCGGCGCCGCGACTGCGCTCAGGACGGATGCGCGTCGCCGGCGCGGCGGGCTTGTTCGTCGCCGGTTTCACGGTGGTCTTCGTGCTCGCGACCGCGACCGTGTTCGGCGTCATCCAGACCCTCAACGTCAATCGGGAGCTGCTGCAACGCATCGGCGGCGTGGTGACGATCCTGATGGGCCTGGTCTTCATCGGCCTGGTGCCCGCGTTGCAGCGCGACACCCGCATGGAACCGCGCAGGCTCACCAGCCTCATGGGCGCACCGCTGCTGGGCGGGGTGTTCGCGCTCGGCTGGACACCGTGTCTGGGACCGACGCTGTCCGGTGTCATGGCGGTAGCCGCGGGCACCGACGGGACGACGGCGGTGCGCGGGGTCGCGCTGATCGTCGCCTACTGTCTGGGGCTCGGTCTGCCGTTCGTCGTGCTCGCGTTCGGGTCGGCGAGCGCGTTGCGGGGCGTGGGCTGGTTGCGCCGTAATTCCCGCACCATCCAGATCATCGGGGGCATGTTGCTCGTCGCGGTCGGCGCGGCGCTGGTCACCGGGGCGTGGGACCAGTTCGTCGCCTGGGTGCGCGACGCGTTCGTCTCCGAGGTGACCTTGCCGATATGACCGTGACCGATCACACTGCGATCGAAAGCCCCGAACAGCCGCCGCGCCAATCCGTCGCTGGACGGGCGTGGGCGTTGCTGCGCAATACCTGGCGCGGGCTCACCAGCATGCGCACCGCCCTGGTGCTGCTGTTCCTGCTCGCGCTGGCGGCGATTCCGGGGGCGCTGCTGCCGCAGCGCAACCTCAACGAGCAGAAGGTCGAACAGTACATCGCCGACCGGCCCACGCTCGGTCCGTGGATGGACCGTTTCGAGCTGTTCGACGTGTTCTCCAGTTTCTGGTTCACGGCCGTCTATGTGCTGCTGTTCATCTCGCTGGTCGGTTGCATCCTGCCGCGCACGTTCGATCACTACCGCGCGCTGCGCACCCCGCCGGTGCGCGCGCCGCGCAACCTGACCAGGCTGCCGCATCACTATTCGGGGCGGGTCGAGCGCTCGCCGCAGGAGCTGATCGATCACGCCCGCGCCCAGCTGCGCGGATGGCGCAGCGAGGTTCGCCCCGGCCCCCGCGAGGGGGAACTGGCGCTGTCGGCGGAGAAGGGCTACACCCGCGAGCTCGGCAACCTGGTGTTCCATCTCGCGCTGGTCGGACTGCTGATCGCCATCGCCGCCGGCAAGCTGTTCGGCTACGAGGGCAGCGTCATCGTTCTGGCGAACAACGGCCCCGGCTTCTGCACCACCTCGCCCGCGGTGTTCGACTCGTTCAAGGCGGGCAACGTCAACGACGGCACCGGCATGACCCCGCTCTGCGTGCGGGTGAAGGATTTCCGAGCCGACTACCTGACCAACGGGCAGGCCGAGATGTTCACCGCGAACCTCGCCTACCAGGCGGGCGACGACCTGCGGACGAACACTTGGCGCGACACTCAGGTGCAGGTCAACCACCCGCTGCGCGTGGCAGGTGACCGGCTCTACCTGCAAGGGCACGGCTACGCTCCGACCTTCACCGTCACCTTCCCGAACGGTCAGACCCGCACCGAGTCCATCCAGTGGCGTCCCGACGACGCCTCGACGTTCCTGTCCAGCGGCGTGCTGCGAATCGACCCGCCCGGCGGTATGTACGCGACCGACGAGGAGCGCCGCAAGAACCAGATCGCGATCGAAGGGCTGTTCGCGCCCACGGCGCTGTTCCACGGATCCTTGCTGAGTTCGGCGTTTCCCGCGATGAACGATCCCGCCGTCGCGGTCGACGTCTACCGCGGGGACACCGGCCTGGACACCGGGAAGCCGCAGTCGTTGTTCGCCCTGGATCCCGAGCAGGTCAAGCAGGGCCGGCTGACCAAGGAGGCCAGGGTCAATCTCCGTCCCGGTGAATCGACCACGCTGCCGAACGGCACCAGGGTCACCTTCGACGGCGCGCAGGAGTTCGTGAACCTTCAGGTGTCGCACGACCCCGCACAGCAGTGGGTGCTGGTCAGCGCGCTGCTGATGATGGCGGGCCTGCTGGTGTCGCTGCTGATCAAGCGTCGCAGGATCTGGGTGCGGGTCTACCCGGCCGAGGACACAGCCGGTACCGTTGACCAACGACGCACTGTAGTAGAGATGGGCGGGCTCGCCCGGACCGACCAGGCGGGCTGGGGCGGCGAGTTCGATCGGCTGCGCGCCCGCCTGCTCGACCAGCCCGCCGAGACCACGGGAGAGTGACGATGCCGATCGACGAGACCATCGCCAGGTACAGCGATTTCGCCTTCAAGACGGCGATCGTGGTGTACGCGCTGGTGCTGGTGCTGCTGATCTGGCAGTACGCGACGGCCCGCAGCCGCCAGGTCAGCGAGCGCGAACTGGTGACCGTGGGCGGCGGATCGACACCGCAGGGGCCCGGCCGGATCGTCGAGCCCGCGCGGCGGCCGCTGTCGGAGCGGCTGGGGAACATGGCGTTCTCGGTGCTGATGGTCGCCATCGCGCTCCATGTCGGCGCGATCGTCCTGCGCGGTTTCGCGACCCACCGTTTCCCGCTGGGCAACATGTACGAGTTCGTCACCATGGCCACGGCCGCCGCCGTGCTGGTCGGGCTCCTGCTGCTGCGGGAGCAGCGCTACCGCGCCATGTGGGCGTTCCTGCTTGTTCCGGTGCTGATCCTGCTGTTCCTCGCGGGGACGGTGCTCTACGCCGACGCCGCGCCCGTAGTGCCCGCGTTGAAGTCGTTCTGGCTGCCGGTGCACGTCACCATCGTCAGCGTCGGCAGCGGCGTGTTCTTGTTCGCGGGTGTGGCGAGCATGCTGTTCCTCTACCGCCTGCGTCAGCCGGACGGTCAGGAGTCGGACAACGTCCTCGGCGCCATCGCCCGCCGCCTGCCCGACGCCCGCACCCTGGACCGCCTGGCCTACAAGGCCACCATCATCGGCTTCCCGCTGTTCGGCGCGGGCGTCATCCTCGGCGCCATCTGGGCCGAGGCCGCCTGGGGTCGTTTCTGGGGCTGGGACCCGAAGGAAACCTGCTCCTTCATCGCCTGGGTCCTCTACGCCGCCTACCTGCACGCCCGCGCCACCTCCGGCTGGCGCGACACCAAGGCCGCCTGGATCAACATCGCCGCCTTCGTCGCGATGCTGTTCAACTTGTTCATCATCAACATGGTGATCAGCGGGTTGCACTCGTATGCGGGGTTGAACTAAGGCGGCGTAGCGGTCCGCACCGGCCATTACCATTGCGGCATGTCGGTGCCACATATTGAGCGGCCGGAACTTCCCAAGTCGATGACTTGGGAGGAGTTGGAGCGACTTCCTGAGGAGATCGCGCAGCAGATCGAGTTGTGGGATGGTCATGTGGTCTGGATGCGCCGCGGTCCGGCCGAGCATCAGACCTTCTCCAACCGGCTTTGGGCCACGCTCGAGCGCTGTGCGCGGAAGTACATGTCGCAGAAGCCCGAAGAATGTTGGCGCGTCACTACCGAGACGAACGTCTTCCTGGGTCACACCGGCAAGTCCAACTTCCTGACACCGGACTTCCTGGTCCACCGCTGTCTCGGTTCCGCCTATCAGGATGTGCGCGGCAGTGACGTCGTCCTGGTCGGCGAGGTTCTGTCGCCCGGCAACTCGCAGACGGACATCGAAGCCAAGAAAGGACGCTACGCCAGCGCGGGCATCCCGTGGTACTGGGAAGTGACGCTGGCCCGTGAGGTCAGCGCGATCGCCACCGTCCGCGCTTATGGTCTCGATATCGGCCATGCGCAGCTGCCGGACGGGGTCCACCCACTGCGCGCGGCCAACTACATCCTCGCCGCCGAGTGGACCGACGAGAACCCGGGTGGAATCGAGTTCGACTTCCCGTTCCCGATCAGCATTCCGTGGACCGAACTCGAATACTGACGTCTGCGTCAGCCGTCATCATCGGTACGTAGTCCCGGTTGCCCGGACCGGGGCTCAGAATGGCGGATCAGCCGATTCATGCGGCCCGCCAGTGTGCGGGCCGCGCGTCGGCGCCTTGTTCGGTCACATGATCCCCGGCCCGATGAGCCGGGAGTGAGGTCGGTGGGGAGGACCCGAATCGAGGTTGCTGTGGCCGCCCGGGGCCGGGCTGTCCTGCGGGACGCATACCAGGTTGGGCCCGGAACAGGTGGTTACGGTGGCGTCCTGACCGGCCTGGGCCACTCCTGCGGTCACCACGCCGCTGCCGAGTAGGGCGGGTATCGCGGCGATCGCCAAAGCGCGGGTTGATCGATGCCTGCGGTGGGTCGAGCGCTGGTCCGTCGTCATGCGGGCTCCTTCGTGTTCGTGTCGCGGGACGATCCCGCTGTCGAGGTGACGCGGTAAAGCCTCATCGACGCCGGATCCCGCCGAAAGGACACCAAGGGTGCCCGGCAGTGCACCCGTGCGGTACGCCGATTCCGCCAAGGTGGGGTTGCGGCCCAGATCCTCCGCCGGTTTGTCAGCGGCCTCCTTGGGGAACGCGAAGCCCGTCACGGTCTCGTCGAGGGAGAACGCCACGTAGACGATTTGCTCGACGCGGAACTTCAGCCTGCCGGTTCCGCCGGCTCGGGATGCCTCCCAGCCGGGCGGTTACAGGGCGAGCATGGCGGCAGCGACCTGGTCGGCCGCCGCTGGGCGCAGAGCGGTGCCCATGTCGTCGAGGACGAGCAGTCGCGCGCCGGGGATTTCGGCGGCGAGGACTTCACCGTTGCCGACCGGGAAGAACGGGTCGGCGCGACCGTGCACCACGAGCGTGGGCACGTCGAGTTCCCCGAGCCGCTCCCGCCAGCGTGGGGCGCAGTCGATCCGGGAGAACACCATCCCGAGCTGGTTCGCCTGGTGCACTGCGGGATCGCTCGACGGTGTCCGGTCCCAGATTCGGGCCGCCGTCGTCCGTGCCTGGCTGCGGATCGTTGCCCATCGGCTCGGCGCCCTCGGCGGCGAACGCCGCGACAGCATTTCGGTCGGTCCAGTCCGGCCGTGGGCGGGAGAACAGCGCGCCGATGACCGCGCTGTCGTGGTCGGGCAGGTCCTCGTCGACCGGGCCCGGCGCCACCGGCCGGGTGCCGACGAGGGTCAGTGCGGAGAACATGTCCGGGTGTTCCAGCGCGGCGACCTGAGCGACCATCCCGCCGACGCCGACCCCACCGAGGTGGGCGGTCCCGGCGCCGAGCACCTCGACCAGCGCGGCCGCGTCGGCGGCGAGATCGCGCAGGTTGTATCCCGGGTTCTCCGGGTCGAGGGTCGTCGACGCGCCGGAGTCACGCAGGTCGTAGCGGACCACGCGCCGCCCGCCCGAGGCGAGCCGCTCGCACAGCGCGTCGGGCCAGGACAACATTGTCGTGCCACCGACCAGCAGGATCAGCGGATCGTCCTCGCGGCCGAAGCTCTCGATGCCGAGATCGACACCGTTTGCCCGCACCGACGTCATGCCCAACCGAAACGGCCCCATGCCTGAACTCCTGTCTGCCGGTGTCTCCAGAGGTGTTGACGACAGGTTCACCCCAAAGTCATCGGTGCAGCCGAGATCGCGTCCACACTCCCGCAATCGCCACGAACCCGACAACAGCGGGTTGTCCCGACTGAATGCTCGCGGTATGCCATATCGCCACAACTGGCCGCTCGCGGGGAGTCGCAACTGGCCGTACTCGGGGAACTGCCGGTGGCCGCTGACACCGGTTGGACACCGACAACCCGCGACAGCCGAATCCGGCATCCCCCACGTTCCCGGCTACAGCCCTACGTGAAACCGTGGAAGGTCACGCCCGTTCGGCCCGAACAGGCAGGGCTTCTAGAGGGTGTTCGAGGAGTCACCGACGGCCACTCGGTGACGTCGAATCGAACCAGAAGTTCTGATCACACTCGATGATCAGACGGTCCGGGATGTCCCGGCCCTGCCGCCCCCATCCAGGCGCGCGGGTCCACGACGGCATCACAGTAGTCGGCGGCGTCGTAGAGGACCGGCCGGCGGGCGAGGTCGCCGGTGCGGGCCAGCGGCGCCAATTCCCAGCACATCCGCAGGACTTCGCTTACGCCATCGCGAGGCCCTGCGGTGTTCTACACCGGTTCGGCCCAGAATCCAGCCCTATCGATCACGATGACGCATGGCTGGTTCAGCACCCCCACCTTGTAAACGGCCTCGCTGAGGTGGGTCGACATCAGAACCATCCACGTCTTCCACGGCGTGCTCTCGCCGGTCGGTGTTCCAGCTTTCGCTGCGAGGCGCGCGTAGTAGTCGCGGAGTTCCTGGTCGCTGAACCGGAACTCGACGGTGGGAACCACCGGCGATTCGCCTACAGCCGTGAGTAGCAGCCGACCTGCGCTGTCGCGGCCGATCCGGTATCCCCACTCGTTACCGGCACGAATCACCGAATCGGTGAGTTCATCCAGATCGGGATCAGACTTTTCCACCACAGGCTCCTCCCGGGTAGGCGGTGATGACCTTGCCTTTCTCGTGCACGATCACGGTGGGCTGAACCGTCTTGGCTATCGCTCCCGTGGCACGGTTGACGAGATAAATCTGCCCCGTGTAACAGTACTTGCCGCTCCCAACCGAGCCATGCCAGTCGGGTGCGTCGTGAGCTTTGGCGATAGCCATGTCGGTGATGTCCCTCCAATTGCGACCTTCGATTCCCGCGAGGCCTTCCCACTCGCTCATGTGCCTCTGCTGGATGTGCCGATAACCTGATTCTTCGTCCCCACACAGCAGTTCCCAGTCGCCGAAGGTTGTGACGACCTTGTCCGCAGGCGAGCTGATTCCGCACGCTCCCCAAGGGAATGACGCTCGAGCCGGTGGGCTTTGGATCGCCCCACCGATCAGGCTGAACACCACTGCTGCGGCGACTATCAATGCATGTGTCTTCATCTCAACCCCCACGTAGTCGCACCGGACCGGTGCCCATCTGAAACGTCGTTGCTTCTCCAGTGATGGCGGGTCAGCGCCCGAGACGGCTCCATCGCCTCAGCGGGTGGCGCAACATCCTGACTGCCAACTTCATTGCTTTCCAACATGCTTTGACGCATCCGCCACGGTTTCGGTTCCCTGGGTTCCCCGAGTGACTCGGTCGCTTCTCTGGCCCAGTCGGCGGACACCGCCTGGCCTGTTCAGGATTCGAGGTAGAGCCGTTCATTCGGGAGGCGGGGGAGGCCGGTGGGGTTGCCGGGGAGGACGGTTACCGCGCCGGGGCGGTGGCGGGCGTTCCAGTCCTGGATGAACACCAGTGCGGCGGCCAGGCACGCGGCGAAGTCCATTCGCTGGTCGTGCAGGTAGACCGAAAGGTGGACGTGGGGTTCTTCTGGGTGCGGAGATTGGGCGAGACCGGTCATGAGGCTGTCAACGGGTTCGTTGGTGGCGGGATCGATCCGCGAGCAGGCACGCGCGCACCGCTTCCACCACCAGCCGCCCCGACGGTCGGTAGGTGTCGCGGGGCGCTTCGAGCCATGCGCGATACGCGGTGTCGCTGTCGGCCGGGGAAGGGAGTGCGATCAACCCGCCGTCGCGGATCACCTTCACTCGATCCCGGAACAGGCCCGCGAAGACTCGAGGGTCGTCGGGCAGATCAGGTCGCACCAGAAAGGTCCAGGTCCGGGAATGCGGGTGCGTGATGATCGGGCCGAGGCCATAGCCGCCGCTTTGTAAGCGGTCCGTCACTGCCCGGCCCAACGGCTCGGGTACCGATACAGCCCAGACCATCGAACCCGCCCGCATCACGATCCGGCCGCGGGTTTCGGGATCTACCTCGGCTGGGAGCTGACAGACCAGCTTGTAGAAAGCGCACCGCCCGTTCGGTGTGGTCGGATCGAAACCGCTTATGCCCGCTGCGCTCATCCCTGCACCTCTGCGTCTTCGGCGCCGCCGGGCACTGTCGTCGGGTACAGCGCGCGGCCGAGCATCACGTGCTCCGGCATGATCACGCTGCACACCCATGAACTCGGCCGGGACCGACCCGCCCAGATGCGCCATCCCAGGGACGATCACCGCACCCGCGCGGACCACGTGCACCATCTCGAGCACGTTCGCTGCCGTGACCAGCGGCGCAGTGTCCGGCGCAACCACGTACACGGCAACCAGCGTGTACCTGTGGCGACGTGCCGGCATCGCAACCGTGGCTTGATCACCGGCCGCGTCGGCACCCGGGACCGCCATGCACCGCAGCCCGATAGCCAGTGCGCCGTCCGTATGTGCCAACGCGCCGGGCAACGGTATCGACTCGTCTTTCAAATACGCTGTGATCCGTTGCAATTCGGCGATCCCCGCCGAATAGAACCCCTGCCGACTGCTCGCATCCATCCCCTGCGCCTCCCTGCAATCCGATTGGAAAGCACCCGACGCCGAGGGCATCGACCCCACCAGCGGCCATTACCGCCCTCGCGGCCGAGAGGAAATCGGCCCGCTCACCCCGGCGTCGGGGCCGGTGACAGCGTCACAGTCCGAGAAGCCCCGCAACAATGGCACTCTCGGTGAGTGGCCCGATGAAGTGCCATCGGGCCATCGAAACTTGTTGTAAAGCTTAGTATTCGAGGTGAATCAAATCGGCGAGGGACCGCATCTCCGGGGTAAGGGTGCGTCGTCTGGAGATGATCCGGCCGAGTAGTTCCTTCGCGTACCGCTGTTCGATCAACCACGGGCGCGCCTCGCGGGACAGCTGGACCAGGACGTCGAACGCGGTGTCGTAGCTTCGAAGTTCGATGTGTGCCGCGGCGACATCGAGCAGGTGTCTGTTGCGGTTGTCGGACGTCGGCCGCAACCCTGGCGGCACCTGTCGGGCCAGTCGTAACGCGAGGTCGGAACGGTCGTCCACGATGGCGTTCTCGACCCGCTTCATGGCGACCGTGGCGGGCCCGAATGTCGTCCAGTATTGGTGATAGCTTCCCGAATCACGTTTCAGCGCTGCCGCTGCCGCGTTGGCGAGCCGCATCATGTCGTCCGCCTCATCCGGCCGGTTGTCTCGTATTGCCGCCGCTGAGCCGCGCAAGAGTAACCACCCCCAGGTCGACAGTTCTCGAGTTGTGGCCACGGACAGGCGCGGCTCGATCCGATCTGCCCACGACGCGGCCAAGGTGCGGACTTGGCCGAACTGTCGTTCCACAAGTAGGAGCCAGCACAGAGTGATCACCGCCGACGCTGCGTCGAGCACGTTCCCGGTCGATTCCGCATCCCGCAGCGACTGATCGAGCGCGGTTTTCGCGGATTGGAGTTGCCGCGTCTGGACCATCACCGACCCGGCCAGTTGCAGAATCCGGGATCGCATGAGCGGCGACGCGGCGCGCCCGTCGAGTATCAGGTGGGGAAGCAGTCGGCTCAACTGGTCGTACTCGTTGTGGTGGTAGAGCTTCACCGCGGTGACAAGTGACTCGTTCATGCTCCGTTCTGGAGGCGTTTCGGCCGCTTGTCCATCTGCGATCGAAAGGAGAGCCCGCCGCGTGGGAAGCCAGGCTTCTCCGTTTTCGGTCTCGGGGCGGTAGGGGTCCGGACCGAGAAGCGCAGACAGCGGGCAACTCATCGCCACGGCCAGTCGTCGAAGTGTCTGCACGCGAGTGTCGTCGCGCTCGCCCTGTTCGATCTTGCGAATCAGTGATAGCGATACCCCTGAACTCAGTGCGAGTTCACGTTGCGTCAGACCGCTCCGCTTGCGAACCGATCGCAAGCGTTCCCCGAGATCTGTGCTCATGGCCCGAGGCTACGGGAGCTCTCAGTTCTCGTCAGGCCGTGTCGGCATGAATTGTGCGGGTGATCGAAGCGAGGCGAATCGCGAGCGGACGCGCCGAGTCGCCGTCGGCACCTGTCCCGATGTCATGCCCTGACCCGGGGCTGGCGAAGCCCTGCGTGGAGATCCGCCTGCGGGAAAGACCACCTCGGCGGTCCGCTCGAGACGTGGCCGAACGATTCGCCTCATCGGGATGACTCGGGCGGATTCCTTGCGTTTCCGCTCGCTGTCCGGCGTGTCGCTAAAGGTTTGCCCGCTGCGTCCGATTTGAATGCAGGCTGGCTGATCGACGAATGCCGCCAACTACCCGTGGAGGTCGAGGCCGTGATCAGGCAGGTTCTTTCCGCCGACAGCAGGCGCGGTGGTGTCCGGGTCCTCGGCTGTCTGGTACTCGGGCTGCTTCTCGCGGCCAAAGCAACCGCGGAACCGCTGTACCCACGGCCCGATCCGGACCCGTTCTACGCCGCCCCGGCGGATCTTGCGGCACACCGACCAGGAGATGTGCTCGGTGTGCGCGCGCTGCCGCCCTTGGCGATGTTTCCCGGCTCGACCGTCACGCTCGTCAAATTCCGGTCCAGCAACTCGCATGGAGCGCCGATCGCGGCGACGACGACGGTGCTCACCCCCTTCGGCCGTCGGTCCGACGGGCCACTGCTGTCGTATCAGCACTTCATCAATGCGCTCGGCACCGGCTGCGCGGTGTCGCACAAGCTGTACGGCGACGACCTGAATCTGAACGTGACCACGCCGATCTTGAACGTGGCGCTGGCGCAGGGCTGGGCCGTCGCGCTGCCGGATCAACTCGGACCGCAGTTCGCGCTGGGGGCCGCTCGCCTGGGTGGCCAGATCGTTCTGGACGGCATCAGAGCGGTGCAGCGCCTGCCCGCGCTCGCCGCGCAGCACAGCGCGACGGTCATGGCGGGTTACTCCGGCGGCGGTCTGGCCGCCGCATGGGCGGCCGCGCTACAGCCGACGTACGCGCCGGAGTTGCAGCTCGCGGGCGCCGCCATCGGCGGCGTCCCGATGAACTTGGTGACGATGGCGGAGGCGCTGGGTCTGGATCCGCACCCCTCGTTCGGGTTGGCCATGGCGGCGGCGATCGGACTGGAGCGGGAGTATCCGGACCGGCTGCCGATCAGCTCATATCTCACCCCGCGCGGGCGCGAGGTCGCTGACGCCATGGCCAACAGTTGCAGCAACGAGATTCTCACCGCGGGTATCAATGGCAGCGCTCGGGAGTACGTCACCGACACCTCGATCTTCGACAGCCGCCAAGCACGCTCGGTGGTGGAGGAGAACAGTCTGGAACTCTACGGCGGGGTACCGGACACGCCGATCTTCGAATGGCATTCGCCGGAAGACCGGCAGATTGCGGTCGAGGCCATCGAGAACACCGTCCGCCGCTGGTGCGCGGCGGGGGTGCGAGTGCAGACACTGCGGGTCCCCGCGATCGAACAGCTGCCGGAAGCCGAGCCGCTGTCCGGAGCCGAGCATCTGACCACAGCGGTACTGGGTGCGCCGGCCGCGATGATGTGGCTCGGCGCGCGGGTTCGCGGCGAGCCCGCGCCCAGCAACTGCTGACGAGGCGGGCGGGTGGACATCAGTGCGGGCGCGGTCACCGCAACTTGGCGACAACCGTGAACCTACTACGCGGAGGAGGGACGCACTTGCTGTGTTGCGAGATGATTACCAGCACCGCAGGAGCGACCAGTGGGACGCGGTGCCGTCGGGGGACGCGAGCGCGGCGGCCTGACAAGACGCATGCCTCCGATTATTTGGCGGAATAGTAGGGTATTTATTAACGCGCTTGCGCCGAAAGATCGAATACGACCGTTTCAGATTGTGTCGCACAAATATGCGAGACCGTCTTGGTGCGCGATGCGAGTAAGACGCAGATCAGCATTCCGCCGAAATATGGACCGCCGGAATCGATAACACTTCGAGTTCCGCTGTCTTAAGGGACACGCGACTTCGCATGTCTGCTAAAGAGCTGCTCTGGGTGGCTACGCCGCGGACGGCCGACGCGGAGGACGGCCGAGCGATGTTCCTACAGCCGGGCTACGCAGACGACGAAATGTCGCTGGCCGTAGACGATTCCGCTGTCGGCCGAGCCGCAGGCGTTCACGTCGACGGTGTTCTGCTTGATGTCGATCACGCGGACGGCGCCCGGGGTGTGGGCTGCGCAGTCGAGACGCTTGGGGCTGCCGGGCGTGAGTTCCATGCAGCCGCCGACGACCCAGTCGATGTCCAGGCACAGCGCGGCCTGCGCCGCTCCGTGCAGGGTCTCGTTGTAGGTGTGGTCGGCGTCGGTGGGGCAGGTGGCGTTGGCCGGGGCCTTCTCGACGACCTTGTAGACCGAGTTCGGGCTGCCACAAGCGGTTTTGTCGATCGCGCCTGCGCCGCCGAACTGCACGCAGTCGCCGATGTTCACCTGCAGGCTGGTCGCGCTCTTGTTCGACGCGCCACGTAACGCCGACGTGGTCGGCAGTGCCTCCGTGGTGGTCGGCAGCGGCTCCTCGGTGGTCGTCGGTGGCGCGGAGGTGGTTGCCGCGTTGTCGGCCTGAGCGGCAGCCTTGGCCGGCTCGTCGGCGGGGCCGGACATCGATAGCGCGGCGACGACCACGAGAGTGGCCGCCAGCCCGGTCCCGACCATGAAGGCGGCCAGGGTGATACCGGCGCGGACACGTTGGCGCGACACGTACGTCCTCCAGAGCTCTGAACCCTTCGAACCCACCTAGCGACCCGAAGTTGTGAATCTTGCGGATTGAAGACCACGCCATGCTTACACTACGCGGCACGTCCGCGTCGAGTTTTGCTTCCCAAGGGGAGCGAACCGTCCTGGGAATTCACTCGTGTCCGGCATCCGGGGCAGCAGTGATCACGATCGGATAACGAACTTCGTGATCATGTGTGCCGGCCGCCAGGTCTGGAAACAAGTCACGGGCGCTGTACAGTCACACGCCATCCGGCCTCCGGAGCCGGGTGTCTCGGTGAGAAGGAATTCCAGAATGAAGTTCGGCACTATTGCCGCCATTACGCTCGGTGCGGTTGCCGCAGTGGGCATCACAGCGGGGGCCGCGAACGCGAAACCCATAGAACCGGAGCGGGAGACCACGACAGCGGGCGTCGAGCAGGGCGTCGACTACCGCACCACGGTTTCGCGCGAGACCGGGGCCATCACGACCGCCGTCGAGCACGGCACCTTCGCGGTGGCCGACGACGGCACCAAGATCAAACTGACCTCCGATACCGGAGCCGTGGTGGCGGAAGTGCCGCTGACTTTCCAGGTTTCCGGTAGCAAGCTCTCGGTCGCGCACGAAATCAGCGACGGCGGACGGCGTCTCGCGCTGACGCCGACGGCCGGCGCCAAGGAGATCGGCGAGATGCAGCCGATCAGCTCGATGAACCGCCTCATCGCCGAGCTGAACCAGAACGTCGTCGGCGTGGTCGCGGGCGCGCTGCTCGGTGGACTGCTCGGGGCCCTGATCGGTCTGGGCTTCTTCAGCATCATCACCGGCCCGATCGGTCTGGTCGTCGGTGCGATCGCGGGCGGAGCCATCCAGGGCGGGCAGCCGTTCATGGACGCGCTGATGGCGGTCGTCAACGGCGAACCCTGATCGGGACCGCACGGATCGGATGCGGCAGGCGCACCGCAGCGCGCCTGCCGTACCCGGACCGGCTTGCCGATCGCCGTGGCCGCCGGACGGGAGCTCGGTCAGGCCGCCACGGCTGCGGCGCGGGAGCGAAGAGAACGCGCGAACGCCCGATGCCGCTGGACGCGTGCTATCGCGCGGGTGACGCGAAACGATCAGCGCTCGGTGGAACCGGACTCGCCGTCGCGGTGCTGGCGAGATAGTCGCCAGAGGAACTCCGGGTCGTCGTCGGGTCCGATGACGCGCTTGCGCTGTGGTGAACGCGTCTGCGGGGCAGTGGGTCCAGTCCGCTCGGGGCCGAACGCCTTCCAGCACAACACCGCTATCGCCACCACCGCGATGAGTGCCAACAAGTACGTCACGTCGCTCACCTCCTGGTTACGAGGGTAGCCGCGGACGTGACTCCCGCACACCGTAGACGCAGAAAATGGTCTGCGGGCGAGCGCGGACCCGAGCACGACGGGCCCGCGCGCCCTGCGATCAGCGTGCGGTCGCCTCGGTGGTCAGCGACTTGAGCAGCTGGAGTACTTCCGATTCGCGGAACCGGCGATGTCCGCCCGGTGTGCGCAGCGACCCGAGGCGCCCGGCGTGGGCCCAGCGCGTCACGGTCTTGGGGTCGACGTGGAACAGGGCAGCAACCTGGCCCGGAGTCAGCAGGGTGTCCTGGCCGCCGACGGTGATCGCAGTCATAGCAAACCTCTCCGTTCTCGACAGTTCCCTCATCAGATGGCGCCATCGTCGCACTGAAACCCCTAGGTACTCGAACCACCTACAGTTGGTAAAGGGGAGGTAATAGACAAAACGGATGCGCGCCCCACCCCCGGCTGTTGGGCGTGCACCGGGGGCGGGCAACAGCTTCGCATAGGCTGAGGGATGTGCGTGACGCAACTCCACCAAAAGGTGCTTCCGGACAGCAAACGGCTGGCGCAGGTCGTCGGTTGGCCCGCAATCTGGCGCTATACACCGTCGCCAGGTTGGGTCTTGTGGTAGCGCTCGCCGCTGTGATCAAGCTGGCCGCGTGGCTGGTGGGGGTGGACATCCCGGTGGTGGTCGCGGCCCTGTTCGCGTTGATCATCGCGATGCCGCTGTCGCTGACCCTCTTCAAGCGGCTGCGGGCCAAGGTGAACGAGGACATCGCCCTGGTCGACGAGCGCAGGCGACGGGACAAGGCCGAGCTTCGGGCGCGGTTGCGCGGCGACGAGCCGCCCACTCCGCCGGAGGCCGGGGCCTCTTCGTGAAGTCCTGTGATCACACCGCACCGCGCGATTGGGTCGACAACGCGGTGCGGTTGATCGACGCCGACGCCCAGCGCAGCGCGGACACCCACTTGCTGCGCTATCCGCTGCCTGCCGGGTGGAACGTCCAGCTCTATCTCAAGGACGAGTCCACCCACATCACCGGCAGCCTCAAGCACCGCCTGGCCCGCTCGCTGTTCCTGTACGCGATCTGCAACGGCTGGGTCACCGAGGGGACGACCGTGGTGGAGGCGTCCTCCGGTTCGACCGCGGTCAGCGAGGCATACTTCGCCAAACTGCTCGGCCTGGACTTCGTCGCGGTGATGCCGGCGAGCACTTCCCCGCAGAAGATCGCGCTGATCGAGGCGCAGGGTGGGCGCTGCCATTTCGTGCGCCGCCCGCCGGATATGTACACCGAGGCCGCACGGCTGGCCGCCGAGTGCGGCGGTCACTACATGGACCAGTTCACCCACGCCGAGCGCGCCACCGACTGGCGCGGCAACAACAACATCGCCGAGTCGATCTTCCAGCAGATGTTGTTGGAGACCAACCCGGTGCCGGAATGGATCGTGGTCGGTGCGGGCACGGGCGGCACCAGCGCGACGATCGGCCGCTATATCCGGTACCGCAGGCACGCGACGAAGCTGGCCGTGGTCGATCCGGAGAACTCCGCGTTCTACGGCGGGTACGAGACCGGGGACGCGGCTTATCAGACCGGAATGCCTTCCCGGATCGAGGGCATCGGCCGTCCGCGCGTGGAGCCCTCGTTCGTCGGCCAGGTGGTGGACCGTATGTTCGAGGTGCCCGACGCGGCGTCCATCGCGGCGGCCAGGTTCGCGAGCGCGCGGCTCGGCCGCCGAGTCGGTGGATCGACCGGGACCAACCTGTGGGGCGTGTTCGCCTTGATCGCCGAGATGCTCTCCGAAGGCCGCGGCGGCAGTGTCGTCACCCTGCTGTGCGATGGCGGAGATCGTTACGCGGGAACGTATTTCGATGATGCGTGGGTCGCGGGCCAGGGATTGGATCTCGCCGCGCCCACCGCGGTCTTGGAGAAGTTCACGGCGACCGGGATCTGGGACGCCTGATCGGTTCGCGCCTCGCGTGGGTGCTGTTCGCCGCAAGCGGAACGGGGCCCTGTCGCGCCCTATCGCGTCAATTTTTATTGACACTGCGCGCTGACGTCAATCAAAATTGACGGCATGACGGAAGCAACCACTCTGGCGGCCGCCGCGGGCAGCCCCGATCCCAAGGTCGGGCTGCGCGCGGTGCTCGCCCTACGCAGGCTGCTCGAGCGTCTCGAAGCGATCCAGGTGGCCAACGCCCGTGCCCAGGGCTGGTCCTGGCAGGCGATCGCGGAAGCGCTCGAGGTCAGCAAGCAGGCAGTCCACCAGAAATACAACCGGAAAGGCAGGAGCCGCTGATGTTCGAACGGTTCAGCAGGTCGGCGCGCACGGCGATCGTCGCCGCTCAGGAGGACGCGCGCGAACTCAACGCGTCGACTATCGAGGTCGAGCACGTGCTGCTCGGACTGCTCGCGCAGGCCGAGCCCGCGGTGACGGCTTTGCTCGCGGAGGCGGGACTCACTCGCGACGGCGTGCGCCGCGCGCTGGCCGAACAGGGCAACGGTGTGCCACTCGGTCCCGAGGACGCGGAGGCATTGCGATCCATCGGCATCGATCTGGACGCCGTCCGGGAATCGCTGGAAGCGAATTTCGGCGAGGACGCACTCGACCGCGCCGCGCCGGACCCGCGCCGTGGGCCGTTCCCCTGGAGCCGCGGCGGGTACTACGGGCACATTCCGTTCACGAAGGAAGCGAAGAAGGTGCTCGAACTCTCCCTGCGTGAGGCGCTCGGCCGCAAGGACAAGACCATCGAATCCGGGCACATGCTGCTCGGCATCCTGCGCGCTCCCAACCAGACGACGGTGCGCCTGTTCGGCGGCCCCACCGCGATCCAGCAGTTGCGGCCCAAAGTGCACGCCCTGCTCGACCGTGCGGCCTGAGCCGGCGGACATGCGCTGGCGGAGTTCGGGTTTTCCGGCGGCGCGTGTCCGCATCCGACGCCTAGCATTGGGCCATGCAGCTCGTGATTCGCTTGATCATCAACGCGGTGGCCATCTGGCTGGCCGCCTTCTGGATCGACAAGATCGACATTCTCGCTCCCGAAGGCGGCAACGGCGCGAAGATCGGCGTGGTCCTCGCCGTGGCCGCGGTATTCACGGCGGTGAACGCGGTGGTGAAGCCCATCGTGAAATTGCTGTCACTACCGCTGGTGATCGTCACCCTCGGCCTGTTCCTGCTGCTGATCAACGCGCTCATGCTGTGGCTGACCGCCGAGATCACCAAGGCGTTCACCGAATACGGCCTGCGCGTCGAGGGTTTCTGGGCCGCGGTGTTCGGCGGCATCATCGTCTCGCTCGTGAACTGGGTGCTCGGCATCCTGGTTCCGGACGAGGACTGATTCACGGCGCAGGCGCACGCGCGGTCGCGTTCCGCGCGGAGGCCGTCAGCGGGTCGGCGCGTCGGCCCGCGGCCGGGGAACGGGTTCGGACGTCAGCCCAGCCCGACTGCCAGCGCGGTGACGGCCGACCACACCAGGAGAGCCAGACCGGAATCCCGCAGCGCGGGAATCAGTTCCAAGCCGCCCTTGCCGCCGCGCACCGGCGCGTTGGCGCGCACGGCGAGCGGCACCGCGAGCAGTCCGGCCAGGGCCAACGGCGTGCGGGCGACCAGCGCCAACGTCACGAGGAACGGCACCGTGAGCAGCGCGAGGTGCAGGGTCCGGGTGCGCGGGTCGCCGAGTTTCACCGCGAGGGTGACCTTTCCGGAGCCGGTGTCGGTGGGGATGTCGCGCAGGTTGTTCGCGACCAGCACGGCGCTGGAGAACGAGCCCACCGCGATCGCGAGCAGCACGCCCACCCAGTCGATCCGGCCCGCCTGCACGAACTGGGTGCCGAGCACGGCGACCAAGCCGAAGAAGACGAACACCGCCACTTCGCCGAAGCCGCTGTAGCCGTACGGGTTGCTGCCTCCGGTGTAGTACCAGGCCCCGGCCAGGCAGGCGGCGCCGACGAGCAGCAGCCACCACGCGCTGGTGAACACCAGCACCGAACCGAAGACGGCGCCGATGACGAGGCTGACGACAGCGGCGGTTTTCACCGCGGTGGGGGAGGCCAGCTTCTGCCCGACCAGACGCAGCGGGCCGACCCGGACGTCGTCGGTGCCGCGGATGCCGTCGGAGTAGTCGTTGGCGTAGTTCACGCCGACGATCAGCGCCAGCGAAACGAGCAGCGCGAGAATCGCTTTCCACCACACCGCGCCGTCGACGGACGCGGCGGCGCCGGTCCCGGCGAGCACCGGGGCGATCGCGTTCGGCAGGGTGCGTGGGCGCGCGCCCTCGATCCATTGCGCTGCAGTAGCCATGTCCGCAGCATAATGGGCGCAGTCGGAGGCAGTCCGTCTTCAGCCCGCGCACGGTCGGAGCGAAGGCGCAGGTACCGCCTGGTGCGCGTGCGGCGATCAGGCCGTTTAAGCGGTCGCCGCCTCTTGCAGGCGCGCGAGTCCCTTCTCGAAGTCGCGGCCGACGAACTTGTCCATCGGGATGAACCTGCCGATGACGCCCATCAGGCCGGTCTGCTGCCCGGTCATCCGCCAGGTCACCTCGGTGCCGGTCTCGACCGGGGACAAGAGGAAGGTCACCATATTGGTCGCCTTCATCGGCTTCAGGAATTCCAGGCGCACCCCGATCTCGCGGTCGGCGCTGCCGATGATCTCCATGCTGCCCGCGCCGGCCTTGCGGTTTCCGCTCCAGGCATAGCGCGCACCCACGCCGGAGTCGGCGCCGGAATAGCTGCGCTGCAGCTGGGGGTCGAGATCTTCCCACGGCGACCACTCCACCCATTTGTGGAAGTCGTTGATCAGCCCGTGCACACGCGCGGGGTCGGCCGTGATCACGGCCGATCGGACCACCTCGAACTCAGCCATGGGGTCAGACTATGCGACCGATTGCGCACAGTCGCGGCAAAGAAATCGTGTCGGCTCGCTCCGGCCTGCTCGCCTACGATGACCACGGGATGTTTCCGGAGCACAGCGGCCCGCACGGCCACAGTCGAGCAGTGACGACGCCCGCAGGCGAATCGGTCGTGGTGGCCCTGCTGGGCGAGGTCGCGCTGCGCCGCGACGGAACGCTGACGCCGCTACCCGGCGCGCGCTCCCGGCTCCTGCTCGCCGCGCTGGCCCTGCGGCCCGGCCGCAGCCGCGGCGCGCAAGCCTTGATCACGGACGTCTGGGGCCAACAGCCGCCGCGGGCGCCGATGAACGCGCTGCACACCCAGGTATCCCGGTTGCGTTCGGCGCTGCCGGAGGGCGCGCTGGAGATCGGCCCGGCGGGATACCGGTTGACGCTCGCCGCCGAACAGGTCGACTTGTCGTCGGTGGGCGACCGGGTGACGCGGGCGCGCGGGCTGCACGCCGCAGGCGATCTCGCCGGCTGCCTGGCGGAGATCGCGGGGGCGCGGGCGCTGTGGCGCGGGGATCCCGGTGCGGACCTGCCGCCGGGTGAGCTGGCCGACGAGTTGCGCGTCGCGGCGGGGCGACGCCTCGCCGAACTCGACGAGCTCGAGCTCACCGCCCGCGAAGCCGACGGCGACGTCGACGGTGCGTTGGCTCTGGCTCGTGGACGCGCCGCCGCCGATCCGCTGGACGAACCCGCGCAGCTGGCCTTGATGCGTCTGCTCGCGGCGGCGGGACGGGCCAACGAGGCGCTGGAATCGTTCGCGGCCTTCCGCTCCCGGCTGGTCGACCAGCTCGGCGCCGATCCCGGGCCCGCGCTTTCCGCGGCGCACACGGCGATCCTGCGCGGAGAGCCGGCCGGGCCCGCAGGGCCGCCGCGACCCGGTGCGGGCGGTGCCGGGACGCCGGTGACGGGTCTGCGCAGGGAACCGGCGGCTCCAGCCACCCCCGCGGAACCACCGCCCGTCGCGATGGGCCTGCGCGCCGCGCCCAACGCGCTGCTCGGCCGGACGGACGACCTCGCCGCGTTGACCGACCTGCTGCACACCTGCCGGGTGGTGACCGTGCTCGGCCCCGGCGGCGCGGGGAAGACCAGAGTCGCCAACGAGCTCGGTGCGCGGGTGGCGCGCACCCGCCCGGTGGCGCTGGTCGAGCTGGCCTCGGTGCGGGCCGAGGGCGGCGACGCCAGAGTCGAGATCGAGGCGGCGATCGCCGCGGTGCTCGGCCTCAGCGAGGTCACCTTCGACACGGCGTCGCTGCGCTCCGGGCAGACCGTCGATCTGCGCAGGCGGTTGCGTGACGCGGTGTCGGCGCGCCCGATGCTGCTGATCCTGGACAACTGCGAGCACCTGATCGACGCCGTCGCCGTGGTGGTCGCCGACCTGATCGGCCTCGCGCCCCGGCTGACCGTGCTCACCACGAGCCGCTCGCCGCTGACGATCACCGCCGAGACGGTGTATCCGCTGCCGCCGCTGACCATCGACCCGGCGGGGTCACCGGCCACCGAGCTGTTCGCCGCGCGTGCCAGGGCCGTGCGCCCCGCGGTCCGGCTCGACCCGGAGATCGTCGCCCAGCTCTGCCACACGCTCGACGGGCTGCCGCTGGCCATCGAGCTGGCCGCCGCCCGGGTCCGGACGATGAGCGTCGAGGAGATCAACGAGCGATTGGCCGACCGGTTCGCGCTGCTGCGCCACGGCGACCGCAGCTCGCCCGAACGGCATCGCACCCTGCACGCGGTGATCGAATGGAGCTGGAACCTGCTCGACCGCGAACAGCAGGCGGCGCTGCGCCGATTGTGCCGGTTCCCGGCCGGGTTCACGCTGTCCGCCGCCGAAGCGGTCGCGGGCGGAACGGACGTGACCGATGTCGCCGCGGCCGTCGACGGCCTGGTCAATCAATCGCTGCTCACCGTGCTGGACGACGCGGTGCTCGGCACCCGCTACCGGATGCTGGAGACGGTGCGGGAATTCGGCGAAGAGCAGCTGACCGCCGCCGCGGGGGAGCCGGACGCGGTCGATACCCGCATGTTGCGGTGGGCCGAGCGCTACGCCGATGACGTGGCGAGCCGGTACATGACCGGCGATCAGTTCCGCCTCGCGTTATCCGTGGCGGCGGAACTGGACAACTTGCTCGCCGCGCTGCGCTGCGCCATCGAACGACGGGACGCCGCGACGGCCTACACGGTGTTCCCCGTCGTCGGCACGCTGTGGGTGATCCGCGGATCGCATATGGAAGTGATCGCGTGGGCCCAGCGCGTCATCGAATTGGATGCGGCCGGTCTCGGGCCGGAAGGTCCGCGTGCGGACCTCGTGCTCGTCACCTATCAGATGATGTTCCTGCATCTCGCCTACACCAACGGCAGCGCCCGGGCCCTCGCCGAATTGCGCCTGCGTGTGCGCCGATTGCTCCGCCCCGGCGTGGAGCTCAGCGAGAACAGCCGTTTCATCGGCCGGGTCGTGCTCACCAGAGCCGACGGACGCGGAATCGGCAGGCTGCTCGCCGAGGCGGTCCGCTCGGACGATCTGGAGACCAGGGCCTCGGCGCTGCTGTTGCGGGCCAACATGCGAGAGAACCTCGGCGACGTGCGCGGCTCCACGATCGACGCGATAAAGGCGCTGAATGTCCTCGGGCGCGAGAACGTCTGGAGCGTGGCCATGGTGAGCAGGCACCTGGGACAGGTCTGTGGACAGATCGCCCAGTACGCCGAATCGGTGACCTATTACCGCCGCGCGCTCGACGTGCTGCAACGGCTCGGCGCCTACGAGGACACCGCCTGCTGGTGGCTTCGCTGGTCGGCGTCGGCGAGCTGGAGCAGGCCCGCCGCGAACTCGACCTCGCGTTCGGCACGCCGGACCTGGACAGCTCGTCCCTGGGACGGAATCGACTGCTGTCCACGGTGATGCACAGTTCGGCCGAGCTGGCGTACGCGGAGGGCGACATCGCGGGCGGATCGGCTCGCTACGAGCGCGCGCTGGAGCTGTTCGGCTGGCCGGAAAACGCCCTCGGCCCCGGACCCGGCGCCCTCATGCTCGCCGCGGCGGCGCTCGGCGCGCAGGTATTGCACGGCGGGGCGAGCGCAGCGGCGGTCCTGGCGGCACAGCTGGCCGAGCTCACCGTGCCGACGATGAGCCAATATCGAGATCTGCCGCAAATCGGCGCCGTCGCCTGCGCGATCGGCTCGTACCTCGTCGCCGCCGACCGTGAGCCGAGCATGGGTCTCGACTTGCTGGTGCTGGCCCCGAATGTCTTCTGCCGACAGGATTTCCCCTCGATGCGTTGGCAACGGCACCTGGACGCGGCGATCGCGAGACTCGGTGCCGACCAGGTCGCGGAAGCCCGCAGCCGCCTCGGCCGGCTGCGCCGGAACGATTCCGCCGACCGCATCATGCGGATGCTGCGAAGCATTTGCGCCGCCCGCTGACCACGCGTCCTCCGCAACGGCACCGATGTGCGCGAGCTGGTATGCGGAAACAGGCCGGGTAACCCGTGGTCACCCGGCCTGCTCTGGTGTGCGGATGGCTCATGCCCGCCGCATGTACGCCTTGACCGTGAGCGGAGCGAAGATCGCGATGACGACCACCGCGCCGATCAGCGACCAGGCGAGGTCGCCGCCGAAGCCTGCGCCGTTCATCAACCCGCGGCACGCGTTCACCATGTAGTACACGGGGTTCACGTGATTGAGGCCCTGCATCCAGCCCGGCATCGTGCTCACCAGCGCGAAGGCGCCGGACATGAAGGTCAGCGGGAACATGATCATCATCGAGATGCCCTGCACGCCCGCCGCGCTCTTGCCGGTGACCCCGACCAGCGCCCAGATCCAGCTGATCGCGAACGAGCAGATCACGATGACCAGGCCCGCCGCGACGACCCCGACCACGCCGCCCTCCGGTCGATAGCCGATGGCGACGCCGACGACGATGGTGAGCACGGTCGCGATGACGTAGCGCACCATGTCCGCCAGCAGCGCGCCCGCCAGCGCCGAAATGCGGGCGACGGGCAGGGATTTGAACCGGTCGAAGACGCCTTTGTCCATGTCCTCGCGCAACTGGGTGCCGGTGACGACCGAGGTCAGCACCACGGTCTGCACCAGGATCCCGGGAATCAGGACCGGCAGGTAGTCGTGCACGCTGCCGCCGATGGCGCCGCCGAAGATGTAGGCGAACAAGGCGGTGAACAGGATCGGCTGCACCGTCACGTCGAACAGCTGCTCGGGCTTGTGCTTGATCTTCAACAGGCCGCGGTAGGCCATGGTGAACGAGTTCGCCGCCGCTTGGGCGAGCGGAACGCGGTTGCTCACTTCGGGAATACTCGTCGGCGCCGCTCGGCGCTTCTCGGTCGCGGTGATGGTGGTGGTCATGCTGTGCTCCTCGTCGGCATGCGCGGGCTGTTCGTGGTGACGCAAGCTGCCGCCTGCGGGCCGGACGCTCATGCCGCGCTCCTGTCGGACTCGTCGGTGGTGTCGTCGGCCGGGTGGCCGGTGATGGTGAGGAAGACCTCGTCCAGGCTCGGCTTCGTCACGGTGATCTCGTCGACGCCGATCTCCCACTCGCGCAGGCGGATCAGCAGGTCGGCGGTGACACCGGCGTCGGTGAGCGGCGCGGTGAGCCGCCCGGCCTCGGGGGTGATCTGCGCGTCGACGCCGAGGAAATCGCCGATGATGCGGCGCGCCTCGTCGAGCTGACCGCGATCGATCAGGGTCAGGTGCAGCGACGAGCCGCCCACCGAGGCCTTCAGTTCGTCGGCCGTGCCGTCGGCGATCACCTTGCCGCGGTCGATCACCGCGATCCGGTCGGCCAGCTGGTCGGCCTCGTCCAGATACTGCGTGGTCAGCAGCACCGTCGCGCCTTCGCGGACGAGGCGGCGGATGGTCTCCCACATCTGGGCGCGGGTGCGCGGGTCGAGCCCGGTGGTCGGTTCGTCGAGGAACAGCAGCGGCGGTGTCGCGATCAGGCTGGCCGCCAGGTCGAGCCGGCGCCGCATGCCGCCGGAGAAGTTCCGCAGCGGCTTGTCCGCCGCCTCGGTGAGGTCGAACTCTTCCAGCAGGTCGGCCGCCTTACGCCGGGCATCGATCCGGCTCAGGCCGAGCAGGCGGGAGAAGATGATCAAGTTCTCGGTGGCGGACAGGTCCTCGTCGACCGAGGCGTACTGCCCGGTGACGCCGATGAGCGAACGGACGGCCGTCGGCTCCGCGACCACGTCGTGGCCGAAGATGCGGCCGCTGCCGCAGCAGGGTCGCGAGCATGCGGATGGTCGTGGTCTTGCCTGCGCCGTTCGGACCGAGCACGCCGTACACCGAGCCCTGCGGCACCGCCAGGCTCACTCCGTCGACGGCCCGCTGTTCCCCGAACACCTTGACCAGGCCGTCCGCCTCGACGGCGAGCGCTGAAGTTGGTGCGAAAGAAGTCATGTGGACAACTGTGGACACCCGCACTTGCACGGCTCTTGCACAGCGCTGTCACACCGGCCGCGACTGCGCCGCGGCGTGTTCGGGGCCTCTCAGGAGGCAGGCGGCATCGCCGCACGGGTGCGCGGCGACGGCAGCCGGAACAGGTTCCGCAATCGGCGCAGCGCCGCGCTGTCGCCGGTCGCCGACGCCTGGCCGCTCTCGATCGCTTCGGCCAGGGTGAGCTCCTGGCTGGTCAGGCGCAGGAACGCGGCAGTGCCGATGGTGATGGTCGCGTCCGGGTGTTGCGCGGGGCCGTGTAGCGCCTCGATGGCTCCGTCCTGGATACGGGCGTGGAAGACCTCGTCGTCGATGTGGAATTCGTAGACCGCGCGCAGGTCTGCCGCGGCCTCGGGATCGAAGCACGCCCGCAGGCCGAGCACGGCCCAGCCCGGGTGGAAGGTTTCGGTTGCACGCGGTTGTCCCATCGCCCATTTCAAGCCCCATCGGGCCAGCGCCAGAATCGCGGGAGCGAGTTCCGCACCGGCCTCCGTGAGCGCGTAGGCGGGAGTGCGGGCGGGCGGCGGGAGCGTGACCTTACGGGCGAGTCCTTCGGCTTCCAGGTGCTTCAACCGGGCCGCGAGAAGCCCGGTGCCGAGTCCGCGCAGGGCCGCCTGCAGGTCACCGAACCGTTTGGGGCCGGTGAGCAGCTCGCGGATCAGCAACAGGGTCCAGCGCTCACCGACGATGTCGAGAGTCCGAGCGGTGGCGCAGTACTGGTTGTAAGTCCGCTGGTCCACTTCCTCACTCTAGACTTCGCACTTCTCGATTTTGAATGCGCGACGCGTCCAGCAGCATCCCGGCGAGCGGTTCGGGTCTGGTGAGCATCACATCGTGGGGCCCGTCCAAGGGCCGGGTCCGGTATCCGAGGGCGGCGCCGAATGCCGACGCCATCCCGCCCCGCCCATCCGTCCACGAGGACGATGTGGTCGACGGCCTCGGGACGGGCATCGGCTGCTTCCCGCGCGACCAGTCCCGCGTAACTGTGTCCGACCAGCACGATCTCCTCGTCGCCCGGTACGGCGTCGAGTGCGGCGGCGACGATGGCGGCGTGGTCGTGCAGGCCGTAGTCGCCGACCGCGCTGATATCCGGGGTAACAGTGTGCGCCCCGGCGGCGCGCAGCAGCCCGACGACCCGCTCCCAGGCCCAGGGGCCGTGCCAGGCGCCGTGGACGAGAACGAACGTGGTCATTGTGAACCCCCTCCGGGGCGATGTCCGGTTCCCGAGCCTAGCGCTTGACTTCCTGTTTTTGAAGTGCGAAGTTCAATTAGCAGTAGTAATGAAGGGAATCGAGATGACGAAGGTGCTGTACCGAGCACAGGCGCACGTGACCGGTGGCAGGAACGGCCGCGGACGAACGTCCGACGGAAGTCTGGATCTGACTTTGCGCCAACCGAAGGAACTGGGCGGTGACGGGGAGGGCGCGAATCCCGAGCAACTGTTCGCGATCGGGTACGCAGCCTGCTTCGGGACGACGCTCTCCCTCGTCGGGCAGCGCGGCGGACTGCAGGCCGACGACGCGGAAATCGACTCGTCGGTGGCGCTGATCCCGATCGACGGCGGCCGCTTCGAACTCGGCGTCGAACTGCGTATCGGGCTGCCGTCGGTCACCGACGAACAGGCGATCGAACTGGTCCGAGCGGCCCACCAGGTCTGCCCGTACTCCAACGCCACGCGCGACAACGTCGCCGTCGCGCTGGTGATCAACGGCATCCGGCTGTAGCGACCGGCCCTGCTGAGGACGAACTCGCTCGATCCGAGCCCGGCTTCGGATCGAGCGAGCACCGAAGTGGCGCTGCCCCTCGGTAGTTGGATCGAGTCAGCGGTGGCGCTGCGGTCGCGGGCAGCGCTGGTAGCGGGCGCTGCCCGGGGATCCGCTAGCGGTGCGAGTCGGCCAGCAGGTACTCGCGGAGTTTGGCGCGGTCGGGCTTGCCGGGGCCGCGGAGGGGGAACTCGTCGAGGACGGCGAGTTCGCGGGGGGCCGCGATGGAGTCGAGTTCGTCGGCGACGTATTCGCGCAACTCGGCCAAGTCGGGTGTGGCGCCGGGGGCGGGAATCACCGCGACGGCGACGCGCTGGCCGAGTCGTTCGTCGGGCAGGCCGAGGACGACCACCTCCCTGATCGCCGGGTGATTGATCAGCACGGCCTCGACCACCTGCGGAATCACCAGCAAGCCGCCGGTCGTGATGGCCTCGTCGAGCCGCCCGGTGATACTCAGTACGCCGTTGTCGAAGGTGCCCGCGTCCTCGGTGCGGAACCAGCCCGGTTCGGCGAAGGCGGGATGGTCGGGCTGATTGCGATAACCCGAGGCGATCATCGCGCCGCCCAGCACGACCCGGCCGTCTTCGATGCGGACCTTTGTGCCCTCCAGCGGCACGCCGTCGTACACGCAGCCGCCGCAGGTCTCGCTCATGCCGTAGGTGCGCACGACGGCGATGCCCGCGGCTCGCGCGCGCTCGTAGACCGGCAGCGGAGTGGCCGCGCCGCCCACCAGCACCCCGTCGAGCTCGGCCAGCGCGGTGGTGGCGACCGGCGACTCGAGCGCCTTGATCAATTGGGTCGGCACCAGGGCCGTGTAGCGGCGCTCCCCGCGCATACCCGAGATGGCGCCCCCGAGGGCCTCCGGCAGGAACCCACCGGACACGTCCAGCACGGTGGGCTCGGTTCCCGCCAGGATGCTGCGCAACAGCACCTGGATGCCGGCGATGTGATGGGTCGGCAGGGCCAGCAACCAGTTGCCGGGGCCGCCGAGCCGGTCGTGGGTCGCGGTGCCGCTTGCGCGCAGCGCGGCCGAACTGAGCATCGCGCCCTTCGGCACACCCGTGGTGCCGGAGGTGGTCACCACAAGAGCGATGTCCTCATCGATCGGCTCGCCCGGCGACAAGGCGTCGCTCAGGCGTCTCGCTTCGCGCCGATCGCTCGTGGGAATGGGCAGCCACGCCGCCCCGCTACCTTCCAGCGCCTCCCGCAGGTGGGGCATGACGTCGCCGAGACCGGATCCGGTGGGCATCGGCAAGGTACGCAGTGTCTTGCTCATGCCGTGCCTCGCCGCTCGCCGGAATCGGTGGTGCCCAGAGCCGCAGTGCCCATGGCTCGCTCGCTGCACTCCCTCACGGTAGGGATCGTGTCATGCTCGCGTCACCGCGTGCGGAACGGGTCGGTCTGCCGGAGTGGCGCGCCCGCGGCGCGGCCACCCGGTCGGATCGGGGCTCGGATACGACAGACATCGAGACTGCGATTCACTCGTCGGACGGGACACGGACACAGCCGGCCCGGACGTCGGCGGTCGGGTGGCCATCCGAGCGTTATCGTCCTCGCCGGTCGACCCGTTGGCAACTCGGCGCGGCCCGCGCAACTACCGAACGGAACCGTTGTCACGACGCAGGCCAGCGGGAATCCCGTCGGATCGGATGCGTCGGCGGAACCTCGACGAACACGATCGGCACACCGTCGGGATCGCGCACCCACATCTCGTGCAAACCCCACGGCTCCTCGACCGGGGCCCGATCGATCGCGATGCCCTTCAGCGCCAGTTCCGCGGCGGCGTCCGTCACGTCGCGCACCTGGAGCCAGATCGCGCCCTCGAACGACGACGACCTGCCCGACCCGCCGTGCGCGGCCACCTCGATCAGCGACTGTCCCGCGAAGAAAACCGTGCCGCCCGGATACTCCCGCGCGACGGCAAGTTCCAGCCCGTCCCGATAGAACGCGAGCGTGGTCTCGTAGTCGGCGGGCCGCAGGATGACCCGGCTGCTGAGGATGTCCATGTCAGAAGTACCAGGGGTAGGGGGTCCAGTCCGGCTTGCGTTTCTGCAGGAACGCGTCGCGGCCTTCGACGGCTTCGTCGGTCATGTAGGCCATCCTGGTCGCCTCGCCCGCGAACAGTTGCTGGCCCACCAATCCGTCGTCCAGCAAATTGAACGCGTACTTCAGCATGCGCTGCGCCTGCGGCGATTTGCCGTTGATGTCGGCGGTCCATTCCAGGGCGACGTCCTCCAGTTCGGCGTGATCGACGACCTTGTTCACCGCGCCCATCTGGTGCATCTCCTCGGCGGTGTACGGACGGCCGAGGAAGAAGATCTCCCGTGCGAACTTCTGGCCGACCATCTTGGCCAGGTACGCGCTGCCGTAACCGCCGTCGAAGCTGCCCACGTCCGCGTCGGTCTGCTTGAAACGCGCGTGCTCGCGGCTGGCCAACGTGAGATCGCAGACCACGTGCAGGCTGTGCCCGCCGCCCGCGGCCCAACCGTTCACCAGCGCGATCACCACCTTCGGCATGAAACGGATCAGCCGCTGCACCTCCAGGATGTGCAGGCGGCCCGCGCGGGCCTGGTCGACGGTGTCCGCCGTCTCGCCACTGGCGTACTGATATCCGCTACGGCCGCGGATGCGCTGGTCACCACCGGAGCAGAAGGCCCAGCCGCCGTCCTTGGGGCTGGGGCCGTTGCCGGTGAGCAGCACCGCGCCGACATCCGGAGTCATCCGGGCGTGGTCGAGGGCCCGGTAGAGTTCGTCGACCGTGTGCGGGCGGAACGCATTGCGCACCTCCGGCCGGTCGAACGCCACACGCACGGTGCCCTGCTCGATGTGCCGGTGATAGGTGATGTCGGTCAGGTTCTCGAATCCCGGAACGGGGCGCCACAGCTTCGGATTGAACGTCACCGGGCAATGCTAGGTCTCGTGCGGCTCGAAAGTCGTGGTCGGGCCCGTGAGCGGCGACGCTCCCGGGGCACCGGCGCCTCGCCTCCGGCAGTCTGCGGTGCCGTGCGGTCGCCAGGAAGCCCGGCTGTTCCCCCGGGATCGGCGAGACCTCGATTTGACGGTGTAAAACAACGCGTTACCGTGCAGGTATGAGCGAGCGAGTGAAACCGGTTATAGACCGGAGCGCGGTGGACCGATCCCGGTACGAGAAGCACGGCGGATTCCCGAAGGTCAGGGCGGCGAAGGTCGGGCCGGAATTCGGCGGGTTCGTGGAAGCCATGCGGACGTTGCAGGATCTCGCGGTGTCCGTGGACGCGCCGGACGACGTCTTCGGGGCCGCGCAAGCCAAAGCCCGCGAGCTGATCGAATTGCTGGAGCCCTACCGCGCCCCCGAGTTGCAGGGACCCGCGGGCCGCGCCGTCGAATTGCCGGGACGAGGAAGCCTTCTGCTGCTGCCGTGGCAGGTGGTCGCGGCGGGGCCGGACGGCATCGAGATGACGGGCGTGTTCCGCCGCTTCCATCTCGGCGGCAACGGCGCCGCGCACGGCGGCGTGCTGCCGCTGCTGTTCGACGACCTGCTCGGCATGATCGTGCACTACGCCGGACGGCCGATCAGCCGCACCGCGTACCTGCACGTGAACTACCGCAAGATCACTCCGCTGGAAACGCAACTGACGGTTCGCGGACGGGTCGACCGGATCCAAGGACGAAAAACTTTCATCACCGCCGAATTGCTCGATGAGCAGGGCGATCTGCTCGCGGACTGCGAAGGTCTGATGGTCGAGTTGCTTCCGTGGCAGCCGTAGCCGGGTGAATGCTGGCGCGGGTGCGTATAGTTGCCCTCGCTCGTTCATCGATACCGATCCGGAGGAACCTGAAAGTGGTTGCAGCACTGTCTGAATCCCTGCTCGACGACGCGAAGCGCCCGGCTTTCCTTGCCGATGCCGTCGAGGTTCTCGACGCCGAGGTGTCGGACAAGGGTGGTGCGTCCGGCCTGGCTGTGAAGGGTGGCTACGCGGCGGTCAAGAAGATCAGCCCGTCCATCGTCCCCGATGCGCTGGAGTCGTTGGCGCCCAAGCTGGTCGCGCAGCTGGAGCCGTTCTGGCAGGAGTACACCGCCTCGGGCAACGGCAAGTTCGCCGACCTGCTCGTCGCCAAGTCCGATGAGGTCGCCGAGGCGTTGCTCGCCGTCACCGACGCCCGGGCCGAGGCCTCCAGCCGCCCTGCGTTGCAGAAGGTCTACTCCTCGATGCGTTCCTCCGCCAAGAAGAACGTCATCGAGGCGCTGCCGCGGGTCGGCGACCTGATCGAGAAGCACGCCAAGTAAACCTTCATGGCTCGCGTCCGAGCGACCACCGCTCGCGACTTCGTCGCCTGCGCGGCGGCCACTCGGACGCGAGCCGGGCTGTGTTCGATTTCCAGCGCCTGCGGCGCTGGGTGTTCGCGGCCTTGTGGCTCGCGTTTGCGCGACCACCGCTTGCTCCTTCGTCGCCTACGCGGCGGCCGCGCAAACACGAGCCGGGCCGCGAACCGGCAATGCTCGGTCTCGCTCCGCTCGAAACCGGTAGTCGAGCCGGTGCCGTCGGTTGAGGAGGTAGGGCGACGACATAGGGCCTGCCCCCGTGATGTCGCGGCCGTGCGACGTCCGTCGGCAGGTGCGTCGTCGCCGTGGTTGTCCCCTCGTGGCGTAGGCGGAATGCCGCTTCCGGCTCGGCGTGAAGTGCTCGCCGTGCGGCGGTTGAAGTGAAGCTGCCCGGTATGCGTGGGTCCATCGAGGCGGGAGTACCTCGCAGCGAGCCGCGAGCCCCCCGGGTTGACGCAAGCCCGGTCTTGCTTCGGGGGAGTCGAGACGGTGCCGCCACCGCCGATTGCTTCGTCGTGGACCCGGCGGCCGGGGAGTGAGCCGGGCTGCGGACGGACAGTGGGCGAGGACACAGTGTGATTGCGAGCCTCCCGGCGGGGACTTCTCGTTGGCTGTCTGCCAGTCTGGAGGCGTGAACCCGTCTACAGCACAAGCGCACGTCGTCGTCGACGAGCTCGTGCGCGGGGGCGTGCGGGATGTCGTCCTGTGCCCCGGCTCCCGGAACGCTCCGCTGGCTTTCGCCCTTCAGGCTGCCGACGCGGCCGGGCGGCTGCGGCTGCACATGCGGATCGATGAGCGCACGGCGGGCTTCCTCGCCGTCGGGCTCGCGATCGCGAGCCGGCTGCCGGTCCCGGTCGTTATGACCTCGGGGACCGCAGTGGCCAACCTGGGACCTGCCGTGCTGGAAGCGAACTATGCCCGGGTCCCGCTGGTGGTGCTCAGCGCCAACCGGCCCTACGAGTTGCTCGGGTCGGGCGCCAATCAGACCGTGGAACAGTTCGGCCTGTTCGGCAGCCAGGTTCGGGCCACCATCTCGCTCGGTCTCGCGGAGGAGGAGGCGGGCGACGCCGATCACCCGCCCTACAGCCAGCAGAACAGCCAGTGGCGCTCCGCGGTCTGCCGGGTGCTGGCCGCGGCGCGCGGCACCCGCTCCGGCAACGCGGGCCCGGTGCACTTCGACGTCCCGCTGCGCGAGCCGCTGGTCCCGGATCTCGGGCCGGGCGAGACGGCGCCCGCGGGCCGCACGGGCGAGTGCGCTTGGACCGAGACGCAGTACGCGACCCTGGACGTGCCGCTCGATCTCGATCTCACGCCGGACACGGTCGTGATCTCCGGGCACGGCGCGGGGCTGCGGCCGGAGCTGGCGGAACTGCCGACCGTCGCCGAGCCCACCGCGCCGATGCACGGCCCAGCGCTGCATCCGCTCGCGCTGCCCTTGCTGCGGCCGAAACAGGCGATCATCACCGGCCGCCCGACCCTGCACCGGCAGGTCTCCAAGGTGCTCGCCGATCCGGACGTGCGGGTCTACGCGCTGACCACCGGCCCGCGGTGGCCCGACGTGTCCGGCAACGTAGTCGGCACCGGAACGCGCGCCGTCACCTCCGGGGCTCCCAGTGCGCAATGGCTGGAACACTGCCGCGAGTTGAACGCGAAAGCCGACCAGGTGGTGCGCGCCGAACTCGCACGGCACCCGAAACCCACCGGGTTGCACGTGGCCGCCGTCGTGATGGACGCGCTACGCGACGGCGACCAACTCCTGCTCGGCGCCTCCAACCCGGTGCGCGACGCCGCGCTGGTGTCGCATCCACGTCCGGGGATCAAGGTGCTGTCGAATCGCGGCGTGGCCGGCATCGATGGCACCGTGTCCACCGCGGTCGGCGCGGCGCTGCACCACGGCGGGCGCACCGTCGCGCTGATCGGCGACCTGACCTTCCTGCACGACGCGTCCGGCCTGCTGATCGGGCCCGGCGAACCGCGGCCCGCCGATCTGACCATCGTCGTGGCCAACGACGACGGCGGCGGCATCTTCGAACTGCTCGAGCAGGGCGACCCGCAATACGCGGGGGTGTTCGAGCGGGTCTTCGGCACACCGCACGGCATGGATCTCGCGGCGTTGTGCGCCGCCTATCGCATCCCGCACCGGCAGGTCGATCCGCAGCAGTTGGCCGTCGAGCTGACCGGGCGCGCCCATGGCATGCGAGTGCTCGAGGTGGCCACCGAGCGGTCCAGCCTGCGGGAACTGCACGCGGCGGTGCGGGCGAAGATCCAGCCCTGAGCGGCCGCCCGCGCGGGGCGGTCAGTAGCCGAATTCGTCCTCGGGGTCGTCGTCGAGCGGAACCGCGATGGACTGCTCCATCACGTCCGCCGGGTTCGCCTCCAAGACGTCGCGCTCCAGAACCGCTCGTCCGACGGTGTCGTCCTGCTCTGGCAGGTCGTCGGCGAGCACCGGTTCCTCCGGATACGCCGGAACGGACTGCTCGGCGAGATCGGCCTCCGGGACCGCGTCGGCAAGGGGATCTGACATCGTTGCGCTCCTCTCCGCGTGGGCCTCTCGATCGGCATACCCGTCGCGGGCCGCCGCAATCGAGGCGGACGATCAACTTCGACTGGATCGAGGATGCCTGTGGTCCGCCGCTACGGCAAGCATCGGTCCGGTCATGTTCACCGCTCTTCTCCGGCTTGCGGCGCGGTTCCGTTCGCGGGGTGCTCGACCACCGCGAGGGCGCGCCCGGCCATGAACCGCGCGGTCCGCACCGCCACTCCCGATCGCGTCACTTCGCTGACTTCCACCACGCCGCGCGCGATCCGTACCTCGACCCGCCGCCCCGCCCGGGTCGCCGCGATCTCGTAATTGCGAGACCCGCCGCCGACGTCGACGACGATCTCCACTCGATCACCCTTCATCTTTCAATTATCCGCTTATCCAGGACTTTTCAGCGCTACGAGTTGGTTGCGGAAAGACCCGCCGCTCAATTTCGCCGCCTCGCTTCGTCTCCATTCCCGGAGACGTCACACACCCCGAGGAGGCCAGATGAATCCCGAGTTCGACTTCGAGCCCGCGGCCGCCGCTTTGGCGAGCGTCGTCGGCGGCATCACCGACGATCAGCTCGCGGCGGCGACGCCGTGCGCCGACACCACGGTCCGCGATCTGCTCGCACACGTCATCGATCTGACCGAGGCGTTCCGTCAGTCGGCCACCAAGGAGGCCGTCGGCGGTTCGGTCGCGCCGCCTCCGCCTGCCGGGCGCGTCTTGCCTGCGGATTGGCGCGGGCGCATTCCGGCGCAGCTGGACGCCTTGGTGGCGGCGTGGCGGGAGCCCGCCGCCTGGGACGGCGTGACGGAGGCGGGCGGAGTGAGCGAGCCCGCGCCGGTGATGGCGAGGATCGCCCTGGACGAGGTGGTCGTGCACGGCTGGGATCTCGCGAAAGCCACGGGTCAGCCCTTCACCTGCGACGCCGGGCATCTGGGCGTCCTGCTGGACATGCTGCGTGACACACCGGCCGAAGGCGTGCCCGGCCTGTTCGGCCCGGTGGTGCCGGTCGCGGCGGAAGCGCCGGCCCTGGAGCGGGTCCTGGCTTTCACCGGCCGCCGCGCGGACTGGAACGCGGCGGCGGTGCTCGGCTAGCCGACCGGCGGGGAGCCCGCGGACACGAACGTGCCCGCGGCCACGGCGTCGACCGCGGCGCGCGCGGCCGTATCCGCCGCGGCGTCGTCTATCGGGTCGCCGCTGGCGAGCAGCCGGTAGTAGAGCGGTGCCGACACCGCCGACAGCACTGCGCGCGCGTCGGTGTGCTCCGGCGCTTCGCCGCGCGCGACGGCGGCCGCTACACATGCCGACCATTCGGTGAGGCGCACGTCGTAGAAGCGGCGCAGGGCGGTTGCGGCGGACTCGTCGCAGGTGGCGGCCGCGATCACGGCGCGAAACAGCCGGCCTTGGCGAGGATCGGACAGTGTTCTCGCGACCAGGCGGGCGTTGGCGGTGAGATCGCCGAGCAGGGAGCCGGTGTCGGCGCGCGGCAGCGACTGCTCGGCCATGTCGACCAACAGGTCGGCGATCAGGCCCGTGGGTGTGCGCCAGCGGCGGTAGACCGTGGTCTTGCCGACTTCGGCGCGCGCGGCGACCTCACCGAGGTCGAGGTGGGCGAAGCCGCGTTCGGCCAGCAGGTCACCGGCCGCTCGCAGGACGGCGGCGCGGACTCGCGCGGTGCGTCCACCGGGGCGAACGGATCCCGGGGTGGTCTCTTCCGACTCCATAACGGCACTCCAGTTTCATTTGTGCGCGAACGGGTGTACCGTTCGAAGTGTTAAAGGAACTATAGACCCTTTAGGAGGGTGATCCAGTGAATGTTCGGACGGAGGACGCGCAGATGGAGTACCGGCGGCTCGGCGCATCGGGGCTGCACGTCCCGGCCTTGAGCTTCGGCGCGGGCACCTTCGGCGGTCGCGGCGAGCTGTTCGGCGCGTGGGGCGACACCGACGCCGGCCAGGCGCGGCGACTGGTCGACATCAGCTTGGACGCGGGCGTGTGCATGTTCGACACCGCCGACGTCTACTCCGACGGCGCATCCGAGGAGGTACTCGGCGCCGCCGTGAAAGGCAGGCGTGATCGCGTGCTGCTGTCCACCAAGGCGACGCTGCCCACCGGTCCCCGGCCGGCGGACGCCGGTTCCGGGCGGGCCAGGTTGATCGGCGCGGTGGAGGGCTCGCTGCGCAGACTCGGCACGGACTACATCGATCTGTTCCAGTTGCACGCCTTCGACGCGGGCACGCCGGTGGAGGAAGTCGTCGCCGCGCTCGACGATCTGGTGCGCGCGGGCAAGATCCGCTATGTCGGCGCGTCGAACTTCGCGGGCTGGCAGCTGATGAAATCCCTTGCGGCGGCGGATCGCAACGGTCTGACCAGGTATGTCGCGCATCAGGTCTATTACTCGCTGGTCGGGCGGGATTACGAGTGGGAACTCATGCCGCTGGGCCGCGACCAAGGCGTCGGCGCGGTGGTCTGGAGTCCGCTCGGCTGGGGGAGGCTCACCGGCAAGATCCGGCGCGGGCAACCGCTTCCGGAAGGCAGCCGTCTGCACCGGACCGCCGAGGCCGGACCGCCGGTGGACGACGCGAAGCTCTACGACGTGGTGGACGTCCTCGACGAGCTGGCCGCCGAAACCGGCAGGACGGTCCCGCAGATCGCCCTCAATTGGCTGCTGCGCCGCCCCACCGTCGCCACCGTCATCGTCGGCGCCCGCAACGAGCAGCAGTTGCGCCAGAACCTCGGCGCGATCGGCTGGGAACTCGACGCCGACCAGATCGCCCGCCTGGACAAAGCGAGTGGAACCACCCCGCCTTACCCCTACTACCCGTACTACCGCCTCCCGGACTTCACCCGCCTGAACCCGCCCGCGGTGTGAGCGAATTCGAAGGTGGACCGTTGATCCGTTCGGATAGGCGTGGCTGTGAAGCCGAACTCGCCAATAGTGATCTCGGCCGGCCCATCCAAGCGGTCCAGGTCGTACATCGCCTCTCCCAGGTGGGTGGACATCAAGTCCATCCACCACTCCCAGGGAGATTCGGGCCTGCCGTGCAGAGCATCCTCCGCGATCTTGCGGTAGTACTCCCGCAGTGTGCCCGGGGCGAATCGCATGGGTATCGGAGTTGGCAGCGCCACGCTAT
The DNA here is from genome assembly GCF_009829325.1 of Nocardia sp. CY41. Classification (GTDB taxonomy): domain Bacteria; phylum Actinomycetota; class Actinomycetes; order Mycobacteriales; family Mycobacteriaceae; genus Nocardia. The sequence goes on from NZ_VUOS01000012.1 coordinate 245,488, forward strand.
CGCGTTCGATGATGTACGGAACGCCATCCCGTAGCGCGATTCTCAACCCTTCCCAGCTGCCGGCTCGAACGATCGAGTCTGTCAGCTCAGAGTACGTCGGCTCAGTCACGGCAAGCCTTTCCCTCCCGGGTAGGCAGTGATGATCGCTCCGTCACTGCCAACGATAACGGTGGGCTCCATTGTTTTCGCGATTTGCCCGGTGACGTGGTTGACGAGGTAGATCTGACCCGAGAAGCAAGTCTTTCCTCCTCGCGCCGGGGCGGTCCGGTCTGGTGCATCGAGGGATTTGGCAATCGCGATATCGGCGATATCGCGCCAGTTCTCTCGTTCGATGCGAATCTCGAGTTCGATCACAGAGTTGGACGGCGGTCGGCGTAACCGGGTTCACGAATGTGACTGCGATCACCGAAGTCGTGCGAGGCGTGTGAGGAGTCGGGATGAACAGTCAGTACACGTCGCGGACGTAGCGCTTTTCGGCGACGAGTTGTTTCTTGAAGGCCAGGGCGCCATCCTCGTCGAGTTTGCCGTGGATGCGGGCGATGCGCAGGAGGGCCTCGTCGACGTCGGCGGCCATGCGGCCGGCGTCGCCGCAGACGTAGAAGTGGGCGCCGTCGCGCAGCCAGGACCACAGCTCGGCGCCGTGCTCGAGCATGCGGTGCTGCACATAGATCCGCTCTCGCTGGTCGCGGGAGAAGGCCAGGTCGAGCCGGGTGAGGAAGCCGGAACGGAACATGTCCTCCAACTCGGCGCGGTAATAGAAGTTCTGCGCCGCGTGCTGATCGCCGAAGAACAGCCAGTTGCGCCCCGTGCAGCCGAGGGCCCTGCGTTCCTGCAAGAACCCGCGGAAGGGCGCGATGCCGGTGCCAGGGCCCACCATGATCATCGGCACCGACGGGTCGGCCGGGGGACGGAAATGCGGCGCGCGCTGCAGGAAGATCGGCACCGCCGCGTCGGCGCCCGCTCGATCGGCGAGGAAGGTCGAGCACACTCCGCCGCGCCGCGCCGCCGACCCGGTGGCGGCCGGGTCACCGTAGCGCACGACACCGACGGTCAGCTCCACCTCATCCGGGCTGACCAGCGGGCTCGACGAGATCGAATACTGGCGCGGCTGCAGCTTCTTCAGCGTGCCGAGCCACTCCACCAGATCGGCCCGCACCGGGAAATCGCGCAGCACGTCCACGGCCTGCCGGTCCCACAGGTAGTTCGCCAGCTCGTTGCGGTTGTCCCGGCGCAGCAATTTGGCGAGTTTGCCGCTGTGGTTGCGCTCGGCGAGGAAGCCGAGCAGGTCGTGGCCGACCTTGGTGATGTCGTAATGCGTGCGCAACGCTTCGGCCAGGGTGAGTTCGCGTTCGTCCACCTCGACCGCGCGGCGACCGTCCAGTCCGGTGGCGGCCAGCCATTCGGTGACCAGCGCATCGCTGTTCACCGGCCAGACGCCCAGGGAATCACCCACCTCGTACCCGCCGTCCAGGCCGCGCAGATCGAACCCGAAGCGGCGCACCTCTTTCGGCGATCCTTCGGCCGACAGCAACTCGTTGCGCAGCAGCGGAGCACGCAGCGGTGCGGCGCGGGTGAACGGCGCGGGAGCCGTGCGGGTTCGTACCGGCGCCGGTGCGGCAGCGGGCGATTCCAGCGTCGCGACGCCGCCGCGGGATGGGGAGCGACCCGGACCGGTTCCGCCGCGCACCGGCAGATCGGCGGGGGAGCCGGGCTCCGCGTCACCGAACGCGGCGAGCACGTCGTCGAGCCAGCGCTGCGCCGCGTCTTCGTAGTCGGGTTCGCTGTCGACGCGCGGCAGCAACCGGATCGCGCCGAGTTCGGCGAATTTCTCGTCGAGTTTGCGGCCGTAACCGCAGAAGTCGTCGTAGGAGGAATCGCCGAGGGCGAACACCGCGTAGCGCACACCGGTCAGCCGCACGACCGCGCCGGCGAGACGCTTCCAGAAGTCGGTTCCGTTGTCCGGCGGCCCTCCGTCGCCGAACGTGCTGCTGACCACCAGCACGTCGCCCTGGATCGTGTTCAGGTCGCAGGAGTCCAGGTCCAGCAGTCGCGGCACGAAGCCGTGCCCGGCCAGATGCGCCGAGACGGCGGCCGCGAACTCTTCGGCGGTGCCGGTCTGCGAGGCCCACAACACCGTGATCGCGCGAGCGGCCGCGCTCTCGTCCACCGCGGGCGCCGGGGCCGCAGTGCCACGCGAGTACATCCCGGCCAGCAGCCCGTCGACCCACAGCCTGCTGTGCGCGGACATCGGCGCCGAGTCCGGGAGCACCGGCTGACCGGTCACCGGAAGCGCCTGCAGCGCCGCCAGATAACCACTCAAGTAGATCCGCTCGGTCTCGCTGAGCGTGGGCGCGGTGCCGCCGTCGAGACCGAGCACGGCCGCCAGCGGGTGCACCGCCTGCGCCGCGGGCAGCGCGGCGGGGACCTCCGGTTGCGGCACCGCCGCCACCCGGCGCAGCGCCACCGCACACGCCTTGAACTCCGGTTGCAGGGAGTCCGGATCGACCGCGTCATTCGTGACCGCGTTGATGGTCAGGTATTCGCCCTGCTCGTCGTTCCAGTGGAAAGGCACGAAGCAATCGCCCGGCCGCACCCGATCGCCGATCAGCACCGGTAGCACGGCGCGGCCACGGCGCGAGGCGATCTCGAGCTGATCGCCGGCACGCAGGCCGAGACGCTCGGCGTCGGCCGGGTGCACCTCGACGAACGGCGCGCCGTTCAGCTTGGTCAGCTTGTCGATCTTGCCGGTCTTCGTCATCGTGTGCCACTGGTGCTGCAGGCGGCCGGTGTTCAGCAAAAACGGGTAGTCGTCGTCCGGCATCTCCTCCGGCAGCATGTGCGGCCGCGGCCAGAACACCGCGCGACGGCTCGGCGTGGCGAAGGCCAGCCGGGGCCGGTGCCCGTGCTCGTCGGCGAACAGTGTCTGGCTGACGCCGTCGTTCAGGTAGCGAATCGGATTACGCCTGTGTTCCGGCCGCGCGCACGGCCACTGCATCGGCCCTTCGCGCAGCGCCTCGTAGCTCACACCGCGCAAGTCGTAGCCGGTCGCGGGATTCGCGAAACGGGTGATCTCGTCGAACACTTCGGCGCTGGAAGCGAAATCGAAGCCGGGGAAGCCCATGGCGGAGGCGATGTCGGCGATGATCCGCCAGTCCGGCCGCGCGTCGCCGGTGGGGTGCACCGATTGCTGCAGCAGGGTGAGGTTGCGTTCCGAATTGACCATCACCGCGTCCGCCTCCGCCCACAGCGTGGCGGGAAGCAGCAGGTCGGCGTAGGCGTTGGTCGCGGTCTCGGTGTAGGCGTCCTGGGCGATCACCAGTTCGGCCGCTTCCAGTCCCGCGATGACGGTCTTGCGGTTGGACACGGTGGCGACGGGGTTGGTGCAGATGATCCAGGCCGCTTTGATCGTTCCTTCGGCCAGTTCACGGAACATCTCCACGGTGCCGGGCCCGGCTTCGGTGCGCAGCGTGCCGGGCTCCAGCTCCCACACGGTCTCCACGAACGCCCGGTCCTCGGCGGAGAGCAGGCTGCGCTGACCGGGCAGGCCCGGACCCATGTAGCCCATTTCGCGCCCGCCCATCGCGTTGGGCTGCCCGGTGAGCGAGAACGGCCCGCTCCCGGGACGGCAGATCGCGCCCGTGGCCAGGTGCAGGTTGCACAGCGCGTTGGTGTTCCAGGTGCCGTGCGTGGACTGGTTGAGCCCCATCGTCCACAGCGACATCCATTCGCCGGCCTCACCGATCCACCGAGCCGCGGTGCGGATGTCGGCCTCGGCCAGCCCGGTGATCTCCGCCACTCGCCGCGGCGGATAGTCGGCGAGGAACTCCGGCATCGCGTCCCAGCCCTCGGTGTGCTCGGCGATGAACTCCTCGTCGATGTGGCCGTTCGCGACCAGCAGGTGCAGCAGCCCGTTCAGCAGCGCCAGGTCCGTGCCGGGAGCGATCTGCAGGAACAGGTCCGCCCGCGCGGCGGTCTCGGTGCGCCGCGGGTCCACGACGATGAGCTTGGCCCCGGCCTTCAGCCGGTCGGCCATCCGCAGGAACAGGATGGGATGGCAGTCGGCCATGTTCGCGCCGATCACGAAGAACAGGTCGGCGTGCTCGAAGTCGTCGTAGGATCCGGGCGGCCCGTCCGCGCCGAGCGACTGCTTGTATCCGGTCCCCGCGCTGGCCATGCACAGGCGCGAGTTCGCCTCGATGTGCATCGTGCGCAGATAACCCTTGGCCAGCTTGGTCGCGAGGTACTGCGCCTCCAGCGACATCTGCCCGGAGACGTAGAGCGCGATCGCGTCCGGCCCGTGCTCGTCCAGGATCGCGCGCAATCGGGTGGCGGCCTCGTGCACGGCCTCGTCCACGGGGAAGGGCACCGGGACCTGACCCCGTTCCGAACGCCGGTAGGCGGTCTCCATCCGGCCGGTGGTGCGCGTCAACTCGGCGTGCGTCGCGCCCTTGGTGCACAGCCTGCCCGCGTTCGCCGGATGCAGTTTGTCGCCGCTGACCTTGGCGATCACCGGCTTCCCCGCGCCGTCCGGCGCGGTCGCCACCGTGATCCCGCAGCCCACGCCGCAGTACGAGCACGCCGTTCGGGCGATGCCGTCGCTGTGGCCGGTCACTGGGTCGGACATGCCTTCGATCATGCGGATCGCCGATTGCGCGGGATTTACCCCGCGTTATCGCCAGGTGACATTCCACCTCACCGTGCTCGAAATCGGCGGTGAGGTGTGACCGAGGTCTCCGGCTCAGCCCAGTTTGTACGCCCGATGCAGCGCGACGACGCCTCCGGTGAGGTTGCGCCACTTCACCGACGACCACCCGTTCGCCGCGATCCGCATCGCGAGCCTGCGCTGATTGGGCCAGTCCGAGATGGATTCGGCCAGGTAGACGTAGGCTTCGGGATTACTGCTCACCATGCGCGCCACCTTGGGCAGCGCCTTCATCAGATACTCCAGGTACACCGTGCGGAACAGCGGGAGAACCGGCGCGGAGAACTCGCACACGACCAACCTGCCGCCGGGTTTGGTGACCCGCAGCATCTCGCGTAAGGCCAGGTCGGTGTCGGCCACATTGCGCAGCCCGAAGGAGATCGTCACCGCGTCGAAGGAGTCGTCGGCGAACGGCAACGCCATGGCGTCGGCCGCCACCATCGGCACGTCACGAAAGCGGCCAGCGCTGAGCATGCCCTTGGAGAAGTCGGCCGCCAGGCACCAAGCACCGGATTTCTGCAGCTCCAGCGTCGATACACCGGTGCCGGCGGCGAGATCGAGCAGCCGTTCGCCCGGCCGCGGCGACAGCGCCCTGCGGGTCGCCCAGCGCCAGTAGCGATCCTGCCCCGCGGAGATCACCGTGTTGGTCAGGTCGTATCGCCGGGCGACGCCGTCGAACATCGCCGCGACTTCGTGCGGCTGCTTGTCCAGCGAGGCCCGGTTCGATTGCGTTTTCGCCACGCCAAGACCCTAACTCGCGGTCTGTTACGAACCGAGCGCGGCGCGTGGATACTTCCGTCACGCCCGAGGGGCCTCAGGCCGTATGCGGCAACCGAATCCGCGAGCCGGTCACTTCGGCGTAATGGCCGATCAGCTGGGTGCAGATGGCGGGCCAGGTCCGCGACAGCACCGACTTCCTGGCCGCTCCGGCGAAGCGGTTGCGCAGCTGCGGATCGTGCAGCGCCCCGACGGCGCTGGGCAGCAACTCGCCGAAGCGATCCACCGGAAGCAGGTAGCCGTTGCGGCAGTGGGCGATCAGGTCGCGCGGACCGCCCGCGTCGGGGCCGATCACCGGGACACCCGACGCCAAGGCCTCCTGCACGCCCTGGCAGAACGTCTCGTGCTCCCCCGCGTGCACCATCACGTCCAAGCTGGCGTACGCCCGCGCCAGCTCGTCGCCGCCGAGTTCGCCGGTGAACACCGCGGTCGGCATCGGTCGCGCGAGCCGTCGGCGTTCCGGCCCGTCGCCGACGATCACCAGCTGGACACCGGGGTCGGCGCCCAGCACCGCCAGCCGCTCGACGTGCTTCTCCGGCGCAAGCCGCCCGACGAAGCCGACCAGCAGCCGGTCCCGGCCCGCGCGCCAGGCGTCGCGCAGCTCGGCGGAGCGGGCGCTGGGCGTGAAACGCGCGGTGTCGACACCGCGTCCCCACCGGTGCACGCGCGGGATGCCGTGCCGGGCCAGATCCTCGGCAGCCGCCCGGGACGGCGCGAGCGTCCTGGTGGCTCCCTCGTGGATACGCCGGGTCCAACCCCATGCGGCACGACCGGCCAGCCCCAGTCCGTAGCTCTTGGCGAAGCCGGCGACGTCGGTCTGATACACCGCGACGGTCGGCAGATTCAGCCGCAGCGCCGCACCCAGACCGCCTGCGCCGAGCAGGAACGGCGAGGCCAGGTGCACCACGTCGGCATCGAAGTCCTCGATGGCCGAGACGATGCCCGGCTGCGGCAGCCCGACCGGCAGCGAACTGATCTTCGGCACCATGACGGCGGGCACCCGATGGACCCGGAAACGCTGGTGCTCGCGCGGAGCCGGGGGCTGCCCCCTCGGGGTGTCGGGCGCGATGATCAGCGCGTCGTGCCCGTGCCGGTCCAAGTGCTCCAGCACCCGCAGCACGGAGTTGACGACGCCGTTCATATTCGGCAGGAACGACTCCGCGACGATCGCTACACGCACCTCCTCAGCCTGACCGGTACACCGCGCCGCGCCGCCACACCGAAGTGAAGCGCACGGAAAGATCCGGCGAACTGTCGGAGCGCCGCCGGTCTTCGCCCGGCGCCGGGAGGTCAGGCCTGAGGCGCGGGGCGAGCCACCGGCTCGGCACCTCGGCTCCGGCGGGAGAGCAGCCACAGCGTGGGGAGCGCGAGCAGCCACACCACCACGATGACCGACAACGCGGGCGGAATCGCGACGCGCACATCGCGGCCTTCCACGCGCACCAGGTCGGGGTCGCTGCGGCTGTATTCCACCCGGATCCGCTCACCCGCGGTCAGGTTGGTCGGGTACAGCACGCCGACCTTCGGATTGTGTGTCTCGCCGTCCGGTGTGACGTACATGACCGCCGAGCGCAACCGCCCCGCCGAGAGCACTTCGGCCGTGGTACTGCCCTTGTCCGAGCTGATCAGGTAGTCGTTGCGCCACGCGGCCAGCACCAGCAGCCCGACGAGCACGCTCACCGCCGTCGCGGCGATCAGCACCCCGATCCTCGCCCGTCGCAGGCGGATCGGCCGCCCTCGAGACTGGCTGGTTTCCGACACCGCCACAGGCTACCGACCGGCTCGGCTACGGTGGCGGCCATGTCCCGAAAATTCAGCTTCACCGTGCCATATACCGTCCCGGTCGAAGATCTCCACCGGGCACTCACCACCGACGACGTCTGGCGGGCCCGCTTCGCCGACGCACCGACCGCGACGCTGGACCTGTCGCACCCCGATGGCGCGGGCACCATTCGCATCCATATGACCGAAAAGGCCGCGGAGGACAAGGTACCCACGCTGGTCCGCAAGGTGCTCAAGAGCGACCTCACCTTCTCCCGCACCGACAACTGGCAGGCGCTGGTGGGCGAGGTCGCCAAAGGCACCTTCGAGGCCACCACCGGCGGCATCAACACCGCGATGTCCGGGTCCTACGAAATCCGTTCCACCGCGGAGGGATCCGAGATCGAGGTGGCGGGCACCGTGCAGGTGAAGGTGCCCGTGGTCGGCGGCGCGATCGAGCCGCTCGCCGAGCAGTTGCATCATCGGGTGCTCAACAGCGAGCGCAAATTCATCGAGGAGTGGTTGTCGGCGAAGCCGACCGCATGAACGCGCGTTGCCCCGGCCCGGCCGGGGCAACGCCGCCGGCCCTACGCGAAATCCTGCGGTGAGTACGCCTTCGGCTCGACCAGAACCAGCCAGTTCCCGGAATTGTCCCGGACGATCGCCTCGGTGCCGTAGGGCCGTTCGGCGGGCGGCTGGACGAACTCCACGCCCTTGGCGGTGAGTTCCTCGAAGGTCTTCTGGCAGTTCTCCGTCCGCAGGCCGAGAGAGCCGTGTGTGCCGTTGGCCAGCGCGCGCCGAACGGCGTCGGCGTAGTTCTCGTCCAGCGGCGGACCCGGGAGCATCAGGGTGATCTCCAATTCCGGGTGCGCGGGATGCGCGACGGTGACCCAGCGGAAACCGTTGTCGCCCATCGTGACGTCGCCGGTCTCGACGAACCCGAGCTTGTCGACGTACCACTCCTTCGCGGCGGTTTGGTCCGTGACGTACACCGTGACCAGGGAAACATTCGTAATCGTCGTCATGCGGGCCAGGCTATGGCGGCCGCCCCGGCACCGGCTTCTCCGAAATTGCGCCGTTTGCTCAGCCGCGCGGCTTGCGGTCGGAGAGCCCGTGCATGAAGACGAAACAGCCGGGAACGCGCGGTGCGCCGTCGGCGAACTTCGCCTGGTACTCCGACGGCGTGACGCCGACCAGCTGCCGGAACTTGCTGCTGAACGAGCCGAGGCTGCTGTAGCCGACCAGCATGCACACCTCGGTGACGGTGAGATTGGTCGCGCGCAGCAGGTCCTGGGCGCGTTCGATGCGCCGCTCGGCCAGATACGCGGCCGGGGTCAGGCCGTAGACGGCGGCGAACGCGCGCAGGAAGTGGTATTTCGACACCCCGGCGGCCGCCGCGAGCCCGTCCAGATTCAGCGGGTCGGCGTAGTGCCGGTCGGCCAGGTCCTTGGCGCGGCGCAGATGCGGCAGCAGATACAGCGCGGGCAATCCGCGCGCTCGTCGTCCGCTCATCGCGCCTCCCGTGCCTAGGCGAACGGCGGACGCTCGTCGAAGCGCAGCGACGCCCGGCCCGCCATCCGCCAGGCCCGCGCGGTCAGGTCGACGTCCTCGTCGGTCACCAGATTCCCCATCACCCGGACGGCCGTGCGCTGCAAGTATTTCGAGCGCAGCACGGGAGGGCCGCCCAGCGGCACCATGCGCGGATGCGTGGCCAGGCCCGCGATCCGCCGGGCGACCGAGAACGTGCGTCCGTAGCGGGCACGCAGCACCTGCGGCCAGACCGCGCCGAGGTCGGGTTCGTCCAGCAGGTCGGCCAGCATGTGACCGCCCTCCAAGCCGTAATCGATGCCTTCGCCGTTGAGCGGGTTCACGCACCCGGCGGCGTCACCGATGAGCACCCAGTTGCGTCCCGCGACGTTCGACACCGCTCCGCCCATCGGCAGCAGCGCCGAGGCCACCGCGCGCAGCGAGCCCTCGAATTGCCATTCCTCCCTGCGCAGCGCGGCGTAGTGCGCCAGCAGCGGCTTCAACGCGACATGCGAGGGCCTGCGTTCCGTCGCCAACGACCCGACACCGATGTTCACCTCGCCGTTGCCGAGCGGGAACACCCAGCCGTAGCCGGGAACCAGCTCGCCGGAGGCATCGCGCAACTCCAGATGCGAGGTGATCCACTGATCGTCGCTGCGGCCGGACCGGATGTAGGCCCGCGCCGCGGTGCCGTAGGCGTATCGCCGATGCCAGACGCGGCCGAGCAGCCGCCCGATCGGTGAACGCACGCCGTCGGCGACCACCAGCGTCCGGCAGGCGATCGCACGCGTGCCGTCGGCGGTCCGCACCGTCACGCCCGTGATCCGGTCGACCTCGCGGGTGACATCGACCACTTTCGTGCCGTCCACCATGCGCGCGCCGGACTTCACCGCCGTCTCACGCAGTTTGTCGTCGAGTTCGTTACGCGGAACCGCGCTTCCGTACGTCGGGAAGGAACCGCCCGGCCAGCTCAGCAGCGCCTCGCGGCCGAAGCCGGTCATCCGGAGGCCGTGGTTGACGATGTGCGCGCGCACCCACTCGCCGAGACCGAGCTGCTCCAGTTCCGCGGTCGCGCGCGGAGTGAGCCCGTCACCGCAGGTCTTGTCCCTGGGAAAGACGGCCGAATCGATGAGCAGCACGTCCCGTCCCGCCCGAGCCGCCCAGGCCGCCGACGCCGATCCGGCCGGGCCCGCGCCGACGACCAGCACCTCGGCGCGGCTGGGCAACGCGTCCTCGTCGCTCGCGGGACTCGCTTCCGGTGCACCCATGCGCTCCATACTCGCAGGGCCGTCGCACCCATGTCGACGGCGGTCGCGCTCGCGTCGTGGACGATCACCGCCGACGCGCCGCGATCGTGGCCGATCCACCACAGAGTGACGGTGTTCATGGGCCATCCGACCGGGACACGCTAGGTTCTCTACCGTGGGGTCGGACGCATCGCTGGGAGAAGAAATGAGCACATCGGCCATGAGCGAGCGGAGCGAGCGAATCATGGACACGGCGCACGGCGGAGCCGGGAGCGACGCGAGCACGGTCGTGGCCGGAGTCGACCTCGGTGACAGCGTGCTGGCCGACACCGTGCGCAACGGCCTGGCCGAAGTCGAGAAACTCCTGGTCGAGGAGCTATCCGACGGTGCGGAATTCCTCCAGGAGGCCGCCCTGCACTTGGCCAAGGCCGGCGGCAAGCGCTTCCGCCCGCTCTTCACCATCCTCACCGGGCAGCTCGGCCCACGCCCCGCCGATCCCGCGCTGATCACGGCGGGCACCGTCGTCGAGCTCGTGCACCTGGCCACGCTGTACCACGACGACGTCATGGACGAGGCCCCCATGCGCCGCGGCGCTCCGAGTGTGAACTCGCGGTGGGGCAACAACATCGCCATCCTGGCGGGCGACTACCTGTTCGCGCACGCGTCCCGGCTGACCTCCACCCTCGGCCCCGACGCGGTGCGCATCATCGCCGAGACCTTCGCCGAACTGGTCACCGGTCAGATGCGCGAGACCATGGGCGCTCGGGAGTCGCAGGACCCGGTCGAGCACTACCTGCGCGTGGTGTGGGAGAAGACCGGATCGCTGATCGCCGCGTCCGGCCGCTTCGGCGGCACCTTCTCGGGGGCGGACCCCGAGCACGTCGAGCGTCTGGCCCGCCTCGGTGACGCGGTCGGCACCGCCTTCCAGATCTCCGACGACATCATCGACATCTCCTCCGCCTCCGAGCAGTCCGGCAAGACTCCCGGCACCGACCTGCGCGAAGGCGTACACACCTTGCCGGTGCTGTACGCGCTGCGCGAGGAGGGCGCCGACGGCGATCGTCTGCGCAAACTGCTGGCCCGTCCGCTGGAGACCGACGACGAGGTGGACGAGGCGCTCGCCCTGCTCGCCGACTCGCGCGGCATGACGCTGGCCAAGGAGAAACTGCAGGGCTACGCCGACCTCGCCTACGCCGAGCTGTGCGCCCTGCCCGGCGGTCCCGCCAACGACGCACTCGAGCGGCTGGTCCGCTACACCATCGAACGCGTGGGGTGAGCGCGGCGCGGATGCACCGGAACTTTGCCTGGAGCTTCTATCGTTTATCTGCTGTAAGGCGACTCGGTGAACGGGGGAGCGGCAAGGGAGACGTATGCACGGGCACGGGTTTGCGAACGGGCTGAAGACCTTCGGGCTGATGGTGGGCCTGTCGGCCCTGATCGTGGTGATCGGCGCGCTGTTCCGCAACCCGACGATCCTCGTCGTCGCGATCCTGCTCGCGGTGGGCATGAATGCCTACGCGTACTTCAACAGCGACAAGATCGCGCTGAAGGCCATGCACGCGCAGCCGGTCAGCGAGTTGGAGGCCCCGGTCATGTACCGGATCGTGCGGGAGCTGGCCACCATCGCGCGGCAGCCGATGCCCCGGCTGTACATCAGCCCGACGAACGCGCCCAACGCCTTCGCCACCGGACGCAGTCCACGCCACGCCGCGGTCTGTTGCACCAGCGGCATCTTGCAGCTCCTCGACGAGCGGGAATTGCGGGCCGTGCTCGGTCACGAGCTCTCGCATGTCTACAACCGCGACATCCTCATCTCCTCGATCGCGGGTGCGCTCGCGGCGGTCATCTCCGGCGTGGCGAACCTGGCCATGTACCTGTCCATGTTCGGCGGCAATCGCAACGGCGAGGGTCCGAACGTGCTGGCCGTGCTGCTGGTGTCGCTGCTCGGCCCGATCGCCGCGACGCTGATCAAGCTGGCCGTCTCGCGTTCGCGCGAATTCCAGGCCGACCAGTCCGGCGCCGAGCTGACCGGTGATCCGCTGGCGCTGGCGTCCGCGCTACGGAAGATCGAACGCGGCGTGCAGACCGCCCCACTTCCGCCCGAGCCGCGGCTGGCGTCGCAGTCGCACCTGATGATCGCCAATCCGTTCCGTGCGGGTGAGCGGGTCGCGCGCTGGTTCTCCACGCATCCGTCGATGAACGAACGCATCGCCCGGCTCGAGGAGATGGCGGGCGGCCCGCGCCGGTACTGAGTCCTCGGGCGCTCAATCCTCCATGGCCAGCTGGTCTTCGTAGGCGCGAAACGTCTCGACGAACAACCGCCGCTGCTGCGCGGTGAGCGGCTCGAGCACCGTGCGCCAGGCGCGAGCGCTGCGCCCCAGCCATTTGTGCACGGCTTGCTCGTGCGCCGGTGCGATGGCGACGATGGTGCGTCTGCGGTCGTCCGGGTCCGCGCCGCGTTCGAGCACACCCTGCTTGCTGAGTTCGCCGACCATCAGACTCACCGTCGTCGGCGCCACCTCCAGCCGGGCGGCCAGATCCGTCACCGTGGTCGGTCCGTCGAACACCAGATTGGCCAGTAGCGACAGGTGCCGAGGCGCCAGCGAGAACGACTCCAGCTCCTTCGGGACGCCCAGTTTCTTGGCTCGCCCCACCACGCGCGGCATCAGCAGCAGCAACGTGCGGATGCCTTCGTCCACGCCGAGTCCCGGCCGCTCCTCGGTTGACACGCCGACCACCCTCCCAATACCTTTGTCTACAAAACAGATTTGCTTGCAAAGCAAAATCCTGTCTTCTCATCAGGCTATAACCAGCGGTCGCGGCGGCTGCGTCGTACCGCGGAAGGGTGTCGGACATGACCGATCCGGAGCGCAGTGGGCCGAACGAGTTCAACCAGGCGATCATCGCGGAGTTCCGCGCGAACGCGGGCCGCGTCGGCGGAATGTTCGAGGGAGCGCCGCTGCTCCTGCTCACCACCGTCGGCGCGAAAACCGGACGCGACCACACGGTGCCGGTCGTCTACCGCCGAGACGGTGGGCGCGTCTTGGTGTTCGGGTCCAACGCGGGCGCGAACACGCATCCGGCCTGGTTCCACAACGTGCGGGCGAATCCCGAGGTGACCGTCGAGATCGGCGCGGCGGAGCGGCTCGAGACCTACCCCGCGAACGCCCGAGTGCTCGAGGGTGCCGAGCGGGACCGGCACTATGCCGCCCAAGCCGACGACGACCCGGCCTTCGCCGCCTATCAGGCGGCGACCGACCGGGTGATCCCCGTCGTAGCGTTGGAGCCGGTCACGCGTCCTGGGCGCGGCAGGCGCCGCCTTCTGGCGGCAGCCGGAGCCGCCGCCGCGGCGGGCGTCGCGGGTGCGGCAGTGCTGACCGGATCGCCCGACGCGGCCACGCCCGCGCGACAGCGCGTCGCGGCCGTCGGCGATCACCTCCGGCACGTGCATGCTCAGTTGCGTCGCGACCTCGCCGCCGTCCGAACGGGTCTCGAGCAGTACGTACGCGCGCCGGACGCGGCGGGCAAACCGGCGCTGCCGCAGGATCTACGCGCCCACTGCGTCGCGTTCTGCGGCGCGCTCGGCGAACATCACACCAGCGAGGACGGCGTCTTCCCCGCCCTGGTCCGGCTGCATCCCGAACTCACCGCCGTGATCGACCGACTCAACCGCGAGCACGGTGTAGTCGCCACCGCGCTCACCGAGCTACGGGAACTCCTCGACGCGCCGGAACCCGGCGATCCGGCCAGGCTTCGCACGGAATTCGACCGCCTCGCGACCGAATTGGAGACCCACTTCACTTATGAGGAGCAGACCCTCGTGGACACGCTGAACGCGACCGATCCCGCCGCGCTTCGGGCCGGCGGTCAGCGGTAGTTGACGAATTGCAGCGCGATGCCGAAATCCTCGCCCTTCAGCAGGGCGATGACGGCCTGCAGATCATCGCGCTTCTTGCTGCTCACCCGCAGCTCATCGCCTTGGATCTGCGCCTTCACGCCCTTGGGGCCCTCGTCCCGGATCTTCTTGGAGATCTTCTTCGCGTGCTCGGAGTCGATGCCCTGCACCAGTGAACCGGTGATCTTGTACACCTTGCCGGAGGAGACCGGCTCGCCCGCGTCGAACGCCTTCAACGAGATGTCGCGGCGGATCAGCTTCTCCTTGAACACCTCCAGCGCGGCCTTCACACGCTCCTCCGCCTCCGCGGTGAGCACGATCTTGTCCTCGCCGGACCATTCGATCGACGCGCCGGTGCCGCGGAAGTCGTAGCGGGTGTTGAGCTCCTTCTCCGCCTGATGCAGAGCGTTGTCGACCTCCTGCCGATCGACCTTGCTCACAACATCGAAAGACGAATCAGCCACGCTGCGCTCCTGTTCTGACGGTCCGACGGGTGAGCTGAACCCGATGCTTCCAGCCACCGTCAGTTCTACCCGGAGACCCGAGGGTAGTCGTGTCGCAGGGCCGATAGCCAGCCGGTTTGCATTCAGGGTGCGGGTTCGATGTATTCTGCTCAGCGCGCGAAACAATGCGCGAACGGCAGGTTGCCCGAGCGGCCAATGGGAGCAGACTGTAAATCTGTCGGTGAAAGCCTACGTAGGTTCGAATCCTACACCTGCCACCGTCGTTCGCTGAGTGAGCCCTGTACGCAAAAAGCGCGTACAGGGCTCACTTTGTCTGTCTTGTGGGGGTGCAACCCCCACACCCCGCCCGGCGGGGCTTCGCCCCCCGGACCCCCTTCGGTGGTTGCGTTGGTCACGGGTGGTTCGTTGTGGGAGTGCATGGAGAAACGACGTCTTTCCAAGGCTCGATCTTGTGATCCGCACATCCGAACGATGCCCACCCTCCATTCCTCCGCACCCCTCCGCCTCGATCGTTTCGCTCATCGAGGGATCGTTTGCTGTGATGGTCGATCGGTCGCTTCCTCCTCATCGGCTTCGATCGGGCGTTGGTCCGGTCATCGCGCTTCCGGTCGGAACGCTTTGCGTTCCTGGCTGCGTTGGCTGCGTGTGACGGGGCTGCCCGCGTGGTCAGGGTGGCGTCGGGATGGTTATCGCCGATTTCGAACAATTCTTTGGTTCGCGAGCGGGCGGGCACTTCCGAGTGGGCCGTGAAGGCCCGCGAACCGTGGCCGCGAACCGTCGAAAACATTGCCCTGACCACGCGGTTTGGTGCTGAGACCGGTGAGTGTGTAACCTCGTTCAAGACTTCACCGCGCTGGGGTCGAGCGTTCGAGGCTCGGTGCGGAAGCAGTCATGCCCCCTTAGCTCAGTCGGCAGAGCGTTTCCATGGTAAGGAAAAGGTCAACGGTTCGATTCCGTTAGGGGGCTCGCCGGATTGCCGGTGGTGACCGACTCGGCATCGCTCCCGTAGTGCGGGCTCGGCACCATGGCAATGCGACGCCGTGGCGGTGTAGCTCAGTCGGTAGAGCAAACGACTCATAATCGTTGTGTCGCCGGTTCAAGTCCGGCCATCGCTACCACAACCGATACAAGCCCATCAGGTACCGGAAAGAAGGCATATCGTGGCCGCGAAGTCCACCGATGTCCGGCCAAAGATCACCTTGGCCTGCGAGCAGTGCAAGCACCGCAACTACATCACCAAGAAGAACCGGCGCAATGACCCGGATCGTCTGGAGCTGAAGAAGTTCTGCCCGAACTGCGGCACACACCGGGCGCACCGCGAATCCCGCTAGTCCTCCACGCGTGAACTACCGCGTGGACTAACGCCGGGAGTCGCCTCCCGGTATCTCGGGCCGTGGCACCGCGAGGGCCGGACAACTGTCCGGCCCTGACGCATTTTCACGGTGTGGGTGCGGTGGTGAGCGCTCCGCAGACTCCGGGTGACGGGGTCAGATAGGTACAGTCCTCCCGTGACAATCAACACCGGTACAGACGAAGCGGTCCAGACGGGCGAGGCGCTCGACCCCGCGGCGAACGCCGCGGCGATGGTCGGTCACCACTACCGCGTCGACGACTACTACGAGGTCGGCCGCGAGAAGGTGCGTGAATACGCCCGCGCCGTGCAGGACTACCACCCGGTGCACTGGGACGAGGACGCGGCGCAGGAGTACGGGTACGACAACCTGCTCGCGCCGGTCACCTTCATCTCCCTGGTAGGGATTCTCGCGCAACGCAAATTGTTCGAAGAGGTCGTCACCGGCTACGACCTCAGCCAGATCATGCAGACCGACCAGATCCTGGAATTCCATCGCCCGATCCGGGTCGGCGACCAGCTCACCTGCGATGTCCATCTGCATTCGTTCCGGCAGGCCTTCGGCGGCGACATCATCGTGACCAAGAACATCGTCACCGCGCAGAACGACGAACTGGTGCTCACCACCTACACCACGCTCGTCGGCCGCAGCGGCGGCGACATCGACCCGAACCTCAACGCCGCCGTCCGCAACGTGCTCATGCACGGCATCGGCGAGGACGCGCCGGGGCACCACCCGCGCACGTCGCTCGCGGTGACCGAGGCGCCCGCGCCGGTCGTACCGCCCGTGGAAGGGGTGCGCACGAAGCACGCCATCCGGTTCGAGGACGTCTCGGTCGGCGACGAGCTGCCCGCGCGCATCGTCCGGCTCACCCGCGGCGATCTGGTGAACTACGCGGGCGTCTCCGGCGATGCCAACCCGATCCACTGGAGCGACGAGGTCGTCAAGCTGGTCGGCCTGGAGAACGTCGTCGCGCACGGCATGTTGACCATGGGTCTCGGCGGCGGATTCGTCACCTCGTGGCTCGGCGACCCCGGCGCGGTCAAGGAGTACAACGTCCGCTTCACCAGCCCGGTCTACGTGGGCTCCGAGGAGGCGGCCGAAATCGAGTACACCGGTAAGGTGAAGTCGGTCGATCCGGAGAACCGGACCGCGGTCGTGGCCATCGTGGCGAAGGCGGCGGGGAAGAAGATCTTCGGCCGCGCCACCGCGACGGTGCAGCTGGCCTGACCAGGGACAGCGACCCGGATTGGCTAATGGCGCGCACGGTAACGTACACTCAGGTTTCTGGGGTCGCCAGCCGCTGCGCGCTGCTCTGAGGGGCTGGTTCCAGGCGGTCCGTGTGGATCGCCCACGGGGCCGGCAACTGCCGGAGCGGCGCGCGTGTTGTGTGACACCAGGACACAACTGAATATCGGAACAGTGGTTGGACAGCCGACATCGTCCAACCGAAGGGGCGTAGCTCAACTGGCAGAGCAGCGGTCTCCAAAACCGCAGGTTGCAGGTTCAAGTCCTGTCGCCCCTGCCCTGGATGCCAGCGACGAGAGAGGATCGACGTGAGCGAGCGTAGCGAGCGAGCCATTGGCACAGCGCGCATCGCGCACGACGGCACCAAACGGAGCGAGGAGAAGGCGTGAGCGACGAGCGGGACACTCGCCGCGGCGCACATGCCGCCGACGAAGGCGATGGCACCGCCGCAGCGACACGACCGAGCGGAAAGCGATCCGCCCGGCGGACTCGCGCTGGATCCTCACAGGTCGACACGGGCGCTATCGCCACGCTCGACCGTCCGTCGCGGAAGGCAGCCAAGGCGACCGATCGGGCCGAACGCAAGAAGTCGGGTAATCCGTTCAAGCGTTTGATCAAGTTCCTGCGTGAGGTCATCGCGGAACTGCGCAAGGTGATCTGGCCCAACCGGAAGCAGATGGTCACCTATACGAGCGTTGTTCTGGTGTTCGTGATTTTCATGGTCGCGTTCATCAGCGGGTTGGATCTGGCGTTCATCAAGGGTGTCAACTGGCTGTTCGGCTAGCTGAACGACGCCGACGCCGGTAGCCGATCCCGGGGCGGACACGGGTGGCAGTGATGTCGCCGCGCGCCCGGCCCGGCCACGCAGAGGATGTACGTGACGACACAGGAAGCGAGTGCCCCAGTGAGCACCCCGGAGAACGACACACACGACAA
Source organism: Nocardia sp. CY41 (assembly GCF_009829325.1). Taxonomy (GTDB): domain Bacteria; phylum Actinomycetota; class Actinomycetes; order Mycobacteriales; family Mycobacteriaceae; genus Nocardia. The sequence continues at coordinate 263,397 of NZ_VUOS01000012.1, forward strand.
GTTCCCGGCCGACGACGCGGTGGCCGAGCCCACCGACTCCGTCGAGGAGTTCGCGACCGACGAGCCCGCGGTCGAGGAATCGGAGCCCGCTGAGCCCGCCCCTGCCGCCCCGATCGATGCCGAGCCCGCCGATCCGGTCGCCGAGATGAAGGCAGCGCTGCGGCGCGCCCCCGGCGAGTGGTACGTCATCCACTCCTACGCCGGCTACGAGAACAAGGTGAAGGCCAACCTCGAGACCCGCGTGCAGAACCTGGACCTCGAGGACTACATCTTCCAGGTCGAGGTGCCCACCGAAGAGGTCACCGAGATCAAGAACGGGCAGCGCAAGCACGTCAACCGCAAGGTGCTGCCCGGCTACATCCTGGTCCGCATGGAACTCAACGACGAGTCATGGGGCGCGGTGCGCAACACACCCGGCGTCACCGGTTTCGTCGGCGCCACCTCGCGCCCGTCGCCGCTGTCCATCGACGACGTGGTGAAGTTCCTCGTTCCGGCCGCGCAGCAGCAGAAGAAGCCCGCCGCGGCGGCCGCGGCGGCGGCCACCGAGACCGCGGGCGGCGAGGTCGCGCCGAAGCCGGTCATCGAGGTCGACTTCGAGGTCGGCGAGTCGGTGACCGTGATGGACGGTCCGTTCGCCACGCTGCCCGCCAGCATCTCCGAGGTCAACGCCGAACAGCAGAAGCTCAAGGTGCTCGTGTCGATCTTCGGCCGCGAGACTCCGGTCGAGCTGGCGTTCACCCAGGTCGCGAAGATCTAGATCCGTTCCGTCGACGACGGGATGAGTCGACCCGTGCCGCGGGTCGAGTCACCAGACTTGCAAAGAGCAAGGGACACCAAACACCTAGGAAAGAAAGATGCCCCCCAAGAAGAAGAAGCTCGCCGGGATCATCAAGCTTCAGATCCAGGCCGGCCAGGCGAACCCGGCCCCTCCGGTCGGCCCCGCGCTCGGTCAGCACGGCGTCAACATCATGGAGTTCTGCAAGGCGTACAACGCCGCGACCGAGTCGCAGCGTGGCAACGTCATCCCGGTCGAGATCTCGGTGTACGAGGACCGGTCGTTCGACTTCAAGCTGAAGACCCCGCCGGCCGCCAAGCTGCTGCTCAAGGCCGCAGGCGTGCAGAAGGGCTCGGCCGAGCCGCACCGCAACAAGGTCGCCAAGGTGACCATGGACCAGGTGCGCGAGATCGCCAAGACCAAGCAGGAAGATCTGAACGCCAACGACCTCGATCAGGCGGCCAAGATCATCGCGGGTACCGCGCGTTCGATGGGCATCACCATCGAAGGCTGAGCGGAATCGCTCCCTGGTGGGAGGGCCGGCCAGGCCCGATAACCACGTCTGAACTACCAACACAGCGGCGCGAGCGACGGGCTCGGAGGCGGAAGCCTGCGTGACCACGGAGAGCCCCGGGAGCGCCGCGGATCGAACAGGACAGAGAATCATGGCAAAACGAAGCAAGGCGTACCTCGCCGCGGCCGAGAAGGTCGATCGCACCAAGCTCTACTCCCCGCTGGCCGCTGCGCGCCTGGCGAAGGAGACCGCCACCACCAAGACCGACGCGACCGTCGAGGTCGCCGTGCGTCTGGGTGTGGATCCCCGTAAGGCCGACCAGATGGTCCGCGGCACGGTCAACCTGCCGCACGGCACCGGTAAGACCGCGCGCGTCATCGTGTTCGCCGCGGGCGAGAAGGCCGCCGAGGCCGAGGCCGCCGGTGCGGACGCCGTCGGCGCCGAGGACCTGATCGAGCGGATCCAGGGCGGCTGGCTGGACTTCGACGCCGCGATCGCCACCCCGGACCAGATGGCCAAGGTCGGCCGGATCGCGCGTGTTCTCGGCCCGCGCGGCCTGATGCCGAACCCGAAGACGGGCACGGTCACCACCGACGTGACCAAGGCCGTCAACGACATCAAGGGCGGCAAGATCAACTTCCGCGTCGACAAGCAGGCCAACCTGCACTTCGTCATCGGCAAGGCGTCCTTCGACGACAGCAAGCTGGTGGAGAACTACGGCGCCGCGCTGGACGAGATCCTGCGGGCCAAGCCGTCGACCGCCAAGGGCCGCTACGTCAAGAAGGTGACGGTCTCGACGAACACCGGACCGGGCATCCCGGTGGACCCGAACCGCACCCGCAACCTCCTCGACGAGGACGCGTAAGCAGCGGCTGAGCCGACCGTGACGGCGGGAACGCGTAATGCGTTCCCGCCGTCACGCGTTTGCGGACTAATCCGCGCGGCGACGTGGTTGGGGTTCGATGTGACCGTCGTTCTGTTGATCTCCGGCAGCACTCGCGCCGCCTCCACCAATTCGGCCGCTCTGCGGACCGTCTCGGCCATCGCCCCCGAGGGTGTCGAGACCGTCCGGTACGACGGTCTCGTCGACTTGCCCGCCTTCGACCCGGACGACGACGGCACCGCTCATCCATCGGTTCTCGCACTCCGCGAACAACTTTCGCGCGCCGCCGCCGTGCTGTTCTGCACGCCCGAATACGCGGGCACCTTGCCGGGCAGCCTGAAGAACTTGTTGGACTGGACGGTCGGCACGGGAGATCTCTACGGCAAACCGGTCGCCTGGATCACCGTCGCGGTCCCCGGGCGCGGTGACGGTGCGACCGCGACGCTGCGCAGCGTGCTCGGCTATGTCGGAGCCGACATCGTTTCCGATGCCTGCAGCCGGCTGCCGGTGCTGCGCGAGGAGGTCGGCCCGGACGGATTGGTCGCCGACGCCGAATTCCGGTCCGGCGCCGTGACGGTGCTGCGCGAACTCGTCCGGCATGCCGAGACCGCGATAGCGTGAGAAGCGTCACCGCCGAAGCCGCTTTCCGCTCGGTGGTCGAGCGGCCGTAGCGGAAATATCAATCGCCACACAACGACGGCCGGACGGTTGCGGTCCGGCATTGTGTGGTGCCCCGTTTTGGCAGATGGGAACCCCTCCGGGTACATTGGAGGTCGGTTATCGACGAGTTCGATCGCTACCCAATCCGTTCTACCGAAGACCGTTGGTCGCCGATCCCGTATGGGTTCGGTCGAAGGTCCGGCGACATTGCCGGCGGCCCACGCAGGGAGAGCCGAGGCTGGGAATTGATCCGGGCATGCTCCGGATCGATTTTCTGTTGCGCCCCGGAACGCTCTGCGTTCGGGGCGTTTGTTTTGTCGCCGGCCCCTGATCGGTAGTTCGCGTATACGAACCGACCAATCAGAGAGGAGGCGAAGTATGGCAAAATCCGAGAAGGTCACCGCGGTCGAGGAGATCGCGGAGCAGTTCAAGAGCTCGACGGCCACCGTCGTCACGGAATACCGTGGCCTGTCGGTCGGCAAGCTCACCGAGCTGCGGCGCGCGCTCGGCGCCGACGCCACGTACTCCGTCGCCAAGAACACCCTGGTCAAGCGTGCCGCCGCCGAGGCGGGCGTGGAAGGCCTCGACGACCTGTTCGTCGGGCCGACCGCGATCACCTTCATCACGGGTGAGCCGGTCAACGCGGCCAAGGCCCTGAAGACCTTCGCGAAGGACAACAAGGCGCTCATCATCAAGGGCGGCTACATGGACGGCGCTCCGCTGTCCGTGTCCGAGGTCGAGCGGATCGCCGACCTGGAGACCCGCGAGGTGCTGCTGGCCAAGCTGGCGGGTGCACTCAAGGGCAACCTCACCAAGGCCGCCGGTCTGTTCAACGCTCCCGCCTCGCAGGTGGCCCGCCTGGCCGCCGCGCTGCAGGAGAAGAAGCAGGCCGAAGAAGGCGCAACTGCCGCCGAGTAATTCCGTGCGGCACGACTCGCCCGCATAGACAGCAACTACCGAAAGGAAAACAACAATGGCCAACGTTGACGAACTGCTCGAGACCTTCGGCAACATGACCCTGCTCGAGCTGTCGGACTTCGTGAAGAAGTTCGAGGAGAAGTTCGAGGTCACCGCGGCCGCTCCGGTCGCCGTCGCCGCCGTCGGCGGTGCCGCCGCTCCGGCCGAGGCCGCCGAGGAGCAGGACGAGTTCGACGTCATCCTCGAGGGTGCCGGCGACAAGAAGATCCAGGTCATCAAGGTGGTCCGCGAGATCGTCTCCGGCCTGGGCCTGAAGGAGGCCAAGGACCTCGTCGAGAGCGCTCCCAAGCCGATCCTGGAGAAGGTCGCCAAGGAGGCCGCCGAGGCCGCCAAGGCGAAGCTGGAAGAGGCCGGCGCCAAGGTCTCGGTCAAGTAATTCACGACCGAACACGCCGAACGGGCGGTCCCCTTTGTGGGGCCGCCCGTTTGCGTTTTCCGGCTATCTCGCCGCTATTGCTGATACCAAAAGGATTGCGGAGTTACTCCGCAGTCAGGTAGGGGTGTGCCCCGTCTCGCTCATGAGTTACAGTGACCGAACCCACACGTGACGCACCGTGATGACCGAGCGCGCGGTTCGCCGGTGGGCAGCTCGCTGAGAATTGTGGAGGTTGGCGTGGGCGTCGAGGTCAGGACCGAGAGTGTAACCAAGTCTTTCGGTTCCCAGCGAATTTGGCAGGATGTGTCTCTGACGTTGCCCTCGGGCGAGGTCAGTGCGCTGCTGGGCCCGTCGGGTACCGGTAAGTCGGTGTTCCTGAAGTCGCTGATCGGACTTCTGCGCCCCGAACGCGGCTCCATCTTCATCGACGGCACCGATATCACCACCTGCTCCAACAAGGAGCTCTACGAGATCCGCAAGCTCTTCGGTGTGCTGTTCCAGGACGGCGCGCTGTTCGGTTCGATGAACCTGTTCGACAACGTGGCCTTCCCGTTGCGCGAGCACACCAAGAAGAGCGAATCCGAGATCAAGAAGATCGTCATGGAGAAGCTGGAGCTCACCGGTCTGCTCGGGGCCGAGGGCAAGCTGCCCGGCGAGATCTCCGGTGGTATGCGCAAGCGCGCCGGGCTGGCCCGCGCCCTGGTGCTGGATCCGCAGATCATCCTCGTCGACGAGCCCGACTCCGGCCTGGACCCGGTGCGCACCTCCTATCTGTCGCAGCTGCTGATCGACATCAACGCGCAGATCGACGCCACGATCCTGATCGTCACGCACAACATCAACCTCGCGCGCACGGTCCCGGACAACATCGGCATGCTGTTCCGCCGCCAGCTGGTCATGTTCGGCCCGCGCGAAGTGCTGCTCACCTCCGAGGAGCCGGTGGTCAAGCAGTTCCTCAACGGCCGCATGATCGGCCCGATCGGCATGTCCGAGGAGAAGGACGAGGCGCAGATGGCGCGCGAGCAGGCGCTCGTGGACGCCGGGCATCACCACGGCGGCGCGGAGGAGGTCGAAGGGATCATCCCGCAGATGCGCGCGACCCCGGGTATGCCGGTGCGCCAAGCGGTCTTGCGGCGTAAGGAGCGCGTCCGCGAGATCATGCACACGCTGCCGCACGCCGCGCAGGTCGCGATCCGCGAATCACTTGACGAAAACGACGACACGCAGGTGATGGCGTACAACAGCGGCGACCTGGCTAATTATCAAGGCGGCGCGTACGACACCACCGTGCGGCACAACGCAACTAACGGGTAACATCTGCGATCGTGAATTCGACCCTGGCGCGATTGCGAACTCCCCTGGAGTCGGGGTTTGCCCAGGCCGGCAATATATTTGCGCTGCTCATCGACGTTATGCGGAAGACATTCCGTCGCCCGTTCGAGTGGCGGGAGTTCATCGAGCAGTCGTGGTTCATCGCGAGTGTCTCGATCCTGCCCAGCGCGCTGGTCGCGATTCCGTTCGGCGCGGTCGTCGCATTGCAGACCGGCTCGTTGATCAAGCAGTTGGGCGCGGAGTCCTTCACGGGCGCAACCAGTGTGCTGGCAACCGTCCAGCAGGCCGCTCCCGTCGTGACCGCGCTGATCATCGCGGGCGCGGCCGGTTCGGCGGTGGCCGCCGATCTCGGCTCGCGCACCATCCGCGAGGAGATCGACGCGATGGAAGTTCTCGGCATCGACCCGGTGCGAAAGCTGGTGGTGCCGCGCGTACTCGGCATGATGCTGGTCGCACTGCTGCTCAACGGCCTGGTCTCGGTGGTCGGCATCGCCGGGGGGTACTTCTTCAACGTGTTGCTGCAAGGCGGCACCCCCGGCGCCTACCTGGCGTCGTTCTCCGCCCTCGCCCAGCTGCCGGACCTGTGGATCGGTGAGATCAAGGCGGCGGTGTTCGGCCTGCTCGCCGGCGTCATCGCCGCGTACAAGGGGCTGCATCCCAAGGGGGGCCCGAAAGGAGTCGGTGACGCGGTGAACCAATCCGTGGTGATCACGTTCATGGTGTTGTTCTTCGTGAACCTCATCCTGACCCTGGTATACCTGCAGGTCGTCCCGGCCAAGGGTGCCTGACGGATGGCCACGTCGTACCGGACCCCGGTCGCCAAGTCCATGCGCCGGGTGGGTGAAGTCGCTCGTATGCCGCTCAACGTCATCGATCGCGCGGGCGAGCAGATGTCGTTCTACACGCGGGCCATCGCGTGGATCCCGCGGACCGCGGTGCACTACCGCAAGGAAGTCATGCGGTTGCTCGCCGAGGTCACCTTCGGCTCCGGCGCGCTCGCGGTGATCGGCGGCACCATCGGCGTCATCGTGTTCATGTCCGGCTCCGTTGGCGTCGTCGTCGGTCTGCAGGGCTTCAAGGCCCTCGACGCGCTCGGCAGCTCGGTGCTCACCGGCTTCCTCACCGCCTACATCAACACTCGCGAGATCGCTCCGCTGGTCGCCGCGCTCGCCCTGTCCGCCACGGTCGGTTGCGGGTTCACCGCGCAGCTGGGCGCCATGCGGATCTCCGAGGAGATCGATGCGCTCGAGGTGATGGCGGTGCCCGGCGTGCCGTTCCTGGTGACCAGCCGGGTGATCGCCGGATTCCTCGCGGTGATCCCGCTCTACATCGTCGGGCTGCTCGGCACGTTCCTGGCGTCGCGGTCGATCAGCATCTGGTTCAACGGCCAATCCAGCGGGTCCTACGACCACTACTTCAGTTTGTTCCTGCCACCGGAGGACGTGCTCTATTCGTTCCTCAAGGTGCTGGTCTTCGCGTTCGTGATCATCATGGTGCATTGCTACTACGGGTTCCACGCCACCGGCGGCCCCGCGGGCGTCGGCGTCGCGGTCGGCCGCGCGGTCCGCGCCGCGATCGTCCTGGTGAACGTGCTCGACTTCTTCCTCAGCCTCGCGATCTGGGGCACCACCACCACGGTGCGGGTGGCCGGATGAGCCGCACGCAGGCCTGGCGCTCGACCGCGAAGCTGCGAACCCGAGCGCTCGGCATCGCCTTCTTCGTCGTGGTCGCGTTGTTCCTCTGGACCACCGTCGCGATCTACAACAAGCAGTTCGTGAAGACAGTGCACGTCGATCTGATCACCGACAGTGTGGGCAACGCGCTGACCCGAAACGCGGACGTGAAGGTCCGCGGCATCACCGTCGGCGAGGTGCGCTCGAGCAGTTCCGAGGGCGGGGAGGTGACCTTGGACCTGGCCATCAATCCGGACAAGGCGCAGCAGATCCCGGCCAACGCGACCGCGCGCCTGCTGCCCAAGACGTTGTTCGGTGAGCGCTACGTGGATCTGGTGATCCCGGAGAACCCGAGCCCGCAGCATCTCACCGACGGCCTGACACTGCACCAGGACGTCAGCGGCAACGCCATCGAGTTGAGCAAACTGCTCGACGACCTGTTGCCGTTGCTGCAGGCCATCCCGCCGCAGGATCTCGCGGCCACGCTGGGCGCGCTGTCGCAGGCGCTGGCCGGTCAGGGCTTCGCGCTCGGCGAGACCGTGGACAAGCTGGACGACGCCTTCCGCCAGGTCAATGTCGTGCTTCCGGACCTGCAGGCCGATCTGCGCAGCTTCGCCGAGGTGGCGGCCACCTACTCCGACGCGGCGCCGCAGCTGATCCAGGCTCTGGACAACCTGCGCACGACCAACGCCACGATCGTGCAGCGGCGCACCGACATCGACGTCCTCTACGCAACGCTGACGCCGGCCTCGGCCAGCACCACCGATTTCCTGATCGCCAACCGTGACAACATCGTCGACGTGGCCGCCGACTCCCGGCCCGCGCTGGAGCAGCTGGCCTACTACTCGCCGAACTACGCCTGCGCGCTGGCGAACTTCGCGCAGCTGAAGCCGCGCATCGACCGGATCTTCGGCAAGGGCACCGACCTGCCCGGCTCGCGGGTGACCATCGAACTGGTCAACACCCGCGGCAAGTACCTGCCCAACCAAGACGAACCGCGCTGGCTGGACACCCGGGGGCCGTGGTGCATCCCCGAGATGCCGCTGGGCGTCGACCCCGGCCAGTACACCGGCGGCCCGAACAACGACGGCTCCTACGCCGTGCCCAGCCGCAACCCCGGTGACCAGGAGACCGGCCACCTGGAGCCGCCGCAGTTCGGCGTCCACCCGGCGAGCAAGATGCCGACGATCGCCGGTTCCCCTATGGAGCAGCAGTCGCTCGGCGCGATCTACGGCGCGGCCAACGGCGTCGCCCCGGATCAGGTGCCGGGCTGGGTGACCAGGGCCGGCGCGCCCGCGTTCCGCGGAAGCGAGGTGAGCGTGCGATGAAGCAGCATCTGCGCGGCTTGGGCGGTCCGCTGACCAAGCTGATCATCTTCGTCGTGGTGACCCTGTTCGTCACCACCGTCCTCGCGCTGTCCATCGCGAACTACGGCGGTGGCGGTACCGGGTTCAAGGCCAGATTCACCGACGTCACCGCGCTCAACCCCGGCGACGAGGTCCGCATCGCGGGCGTCCGGGTCGGCAAGGTCACCGACGTCTCGATCGTGGACAAGCGGCTGGCCGAGGTGAAATTCGACCTCACCGACCGCGACTGGCTGCCCGCCTCGACCACCGCGACGATCAAGTACCGCAACCTGGTCGGCCAGCGCTACATCGCGCTGGAGCAGGGGACCGGGGAGCAGGGCCGCAAGCTGAACAAGGGCGGCACCATCCCGCTGGAGCGCACCAGGCCCGCGCTGAACCTGACGACGCTGTTCAACGGCTTCCGGCCGCTGTTCCGGACGTTGACCGCCGAGGACGTGAACAAGCTGTCCTTCGAGATCATCCAGGTCTTCCAGGGCGAGCAGGGCACCATCCGCGATCTGGTCGCGACCACCGCGAACCTGACCAACAAGATCGCGGACAAGGACGCCGTGATCGGTGAGCTGACCCGCAACCTGACCGCCGTGCTGGACACCGTCAACCAGCGCGACGACCAATTCGATCAGTTGATCGTGAACACCGAGGCGCTGATCAGCGGCCTCAACGCCGAACGCGACACGATCGGGCGCTCGGTGACCTCGCTGGCGAACCTGACGTCGGCGACCTCGGACCTGCTCGTCCCGGTGCGTCCGACGCTGCAAGGGTCGATCGCGGGTCTGAGCCAGCTGACCGGCACGCTCGACGAGCGTGAGGACGAGGTGAACGAGGCGCTGTACAATCTTCCGCTGAAGATGGAGAAGCTGGGGCGCGCCGCGAGTTACGGCTCTTGGTTCCAGTTCTACCTGTGCGGCATCGACATCGTGGTCGGGCCGGGCGCCGTCGAGGCGCCGCAGCTCAACCTGCCCGCCGGCCTGCCGACGATCAACCAGCCGTTGTACACCAACGCCGCGCCGCGCTGCCATGGGAAGGCTCGCTGATGGACGACCGCATTCTGCTCGGCAAGCGCAGCCCGGCGTTCCTGGGCGCGCTCGGCATCGCCGTCGTGCTGTTGGTGACGATGTCCGCTTTCTTCCTGGATCGGCTGCCGATCATCGGGGCCGGGACCAAGTACACCGCGGAATTCAGCGAGGCGGCGGGTCTGAAGAAGGGCAACGAAGTCCGGGTGGCGGGCGTCAAGGTCGGCTCGGTCTCCGACGTCCGGCTCGACGGTGACCGCGTGCTCGTGGACTTCCGCACCAAGGACACCTGGATCGGCAACGAGACCACCGCGTCCATTCAGATCAAGACGCTGCTCGGACAGAAGTACCTCGCGCTCGACCCGAGGGGTTCGAAACCGGCCACGCCGAGTTCGCGGATCCCGCTCTCGCGCACGGTGTCCCCGTACGACGTGGTGGACGCGTTCACCGATGCCGCGCGCACCATCGATCAGATCGACACCACACAGCTGGCCAAGAGCATGCAGGTGCTGTCGGAGGCGTTCGAGACGACGCCGCCGGAGATCCGCGGGTCCATCGACGGTGTGGCCCGGCTGTCGGAGACGCTGGCCAAGCGCGATCAGGAGCTGAAGAAGCTGTTCGCCGCGACCAGGCAGACCACCCAGATCCTGGCCGACCGCAACGCGCAGTTCGAGCGGCTGCTCGGCAACGGCGGTCAGCTGCTGGCCGAGCTGAACATCCGGCAGCAGTCCATCAAGCAGCTGCTGTCGGGCGCGAGGACGGTATCGGCGGAGCTGAGCGCGCTCGTGCACGACAACGAGCAGCAGATCGGGCCCGCGCTGACGAATCTGCGCGCCTCCATCGATCTGCTCAACGCCAACCAGCAGAACATCTCCAAAACGCTCGAACTCGCGGCGCCGTTCTACAGCCTGTATGCCAGCGTGCTGGGCACCGGACGCTGGTTCGACGCGGTGATCGTCAACGTGGTGCCGCCCGCACTGCCCGAGATCCCCGGCTACCGTCAGCCGATCCGCACCTTGGGAGGTAACTGACGTGGCGGACAACTGGCGTAGCGATCCGGTCGGTGCGGTGCGCGGCTCCAGCCGCGGCGCCAAGGTGGGCATCGCGCTGGTCGTCGTCCTCGCCGTGCTGGTGGCGGTGGTGCTGTGGTGGTTGTTCAACCGGCTGTCCACCACCAAGATCACCGCGTACTTCGATCGCTCGGTCGGCATCTACGAGGGCTCGGACGTCCGGATTCTCGGCGTGCCGGTCGGCTCGGTGGATTCGGTGGAGCCGCAGGGCGATCAGGTGAAGATCGTGATGAGCGTGGACCGCAAGTACGATGTTCCCGCGGGCGCGCGGGCCGCCCAGATCACGCCCTCGATCGTGTCGGACCGCTACATCCAGCTCACGCCCGCCTACACCGGCGGCCCGAAGATGGCGCGCGACGCGACCATTCCGCGCGAGCGCACGGCGACGCCGGTCGAAGTCGACCAGCTGTACAAGAGCATCACCGAGCTCTCGGACGCGCTGGGACCCAACGGGGCCAACGCCGAGGGCGCGGTGAACGAGCTGGTGCGCACCGGCGCGGCGAACCTGGCCGGCAACGGCGAGGCGCTGGCCAACAGCCTCACCCAGTTGTCCAGGGCGGCCCGCTACCTGTCGGACGCGCGCGGCGACATCTTCGACACGGTGAAGAACCTGCAGGCGTTCATCACCATGCTGGCGCAGAACGACCAGCAGGTGCGGCAGTTCAACACCCAGCTGGCCGATCTGTCGACGTTCCTGGCCGACGAGCGCGAAGATCTCGGTGCGGCACTGCATCTGCTGTCGATCGCGCTGGGCGATGTCGCCCGCTTCATCGACGACAACCGGGACCTGATCGCGAGCAATGCCGAAGGGCTCGTCCAACTCACCAAGACGTTGTCCGATCAGCGCAACGACGTGGCCGCGCTGCTGCCGGTCCTGCCGGTGGCGTTGAGCAACCTGATCAACGTGCACAATGCCGAATCGGGCACACTCGACATGCGCGCCAACTTCCCCGAGCTGCAGGACCCGTTCGGCGTGGTGTGCAAGATGCTCGACTTGTCCAAGCTGAAGCCCGGCGATCCCAAGTTCGAGGCGCTCGGCAGGCAGATGCAGCCGATCCTCGACCACTGCAAGGAGATCACCGACCAGATCACCGCCGGGGTACAGACCCCGACGCTGAACCTGCCGTTCGGCATCCTCAGCGGCGAGAACCAGCAGCGTGACCCGGTGCCGGGCACGGTGCCCGGCACGCCGTCGGACCGGCTTCCGCCGTCGCAGGGAGGGGAGCGATGAGCATCCGAATCCGTTTCGTCGCGCGCGGGCTGGGCGCGGCCGTGGCACTGGGATTGTCCGCCGCGCTGGTCACCTCGTGCGCCGCTGACGGCATCTACAGCGTGCCGCTGCCCGGCGGCGCGGACGTGGGCGACCATCCGATGCACATCGACATCCAGTTCGACGACGTCCTGGACCTGGTGCCGCAGTCGGCGGTCAAGGTCGAAGGTGTGCCGGTCGGCCGGGTCGAGAAGATCAGCATCGGCAAGGACCAGTGGACCGCCACGGTGCGCACCGTGGTCAACTCGTCGGTGGACCTGCCCGCGAACGCGCGCGCCGAGGTCCGGCAATCGAATCTGCTCGGCGAGAAGTTCATCGAACTCTCCAAGCCCGCCGCCGATCCGGAGCCCCGCAGGCTGGCCGACGGCTCGGTCATCCCGGTCGACCGCACCCGGCACGCCACCGAGGTCGAGCAGGTGCTCGGCGCGCTGTCGCTGCTGCTCAACGGCGGCGGCGTCGCGCAGTTGCAGCCGATCGTCACCGAACTGAACAAGACCCTCGGCGGTCGCGAAGACCGGGTGCGCTCGCTGATCGAGCAGGCGAACACGCTGATCGGCGGCCTGAACCAGCAGGTGGACGACATCACCCGCGCGCTGGACGGCCTCGACGTGCTCAGCAGCCGGGTGAGCAAGCAGACCGATCAGATCGGCAAGATCCTCGACCAGTTGCCCCAGGGCATCAAGATCCTGGAAGAGCAGCGCCCGCAACTGGTGGCGCTGCTCGCGCAGCTGGACCGGCTCGGTGCGGCGGGCTTCGACGTGCTGAACACGTCGAAGGACGACCTGATTCGCGATCTCACCTCACTGCGGCCGACCTTGCAGGAGCTGGGCCGGTCGGCGCCGGATCTGGTCGCCGCGGTCCCGCTGATCCCGACCTATCCGTTCCCCGACTCGGCGCTGGAGAGCACCTTCGGCGGCAGCGTGAACACCTGGCTGTCGGTGGACCAGCAGATCGGTGTCACGCTGAGCAATCTCGGTGTGGGCAAGCCGGATCCGGTGTACATCCCGCCGGTCGGCCCGCCCGTGCCGGTGAACCCGACCAACCCGTACTACAACGGCAACGGCCCGCGTCCGGGCTGGCCGACGGTGTCGATCCTGCCGTTGCCGCCGCTGATGGCGCAGCCGCCCGCGCCCGGCGTGCCCGGTCCGGTCGGGGCGATTCTCGAGCAACTCGGCGTAGGGAGTGGTCCGCGATGACCCGTCTGGTGCGGTGGCAGCTCATCGCGTTCGTGGTGATCGCGGTGCTCGGCGTCGTCTATGTCGGCGGTAAGTACATCCGGCTCGACCACATGTTCGGGCTCAACGAGTACACGGTGAAGCTGCGCGCGGCGCAGACCGGCGGCATCTACAAGGGCGCGGAGGTGACCTACCGCGGCGTCCCGGTCGGCCGGGTCGGTGAGCTCGAACTCACCGGTGAAGGCGTGGTGATGAATCTCGTCATCGACACGAGCGCGCCGAAGATCCCGGCGTCGGCGAAGGCCGTGGTGGCCAATCGGTCGGCGATCGGCGAGCAGTACGTCGACCTGCAGCCCGATTCGAACGAAGGCCCGTATCTGCGGGACAACTCGGTGATCACCTCGGCGACGCTGCCGGTGCCGGTCGAGGAGCTGGTGTCCAGCGTGGACACCTTCGCGGGCTCGGTGGACCTGGCCGCGCTCAACACGACGGTCCGCGAGCTGGGCAAGGCGTTCGACGGCAAGGGCGACGATCTGCAGGTGCTGATCGACTCGCTGAACAAGTTCACCGAGACCTTCCACGCGACGCTGCCGCAGACGATCCAGCTGATCCGCGACGGCCGCGTCGCCCTCGGCACCCAGGCCGAGCAGTCCGCGGCCATCCGCGAGTTCAGCGACGGCCTGGACAAGCTCACCGCGCAGCTGCGCTCCAGCGACCCCGACGTGCGCAGGCTCATCGGCACCGGAACCGACGCGGGCGAGCAGCTCGGCGCGCTGATCGACGAGAGCGGCGGCTCGCTCACCCAGGACCTGACCAACTTGCGGTTGCTGTTGCAGGCGATCTCGCCGAAGTTCTACGCGATCAAGCCGTTGCTGCAGATGCTCCCGCAGCTGTCGGTGGGCGGGTCCTCGACCGCGCCCGGCGACGGGACCAGCCACTTCGGTCTGGTGCTCGAGACCAACAACCCGCCCGCCTGCACGGTGGGCTACGAGGGTACGTACCGAATTCTGGAACAGATGAAGGCGCAGAACCCGAACTTCGACGACACGCGCGACGAGTTCCCGTTCAACAAGGACGCCAAATGTCTTGTGCCGTTCGGTAATCCGACCGCCGTCCGGGGTGGCGAGCGCGCCGAGCTGGCCGACCCGGCCATCGTCCAGCCCTGGGACTCCAACCCCAAGACCGATCCGGAAAAGCTGAATCTGACTCCGGTGGCCGTGCAGTTGTCGACCCTGTTGGGGGTCACGCCGAAGCGGTGACCAGGAGCAATGACGTTAGGGTGTCTCGCGTGAGTGACTGGAGCGAGCGAACCACGGCCACCCGGCCCTGGGGCGCGACCGAGCCGACCGACGGCGAGACGCTGTCGTGACCGCCGACCTGACCAAGCGATCCGACCAGGCGTCGCCGGATACCGAGACGACCGCGCCGGGCGCGCCCGCCTCGTCCGCGCAGCCGGTCGCGGGCGATCGGAAGGCCACGGCCGACCAGGCGGGCGCCGCGTCCGCGCTGAGCCGCGTGGCCTTGGTCTGCTCCGCCGTGTTGCTGGTGATCGCGTTGATCGGCGCCGCGTGGTTCGGCGCGGGCTGGGCGCGGTCCGCGCTGACCGACGGCCCGCGCGGTGACGCCAGGGACACCGCGCTCGACGCCGCCCGTCAAGCCGCGCTCAACATGACCTCGATGAATCTCGACGACGTGCCCGGCTCGCTGGCGCTGGCCCGGACCTCGATGACCGGCGCGCTGCTGGATTCGGCCACGAAGAACAAGGACCAGGCCGAGCAGATGGCCCAGCAGAGCGGAGTCGGGATGACCTCCAAGGTGCTCGGCGCGGCGCTCACCTCGCTCAACAGCGAGCAGGACAAGGCATCGGCGCTGGTCGTGCTGCAGGTCACCGAGAAGGGCAAGGACAAGCCGTCCGCCGATTACCGCTACACCTGGACCGTCGACCTGGCCAAGGACGGCGACGTCTGGAAGGCCGAGCAGATCTCCTCGCTGAGCCAGCCGGTGTTGCTCAGCGGCGGCCCCGCCGCGTCGGCGGCCGACCAGCCGCCTGCCGCGCCGAAGCCGGGATCGTAGGAGGAACCTCATGACGTCTCGCCGACCGGTCAACCGGGTCACCTCCAAGCGCAGGCCCGCCACGGAGCAAGCCCGCGCCGCCGCCCCGCGGAGCGAACGGCCCGTAACGGCCCGCAAACCGCGAGTGGCGGGTGTTTCGCGGCCCGCCGCGGAGCAGGACACCCCCCGCGCCGAGCAGCGCCCTGCGGACGCGGGCGGTTCGTCGTGGCGCAAGCTCGTGTCGCGCGGCAACGACCGTCCGCGGCGGCGCCCGACCGGACGACCGCGCTGGGGCGTCACCGCGGCGTTGCTGCTCGCCGCTCTCCTGCTCGGTGGGTTCGCCTGGTTTGCCGCGCAGAAGCCGGGAGTGGACACGTCGAACAAGGCGTACGTGGACAACGAGGCCACGCAAGAAGTGCGAGCGGCCGCCGACAACGCGTTGCGGACCGTCTACGCCTACGACGTCAAGAACATCGACGGCTATCGGGACACCGCGAAGCAGGTGCTCACCGGAAAGATGCTCGCCGACCTGGACAAGTACGCGGACACCACCATTTCGGCGGTGAAGCAGGCTCGGACCAGTGCCGACGCGAAGGCCGACCCGATTGCTGTGACATTGCTCACCGACGATCGCGCGGAGTTGATCGTCAACTTGGTGGTGAGCGCCACCAAGGACGGCGTGGCGCAGCAGAGCGTCGCGGGGCCGGTGGTCCTGCACATGCATAAGGTGGACGGTCGCTGGCTGGCCAGCGACATCGTCGACCAGTAACAGCTACCACGTCGGCCGGGATGACGCAGCGCGCCAGGCGATCTCGCCGGCTCCCCGGCCGGGCCTGCCACTTGACGAGTTTCGCCCGAACCGTCACGCTATTCACAACAGCGGCAGCTGTCACAGTGGCTCCCAGCGCACCGCGCCTGAAGGACGCAGCCAGCGACTTCGGCCCGGCGCGCCAGCCATGCGGACGATCACACGGGTGGTACTTTGACACCCCCGTGTACTTGGGTGTAGGTTTGGACGTTGCGCTGGCTGCCTCCTGTCCATACCTCGATTTGCACACGTAAGTTCACCCTTCCGGTGTTACTTCCGTTGTTGCCTGTTCGAGTTTCGTTCGGGTAGTAACCAGCGGAATTCGTAGCAGACAAGCGACGGTCGCGGACCACCACGCGACGCGCGTGAGGTGCTGGAAGGACGCATCTTGGCAGTCTCCACCCAGACCAAGGCAGTTGCCGGAATCCCCGGAGCCCCGTTGCGGGTGTCTTTCGCGAAGATCCGTGAACCCTTGGAGGTGCCCGGGCTTCTCGACCTACAAACGGAATCGTTCGCCTGGTTGATCGGTTCGCCGGATTGGCGTGAGCGCGCGGCCGCTCGCGGCGACGTCGGCCTAGTCGGTGGCCTCGAGGAGGTGCTCGAGGAGCTGTCCCCGATCGAGGACTTCTCGGGCTCCATGTCGCTGTCCTTCTCCGACCCGCGCTTCGAAGAGGTCAAGGCCTCGATCGATGAGTGCAAAGACAAGGACATGACGTATGCGGCTCCGCTGTTCGTGACGGCGGAGTTCATCAACAACAACACCGGTGAGATCAAGAGCCAGACGGTCTTCATGGGTGATTTCCCGATGATGACCGACAAGGGCACGTTCATCATCAACGGCACCGAGCGGGTCGTGGTGTCGCAGCTGGTGCGTTCGCCGGGTGTGTACTTCGACCACAGTGTGGACAAGGGCACGGAGAAGGATCTGCACAGTGTGCGGGTCATCCCGTCGCGTGGCGCGTGGCTGGAGTTCGACGTGGACAAGCGCGACACCGTGGGTGTGCGCATCGACCGCAAACGCCGCCAGCCGGTCACCGTGCTGCTCAAGGCGCTGGGCTGGACCACCGAGGAGATCGTCGAGCGCTTCGGCTTCTCCGAGATCATGATGTCGACCCTGGAGAAGGACAACACCGCCGGTCAGGACGAGGCGCTGCTGGACATCTACCGCAAGTTGCGTCCGGGTGAGCCGCCGACCAAGGAGTCCGCGCAGACCCTGCTGGAGAACCTGTTCTTCAAGGAGAAGCGCTACGACCTGGCACGGGTCGGCCGCTACAAGATCAACAAGAAGCTCGGCATCCACGTGGGCGAGCAGGTCGTCGGTTCGGTGCTGACGAAGGAAGACATCGTCAACACCATCGAGTACCTGGTGCGCCTGCACTCGGGTGACAAGACCATGACCGCCCCCGGTGGCGTCGAGGTCCCGGTGGAAGTGGACGACATCGACCACTTCGGCAACCGTCGCCTGCGCACCGTCGGCGAGCTGATCCAGAACCAGATCCGGGTCGGCCTCTCCCGCATGGAGCGCGTGGTCCGCGAGCGGATGACCACGCAGGACGTCGAGGCGATCACGCCGCAGACCCTGATCAACATCCGCCCGGTCGTCGCCGCGATCAAGGAGTTCTTCGGAACCTCCCAGCTGTCGCAGTTCATGGACCAGAACAACCCGCTGTCGGGCCTGACCCACAAGCGCCGCCTGTCGGCGCTGGGCCCGGGTGGTCTGTCCCGTGAGCGCGCCGGTCTGGAAGTCCGTGACGTCCACCCCTCGCACTACGGCCGGATGTGCCCGATCGAGACTCCGGAAGGTCCGAACATCGGCCTGATCGGCTCGCTGTCGGTGTACGCGCGGGTCAACCCGTTCGGCTTCATCGAGACCCCGTACCGCAGGGTCGTCGACGGCCGGGTCACCGACGAGGTGGTCTACCTGACCGCCGACGAAGAGGACCGCCACGTGCGCGCCCAGGCGAACTCGCCGGTCGACGCGGACGGCCGCTTCCTCGAGGACCGGGTGCTGTGCCGCCGCGGCAACGAGGAGAACGAGCTCGTCGCGGCCACCGAGGTCGACTTCATGGACGTCTCGCCGCGCCAGATGGTGTCGGTCGCGACGGCGATGATCCCGTTCCTCGAGCACGACGACGCCAACCGCGCCCTGATGGGCGCCAACATGCAGCGTCAGGCGGTTCCGCTGATCCGTTCCGAAGCGCCGATCGTCGGCACCGGCATGGAGCTGCGCGCGGCCGTGGACGCGGGCGACGTCGTGGTGAACGAGAAGGCCGGTGTGGTGGAGGAGGTCTCCGCCGACTACGTCACCGTCATGCATGACGACGGCACCCGCAAGTCCTACCGGATGCGCAAATTCGCGCGGTCCAACCAGGGCACCTGTGCCAACCAGCGTCCGATCGTGGACGAGGGGCAGCGGGTGGAGCGCGGCCAGGTGCTGGCCGATGGTCCGTGCACCGAGAACGGTGAGATGGCGCTGGGTAAGAACCTTCTGGTGGCGATCATGCCGTGGGAGGGTCACAACTACGAGGACGCGATCATCCTGTCGCAGCGGTTGGTGGAGGAGGACGTTCTCACCTCGATTCATATCGAGGAGCACGAGATCGATGCTCGTGACACCAAGCTGGGTGCCGAGGAGATCACCCGCGATATCCCGAATGTCTCCGATGAGGTGCTCGCCGATCTGGACGAGCGTGGCATCGTGCGCATCGGTGCGGAGGTGCGCGACGGTGACATCCTGGTGGGCAAGGTGACCCCGAAGGGTGAGACCGAGCTGACTCCGGAGGAGCGGTTGTTGCGGGCGATCTTCGGGGAGAAGGCGCGGGAGGTGCGTGATACCTCGTTGAAGGTGCCCCACGGTGAGTCCGGCAAGGTGATCGGGATCCGGGTGTTCTCTCGTGAGGACGACGACGATCTGCCGCCGGGTGTCAACGAGCTGGT
>NZ_VUOS01000095.1 GCF_009829325.1 Nocardia sp. CY41
GCAGCCCCGCCCCGGCATGGGACTGGAACGACATCTGACCGCCACGCGGACGACGAAATCGGGGTAACCGGAAACCCGCCATCTCTGCTGGTCAAGGCAACTTCGTTGCTTTCCGCACGATTACTACTGGTACCCCCTTCACCGGAGAGAACTCACCGATGGCGAACCTGCTGCTGAGCGTGATGGGCGCCTTCGCCGAGTTCGAACGCGCCCTCATCCTCGAACGCCAGCGCGAGGGCATCGCCGCGGCCAAGACCCGCGGCGCAACTCGGCCCGACGGGTATCGGCCGCTGCGGGTGCGGGACACGTTGTTCGGACACGGAATTCGCGGGCCGGGCTATACGAGCTGCCGCGCACTGAGCCGCGTTGTTCTGGTCCAAACGCCCTACGGCCGATTCCGGCTCGACATGAACACTCGCCCCGGATTTGGGGCCGGGAATGGGCGGCAGGCTGATCGATGTCCGGGTCTGCGACCGGGCCAGGTTCTGCCGTCACATGTGTTCGTGAACGGCGACCACGCTCAGCGTGTACGAGGGTAATGCGAATTGGAAGGTCACTGCTCTGCAATCGTGCCGGATCCGGAAGGAGACGACTCCCTCCAGAGGTATCCGCGGGTCCGCGGAGATGACGGCCGCGGATAGGTCGAGCTGAGCTTCGATATCCGTTCCGGCAATTCGAGCACTCTCATCGACGTCGAGCACGATCAGGCTGCTCGAACGCTCCCCCGGGGTGGCAGGTCCCCGGAAGGACACCGTCGAGAATGGTCCCGTACCGAAGCTCCCCCCGAATTCACGCACGACCTCGCCGGGAACGGTAACCTCGCGCAACTCGACAGAGCACGCTTCAGCGACAACCTCTGGTGTGTAGTCACCACGAACCGCCAGCAAGCGACCCACGATACGACAGACCTCACCGGCAAGGCAGAAGGTCACGTCAGTCTCCTTATCGGCCGATATCACACCGGTACCACTGGGGCGGCCAGTCCACTCCACGGGGTCACAACGGCTCGAACCACTCCTGGTACCGATCACTCGCTCCACAGCCCGCGCCTCCGAATTGAAACCACAACCGCTCATAGAATTTACTGTAGTGGCTCAGGTATGTTTCGCCGGTGAGGCTCATGGTCTTGGCACCGTAGTATTTTGCGATTTCACCCCTGGCCTCATGCCTGGATATATCTCCTCGCTCGTACCTCTCATAGACATCCCCGTAATAGTAATCGGGGTCGATGTCCGGTCCGCCGTTGCCGAGTATCTCTTTCCGTACATCCAAGGCGGTCAGCTCTGCTTCACCTTCCTGTCGCATTTCCGCACCGCAGTGCGCTCGCACCCACTCTGTCCTGGTCATTCCCTCCCAGGAAAACAGATTGTCCAGGCCGGGATATTTCTCGATCAGCCGCGCATGGCCGACCTCATGGGCAAGTGCGCGGGCCACCCAGTCGGCGCCCACGCGTACGTAGTCGGGGCCGATGACTATCCGGCGGGCAGCATGATTGCAAAACGTCCCTTTTCCTTTGCCGTAAGCGATTTTCCATTTTCCGCTCGGCGGGAAATAAGGTAGAGATGTGAGCCTTTCCGCGAGCGAGAGCGACGGAGCTTGAAGGTCGCGGATCGCGGTTGAGAGCGTAGGTGACAAGGCGACGAGCGCGTCGACGTCCTTGCCGAGTCCGGTCCGGACCGGTGCCGTTGGTGTCGGGCCGGTGCGCCTTCTGTCTCCGGCGCTTGCAGCCCCTCACCCGCTTGTTCGATCTCACGCTTGCCACGGTGGTCGGCGTGGACCACCTTCTCATCGACATCTCCCTTGATAAAGCGAGCCGCGCCCTTCTCGATGTCCCCGGCCCTCTCGGCTCCTCTGCCGGTCAGGCGAGTCAGATTGTGCACAATCCCGACCAAGGCCCGGGTGATGCTGTTGCTCAATCGAACCTCACCACTGAGGCAGGTGCAGACTTGGGGCGCCTGCCCAGGAAATCGACGCCGTCCTGCCCTCGCATGGAGTCGGTGCCCGCGCGGGCTTCGCACCCGATCGTTAACGGGATCCCGGTCTTCTTCGCGATCTCCTCCAGCGACTGGTTCTCCCGCCGCAGCAGCCGCGCGTACTCGATCTTGTCTTCCGGGTGGGCGATCGGGCGTCCCATGCGCCGCCCCGAGGCCTCGGCGACCGCACGAGCGTGCGCAACTCGCTCCGCAGTGAATGTGCGTTCCATCTCGGCGAACAGGGCCAGTAGCAGCACCGCCACCCGCCCCATCCCCTCATCTGCGGTGTCGATCGGCACCGGATCCGCCAGCGACTTCACCCCGATACCCTGCTCGCGCAGATCGTGGATCAGGTTCAACACCTCTAGCAGATTGCGACCCAACCGGTCCAAGAGGTGTGTGCACCACGATCCGATCCCCGGGCCGCGCGTAGGCCACAAGCCTGCTCAAACCGGGCCGATCGACGGTCGCTCCGGTCTTCTTGTCCACGTAGATCCGCGGAGCCGGAATCCCGACATCGGCAAGCGCGGCCAATTGGCGGTCGAGGCTCTGCTTGGTCGAGCTGACCCGCGCATAGCCCAGATCCCAACCACCTGCTGGATGCTGATCCACCGTCACCATGGCGAAACCGTACCGAAATGAATTCCGGAACACCCGCCGGCGATATCTCCCGGCACTATGCGGAGATGCTTCCTGCGAAGGAGCTGAAAGCGTGGCCCTTCGAGGTGCAGGTGAAGCTGCCGTGGAAGCCGATCTCGCATCTGGCTCCCGCGTGTTCGATGTAGGGGCCCCACTGGCCCGCGCCGGTCGCCACGGAA
>NZ_VUOS01000096.1 GCF_009829325.1 Nocardia sp. CY41
GGCCGGTGATCAGGGTGATCGGCCCGGTAGCGGTGATCATCACGCGAATGTTCTCCTTACCGTGGGTGGACGGGGCGGTGTCAGTCGCCGAGGGAGGTGATGTGCCCGAATTGGTGTTCGTAGTTGCTCATGGCTTCATCGAGCGTGCGCATCAACCGGAAGATCAACGCGGGCGGGAACTTCACCCGCGCGGTGACTTGCACCGGTTGGCGCATCACCGGCCCGTGCTGCCCCGCGGCGGCGGGTTCGGCGGGCAGATAGACCAGGAAGTCCAGGGTGAAGTCGGTGCGGTTGTACCAGCAGGTGAACCCGTTGGCATACACCCCGGCACTCCAGGCGTCGGGCACGATCACCTCGACATCGATGTCACCCTCGGGCGGCCCGGGCGAGCTGCGGTGATCGCTCACGACAACACACCCCCGCGCGGTGGGGTGGTACCGGGCAGCGGCCGCACCGGTGTCCCGATACGCCGCCGCCCCGGCACCGCCCTCACCGAAGCCCTCTCCTACCCGGACTCACCCCGCTCAGCGGCCTTCCAGCTGACGGGCCTGCTGACGGATCTGGTGCAGCTGCAACTCCCACTGCCCGGCGCGGTCCTGGGCGCGGGTGGCCTGGTCCTCGGCCTGCTGGGCGAGCTGGGTGGCCTGATCGGCCTGATCGGCCGCCGAAGCCGCGCGCTGCTGGGACTGGCCGGCTTCGCCTTGGGCCTGCTGGGCCTGGGCTTGAGCACGGTCGGCCTCGCTTTGAGCCTGCTGGGCCTGATTCGACGCCAGCACCGCCGCCTGGCGGGCCTGCTGCGCCTGCTGATTGGCCTGGCTGGCGTTCTGCTGCGCGATCTGAGCCTGGTTCTGCACCTGCCGCGCCTGAGACTGCGCCTGCCGCGCCAAACCGCTGGCTTGCATCGCGTACTGACGCGCGCTCTGAGCCTCCTGGCGGGCTTCGTCCAACCGCAGCCGCAGCATCTCCACCTCCCCACGCACATCCATCACGTCCTGACGCTGACCCTGCGACGACGACCGGTTCTCCGTGCTCGTGTCCTGCGCTGCCATCTGAGTTCCCTTCCAAAAGTGTGGACGGTTGCATTTCCAACTGGGACGAACGCGCTCGACCGGCTCATACTCCCATCACCACCACCGGTCATCAGCTACTTTGAAGCAACCAACCCGAAATCGGGGCGTAACACGCCGCGAACCACTACCCAGCAGCCGGGGGCAGATCGGTAAGTGGTCTGAAATGCTCATCGACCTTGTTATAATTCCTAATATGAAGCGTAATACGTCCCTGAGTGTGGATTCTGCTGTGTTGGAGCAGGCCAAGCTGGCAGCCGACGCTGACGGGGTCACCTTGTCCGCATTCGCTGAGTCGGCGCTGCTGGACAAGGTGCTGCGCAACTCGGCCCGCATCGCCGCCGGCTACGAGCTCAGCCAGGGACGTGCCACCGCCGAATACTTCGCTCAGGTCGAGGCCGAGCGCGCCGCGATGGACGACGTCATCCGCGCCAGCGGTGCCGCCTGATGACCGCGGCCCCTCCCGCTCACGGCGAACTGTGGCGCTACCTGCCGAATATCGCTGGCCGTGAGAAACCCTCATCCCGCAGCGGTGACCGCGTGCTGGTGGTGCAGCGGAC
The DNA here is from genome assembly GCF_009829325.1 of Nocardia sp. CY41. Classification (GTDB taxonomy): domain Bacteria; phylum Actinomycetota; class Actinomycetes; order Mycobacteriales; family Mycobacteriaceae; genus Nocardia. The sequence continues at coordinate 1,628 of NZ_VUOS01000096.1, forward strand.
CAGTATCAACTCGATCCTGCCGACCGTGCTGGCGATCCCGATCGAGCGGGCACCCCGTATGCCCGGCCTCGCGGTGGAGCTGTCGGACGATGACCCGATGCCTGGTCTGTCCGCCGTCGTCTACCGCATCCATCCGCTGTACACGCCATGGCTCACCGAGCGCATCGGCGTCGTGACCGAGGCGACCACGCGTCAGGTCGTCGGCACCCTGGTCAAGCTGATCACCGACTGAAACACCACAGCTAGATCCACATAGCCGGGCGTGCGCAGCCGCTCTGCTCTAGTCGATCCGCTTTGACCAAGTCCAGAACTATTCTGAACCATCACGGGTTTGGGGCCGCTTCCTTCTTTGAGGAAGATGGTCTCCATCATGTCGAAGCGCTACCCGCCCGAGGTTCGTGACAAGGCCGTGCGTCTGGCCCTCGAACGGCTCGATGAGTACGGATCCGCCTACGCTGCCGCGCGTGCGATCGGCCCGCTGGTCGACGTGCATCACACGAAACTCTGCGGCTGTGGATCAACAAAGCCCTCGACGAAGCGCCGTCTTCGGGTGCGGCGGCCTCGGCGGGCTTGTCGACAGCGGAGCGGCAGGAGCTGGCTCGGCTGCGGAAAGAGGTTCGAGATCTCAAGCAGACCAACGAGATTCTGAAGTTGGCCTCGGCTTTTTCGCGCGGGAACTCGACCCGCGACACCGCTGATCGTCGGGTTCATCGACGAATACCGCCAGGTCTACGGCGTCGAGTCGATTTGCCGCGCGCTCTCGGCGCACGGTGTGCAGATCGCGGCCCGGACCTACCGCAAAGCCCGCCGCCTGCCACCGTGTGACCGCGACATCGCCGATGCGCTGGTGGAGAACGCGTTGCGCGATCTGCACGGCGCATACGAACAGATGTATGGACGCCGCAAAATGACTCGCTACCTGCGCCGTCAGGGCCACGAGGTGGCGTTTTGCACCGTCGACCGTCTCATACGCGAACTCGGCCTCAACGGCGTGGTCAGAGGACGTAGACAACGAACGACCGTCCCAGCGAAGAACGGTGTCCGTGCTGGTGACAAGCTCAACCGCGACTTCACCGCCGCGGCGCCGAACCACGTGTGGGTCGCCGA
>NZ_VUOS01000097.1 GCF_009829325.1 Nocardia sp. CY41
TACACCAGTACCGCCGCCTGGCCACCCGCTGGGAACGACGCACCGACATCCACCAAGGATTCCTCGACCTCGCCGCCGCCCTCATCTGCTGGCGAAGACTCCGCAACCGAACCTGATAGGCGCTCTACGCGGAGATGTACCCCATCAGCGATGACTGAGCTGGCTTTCGCGCCGCCTCAATTCAGAACACCGTGCGCAGGTCCGCGGCGGGGACCGCCACCTTCGAGGCCCTGGTAGACCCGCCAGGAGCTGTGATTCCCAGAGTTGGCGATGCTGTCGCTGATTGCTGCTTATTGGGGGTGTCGGTAACTCCTGAAGACTGGCCCCTTGGCCGCACTCACCACGGCTGGGAACACCGCGCAGCACTTGGCGCAACGACGGAGAAAAGTACACCATTCAAGAAGTAAAAGGCGGGCTGTCCCCGACCAGGGAAGCGGTGATGGGACCAGCCGTGCGGGAGGTAGGTAGCAAGGGCGTGAGGGGCTGATGTTGGGGAACAGGCTGGCACAGCCCTTCAGGGACATGGCCGAGAGGTTGCGCAGCCGCATCATACCGCGCGGGGGTAAGCACGTTTCCCAGATCTACAGCGGCCCGATCGGCGCGGACGGCCTTCGGGCTGTCAGCCGTGGGACGAGTGAGGGCGACGCGTCGGCTGCCGAACAGCTGAAACACGCCATGGACGGCGATCGGCAGGCAACGGACCGCACACCGAGTCCGGTGCGCACACCCCCGGTCGTCACGGGGCTGGGTGCAAAGGTCGACGCCCTGGTCGCTTTGTCACCGAAGACTGCGCAGAGGCTCGATGACATCTACCGAGCGGGTTATACGATCCGCCGCGGCTCCTTTAGCGGGGGAAGTTACATGTATAGGGAAGAGAAAACGATCACCATTGCGCTGGACTGGCCGCGCCTTACAGTCGCAAGTCTTCTTCATGAACTGGGACACGCCCACCCGGACAACCCGGCAGCGGCTCAGTTGTCGCGACCAATCCCCTATCGAGGAGAGAAACGTGATGATTGGGTCGAGGCGGCAGTAGCGCTCCGGTTGCGCGACGAAGCTCATGCCAACTTCATTGCGCTTGAGGGGCTAGATGAGATCCGCCGCAATGGTGGACCACTCATCCATCTCTACAGCGCAAACGCCCGCACCCACACGGACATCTATGATAGGCACAGGCGTGGTGAACTTTCCAAGGAAGACGCCATAAATCAGATGGCGAGACTGATCGCGAGCGAAAAAGCGAGCACAACGGGCCAAAAATACGAGGATTATTATGGCGACTTTTATCGAAGACAGTTCGTCGTGCATGAATACCTTCGAATGAGAGAAGGTGGCCCGGGGCAGGTGTCAGGGTGACAGCAGCGTCGCACGTTTCCCGGGTGCGCGCCATAGTGGATGCGATCATGTCCGCGCCCGGTGAATTGACGCCTGAAACGGTCTCTGCCGCATGCTCGGCCGCGCTCCATGAGATCGACTGCGTAAACCCTTACATGCGTGAATTCAAAGGGTTCCCGGTGAACGGTCCGTTCGAGACGGTGTCGCTCCGTATCCCCAGGGTCTTATCCCAGAATCCGACCAGGCTGGTGGCCATGACACTCCAAGACGATATCCGACTCACTGCGGCGGACATGGCGGGCGCATTCACATTCTCCTGGGATACAGCGAGTATCAATCCGCACATTCCGCCCGAAGGAACGATCTCGTTCCGAGAACCATGCGACGGGCGAGAATTGTTCCTGCAGTTCACCTACCAGTCGCGACTGCTCCGCCTGGTCACAATCCACGAGAACCCCCGAATGGGGGGGTCTGTCCAGTAGACCTTACAAACCCCGACCGGCCGTAGCCGCCCTCATCGGTCACGCCGACCACCCGCCAGGACGCCCGCGCGCATGACGTCCTGGGCGGCGACACGTTCCGGGCGCGCCAGTCCAACGAACGGATTGACGAGGAGCTCGCCGCGACCGCCGCCGCCAAAGCGGCCCGTGACAAGCACGCCTGTGAAAAACAGCGGTAAGGCCATGGCCGACTGGCCTTCTGCGGGCCCGGCCTCCAGTAAGTTGAACGCTCCGCGCCGGTGTCCGGATCTATCTGGCGTGCTGCGCCTCTGACGGCGGGTTCAGCGCGGCTGCCGACCACTGCAGGCTTATACCGGTTCGAGCCGTCAATGGATGTGCATCACGCGTTTTCGATAGCAATGCCGCACTCCGCGAGTATGACAAGTGTGACCGGAATTTGAAGTCTAAGAATCAAGCGGACCAGTGTCAAGAGATGCAGAGGTGGACTCTATTTTGACGCTTTTCAGTTCGGTCAGGGCTGTGGTGCCGGGGTGTACCCCAGATACACGCCCAAGCGATTGACCTGCGGAAACGCGGGCGGTTTGGTGTCCATCCGAGGCCGAAAGAAAGCAACGTAACCCTCTCCGGGGGTGCATCTGCGGTGGTATCCCGATGTGCTGGTTCGGGCGATGGCGGAGGGCGGAGGGCGGAGAAAAAGTTCGCTGAACGATGGAACCGATCGGGGTGCTTCGGCGGCCAACCAGATGAAGAACCGAAGATTCCATCAACTGGGGGTACGCGAATGACGAAGTAAGAGCTCCTATCAGGTTCGGTTGCGGAGTCTTCGCCAGCAGATGAGGGCGGCGGCGAGGTCGAGGAATCCTTGGTGGATGTCGGTGCGTCGTTCCCAGCGGGTGGCCAGGCGGCGGTACTGGTGT
>NZ_VUOS01000098.1 GCF_009829325.1 Nocardia sp. CY41
GGCAACGCGACCTCCAGCGACACCGCCGCCGCGATCAACCGGTTGACCAAGCAGTACCTGTACAACATCGCGGGCAAGAACTACAAACCACCCACCGGATCCACCGGCGCCAACGGCGCGACCGGAGCCGCCGCCAAAGCCATCCAGGTGGCACTCGCCCAACTCGGCGACCCTTACGTCTTCGGTGCGGAAGGGCCGAACGCTTTCGACTGCTCGGGCCTGATGCAATACGCGGCGGCAGCCGCCGGGGTGCGGATTCCCCGAGTCGCGGCCGACCAATACCGCACCCTGCCCAAGGTGAATCCCCGAGACATCAAGCCCGGTGATCTCATTTTTCCCTACCCGTTCAGGGGACCGAACAACAACCCGGGCCACGTCATCATGTACATAGGCAATGGCATGTGCGTCGAAGCTCCCCGCACCGGTGGCCACGTCCAGTACCGGAAACTGCCCAGCAGCTACGCGGCCGCGCGCTGGACCTGACCGGCTGCGGCGTCAGTACCCCACGTACGAGCCGCCGCCGCGCATCTGCACGATGCCCGGCACGTTGCTGACCGAGCCGTAGCGCTCGATGGCATACCGAACGCCCGCGACGATATTGTCCACCGGATTCCAGATATCGCGATGTCCCGGGACGGAATACGCGTTGAACGTCGGATCGATGGTCTGCATCAGGCCTTTCGACGGAATTCCGGCCGCGGCGTTGCTGTCCCAGAGATTGATCGCGTTCGGGTTGCCACCGGACTCGTGCTGGATGATCGCCGCGATGTCGGCCGGATCGATCTGGCGGGTGTCGTAGCCGTGCCGGCGCAACACCTGCAAGGCTTCGTTGATCCACTGCCCCTGCTGGCCCGACGGCCGCGTGCGTGGCGGACCGCCGCTGGGCCCGTGCATGCCGGAGTGCGACGTGCGGCGAGGCCGCCGCGGCTGGACAGGACGTGACTCGCGCAGATAGCGGTCGGCAAGGGCAGCCACCCGATCGGCGGTGAGCACCGCGGCGGCCTGCCCTTGGCCGAGCACGGTTCCCGCCCGTTGCAAGGCGTTGTCTAGAGTGGAGATCACCAACTGCCTGCTCGCGTTGGCGTCCTGGACCTTGCCGAGCGCGGTCAGGGCGGTGTTCACCTCGGCGATGATCGCGCCGATCGCGGCACGTCCCTGCGTACTGTTGTCGACCGCGCCACCGAGGATGCGTTCCAGCTCGGCGTTCATCGACTGGGTCGCATCGCCGTGGCGTGCTCGATTCAGATTGCTGTCGGCGTACCGCGAACCGAGCGCACCGTCCCACACGACGGGTCCGCTCGGTCGCGCCGCGTCGAGATCGGGTGGCGCGTACGGCTGTCCCGTCACGGCAGTCGGCGGACCGTCACCGTATTGGGCGGCGATGGCCGCCAACGCGCCCATCGCCGCGGCCGCCATGGGCGCGGACGAGCCCGCCATGCCCAGCGTGTCCGAGCGCGGAACGGAGGGGGAACCCGCAGCCGGGGAGGTCGTCTCGGATGCCGACGGTGCGTTCTGGGTGCGCCCCTGAGCCGTCGCGCCGACCGGCGCCGCCGCGGCCGGCGCACCCGCCTGCGGCCGCGGGATCGGGGTGGGAGCGCCGCGCGGCGCGGACTTGGCCTGGCGGTGCGGTGCGGTGGTGGTGGTGGCGCTCGCACGTACGTCGCGAGGATCGCCGGGACCATCGGGATCCCGCTCGGACCCAGGGCTATCCGTCGGAGCCATCAGTCCCCCCGCTGCGCGCGAACACTACGCACGGTGACCACAGAGGCAGCCATGATTCACCTTCCGCCGGATGCCCCGGTATGCGCGCTGCCGATTGCTGGACATGATCGCTGTGCGCTGGAACCGGAAGAATTCACAGCCGACGCGGCAGCGATGTGGCAAGCCGCGCCGATGCGGTGAACTCATGCCGCCTTGCCCGGCTCACCCGACTCGGAATGCCTCTTCCCCGGCGCTCGTTCCGAAGCGTATCCGCAGCCTAATGCAGGTATCTCCCGAGCATGCCCATACTGTTCCCGCTTACGGGAATACCGGTGCACATGTCCCGGCACGCGGCTGCGGGACAAGCGCGCGGCGCGTCGGTGGACAGTGAGCGGCCGACGAAGGCAGGGCGAGGTCAAACAGCGACGTTGCGCATCGCCGAGGCGATACTGTTGGCATAGGCGATGCGCTGCCCTCTCGCCTCACCGGAGCTTCTTTCGTAATACTGATCGAAGACCGCCGCCGCGTAGGCGGGCGTCTGCGCGGCCCGGAGATATCCGTACGCGGTGGATTCGTTGCTGCGCAATTCGGCCATCATGAAATCGACTTGGACCTTCCAGTCGGTGACCGGCCTTCCGCGAGCTGCCGCGAATCGCTCCAGGGCCTGCCGTCGTCTACCCCGCCATTGGCAAAGACCGATAGCGCCCTCGCCCGAGTTGTACGCCCTGGTCTTGAAACCCGACTCGACCTGAATGTTGCCCACGATCCCCGCGGCCTGCGCAGGCGTGAGTCCGTGTTTCGAGATGAGGTAGCGATAGACGTCCGCTGGATTGGCCTTGGAGCCACCGGGAATGTTGTCGGCGCTGCCGGTGCTACCGGTGGATCCGGTGGGTGGTTTGTAGTTCTTGCCCGCGATGTTGTACAGGTACTGCTTGGTCAACCGGTTGATCGCGGCGGCGGTGTCGCTGGAGGTCGCGTTGCC
>NZ_VUOS01000099.1 GCF_009829325.1 Nocardia sp. CY41
GATCAAGCGTCTGGACGACTATCCCGGCGAGGGGCATATCGTCACGCAGGAAGTTCCGGGTGGCGTGCGCGAGGCTTACCACAGATTGAGCGAGACATTCCGCCCCTCCGAGCGCAGGTTCTGACGTGCGCCATTGTCCTGGGTTCGGCTCTGTTTGCGGTGGACTTCGAACATCGGCGTGTCGCGAACTCGGCTGCACTACCGTGCTTTTCGTTCGAAGTCGTGTGCCAGAGAGCTTCGGTATGTCCGACGATACGGCCAAGGCCGTGGACCGCGGTGTGGTCACCGCGGATGAGTCGCACTGGCAGTCGGCGGTGCACCGTGCGGAGGTGATCGGCCGCCTCGCGCACAACGATCGGGTGAGCGTTGCTGCCGCCGACGAAGCCGGAGCAGAGCTGGGCTTGAAACGTCGGCAGGTGTATGCGCTGGTGAAACGGTGGCGAGCCGGGGAGGGCCTGGCCTCGGATCTGCTGCCGGGCACCTCGAGCGGCGGGCGCGGTGGTGAGCGACTGCCCGATGAGGTGGAGGCGATCGTCCGGAGGGTGCTGCGGTAGGTATCTGACGCGGCAGCGGCGTTCGGTGGCGGTCATCTGCCGGGAGATCACCCACGAGTGCCGGGCCAAGGGACTGGCACCGCCGTCGCGGTCGGCGGTGGTGCGGCGGATCGGCCGGCTGGACCAGGCGAAGGTGGTCTTTGCGCGGGAAGGTGTGGACGCGGCCCGTTCACGGCGGTCGGCGGGAGGTTTTGCGCCGTTGGTGGAAGGGCCGCTGAACCGGGTGCAGATCGATCACACCCCGGCGGATGTGATCGTGGTCGACGAGCTGCACCGGTTGCCGATCGGCCGACCGTATGTGACCGCGGCGATCGATGAGGCATCGAAATGCGTTACGGGGCTGGTGATCACTCTCGAAGCGCCGTCGGCGACGTCGGTGGGCCTGTGTTTGGCGCAGATGGCGGTCGACAAGCGGGCTTGGCTGGAGCGGCTGGGGGTGGAGGCGGTGTGGCCGATGAGCGGCAAACCGGCCCGGTTGTATGTCGACAACGCGACGGAGTTCAAGAGCGAGGCCTTGCGCCGTGGCTGTGATCAGCACGGCATCACCGTGGACTACCGGCCGCTGGGTGCCCCGCACTACGGCGGCATCGTCGAACGCCTGGTCGGCACCATGACGAAGTTGACCCACGAGCTGCCGGGCACCACGTTCTCCGGTCCGCGCGAGCGCGGCGACTATGACAGCGACGCGAAAGCCGTGCTCACCCTGACCGAGTTGCAGCGGTGGATGGCGCTGGCGGTGGCCTGCTACCACGGCGAACCGCACGACGGCCTGGGTGGGCGCACGCTGGCGGTGTCGGTGATGTGGCGCATCTGCTCGACCACCGCGAACAGCGCGTTCTCGTCGACCTCGGCGCGGCCCTGCTCCCGCAGGCGGGCCATCGCCGCGGTCTGTTCCCACACACTGACCCAGACGGCGGGTCAGTAACCGCAACTGGGCAGGACTGCCCGGATTGAGCAGGATATCGACGCCGGCCCGAACTGATCCAGATGTCGTGTTCCCCCGCCGCAGGCCCGACCGCACGTGAGTCCGCCGAATCGCTGCATTCGGCAGGAATAGGCTTCGACGTACACGCCCCCCGAAAAAGCCAGGACCGTCTTGCATTGGCGATCCGCGGCCTCGGTCACCGATATTTTGAAAAATCCCCCCGAGCCTGCGGTGGTTCAAGACGGTCTCGGCGGGCAGTTCGTCCCCGAACCGTGCACGATCGCGCCGGAGCAGGTGATCGAGTACCCGAAGATCACGGAACTCGACGAAGATCTGCAAGAACAGCTGAAGCAGTGGGAGGCCGGATACCTCGGCATCGATGTGGAGGACCTCGGTGAGGTCGAGAGTCCCTACCGGTCGGATCTGTCTGTCGCGCCCGGGTGGAAGGTCGGTGGCTGGATCGGATGGTCGCGCTCCGATGCCTACCCTGAGCCGTGCCCGGCCTGCGGGACGCCCACCGAACCGCTGTTGACCATCGCCTCATGGGAGTGGGACGGGGCACAACACAGCTGGGTCCCCTACGAGGATCGGCCTGCTGACATGGTGGTAAGGGGGCAATGGATGCCCGACCAAGATCAACATCGGCGACGCCTGGGACTTGACCATCCGTGCCTGCCCGACATCGCCCGACCACCCCACGTGCCGTTGACGCAATGAGCCGACGCTAACGGAGGTATCTGCGGATGGCTCGATGCACCGCAACCCGCGACGCCTGACCCATCTATTCGCAAAACCCGCGGCGAGCCGGGCGCAACCACCAGCTGCCCCTCGCGGCAGGTGAGTGCCGAGAAGTTTCTGCAGTCGATCCGAGTAGAACGCCGCAAAGACATGGGTGTCGGCCCAGAACTCCCGAAGCTGACCCAGGGGCAAAGTAGGACGCGCGATTATTATTACCGGGACCTCATCCTCGGACGCCACCGCGAACAGGCATCTTCAAGTAATCATATGTGTGTACTTTAAGAGCGCCTATCAGGTTCGGTTGCGGAGTCTTCGCCAGCAGATGAGGGCGGCGGCGAGGTCGAGGAATCCTTGGTGGATGTCGGTGCGTCGTTCCCAGCGGGTGGCCAGGCGGCGGTAGTGGTGT
>NZ_VUOS01000100.1 GCF_009829325.1 Nocardia sp. CY41
TATCGAGATCCATGGCGGCGGAATGGACCGTCAAAGTCAGGCTCCGCGCATCGTGCTCCTGCACGGAGACGATCGAAGACTCCGCAGGCGCCGCTTCCGCCTGCACCGAAACCATGGCCGATGCGACAGCGTCTAAAGTAGCCCACAGCCCGAAGGCGCGAGCAATCCACATAAGATATTTTCACGCGCGTCGTCCATAATTGATGAGTTCGCAGCGGATTCAAACTGAAACGACTGCATGGCCACAACAGGCGCAGAAGTCGTTGTAAAGACGATATTACCGCGCCGATCCGGCGAAGTGACACTCGACGGCGTGCGCGCATGTGGCGGTAGCCACGGCTCCAAATTAATTGCCTATAGCACCATCCTAGCCATGGCCTAGCGGAGGGTTCAGGCAGCCACTCGATTCTTCACAACGAGACAGCGGATCACGCACTGTTCGGTTTAGTCTACGCAGAGATTTCTCCACTCCACTCGGAAAAAGCATGCCCCTTCGATTGACAAGCGAAACTGCCCCGAAATCCGACCTCGCAATGCGCGCCGCCGTAGTTCACAAAAGGACCCCACGGACCTGTTCCAGTCGCGACGTCGGAGAAGTTCGGATTTCCTCCCGGCAGGGAATGCGAATCACCCGCAGTGAACTCTGGATGCGCAGGCAGCCACGGCTGGTCGATGACGACTGCACGAACTGGAAACGGCAATGTCACGTATGTTTCGCCGACACGATAAGTCATGCGCACGCCTTGCCGGTAATCACAACCAACTGTGCCGTCGGAGGCAATCGAGCACTGGGCGTTGCCGAGCGAGAAATAGAGCGTTCCGTCTTCGGCATGTGCGACTACCGTGATAACTGCAGGCATCACCGCAGCGGCGGCCACTACACTGACTAGCCGAACTCCGAGCGCTTTCACACCCAATCCCTTTCCTTCGTGCATTTATTTCGACGTTGGCATTCAATTCAAACGGCCAACTCACTAGCCGCGACGTTCAGTCCGCCCATCACAGAAAACACGAAGCTGTTGGGCCCGACCGATCGCATACAAGATAAGTGCAGTAATAGTGCACTACTACATCGTGGATGTCAACCTCTTCATTCGTCCAGCCGCTCCCACGTCGACGCATGCCGAGAACCTGACACCTGAACTTACCGGTGCCCCATAGCTACCGGGCCGCTCGACCGCTTCGGCATACATGCCGCGCAAATGGTGTCGCGCATTCGCGCCGACGAGTCGATCCGACTGGCGATCAAGCCGGCACATGTCCGCTCGCGAGCACTTCTCCGCAGCTGCAGTGCCGCCCAATCATCAGGGCCGATGCAGCGGAGGTCCCTCGCAACTCATTGCGGTCACACATCACAGCCAGCTCTACACTGCATCTGCACTACAACACTACTTGTGCATTATTGCGGTTGTGTGCAATGCTGTCCGCTGCGGCGCGCCGTGGCGGCGCACCCCTTCAAGAGTGACTATCAGCCATCCAAGGGAACAGGAATGACTAAGCGAATAGTCGCAGAATCGAGGCGTAGAGCACGCCCAAGATCGAAGGCCAGGGGCGAGGAGCTCATCACGACGCCCTGCTCCTTGGATAAGAAGATGGTTCTACCAGGGCACACGATAGATGCGGACGGAAAGCCCGGATTGTCAATTTCGACCCCCCTGATTTTTACGAATGGGCACCGGGTGACTTTTCATTATCCACACTGCACGGGCGCGTCGGCGAGTTCGACGGCGGAGGTATATAAATAAATTGGATGCAGCGAGTCCAACGGTGATTACACATCACACTTCTTCGACGGCGGTAGGGAACACTAGGGAACACTAGCGTTAGTAGCCCGATAAGGCGAGGCGACAAATGGATCAATCAAGGCGAAACCACTCGTTCTACGGTCAATCTAAATTCTACGAACCATCATTACTAAGTCATACTTGTGAAAATTGCATGACGCTCCGGTGCGCCCAGCGATCTGTCGGGCACTGCGGAGTCACCCCGGACAAATCTTTCCTGCGTATGCCAGCGCAGCCCGTCTCAGTCGTTGAACCGACTTGATCACCCGCAGTTCGACCGGAAGCTGCCAATCATTTTTCTGACACGGCATCCAATACTTCGTAAAAGTCCCAGCCAAATATTCATTTTCCGATATTTCGATGTGCACATTGGCCAAACAGTGCAACCCAGGAAAATAGTAGGCTACGTCGCCAGCAGCCGCAGTACGGGATCAGGGGTGGGCATTCTGGGCAGGTGTCCACACGGGCGGGACGACCTCACCAGTATGACGTTCTTCAGCAGTTCCAGATAGCACTTAACATACCCTGCTCCCATCTCCTGCAACAAAACAATCCTGCACGCCGATCGGCATCTGCTTCTACGCAGAAGATTCCCACATCAAACGACCGTTGCATCATCGCTCGATGAGCCGCGATGTGACCGCACGTTGAGCCCCGTTACCTGAAAGGCCATCGCCATGACCACAGTTCGACCACCAGCGGATTCGCCCGCGCAGGCTGCCGCGCTCGAAGACGAGGACTCGGGCTACCACAAGTCGCTGCGCCCGCGTCAGCTGCAGATGATCGCGATCGGTGGGGCGATCGGCACCGGCCTGTTCCTCGGCGCGGGTGG
>NZ_VUOS01000101.1 GCF_009829325.1 Nocardia sp. CY41
CGTCGGGGCTGACACTCACTTTGACGTTGTCGCCGTCGGTGATCTCGCCCGCGAGCAGTTCCTTGGCGAGGGAATCGCCGATGGCCTGCTGGATCAGCCTGCGCAACGGGCGCGCGCCGTAGGCGGGGTCGTAGCCGCGCACGGCCAGCCAGAACCGGGCCGAATCGCTGACCTCCAGCTTCAGCCTGCGCTGCGCCAGCCGCTTCTGCAGCTGCTCGAGCTGGATGTCGACGATGTGCTCGAGCTGCTCCTCGTCGAGCGCGTGGAACATGACCACGTCGTCGAGGCGGTTGAGGAACTCCGGCTTGAAGGCCGAACGCACGGCGTTCATGACGAACTCGCGATCACCGCCCGCGCCCAGGTTGGAGGTCAGGATGAGGATGGTGTTGCGGAAGTCCACCGTGCGGCCCTGGCCGTCGGTGAGCCTGCCCTCGTCGAGCACTTGCAGCAGGATGTCGAACACGTCCGGGTGCGCCTTCTCGATCTCGTCGAACAGCACCACCGTGTAGGGCCTGCGCCGCACCGCCTCGGTGAGCTGACCGCCCTGGTCGTAACCGACGTAGCCGGGCGGGGCGCCGACCAGCCGGGCGACCGAGTGCTTCTCGCTGTACTCGCTCATGTCGATGCGGACCATGGCGCGCTCGTCGTCGAACAGGAAGTCCGCCAACGCCTTCGCCAGCTCGGTCTTGCCGACGCCGGTGGGGCCGATGAACATGAACGAGCCGGTCGGGCGATTCGGGTCGGCGACACCCGCGCGCGCCCGGCGCACCGCGTCGGACACCGCCTGCACGGCCTCGGTCTGGCCGACCACACGGCGGCCCAGCTCGTCTTCCATGCGCAGCAGCTTCTGCGTCTCCCCTTCCAGCATCCGGCCCACCGGAATACCGGTCCAGGAGGACACCACCTCGGCGATGTCGTCCGGGCCCACCTCCTCTTTGAGCATCACCTCGCCGTCTCCCGCTGTGGCGGAGACTTTTTCGGCCTCGGCGAGCTGCTTCTCCAGCGCCGGGATCCGGCCGTAGCGCAGTTCGGCCGCCTTGCCGAGGTCACCGTCGCGCTCGGCGCGCTCGGACTCGCCGCGCAGCGCTTCCAGCTGCTCTTTGAGCGTGCGCACCTGATCGATCGCGTTCTTCTCGTTCTGCCAACGGGTGGTCAGCTGGTTGAGTTTCTCGCGGTCGTCGGCGAGTTCGGAGCGCAGTTTCTCCAGCCGCTGCTTGGAGGCCTCGTCGGTCTCCTTGGCGAGGGCGACCTCCTCGATCTCCAGCCTGCGCACCGCGCGCTCCACCTCGTCGATCTCCACCGGACGGGAGTCGATCTCCATGCGCAACCGCGAGGCCGACTCGTCGACCAGGTCGATCGCCTTGTCCGGCAGGAACCGGGAAGTGATGTAGCGGTCCGACAGCGTGGCCGCGGCGACCAGCGCGGAGTCGGTGATGCGCACGCCGTGGTGCACCTCGTAGCGCTCTTTGATGCCACGCAGGATGCCGATGGTGTCCTCCACCGACGGCTCGCCGACCAGCACCTGCTGGAAGCGCCGTTCCAAGGCGGCGTCCTTCTCGATGTGCTGGCGGTACTCCTCCAACGTGGTCGCGCCGACCAGGCGCAGCTCGCCGCGGGCCAGCATCGGCTTGATCATGTTGCCCGCGTCCATCGCCGATTCACCGGTGGCGCCCGCGCCGACGATCGTGTGCAGCTCATCGATGAACGTGATGATCTGACCCGCGCTGTTCTTGATGTCCTCGAGCACGGCCTTGAGCCGCTCCTCGAACTCGCCGCGATACTTCGCGCCCGCGACCATCGCGCCGAGATCGAGCGCGACGACGGACTTGCCGCGCAGCGACTCCGGGACGTCGCCCGCCACGATGCGCTGGGCCAGGCCCTCGACGATCGCCGTCTTGCCGACGCCCGGCTCGCCGATCAGCACCGGGTTGTTCTTGGTGCGCCGACTCAGCACTTGCACCACCCGGCGGATCTCGGTGTCCCGGCCGATCACCGGATCGAGCTTGCCCGCGCGGGCGGCGGCCGTCAGGTCGGTGGAGTACTTCTCCAGCGCCTGGTAGCTGCCCTCCGGATCGGGGCTGGTCACGCGAGCGCTGCCGCGTACCGCGGTGAACGCCGAGCGCAGCGCGTCGGCGGTGGCGCCGTACTTGCGCAGCAGCATCGTCACGTCGGAGTCGCCCTCGGCGAGACCGACCATCACGTGCTCGGTGGAGACGTACTCGTCACCGAGCTCGGTGGCCAGGCGCTGCGCCGCGGTGATCGCGGCGAGCGCCTCGCGGCCCAGGTTCGGTGTGGTGGTGGCGCCGGTCGCCCTTGGCAGCCGGTCCACGATGTCCTGTGCCTCGCCTCGCACGGTCGCCGGATCCGTTCCGACGGCCTTCAGCAAGGGCGCGGCGATGCCGTCGGTCTGGTCCAGCAACGCCACCAGCAAGTGCGCCGGACGAATCTCCGGGTTGCCCGCGGCGGAGGCCGCCTGCAG
>NZ_VUOS01000102.1 GCF_009829325.1 Nocardia sp. CY41
CCCCGGCTCAACGGCAAGGTCGAGCGCTCCCACCGCATCGACGCCGAGGAGTTCTACCGCCTCCTCGACGGCGTCGTCATCGATGACGCCGGGCTGTTCAACGACAAACTGAAGGAGTGGGAGGACTACTACAACTATCACCGTCCCCACGGCGGCCTCGCAGGACAGACACCCTATGAGAGGCTGCTACAGAAAACCCGAGCCCACACTGTCATCGGTCATCGTCAGTAGCACAGCTAGGCGGCGCAGCTCCAGACGCAACTTCCGCACCTGACGCAACCGCCCGGCCAACGCCCTTCTTTGTGGTTTCCCTTCCTTGTGGTCCCCCTCCCCTACCGGACATTCCCCTGTGGGCATGCCGGGACTTGGAAATCCCGGCACCCTCCCGGCATTGTCCCGTCACTGTCCCGGCAGAAATCGACTCCCAGACATGCCAGTAGGCCCGCCTGGCGGGCCTACTGGCGTGGAGTCGGAGGGTCCCATCATGAGCGAGTCCGAATGGTGCGCCGCCAAGAACCGCCACCCCGTCGGCTCCGCAGTCACCGCCGAGATCACCGACGTCTTCCCCAGCACCCGCGAATACTTCGTCGCATTCGACGGCCTCCGGTCCGGCCTGTTCTGGTCGGGCACGCCCCCCGTCGTGGGCACCACCGCCCAGTTCACCGTCGACCGACATCTCGACGCAACCCGAAGAATTCGACTGCGCAGCGCCTGACAAACCCAGCACCTCGTCATGACTTGTGCCAGTCATGGTGCAGAGAAGTTTGAAGAAGAACGGCACCTCAGCCTCGACGCACTAGTCGCACAGATCCCGCACCCAATCCGGGTCCATCGCCCGGGCGGCCGGTCCGGACTCGCCGCCGACGATGACCCCATTGATCTCGGACGCATCTGTCGGGAGACCCTCGGCGACCAGGTAATCAGCGAAGTAGCCGAGGTGAACCAGGTAGACGTCGATCGTCTTCTTGGCGCGGTTGTTCCTCCGTAGCTCGGTCGCGAAGGCGTCTCGCAATTTACGGATGTCGTCCAGCGAAGCCGACCCCATCGCCCGATGCAACCCCAATAATCTATTCGTGGACGAGCTCTGCTCTAGATCGAAGCCTTTCCAGAAGCAAAAACTTCCTGCTCAGAGGGCATTTGTGGGGCGGGCGGGCTCGAACCCGCGACCAATGGAATATGAGATCAATGCTCCGAACGGTGTCCTGACTCGCAAAACACCGGTCAGCCGTCACCATAGAAGCAAAATACATTGGTGCCGAGACAGGCGCTGCTTTGATCTTGATTCCCCGGACGGCGGCACAGGTTCAATCCCAATATCGCACCACCTTCTCACGAGGTCAGACAACTGGCTCGCGAATGGCGGCCAGGAGCACGATCTGATGATGCTGGCTTGGCGGTCACGCCAGATGACCAGCAGGTACGGTGGCTTCTATCGCGGATGAACGTGCACATGACGCCGCGCGCGTCTTCGCGACCGCATCCCGAATCTCAGTCAGCACCGTCCAACCTGGCGAGCGCGGACAGGCCGGATCTCATCCACAGCCGGGATCCGTTCGACTCACCGTTCGGCCGTCTGGACACGTATGTCCGGTGGCGCCGCTGCGCTGCCTGGAATGCCGACACGCGCTGATCCTGCCGTCGAATCTGCCGCAGAGCTGTTGCTGCTGTCGGATCACTTGCAGCGGCTGCGCGACCTCCCTACCCCCAACCACTTCCAGACGCTGTGGGGGCAAAGCGCCGCGAACCTGGAGGCTGTCTTGGCCGAACGCAGCGACACCGAGTCACGTGGGCCCGTCGGCAGATCGAGCTCGGCGAAGCCGGACTGCACCTTCCCCCGGCCGCGCACACGGAGTTCGACCGGTGAGCAGGCACCCGCTGCGCCCCCCGGGAGCTTCGGCGCGTTTCGGTGACGACGAAGCCGTCATCCAGCCACACCCGCTGCCGCCCGATGCCACACCGCCGCGGTTTGGTGACACCGGCATCTGGGACCTCAACGGTGTGGTCGAACGTCCAGCGAACCAGTCCGCGGCCAACTACAGGGTGCTGTTCACCGGCCTAAGAGCTCCTATCAGGTTCGGTTGCGGAGTCTTCGCCAGCAGATGAGGGCGGCGGCGAGGTCGAGGAATCCTTGGTGGATGTCGGTGCGTCGTTCCCAGCGGGTGGCCAGGCGGCGGTAGTGGTGT
>NZ_VUOS01000103.1 GCF_009829325.1 Nocardia sp. CY41
CTTGAAATAAGGTTTTCTTATCATTGGGCAGATATTCATAGAATGGCCTTTCGGTGGTCGGCCTGATGGTGTGCCCGTGCGGAACGCGGGAACGAGCAGGAGCTACGTGCGTCCAGTACGCGCAGTGCCGTGCGCACCTACCGGGCCGATCGCCCTCTGGTCCTCACCTGCTGATCGGACGAAGTCCAGCAGCAGCCGCGCCTGCGGTGTGGTCAGCGAGTCGGCCAGCGTGTCCCACAATCTGGTGTTCGCGGCCCGCACCACGTTCCCGCGCCGCCGCGAGCAGCACCTGCCGCTGCCGAAACCGGCCGATCACCCCGTCGAGGCCAACCGAGTAGTCGAGGAGTTCCTGAGTCGTTTCCGGTGCGGGCGGCCTGCGGGCGGCCTAGGCTCACGGATCTTGTTGCCCGATCGCCTGGAGCCTCCTCGATGACGATGCCCCCGCCCTCCGCGCACAGCCGCGCACCCCACGGTTCGCCGATCGACACCGACGGCCCGCGAATTCCCTTGTTCTCCAACGAGTTCGCCGCGGATCCGCACAGCGCCTACCGGGAGATGCGCGAGCGGTACGGATCGCTGGCGCCGGTGGAACTGGCGCCGGGAGTTCCCGCCACCCTGGTGCTCGGATATCACACCGCCGTGCGGATCCTGAACGATCCGGACCACTTCCCGGCCGACCCCCGCACATGGCAGCAGGACATTCCCGCCGACTGCCCGGTGCTGCCGATGATGCAGTGGCGGCCGAACGCGATGCGCAACGCCGGAGCCGAGCATGCCCGCTACCGGCAAGCCAACATCGCCGGTCTGGCGAAGGTCGACCTCTACCGTCTGCACGACACCATCGCGCAGCTGGCGACACCGCTGATCAACGCGTTCTGCGCGGACGGATCCGCGGATATACTGCGCCAGTATGCTTTTCCGCTCGCCTTCGCGGCGCTGAACGCCATGTTGGGTTGCCCTGCCGAGATCGCGCAGCGCGCCCTGGCCGGTATGGCCGTGATCTTCGAGGGCGCCGACGCCGAACGCGGGAACACGATGCTGACCGATTCGCTGGCCGAGCTGACGCTACTGAAGCGCACCGATCCCGGTGACGACATCACCACCGGCATGCTCGGGCACTCGGCCGGGCTGAACGACACCGAGATGGTCCACCAGCTGGCCACGCTCTACGGCGCGGGCATCGAGCCGCAGCTGAATCTGATCGTCAACACCCTGCTGCTGATCCTCACCGACGAGCGGTTCGGCGGCAGCGTACTCGGCGGCAGCCTCTCGACCCGGGACGCGCTCGACGAAGTGCTGTTCAACGACCCGCCGATGGCGAACTTCTGCCTCAGCTTCCCCAAGCAGCCGATCCTGATCGACGACGTCTGGCTGCCCGCCCACCAACCGGTCGTGATCAGCATCGCCGCCTGCAACACCGACCCCGCGATCCGCGCCGAACGCTACGCGGGCAACCGCGCCCATCTCGCCTTCGGCGGTGGTGGGCCACACGCATGTCCCGCGAACTCGCTGGCATACATGATCGCCCAGGACGCCATCGACCAACTGCTCGACGCGCTACCGGAGCTACGCCTCGCGGTACCGACCGACGCGCTGACCTGGCGCCCCGGCCCCTTCCATCGAGCGCTGACCGCCCTGCCGGTCGCCTTCCCACAGTCGCCGCCGCTACCGCTGCCGTAGTACACCGCCCGAAACGACGGCCAGATCGTTCCCCCTTTCTCAAACTTGTGAGTCTGGGGCCGAACTCGCCATCTCAGTGCATAAACCAGCGTGTCGCCGTTGCAGCGGTGGGCGGCCAAGGCCGCGGCCTCGTCCGCGAATACCCGCGTCGCCACCAACTCCTCTCCACGTTCGCGACGCCACTGATCTGCAGGCGCACGTGGCCGCGCTGGGAGCGCAGGTCCGTGATCTTGG
>NZ_VUOS01000104.1 GCF_009829325.1 Nocardia sp. CY41
TCGGGTCGACGAGGGTGGAGGTGTCGCCGAGTTCGCGTCCTTCGGCGACGTCGCGTAGGAGGCGGCGCATGATTTTGCCGCTGCGGGTTTTGGGGAGTTCGGGGACGATGTGGATCTCGCGGGGTTTGGCGATGGGGCTGATTTCGCGGGCGACTTCGGCTTTGAGGTCGTCGATGAGCGCGGTGCCCGTGTCTTGTGCTCCGGCGGTGAGGATGACGAAGGCGACGATGCCTTGGCCGGTGGTGGGGTCGGTGGCGCCGACGACGGCGGCTTCGGCGACGGTGTGGTGTCCGACGAGGGCGGATTCGACTTCGGCGGTGGAGATTCGGTGGCCGGAGACGTTCATGACGTCGTCGACGCGGCCGAGGATCCATAGGTCGCCGTCGGTGTCGAGTTTGGCGCCGTCGCCGGCGAAGTACCAGCCTTGTTCGGCGAAGCGCTCCCAGTAGGTCTCCCGGAAACGCTGCTCATCACCCCAGATGCCGCGCAGCATCGACGGCCAGGGTTGGTCGAGGACGAGGTAGCCGTTGGCTTCGGTTTCGCCGCGTTGTACGGGTTTGCCTTCTTCGTCGACGACTTGGGCGGAGATACCGGGTAGCGGGGTCATGGCGGCGCCGGGTTTGGTGGTGGTGACGCCGGGCAGGGGGGAGATCATGATGGCGCCGGTTTCGGTTTGCCACCAGGTGTCCACGATCGGGGTGTGGTTTGCGCCGAGGACTTCCCGGTACCAGCGCCAGGCTTCGGGGTTGATGGGTTCGCCGACCGATCCGAGTAGCCGGATGCTGGTCAGGTCGTGGGCGGCGGGTATTTGTTTGCCCCATTTCATGAAGGTGCGTACCAGGGTGGGGGCGGTGTAGTAGATGGTGACGCGGTATTTGTCGATGATTTCGAAGTGGCGGTGTTCGGTGGGTGAGTTGGGGGTGCCTTCGTAGACGATTTGGGTGGTGCGGTTGGCCAGGGGGCCGTAGACGATGTAGCTGTGTCCGGTGACCCAGCCGATGTCGGCGGTGCACCAGTAGATGTCGTGGCCGGGTTTGTGGTCGAAGACGGTGTGGTGGGTGTAGGCGGTATGGGTGAGGTAGCCGCCGGTGGTGTGCAGGATGCCTTTGGGTTTTCCGGTGGTGCCGGAGGTGTAGAGGATGAACAGGGGGTGTTCGGCGTCGAAGGCTTCGGCGTGGTGGGTGGGGGAGGCGTGGGTGATGGTGTCGTGCCACCACAGGTCGCGGCCTTCGGTCCAGGGGACTTCGATGCCGGTGCGGCGCACGACCAGCACGTGCTCGACGCTGGAGGGGGTGTCGGCGTGGGTGTGGAGGGCCTCGTCGACGGCTTCTTTGAGGGGTGCGGGTTTGCCGCGTCGCCATTGCCCGTCGGTGGTGATGATCAGGCGGGCTCGGGCGTCGTCGACGCGTTGGCGCAGGGCGGTGGGGGAGAATCCGGCGAACACGACGGAGTGGGTCAGCCCGAGGCGGGCGCAGGCGAGCATGGCGATGATGGCTTCGGGCACCATCGGCATGTAGATCGCCACGCGGTCGCCGGTCTCGAGGCCGAGTGCGGTGAGCGTGTTGGCGGCGCGGCAGACCTCGTCGAGCAGTTGTTGGTAGGTGATGGCGCGGGAGTCGCCGGGTTCGCCTTCCCAGTGGATGGCGACCTGGTCGCCGTGTCCGTCCAGGACGTGGCGGTCCACGCAGTTGTAGGCGACGTTGAGTTTGCCGCCGACGAACCACTTCGCCACCGGCGCGTCACTCCAGTCCAGCACCTGGGTGAACGGTTCGTGCCAGTGCAGCCGCCCGGCCTGTTCGGCCCAGAACGCGTCACGATCGGCCGCCGCCCGCTCGTAGAGCGCGGCGTCGGCGTTCGCCTGCGCGGCGAA
>NZ_VUOS01000013.1 GCF_009829325.1 Nocardia sp. CY41
TCTCGTACCGGGTGATCCATTTGTGCACGCAGGTGCGGGATATACCCATCGCCGCAGCGATATGCGCCCTCGGCCATCCAGCGCGATAGCGCGCCACGATCAGCCTTTTGCCGTGAACAGTGGTGCGGGCATTACCGTGAGACACGAGAACCTCCGGGTCCGTGGGCGTGACCTTCGACAAGCCACACCCCACCCGGAGGTTCTCGCCATATCAACCCGACACGCTGTCACCAACGTCCTGACCGGGTACACCTAGATCCTTCAAGAAGGCTTCAACCGAAGAGGTGGTGACTTCCAGGAGCGAGCGCGCGAACCCGGACGGTCGAGCGCTACGACTTGGGGTGGGGCGCCGCGCCGTCGCTCGCAAGCGTGATGGTTGGTCCGCGACGCTCCCAATGCACCACAGGGAAGCGCGCCACGTGCCGGGGCACCCAAAAGGGGAAGGCTGCGCGGACGGAACTCCATCGGTGTGCCCAACCGAACCGGCCCGCCAGCCTTCCCCCCAAACCCCGAATTTGTGGCGCCGCAGCAACATCAAACCAGGGTGATCCCTTCACGGAAGGTCCCCATGCAGCCCGACACAGCCGAACCGCACGGCATGACATCACCCCTGCCGCACCAACCCGACGTGCACCTGATCGTGCGAATGCGCGGCCACACCCTGCACTACGCGGCATGCTTGGCTGCGGCCCTGGTGTTCCTGCAAGACGAGAGTGTCCGCCGTTGCACCGACGCCGTAGCCGTCGCCAGCGGCGCAACCGATCGGCTGCCCCGGATGCCATGCGAACGGCTATACGTCGAGAGATGACGGTTCCGGCCGAGCATCCGCGACTGCGACACTTACGCCTGTGTCCGCTGTTTGCCCGGTGACTTGCATGGGCGCAACACTGTAGTGCTCGATTCCGCGACCCCAGAGAGTCAGTACGAGGGAAAGGCCCAGCTTGTGGACGACGAACAGATCGGTTTCGATATGGAATTCGATGACAAAACCCAAGCATTCCTCGATTGGGTTGCGCCCGAACGCATGGAATCCGGGGTGCGCGCATTCCTCGCCGCCGCAATCCCGGATATCGCGGTTGATGCGGCCTGGTGGAAGCCGCCGCTTTCGACCCGGGTCATGGAAGCGGCGCAACAGCTGTTCGGCGAGGCCGGATTGACTGCTCCCGAAAACCGCGGACTCGCGGACGGGTTCGTCCGATTCCTGGGCGAATGTTATGTGCGGCGTGGCGGATTGCAATGGACGAATCGCCCCGAGTGGGGTCCGCCGCTGTACGCCGATTTCGGCCCGGCTGTGCAGGGGGACGGCACTCGAAGCATGGTGTCGATAGCGGAATATTTGTCCGATAGTGACGGTCCTCGATTGATCGAACACAACATCTCTGAGGCTGTGCGCGACGTCCGGAAATCTCGGACTACCAGATAACGCTCTGCCTCGCTCAATGTAAACGGGGTGGGCGCAGCCGTGCCCGACGAATACGATGCCGTCCGTAGAAGACTGGCCAATTACGAGAAAGGGCTGTATTTCGAACTCGGCAGGGCACACGAACTAGGGGAAACGCCAGAAAAAGGTTGGGTTCACCAGTTCAGGATGGAAACCAAACACGGTCCTCGCGTTCTGGATTCAGCACGAACACAAGGCCGAGGCGTTCAAGGTGTCGAACGGAAATCGGGCCGAGTCAACGAGGTCGATGCTCGCGCTCAGCTACGAAAGGACCGGGACGGACTCAATTCCGGCCGGATTACTCATGCGCGATGGGAACGGTGGCGGGTGAGAAGATTCCCGACAAAGTCCGCGAAGACCTGCGAGACATGGCACGTGATTTCGGTGACAAATTCCAGCACGTGATCATTTCCCGCGCTGACGCTCTGCGCGCTATGCAACTCGGCCGATCGCTGGCATCCAAGCAATTGGAACTGATCCGGCCGTACGAGCTGCAACGGGCCGATCGGGCGCGGGAACGGCTGGCGAAGATCCGCGAGATCGTGCGCGCAAGAGCGAGCCGAAAAATTTCGGAAGATGCAGCAGTTCCGGGAAGCCGCTGCCCGTGGCCGGGCGGATGCGCCGCAGCAAGTCGAACGCGACCGGCAAGCCCGCGCGGAGGCCGAGCGGGCCAGGCAAGCACGCCAGACACCGGAGCCCGAGCGGGCACGGATCGAACGGGAAGCCGCCGAACGGGTGGCGCAGGAGTTTCCGGTGCCGAGCCAGTATCAGGAACACGAAACCTCCGACACCGGAGAACATGCGGCGCGAGAGGCGGCCGACGCCGCCAGCGTGGAGCGCAAAGCGGCCGAGGCGCGCGCGGCGGCAGCCGAGAAGGAACGGGAGGCGGCGTTCAAGGCGCTGGACGAGGCTCGGAACGCGGCGTTCAAGGAGCTGGACGAGAAGGGCCGTCTGTCGGAGGTCGAACGACTTCTGTGGTTGGGACAGGCGCAGCACCCGCAAGCGGCGGTGCGGCAGCCGCCCGGTCACGCGCCGGGCGTGGCGCGTGGCGGCACCGGGCACGGGCAGGACCGCGCACGCGGAATAACTCGCGACCGATGATCATCCACAGCCGATCGGCTCGAGCGTGGTCGGCTCTGGTTAGGGGTGGGGTTCGGGTCGCACGCTGGGTTGTGCGGCAGCAGTGCCGCGCCCTCGCGTCCGCTCGTCCTACGGTGCAAGGGAGCATTCGCGGGTGAGTGGGTGCGGGATGTTTTCGAGATTCGTTGTAGCGCAGGGAGAGAAGTTGGCGCGTCCTACTGGGGAGAAGAAAAAGAGAAGGGAAGTAGGAAACCTCCAACAGAATTTGCCTAATTTCCCTCTACAGAATCAAGAACGGCGCGGCTACGCCGCGCCGCGCCAGGCACCCCGTCCTCGCTCCGCTGCGGGCGGGGCGCTGCTGGCGCGCAACCAGGGTGGGACATGAACCCCTCCCGGCCCCGTCGAGGCCGAGTCACCGTGAAGTACGTTCCCCTATGGTTTTGGCAATAGTCGCCGCAACAAGCGACGGGTCCTCGTGTTCCCAAAATCGAAGACTCCGCCAGCCGGCTGACTTGAGCATGGAGTCAGTACGCATATCGCGGTCCTGGTTACGCTCTATCTTCTTAAGCCAGTAATCTTGGTTCTGTCGCGGTAGTCGGTGATGGAGAGGACAACCATGCCAGTAACATCCGTCGATGAACACTGCCACCCTAGCCCTAGTAAAAACTAGATCCGCCGTGAAGCGTTGATCGAGGAGCGGCCGGGCTGCAACGCGATAACGTAATCCCATGGCGTGAACTGCGCGTCGAACCAACATCTCAGGCTTCGTGTCGCGCGACCGGTTCGACTGCATCGATGCGCGGACTGCCGCGCTGCTCGCCCAGCTCTCAACCACAACCCAACTGTAGCCTTTGGCGTGGTCGACCCCAAGTGGCGCGGGTCAATCCCACGTGCTCATCCGACGGGCACGCTGCCCTCAAAATGTTAGAAAAGGCTTGTCAGGATACCTTCAAGCGGAAGTGTCCATTATCAAAATTCCAGCTCTGCTGCCTCGCCGTCTGCGTCTTCGGGAGAGGATTCGTGCAGAACCGATCCCACCAGCCCCTCGATTGATATCGCTTCTGGGCGTGGAGTCGGACGGCCCTCCACGTACGCAAGTCGAACAGCTGAAAGGTAGGCAAGGCGAACTGCTTGAATGACTAGCACGCGGCGAAGTCCATCCGAGACCTCACCGCGTTCGTGGGCGACAGCAGCCAATCGCGCTATCGTTTCCGCACGTCGAGCAATGCGTACATCAGGATGTCCTCGCTCAGCGCGCGTTTCCTCGGTGATAAGGGAGAATCTGTAAGAATTAGGCAAATCTATGGAAGGGGAAATGGGTGGTATTTTCTCGTTGAGAATCGCCTTGAACTTACTAGCTTCGATAGCATTGAGGTAAGCGGTGTACTCGGCGGCATCAAGATATTCTTGCGCTTCTTTGAATGCGGCGGTCTTCTCTGGGTTTCGCTTATCTGCTCTAGTGGGTGCGTCGGCAAGTTCCCACAATGGCCACAATTCTATCTCCGCGACTTCGAAAGTGTCGAGGATCCTCATCGCCACGGCATCTGTGCGCTGGTTTGTGAGATGTCTACGAACACGGTAGCCGAGGGCTTCTTTGGTTTGGCCAACGTAGATGGGCTCTCCGTCGTAGTCGTAGAACGCATACACGCCCCAGGTGCTTTGCCCGTGTGATCGTCCCAAATGGTCGGTTGATGTAAGGGCTTTTTCAAGAAGGGATCTAAAGTCTTGGACTTGCTTTGCGGGAAGAGATTTTTTTATAGGCTTCGTACGTTTTGTGACGCTTGCCTTACTTCGACTAGACACTCAGCCCCTCCAGGGCAAGGTAAAGCTCGGGAGAAGTCATGCTTCCCTTGGCGAGCGGAATCAAGTAGTTCTTTGCAAGCCATGCAACCGCTGGAACGCACACTGCGTCGCCGAATCCAAAGAGCGCCTGATTGGTTCGAGCTGCGTCCAACTTATAGTTTTCGGCTCCCATTAGGCGTGCATATTCCCGCGGCGTCATCCACCGAACCTTCACGGACCCCCTGCCCATACGCACAACGGCTTGCTTGCTCGAGCCGCCGCGAGCTGTTCGCAGGCATCCCGAAATATCGTCAGATCTGATTTCCCATCGCGGGATTCCCTGTCGGGTGCGACGGTAGGCGGTACGATAACTCACGGTTTTGGCGTACTGCATCTGGCGAAGCCGCTCAGTTTGTGTATCCGAGAGCGACTCAATAAATGCGTCCACGCGCAAATCGTCCCACCAGTCGCACCCTTGCCGCTGCACAAGCTTGCTTAATCCCTCGGTCAACGGCGGCGGGGGGGCTTGTAGCGCCGCACGGTGGGTCTTAAGAGTCGGGTCGCCAAATGGGGCTTGCAGCCAATCCGGACGCAGCTCGCTATTTGGATCATGCACGTCCTCAGGTGCTTCGAGGCTGGCTACGAGAAACATCCGCGGGCGCGATTGGGCAACGAACCGGCGCGCATCGAGGGAGAGGACATCCACCGAGTAGCCGAGGCGGTTCAACTCGCGAATAGCCTCCGCGAGATCCTCGCCAGCGTGGGAAGTAGCGAACCCGACCACGTTTTCAACGGCAACTACACGGGGCTTTCGTTTCCCCATCTCACCAAGGATCCTTGTGAACTCCCAGAATGTGGATGAGTGGGTGCCGCGCAATCCTTTTCTGTTACCTGCGAGCGACAGGTCGATGCACGGGAAGGACGCCCACGCAATGTCGACAGCGGGCACGTCGCCGCCTCGTACCTTACCGATGTCTCCATGGACCAGGTGATCTACTTTGTCCTCGAAGTGCGACCTGTAGAGGTCTACCTTGTCGGCGTCGAAGTCGTTGGCCCACACCACGGTGGCACCAGCTTCCTCCAGACCAAGACGCGCAAGACCGATACCAGCAAAGAACTCCGCAACCGTTACCTGTTTGGTCTTGCTGCTGCTTCCATCCACAACATGAAGATGGGAACGCTTGTTCGAACTCCTGGCTGCCACGTCCCTCATCGTAGGGCACATAGGCATGCTCCTCTCAGAGGCGCAGCGTAGTGACGCCGTCTCCAACGCGTCGCCTCGATCTGTCGCCGCCGGGGGCGACTGTCAAGCCACTACTGCCGCTAGTGGCGCGCGTCAGAGGCTATGGGTTTGGCGGATGCACCGAGTTTGTCTTTGAGGCAGCGAGGGTTTCGGCTCAGCACGTCTCGTTGAGCGGCACGTGACCTCAACAGGTGACGCGAGGCCTGTGCCCGTCGTTGGCGTCTAACTAACGTCGGTGCTGCCGCGCCCCTCCGGGGCTTGCCACCCAATGCGACCGCTGCTGTACGGCCACACAGCGGCGGTCGCAAACTTCCCTGGTCGTTCTCCTGTGCTGCCTATACGCGCTGTGGGACGATCAGCAGGTTGCGCAACAGAGGTCGGGAGCTGGCGAAGGCGAGTAGCGGCCGGACGTTGGTTAGCACTTCCTCCCCTATGGGATGGCCCAGCCTTGGGCGGGCCTCGGCACAACGCGCCGCTACTGCTTCAGGCTCGCGTCAGGCTTTGCCGACGCGGGAGTCGGAACGTGAGGCTATGCCCACGTGGCCGATGGCAACCCAACTCAAACCATCAGGCGACTGGGCATCCGGCTGTTGGGTTGGTTCCTGGCCGCCGCAATCAGGGAGGCATGAGCATGGGCAAGGACGGCACACCCATGGATCACGAGGCCGCCGACCGCATCGCGGAAGCCGCGGAACGCGATCCGGACAGCCCGACCGCCACGAGCGGTTTCGCGGACCGTGCAGAGGCAGCCGCCGACCGCAACGACGAGGACGACGACTGCTAGTAGGCCCAGTTACCGGGGTCGGAACCTTCGACCCCGGCAACTCAAGATCGCCACCGATTTGCCACAGGATCTAACTGCTCGGCGTGTCGTACGTTCGACACGCCGCTGTCGTGTGTGCTCCGACCCCCAACTTAATCCCAACTAATTCCACGCCCGTCCCGGGCATCGAACGCATATTCGGTAGTCGACAGTCCCTGACAGTAGTTGTTTCTGCTGGTCACATCGGTGAGGCTGGCATCGTTGACAGTCACCGGTCGTCCGTGGTAGCCGTGTCGACCTGTAATGAAAAGGTCGGGGGTTCGATTCCCCCAGGCGGCTCAAACAAAAGACCAGGTCAACATACATCTCGATGCCCTGGAACGGGCATGGTGTCCTGACTCGATCTCGAGGTGACGTGTCTTCCGGCAGCCGTAGGATTCACCGCGGCCCCCGGACTCCACTTGCGGCGCCGCCTCCTCGTAGTACCGCGACACCCACGCAAGCGTCGAGAGTGCTCGATGAACTTCCAGCACTGCTGTTCCCGCTGGTCGAGCCCGGCCTGGCCCAGCGACTGTGATATGGGTCACTTCATGTCGGATTCGGGTGGTGGCGTGTGTCTGAAGGGCATGACTGATTTCAACACCATCATCAAAGTTGTCGTTCTCGGCGGCGGTTATGCCGGTGCGGTGGCGGCCAATCGGCTGCGGCTGCGTCGCGACGTCGAGATCACGCTGGTCAACCCGCGACCTGAGTTCGTCGAGCGGATGCGGCTACATCAGTTCGTGGCTGGTACCCACGAGGCCGGTATCGGCTACGACACGCTGCTCGGCCCGGGCGTGCGGCTGGTTGTCGACCGAGCCGTCCGTATCGATACCGCTGCCCGCACCGTGGAGTTGGGCTCGGGTCGCGAACTCGACTACGACTACCTCGTCTACGCGGTCGGTAGTACCGCGGCGATGCCGGCGTCGATTCCCGGTGCGGCCGAGTATGGATACCCCATCGCCGAACTGGAGCACGCGCAACGGCTGCGCGACGCTATCGGCGAAGTGCCCGCGGATGCGCCGATCGTCGTTGTCGGCGGTGGGCTCACCGGCATCGAGACGGCCGCCGAACTGGTCGAGCAGGGCCACACCGTCACATTGGTGAGCGGAGGTAGATTGGCTGCGAGCTTCTCTGACCCGGCTCGGCGCTCGGTCGCGAAGTGGCTGGCCGAGAACGGAGTCGAGGTGCTCGAGAACGCACGGGTAGCTGAAGTGCGGCGTGATGCCGTGGTGCTGTCCGATGGCAGTGCGCTGCCCAGTGCAGTCACGATCTGGACCGCGGGATTCGGTGTGCCCGATCTGGCTTCGCGTAGCGGCCTGCGCACCGACGCGCTAGGCCGGTTGCTCACCGACGAGACGTTGACCAGCATTGATGACGACCGTATCGTCGCCGCCGGTGACGCAGCCGCTCCGTCGGGTCGCCCGCTGCGGATGAGCTGCTATGCCGCGCAACCCTTGGGCGCCCAAGCCGCCGACAATGTGCTGTCCCGCATCGCGGGCGTCGAGCCCGCCGTGCTGGATGTGGCTTTTGTGGCCTGCACAGTGGGATTGGGTCGCCGCGCCGGCGCGATGCAGTTCAGCCGTCGCGACGACACTCCGGTGAATCTGTACATCAGTGGGCGTGTGGCGGGGTTGATCAAGGAAAAGGTGGGTCTGGCGGGTCCGGTGGGAACCATCCGTAAGGAGGCGCGCAAACCGGGCGCGATCCCCTCCTTCATGGGCCTGGGCAGGCGGAAGGATATTCGAGGAGCCGAGCCGGAGGCGGTGTCGCACTCATGACCGGGACCGACGAGCACACCGAGCGTTTCCTGCATTTGCGACCACTGCTGTTCACCATCGTGTACGAGATCCTCGGCTCCGCGACCGAGTCCGACGATGTGCTGCAGGACAGTTATCTGCGGTGGAGAAGCGTGGATCTGGCAACTGTCCGCGACACCAAGTCGTATCTGGCGCAACTGGTCACCCGGCAGGCCCTCAATGCGTTGCGGGTCAGTGCCAGTCGCCGCGAGGAGTACATCGGCCCGTGGTTGCCCGAGCCGCTGCTGCTCGCCGACGGTGACGCTTCCGCCGATGTCGTGCTCACCGAATCGGTGTCGATGGGAATGCTGGTGGTATTGGAAACGCTCACTCCCGCGGAGCGGGCAGTATTCGTACTGCGCGATGTCTTCGGCTTCGACTACGCCGAAATCGCCTCGGCCACGGGCCAATCCGTCGACGCCGTGCACCAGATGGCCCGTCGTGCCCGCAACCACGTCCAGGCGCGGCGCAAGCGGTTCGGTCCTGTCGACACCACCAGAACCGCCGCGGTCACCGAACGATTCATGACCGCCGCCACCACAGGTGACATGGAGGGCCTGCTGTCGATCCTCGCCCCCGATATCACCTGGACCACCGACAGCGGCGGCAAGGTGACCGCACTCCGAGAGTTGGTCATGGTCGGCGCCGAGCGAGTGGGCGCCGTACTGATGGCGGTCTTCCGGTACGCGCAGCGTCGCCCGGACGTCCGGATCGAGGCGGTGAACTGTAACGGCCAGCCCGCACTGGCCTGCTCTATCGGCGACAACCTGGAAGCAGTGCTGGTGTTCGAAATCGCCGACGGCAAGATCATCAACGGCTACGGCATCCGCAACCCCGACAAACTGGCAGCCCTCGACATCCCCCGTGTCATCAGCCGTACCGCCACGCCGCGACCCTGACCGCGCACAGCTTCCGACGTCGGGATCGCCCACCATGCCTGACTATTCGGCGCGGCGACTGGTGAAGTCGAAGGATCCGCCGTCGATACCCCAGGAGATGATCCGGTCGGGATGGATCCGAATGATCGAGCGTTCTTGGGGAGGGAACGGCGGTTCCTGATCCTCGAGCGCCTCGGCCGTGCCTCGTATTTCGATGCCGCGAATCACGTACGGCTCGAGTGAGACCTGCTGATCGACAACGAAAGACACTCGACTGCCCGCTTCGACGTTGCGGTACTTGCGGCTGGTGCGCATGCGCATACCGCCTATGTCGATCGTGCCGTCGGCATTCACCCGATAACTGGTCGGGTTGTTCTGTACGACGCCGTCGGGCGACACCGTGGCCAGCCGACCGATCCCGGCTTCCGCGAGAAACCGCTGTTCGTTACTGGTGAAGGTCATGTCAGTACTCCTCGGTGAATTCGATGTCCGGCGATCAGCCGGAGGTTGTCTGATATGGGAAACGCAAGCTGTCGCCTGCCGGGTGCTGTGAGATCAGAACAGGATCAGCGCTGCGCACAGGCCGGCAATGGCGATGAACTGCAGGCTGACCCGGTACTTCAGAATGCTGTCCCACTTGTCCTGCAGTGCACGGGCATCGGCCGGAATGATGCCGCTCTGCGCAGCGGCGGTCTGCTGGGAATTGATCGGCTTGGCGATGCGGACGTAGAACGCGAGCCAGGTGAGTAGTGCCGCCACCGTGATCCCCGCCGCCACGGCGGCGCCGATCTGCCCGGCCCACAGCGCGATCAGCAGTGTCAGCACCGCGGTGACCACATCGACCGCCCCGACGACCGGCATGCGCTTGTCGCCGTAGTAGTGACCCCATCCCGCGCTGACGGTCACGGTCGCGTCATCGAGCTTGCGGTACACGGACCGGGTGATCACGGCCACGGAGACATCGGTGCCATAGACGATGGCGTTGGAGAGAACGGCTGCGGCGGCGATGAGCTGGCCGGTGACTAGGAGCATTCTCGACTTCCCTCCAAAATTCTAGCGTCGTTAGGAACTGGAGCAACGGTAACATCCGGTCGCTATATTGTCTAGCCTTGCTAGTTTTCAGAACGCCGCCATGGGGTCCGCGCTCAGATCGGTCGGCCGGGCATGGGGTCCGGCCGAGCGGACGCTGTCGCCCGGCAAGCCGGACGTCGAACGTCGGTAGATCTTCGGTCTGCTGGATTCGCTGGTCCTGGGCTCATTACGGTCCCGTTCTCGTCGTCGCGTCCCGGGCAGCTGACCGCGTCGGGGTCGGCGATCGACGGCGCCTCGCGACCCCCTATCTCGACGCCGGTGGCCTGACCTACTGCCCGCTGATACCGCCGCGGCTCGGTCGCGGTACTACTGGCACGCCGCGGCCGGCCGCGAAAACGGAAAGTTGCGTCCAAATCTAGTGACACTAGATTGTCAAGCGATGCTAAAGTCGCCTTCATGGGGATCCAGACGCGACGAGAGCGGGAACGCGCCGAACGGCACCGCCTGATCATCGACACCGCTCGGGAGTTGGCCGAGTCGCAGGGCTGGGACGCGGTAACTGTGCGCAGGCTGGCGGAACGGATCGAATACAGCCAGCCCGTGCTGTATTCGCACTTCGCGGGCAAGGACGAGATCGTCACGGCGGTCGCCGAGGAGGGCATCGCGGAGATGGCCGCTTGGAGCCGCGCGGCATTGGAGTCCGCGGGTGGCGAGCCGCGCGCAGCGTTGGCGGCGGTGGCGCGGTCCTACCTCGACTTCGCTACCGCGCGGCCCGCGCTCTACGACGCGATGTTCCTGATGAAGGTGAACCTCACGTTCGGCGAGAATGCCTCGCAGCCGCTGCGGGACGCGTTCGCCGTCATGTTCGCCGCCTTCTCGCCGTTCGCGGGCGAGCACGATCCGGAGACATTCACGGAGGTCGGTTGGAGCGCCCTGCACGGCCTGGCGACCCTGGACCGCGGCGGACGTCTGCGGCCGGCTCAACGGGACGCTCGCCTGGCGGTGTTGGTCGACCAGTGGACCCGGTAGACCTCTGTCGTACCAGTCACTGTGCCACCGGCGGCGAGGCCCGTATACGGCGCACGGACCTGAGCGCAAGATTCAATGGAGCATGCGGAGGAGTAGGGCGGCGAGGTGGTTCCGGTCGGTAGCCGATAAGGCGTTGAGCAAGTCGTCCTGAACCGCCGAGAGTGCCGAGTCGAGTTCTTCGAGCCTCCGTTTTCCCGTCCGGGTCAAGGTGATCAGGTTGCGGCGTCGGTCGCGGGGATCCGAGGTGCGTGTGACATGACCCTGCTCGGTCAGTTCCGCGAGCATGGTGTGCATATCGCTCTGGTCGATTCCGCACCGTTGACCGATCCGTACCTGACTGTCCGGACCGAACTCGTCGAGCGCGGCGAGGATCGCGAAATGGTAGGCGCGCCCGCCGACCGTGGCCGTCGCCTCGCCGATGAGCCGGTGCGCGCGTGCCGCGGCCTTGCTGATCAGCCAGCTCGGTTTGCTGCGCAGGCGGGTAGGGGTTTCCTCCAGCTCCATGCGCGGAAGCTTAGCCAATTCCTTGGGTTGCCCCACGGAATCGAGTATTCTTGGGCAGACCAAGCTTGGTGGACCCAAGGAACATGGAAGGTGAAGCGATGTCACTCACTTCGGAGCATGCGCGGGCTGTGAGTGCCCGAGTGCGCGAGCATGCCGCGGGACTCGGAGCGCGGGTCTCGGTTGCGATCGTCGATGGCGGTGGGCACCTGCTGGTTCTCGATCGCATGGACGGCGCGCCACCGTTGTCGGCTCGTGTGGCGCCGGCGAAAGCGTCCAGTGTGGCGCTGTTTCACCGCGACGGCAGCGAGTTGGCGCGACTGCAACAGGCGTGGCCCGCACTGTTCTCGCAGATGGATCAGGTGGCGGGGATACCTGTCATCGCGGGCGCGGGTGCACGGTTGATACGTCGCGGCGATGCCGTGGTCGGTGCGATCGCAGTCAGCGGCGGCTTGCCCGAGCACGACGACGAGTGCGCCGAGGTCGGGATAGCCTGGCTCTCGGCCGCACGGGCCGTTCGCTGACCGACCACGGCCGCGGGAGGCAGCGATCAGACGGGAAAGGTGACTCCCGTCAATTCCTCCGAAACCTTCCACAAGCGTTGCTGGATCGCCGTGTCATGCGATTGCGAACTGGATTCGACGATCTTCGGATAGCCGCGGGTCTCCAGGAATCCGCCCGGTCCGTAGTACTGACCGCCGAGCACGCCGGGATCGGTGGCTGCGCGGAGTATCGGCAAGGCGCCCATCGCCGGCGTCTGTGTGACGATGGGCGCGACAACAGGCACGAGCGCACGCAGCGCGGCGGGCATGTTGCGCATCAAGTCGGTGTTCGCGGCGCCGGGGTGGGCCGCGACCGCGATCGTGGTACCGGTACCGGACAGGCGGCGTTGCAGTTCGTAGGTGAACATCAGGTTCGCCAGCTTGGACCGGCCGTAGGCCGCCACCCGGTTGTAGGAGCGTTCCGCTTGGAGATCATCGAAGTCGATTCGCGCCCGGATCCGATGGCCGACACTGCTGACCGTGACCACCCGTGAGCCCGGCATCGGCAGCATGTGGTCGAGCAGCAGGCCGGTGAGCGCGAAATGTCCCAAATGATTCGTGCCGAATTGCAGCTCGAATCCATCGCTGGTGGTCTGCCTCGGCGGGTACATCACCCCGGCGTTGTTGATCAGGAGGTCGATCGCGGCATGGGCGGATTTCAGCTGTTCGGCAGCGGTCCGCACGGATGCCAGCGAGGTCAGATCGAGCTGTTGGACGGTGGTGTCCGCGCCGGGAACCGCGTCGGCGATACGGTCCGCGGCATGTTTGCCCTTGTCCACATCCCGCACCGCCAACACCACCGCCGCGCCGTGCGCGGCGAGCGCCCGGGCTGCCTCGAACCCGAGTCCGCTGTTGGCGCCGGTGACGACCGCGAGCCGTCCCTTCTGGTCCGGTATGTCTTGCTCGGTCCACCTGTTCGCCATTTTTCCTCCCGAAGATGGTCGGTCCGTTGGTTCCTCCGACGAGCCCGGCGGGGGTGGGACCCACACTCACACCGTCGCGCGCCCGGTGCGGTTGCGCAAGGGCGGCGTCCCCACGTTTCGGGCTGACGTCATGGACGCCCCGGTCACATGAATATCTTCACGCGTCGGTCAGGCAGGAGACCGAGGCCGATGTCGGTCGTGATCGACGCCGTTGACCGGCCGAGATCGGCGCACGGCGTCAAAGGCTCGGGCGGCGGGCGCCGCGGCGCCGCGGGCGCAGCTGGTAGAGGCGGTACCAGGCCAACGCGAGGAAGATGGCGCCCAGCCCGGCGACGACTCCCATGTCCAGTAGCCACGTGCCGAGGGTGTGTTTCCACAGTGGGTCGGGCGCGCCTTCGTGCGGGGAGAGCGTGTCCAGGTCGACGGTGGCGGCTCCCGCGCCGAAGCCCCACCGTGACGGCGACAGGTAGGACAGTTGCTCCAGAACGGGTGTGCCGGGTAGCCGCACAAGACCGCCGGTGAGCACCAGCTGCGCCATCGACAGCACGATCAGCAGGGGCAGCGTCTTCTCCGACGTGTTCACCATCACCGACACCAGCAAGC
The DNA here is from genome assembly GCF_009829325.1 of Nocardia sp. CY41. Taxonomy (GTDB): domain Bacteria; phylum Actinomycetota; class Actinomycetes; order Mycobacteriales; family Mycobacteriaceae; genus Nocardia. Next base: position 13,656 of record NZ_VUOS01000013.1, read on the forward strand.
CCAGCGCCAGCGATGCGATGCCGAGCATCGCCATCGCCAGGATCAGCTCCAGCTCGGCCGAGGTGAACAGACCTTTCGCCGGCATGCTCACACCGATGGTGCCGATCACGAACAACACCGCCGCCTGCAAGGTGGTGATCACACCCAGGACCAGGAATTTCGACATCAGATAGACCCCGCTCGACAGGCCGGCCGCGCGTTCTCTGCGGTAGATCGTCTGTTCCTTGACGATCTCGCGAATCGCGTTGCCGGTGCCGACGAAGCAGGCGCCGAATGCCAGGATCATGAGCTTGGTCGGGGCATCGACATTGCTGCCCGGCGCTCCGGCGAAACCCTCGCCCGAGGGCACCGCGGCGATCAAACCACCGAGAATCAGCGGCATCACGCCGAGCAGCGCCAGATAACTTCGGTCCGAGGCGATTACCGCCAGATAGCGCCTGCACAGGGTGCTGAGCTGACTGAGTTTGGACTGCGGCGCGGGCGGCGGCGCCGGTGGCCGCACTTCCGCCGGACCGACATCGTCGGTCAGCCCGACCGCCACGTAATCCTGGAAGCGGGACGAAGTCTGGAATTCTCCGGCCCAGTCGCGGTCCTCGTCGCGGTCGAATGCCTGGAACACCTCGGCCCAGCTGCGCTGCCCGAAATGCTGCAATCCCTCCGCGGGGGGCCCGTAGTAGGCGAGCCTGCCGCCGGGCACCAGAACCAGCAAGCGGTCGCAGGCATCGAGATTCGCGACGCTGTGCGTGACGACGATGACGGTGCGTCCGTCGTGCGCCAGCTCGGCCAGCATTTCCATGACCGTCTTGTCCAGGCCGGGATCGAGGCCGGAGGTCGGTTCGTCGAGGAACAACAAGGACGGTTTGGTCAGCAACTCCAGCGCGACGCTGACGCGTTTGCGCTGCCCGCCCGAGAGCCTGTCGATGCGGGTGTCGGCGTGCCGTGCCAGACCGAGTTCGTCGAGGACCTCGTCGACCCGCTGCTCCCGCTCCTCGCTCTGGGTGTCACCGGGGAAGCGCAGTTCGGCCGCGTACAGCAGGGCGCGCCGCGTCGCGAGCTGGCTGTGCAGGATGTCCTCCTGCGGAACCAGCCCGATCCGGTGCCGGAGCTCGTCGTAGTCGGTGTACAAGTCGCGTCCGTCGTAGCGGACCGTCCCCTCCGTCGCGGGCCGCAATCCGGTGACCGCGCCGAGCAGCGTGGACTTGCCCGCCCCACTGGGGCCGATGACGCCCACGAGCGAGCGCTCCGGGATCGGGAAACTCACCTCATCGAGCAGCACCTTGCCTTCCGCGGTCCGCACCACCAGGTTCTGCACCGAGACCGACACGTCGCCGGTGTCGACGAATTCGCGCAACTCGTCGCCGACCAGCCGGAAGGTGGTGTGTCCCATGCCGATCAGATCGGACTCGGACAGTTCCACGGACTGGACCCGGGAGCCGTTGACGTAGGTTCCGTTGTGGCTGTCCAGGTCGACGATCCGGTACCGGCCCGGGCCGATCACCTGCAGTTCGGCGTGCCGGCGGGAGACCATGAGATCGGGCACGACGATGTCGTTGTCGGCGGCGCGCCCGATCCGCAGCCCGCCCGTGGTGATCCGGACGACCGAGCTGGGCGGCGCTGCCGCCGAGGACGCTCGCGAAACCCGCCGGGGCAGGGCGGAATGGAACTTGGTGACCGTCGCTTCGTCGTCGAGGGCGTAGCCGGGATCGCGGACGACCATCGTGTCGCCACCGGGATCGCCGTCGGTCGTGGGGCCTGCCGGTGACTCCAGTGTGCAGCTCAGCTGCTCACCGTCCATGGCGTGACCCAGCTGGAATGTCTCGTCGTGGTCGATCACCATCCGGTCGACCCGGTGACCGTCGAAGAAGGTCCCGTTGAGACTGTGCGCGTCCTCGATCTCCCATCCCTCCGATCCCCGCTCGAGGACGGCGTGCAGCGAAGAAACGCGAGGATCGGTGACGACGATATCGGCGGCCGGATCGCGGCCGATATTGTATGAACCTCCGGCGCGAAGCCGATAGACGCGTTCTCGCGTCTGCACCACGAGGACCGGCGCTTCGGGGAATTTCGTGGAGGATCCTTCACCCGCCATTACGCGAGTATACGACTTCGCCACACTGTCGCCGCAATAGTCGGGCACCGGCCATATCGTCGCGAATGCGCCCGTCGCGGGCCCCGCGATCGGCGTTAAAAGCTATCCCTACCTGCGCGAATCCTGTCCTGAAACGGAAACCGGACGACACCTTGCTTGGTGGCGGATGTCGGATAGGGAGTCACCCTGTTCGACTGGACGAGGTATTCCGATGCAATTCTCAACGAATTCGGAAGCCCGGCTCGACGAGGTGGGAGCCGAGGATCGAATTGGATTACTTATCGGCATCAGACGGAGGAAGCTGATATCGAATCGTGTCCATGGGTTGCCGGCGATTGCGTCTATCGCGCCGCCGCCCACGATCCCGGCTCGGGCTGCCGTTCACTACGGCCACCGCGGCGCGGGTAGCCGCTGCCGGGCAGAATGCCTGTGACGGGCGTTCCCGCGAATTTTCTGCGAAGGTGTCTGTGTGGAGGTACTGAGCAGGAACCACGTGACCGTGCGCGGCAAGACCGGCGCGCCGGTGGTCGTCCTCGCCCACGGCTTCGGATGCGACCAGCACATGTGGCGGCTGGTCGTACCGGTGTTGGAGCAGGATTTCACCGTCGTCCTGTTCGACCACGTGGGCGCGGGTCGCTCGGACCTGTCGGCGTGGAATCCGCGGCGTTACTCCAGCATGGACGGCTATGTCGAGGACATTCTGGCGCTCGTCCGCGAATTGGGGCTCGGCCCGGTGATCTTCGTCGGGCACTCGGTGAGCGCGACGATGGGAGTGCTCGCCGCCGCTCGCGAGCCCGCGGCATTCGCCGGGCTGGTGCTGGTGGCTCCCTCGCCCTGCTTCATCGACGATCCGGTCACCGGATATCGCGGCGGCTTCAGTGCCGCCGACATCGAGGAGCTGCTGGAGGCGCTGGATGCGAACTACCTGGGATGGTCGGGTGCGATGGCACCGGTCATCATGGGCAACCCGGATCGGCCGGAATTGGCCGAGGAACTCACCAACAGTTTCTGCCGCACCGACCCGGAGATAGCGCGAGTTTTCGCCCGCGTCACGTTCCTCTCCGACAACCGGGCCGATCTCGACGCGGTGAGCGTGCCAACGCTGATTCTGCAATGCTCCGACGACGCCATCGCCCCGCGCGAGGTGGGAGCGTTCGTCCATGAACGAATCCGGGGTAGCAGCCTGGTCATGCTGACCGCGACCGGCCACTGCCCGCAGCTCAGCGCTCCGGCGGAGACCGCCGCCGCTATCGCCGCCTTCGCTACAGAAACCGGATGACGAGCACGGCGGGCGACCGAGACGGCGGTAGTACGCTCGGCGCGGGTACCGATGACGACGCGGCGTTCGCCGCGTTGCTCGAAGACAGCGTCGAGGACCTGTACGAGAACGCGCCGTGCGGATACCTCTCCACTTCGCTGGACGGTCGCATCGCCAAAGTGAACGCCACGCTGCTGCGCTGGCTGGGCAGGCGGCGCGACGAACTGGTCGGCCGCGCACACTTCTCGGACCTGCTCACCGTGGGCGGTCGCCTCTATCACGAAACCCATTTCGCGCCCTTGCTGCGCATGCAGGGCGAAGTCCGCGGCATCGCGCTGGAGATGAAAGCCGCCGACGGCCGCCGACTACCCGTCCTGGTCACATCGCAGGTCAAGGCCGGCAGCCAGGGACAGCCGCTGCTGATTCGCACCACCGTCTTCGATGCCCGCGAGCGCCGCGACTACGAGAGCGAGCTGCTGCGGGCCCGGCGCGAAGCCGAGCAGGAGCGCGAACGCCTCCAGCGTCTGAACGCCACTCTGCAGACCACACTGCTGCCACCCGAACTTCCCCAGGTGCCCGGACTCGAGGTCGCCGCGTACTACCACATCGCCTCCGCCGACGAGGTCGGCGGCGACTTCTACGATCTGTTCCCCATCACCGGCGACACGTGGGGAATGTTCCTGGGTGATGTCTGCGGAAAAGGCGCTCCCGCAGCATCACTCACCTCACTGGCCCGCTACACACTGCGGACGGCCACCGCCTACACCCACGACCCGGCCGCTGTGCTCGACGGGCTGAACACCACCCTGACCGAGCGGTACCACGGCCACAACCCCCGGTTCTGCACGATCATCTTCGGAATGATCAGACCCACTCCCGGGCACGGGGGTTGCGACGTCACCCTGGCCGGCGGTGGGCACCCGCCGGCGCTGCTCTTGCGGGCCGACGGCAGCCTCGAGGAGATGCACACCCGCGGCGGACAGCTCATCGGGGCGATTCCCCACGCCCGGATCGTGACCAGGAGCTTCCGGCTGGAGGTGGGGGACACGCTGCTCCTCTACACCGACGGACTCACCGAAGCGCGCACGAGCCCGAATGGTGGTCGCTATGGCGACCGCGCCCTCCTCGAATTCGCGGGCGCGCTGGCGCCCGTCACGGCTTCCGGCGGCATCGAAGCCCTGCGAGAACTGCTCGCATCCTTCGGGTCCGGAGTGGAGGACGACACCGCTCTGCTCGCCGTGCACGCGCTACCCCCCTTGCCGGGCACGGCCCGCTGAGTCGCGGACGGCGCAGCGGAGGCGGGCGGGCCCGACCGCCGATGGGTCCGACCTGGGTGGATACCGGCAAACCGGCTGCGCGGTAACGACATAGGCGCCGCGGCCAGCATAAGCAGGCGCTGTGACGGGGTTCAATGTACCGCTGAATGGTGGCACAATTCACAACGACGCAGTATTCCATGTAACCGGGCGTTACCAGGTCCGCTCAGGGCGGTGAGGAGCGAAGCCAGTGCAGAGGTCGAGACGCGGTCCCGGGTTTTCTCCGCGCCGGCGCGCGGTGGCGGATCCACTCTCGACACCCACACGGGCCTGTGCACGAACCGGCTCTTCCGAATCAAGGTGATCATCAAGTGCTGGAAACGCGAACCAAGGTAGTCCGAAGTCTGGTGCCGGCCCGGATGGACCGGCTGCCATGGACCAAGTTCCACTGGCTCATCGTCGTCGGGCTGGGCGTCTCCTGGATCCTGGACGGCATCGAGATCCAGATCGTCAGCAGCATGGGTGGACCGCTGCAAGACGCCGGAACGCTGCATCTGACGTCCGGACAGGTCGGCGCGATGGCGTCGTGGTATCTGGCCGGTCAGGTCGTCGGCGCGCTCGTCTTCGGCCGGCTCACCGACCGGCTCGGTCGCAAGAAATTGTTCATTCTGACCCTGGCGATCTATCTGATCGGCAGCGGCTTGGCTGGCTTCTCCTGGAACGCGTGGTCGCTGTACTTCTTCCGCTTCATCGCGGGCACCGGAATCGGTGGCGAGTACACGGCGATCAACTCCGCGATCGACGAGATCATGCCGTCCAAATACCGGGGCCGGGTCGACATCGCGATCAACGGAACGTACTGGGGCGGCGCCGCTCTGGGCGCGGCGGCCAGTCTGGTGCTGTTCAACGAACAGCTCATTCCCACCGGCTGGGGATGGCGAATCGGGTTCTTCATCGGACCCGTCCTCGGGCTCATCATCATCTTCCTGCGCAGGCACATCCCGGAGAGCCCCCGCTGGCTGCTCACCCACGGTCGTGCCGAGGAAGCCGAGCGGACCGTCGACGAGATCGAAGCGCAGGTCCGAAGCCGGGGAATCGAACTGCCTCCGGTAGACGAGAGCAAAGCCTTGGACATCGTGGACACGGATCGACTGTCCTATGTGCAGATGGGGCGCATCTTCTTCGGACGGTATCCGTCTCGCTCCTTCCTCGGCTTCACGATGATGGCCACGCAGGCATTCCTGTACAACGCGATCTTCTTCACCGTCGGGTTGGTATTGATCAACTTCTACGACGTGCCGGCCCACCATACGGGTTACTACTTCTTCCCCTTCGCCGTCGGTAACCTGATCGGCCCCTTGGTGCTCGGCCCGCTCTTCGACAGCATCGGCCGCCGGAAGATGATCTGCGCAACATATCTCGGATCCGGTTCGCTGCTTTTCCTCTCCGCGTGGGCATTCAACGCGGGCATCCTCAACGCCACCACGCAGACCCTGTTCTGGTGTGTCATCTTCTTCTTCGCTTCGGCGGGGGCGTCCTCGGCCTATCTCACGGTCAGCGAGATCTTCCCGCTGGAACTTCGCGGTCAGGCCATCTCGTTCTTCTTCGCCATCGCGCAGGGCGCCGGTGGAGTGGTCGCGCCGTTCCTGTTCGGGCACCTGGTCGGCGGCGCCGACAACCCGAACCCGGACCGGTTCCCGCTCACGGTGGGGTACCTCATCGGCGCCGGATTCATGATCTTCGGCGGCCTGGTCGCCTGGTTCTTCGGCGTGAACGCCGAAGGCAAGTCCCTCGAGGACATCGCCGATCCGCTCTCGGCGGCCAAACCGGCGGATGCGACCGCGGAACCAGCCGCCGTGGAGGACCCTGCCCTCGCGGTCCGGACAATCGCAGCAGTAGCCAGCGAGCCGCTATCTGACGGCTCGTCCGATATCGATGCATTGAAGGCGGACTAGCGATGGTGCAGCCGACTCCTTGGCAAGGGGGAAACAATCCGCGCTCCCGGGCAGGTTCTCCCCGGATGCAACCGGTCGGGACTCTGCTCCAGGACAACTGGGGGTTCATGCTCGCGGCCGTCGGAGCCGCCATCACGTTCACCCTGTTGTTCAAGCCCTGGCTGACCACCGGGGGACCGGACGGCACGATCTGGAGCAACGCCTTCGGCCAAACCCACATCACCACCACCCTCGTGGGTCTGTGGTCGAAGAACCCCCCGGCTCACTCCAACCTCAGCGGCAAGTGGGCGCTCCTCGCCACCATCGCGATCTTCCTCACCGTCCTGGCGGCGCTGATCAATCTGTGGGCCCGCACCGAAGCGCTTGCCCGCTTGACGACGGGCGCCGCGGTGGCGATGGCGCTGTTCATCGCGTTCACCCTGATCTACCTCAACGGAAAGGGGCCGGAGCTGCGCTCCATGATCGGGTCCGGCCCGCCCACCGACCTCGGCACGCAGGTCGGCTTCGTGATCCGATGGGCATCGGGCAACGGGCAATACCCGCTGCCGGGCCGGCGAACGGTCGAGTTCTCCACCGCGAAACTCACGGGCACCGCGCTGGTGGCCGGGGCGACGGCGATGTTCTCTGCCGTGGCGGCCATCGCCCAATGGGTTCGGCGAGAGAAGGCCCGCCGGAACTCCGGCTGAGCCTGTCCCTCCCGGGCGAGAAGCGGCGACGGGCTTCGACCGCGAGAGGCGGAAGCGGCTAGGAGGCCCAGGGGCCGATGCCGCCGACTTTGTCGATGCGGATACGCGTGAGGTAACCGGGCGGGGCGTCCGGCGGAGGAAACTCGACGCCCGGGGCGGCCAAAGTCTTGGCGAGTTGCCTGAGCAATTCCGGGGCACCGCCCTCGACGACGCGGGCGGTGCCGGTGATCGAAAGGTAAGGGCGCATGACCTCGCCGCGTTCTGCGGAAAGGATGGTCACCGCCACGCGCGGGTCGCGGCGGACGTTGCGGATCTTTTGATAGACGCCCAGGTGCGCGGTGACGAGTTCGTCGCCGTCCGGTGTCGACTGCAGAGCCACCCAGACCACCGAGACCTGCGGGCTGCCGTCGGGGTTGAGCGTGACCAGCGTGGCGTCGGCGCCGGACCCGATGAGTGAACGAGCGTCGTCGTCGAGTTTCATGTCTGGTTCTACCGCGTGCTCGGCGTATTCATTCCCAGCCCGGCGGGACTGGTTGCCGTGTCGGTGCTTCGCGGATGCCGAAAGCATCGATCCGGCAGAGCCCGTGCGACGGACTCCGATCCGGCTACGTGACTACGAAGATTCCCTTTCCCGGGACATGGGGAGCGTCGGTCGCGATGAGGACTTCTACTCGGCCGAGACCGGACGGAATGCTCACCGGGACCCACGAACCGGCGACGTTCTCCTCGGCCGGCGTGTTGTCGTCGAGCCGGATCGGGGGCAGGGTGCCCAGCGCGCCGGTGTCGGAGTTGCGCCAGGAAACCGTCACCGTCACGCCGCAGGTGCCGCCGGGACGGTCGGGTGTGTAGACGAACTCCGGATGAATCCACAGGGTGGGCACGCCGGAGTAGTTGCGGTTGGAGTCGTAGTAGGCGGCGATCATGCCGATGCCCGCGCCGCCGCCCCCGCAGAGCGTGCGCGCAGGGGGGACGCCCAGCGGAAGCGCGGAGGCCGCCGGAATGCTCGCACCGAGTGCGCCGAAGGCCAGAACAAGGACAGCCACACCACGCCAGACACCCACCGCTGCTCCCTTCGTCGGAACCCGAAACTGTCTGACTGCTGTGTCGACCTGAGTTCGCCGAATGTTAACGGGAGTAGGGGAAAAACGCGCCGGAGGCCTCGAATTCGGCGTGGGCACGCCGGAATTCCGTGGTGGGCGACCGGGGCTTCAGAATGCGATCTTGTTGCAGTATCGAGGCGGCAAACGTAGGAGCGTAGTCGGCCTCGGGCTTCGTGGAAGCCTGCTCTCGGGCCGGGCGTCGTCGCCCGGCCCGAGAGCAACGGTCAGGGTCAGCCCGCGGCCGCGTCGCGCAGGTGGGCGCTCTGGGCGATGGCGGCCAATTCCGCGTTGAAGCGGTCGGCAGCCTCGATGTTGCCCAGGTGGCCGGTGGGCCACACGTGGTACGCGGCCAGGTGGCCTGCTTCGGCGAGCGCATCGGCGATGCGGCGTGACATGCGCTCGGGCAGCAAGCGGTCGTGGGCTCCGGCGATCACCGTGGTGGGCACGGTCAGGGAGGCGGCGGCCTCGGCGAGGTCCATGTCGGCGAGCGCGGCGGCGTGCCTGCCGCGCGTGAGCGGTCGGCACGATCGCACGATGCCCAGTGCGAACTCCACCTGATCCGCGGTCGCGTGCGGCGTCATCACGCGGGCCTTGAGCAGCGCACTGGTGGGCCAGCCGCCCGGCAGCGGGACCGGGGCGGTGAGCAGTGTCTCGGCGACGATCATGGGTATGCGCACGGCGGCTCCCAACACGGTGATCGGGCGGTCCGCCAGCGTGAGCGGCTTGTTCAGCAGCGGGAGCAGATCGGTGTCGTAGCGAATGTTGCCCGACGTGGTGTTCAGCAGAACGGCGGCCGCGGCCTGCTTGCGGACCTGCTCCGGATACTGCGCGGCCCAGGCTTGAATGGTGATGCCACCCATGCTGTGGCCGACCAGCACGGCTCGCTGACCGGGGCGGAGCGTGGCATTCAGCACGGCCGACAGATCGTCGGCCAGCGACTCTTTGCTGGGGGCGGTCTTGCCGAGTTCGCTGGCGCCGTGGCCGCGCTGGTCGTAGCAGACCACGCGATACCGGTCGGCGAACGCGTTGATCTGTGGGTTCCAGTACTCGATGCTGCAGCTCCAGCCGTGGATCAGCACGATGACATCGCCTTGGGCGGGGCCGTAGGCATGTACTCGCAGGCGGGCGCCGTCCTTGGTGGTGACCGGGATGACCGCGTGACGGGCGGTGGGCCTGTTCAACGACGCGGTCCGGAAGGTTCGGGACCGCAGTCCGGCACGGTAATCGGCGGTGAGCGCACCGTTATGCGCGTCCGCCAGCGTCCTCATCGACTTCGCCAGCATCGAGCACTCCTTTGTGTTCACCGTCACCGTACAGTGCAAGCAGCGCTGCTTGCTAGTGTTAGCGCCGTACGACGGTGTTCCTGGTCTATATCGGGGAGTACCCCCGGATTCGATACCCCAAAAGATCGTTCCGGCAGAAAAAATCGTCAGTGCTTTCTTCAGGTGCGCATCACGGGTGCGCAATCGCAGGACTGCGGCGCTGCCGTGGCGGCCGTCCGCACTGCCCGGTTACGGTTGATTCGTGGACATCGCGCATCCTGCCTCCGGCCCCGTGACGGACCCGGGAACTCAGCCGAGAAGCGGTTGGCGCGGGGCGGCGCTTCCGCTGCTCGTCGCAGGTCTCGGCGTGGGTGTCGGTGTACTGCTGCACGTCCGTGATCCGCACGTCGAAGGCTCCTACGGCACCTGTCCGGTCTACGCGCTGACCGGCTGGTACTGCCCCGGGTGCGGCGGGATGCGCGCGGTGCACAACCTCACCGACGGGCACCTCATCGATGCGTTGCACAGCAACTTGCTCGCGCTTCCGCTGGTCCTGGCCTTCGCGGTGTGGGTGCTGGATTGGACCGTCCAGGGGTGGCGCGGCCGGAAGATGCGGCTGCCGTCGATCAGCCGAACCACCATGTGGACGTTCTTCGCCTTGCTGGCGATCTACACCGTCGTACGGAATACGCCGTGGGGAACCTTGTTTACACCGGTGTAACAACCCGGTACGGGGGCATCCGAAAGTATGAACGATTCGCTGAAGACCAGGGTGCGGCAGAAGTTGCAGCGCCAGCTCATCGAGGACCCGCGCGATACCGAGCACGACGATCCCCGCCAGATCGCGGTGGCGACCGATCTGGACGCGCTGGCGAGCGTGCCGGAGGACGATCCGCTCGTCGAGGAACTCGCCGCGCGTTACCTGGTGTTCTGATCAGGCCGTCGACGCGCCGCCGTAGGGCGGCAGCTGCGGTAGTCGCTCGGCGAGCAGCCAGCTGTCCCACAGCGGACGCAGCGACACCAGGCTGTAGTGCCCCGCCAGGTCGGTGAATTCCTCGGTGGTCACCGACGAGTGGCGATAGCGAATGGTCCACTCCCGCAGCAGGTCGAAGAACGTCGAGTCGCCGAGTTCGAGGCGCAAGGCGTGCAGCGTGAGCGCACCCCGTTTGTAGACACGATCGTCGAACATGCGTTGCGGTCCGGGATCACCGATGACGATGTCCTGGGGCTCGCGGGAGAGATTGTGGCGCGCGGCGCGGCCCAGCTGATCGGCGGTGGGTCCGCCCGCGGCTTCCGACCAGATCCATTCCGCGTAGCAGGCGAAGCCCTCGTGCAGCCAGATATCGCGCCACTGGCGGATGGTCAGGCTGTTGCCGAACCACTGATGGGCGAGCTCGTGCGCGACCAGTCGTTCGGCGCCGCGGCGGCCGTCGCAGTGGTTGGCGCCGAAGATGGACAGGCCCTGCGCCTCGATCGGGATCTCCAGCTCGTCGTCGGTGACGACCACGGTGTAGTCCGCGAACGGGTACGGGCCGAACCTCTCGCTGAAAACCTCGAGCATCCTCGGCTGACGCGCGAAGTCGTGATCGAAGTTCCCCCGCAGCCGCGGGGGCAGGATCGCGTGCATCGGCACCGCGGAATGTGAGGAATCGATGCGGTGCCTGCGATAGTGACCGATCTGGATGGTGGCCAGGTAGCTCGACATCGGTTCGGGCTGCTCGTAGACCCACGTGGTCTGACTGGACTTGCTCTGCTTGCGCACCAGGGTTCCGTTGGCCACCGCGTGATACGGCGAATCGGTGGTGATCGAGATCCGATAGCTGGCCTTGGAACTCGGGTGGTCGTCGCACGGGAACCAGGAGGCCGCGCCGTTGGGCTGGCTGGCCACGAGCGCGCCTTCGGTGAGTTCTTCCCACCCGACCTCGCCCCACGGCCCGCGCACCGGTTTCGGCGTGCCGCCGTACTGCACCACCAGCGAGAGCACGCCACCCGCCGGGATCCGCTGCTGCGGCGTGATCACCAGTTTGCCGTGCTGATGGGTGTACTTCGCGGCCTTGGCGCCGTTGACCGACACCTTCGAGACGCTCAGCGCCTGGGAGAGATCGAGTGCGAACCGGGGGCGCACCTCGGTGGTCACCGCCGTGATCGCGGCGCGGCCGGTGAGCCGGTTGGCGGAGACCCGATAGGCCAGCTCCAGCTCGTATCGGGAGACCCGATACCCACGGTTGCCGTTCTGCGGCAGGTACTCGTCGATGGGGGCTTCGTAGAACTTGCCCGTCATCAGCGCGCCCCGGGGTCGCCCGTGAACCAGGGCGCGATCGGGTTGCCCCACCAGCGCGTCGCGGCGGGCACCGCGTCACCGCGCATGACCAGGGAGGCCGGGCCGATGGTCGCGCCGTCGCCGAGCGCCGAGGCGGGCAACGCCACGCAGTGCGGACCGAGGGTGGCGCCCGCGCCGAGGGTGACGGTGTCCATGGCCATGATCCGGTCGTGGAACAGATGGGTCTGCACCACACAGCCGCGTTCCACGGTCGCGCCGTCGCCGAGAGTCACCAGGTCCGCCTCCGGTAGCCAGTAGGACTCGCACCATACCCCGCGCCCGATCTCGGCGCCGAGGCCGCGAAGCCAGAGGTTCAGTACGGGCGTCCCGGTCGCCGCGCGCGCGAACCACGGCGCGGCAACCGTTTCCACGAAGGTGTCGGATACCTCGTTACGCCAGACGAACGAGCTCCACAGCGGATGCTCCCCGGTGCGTATCCGCCCGACCAGCAACCATTTGGCGGCCACGGCGCTCGCTCCCGCGACGGCGCCTGCGGCCAGCAGCACCACTCCGCTGAGCAGCCCGGCGGCGAGGTGGCCGAAGGTGTGCGCGAGCCACGCGAGGGTGCACAGCACGCCGAGTCCGATCGCGAAGGTCACCAGCACCGGGAGCAAGCGGCAGGTCTCGACGAGGGCGCGGGCGACGCGCAGGCGGGCCGGTGGATCGAAGGTGCGCGCGGTGTCGGCGTTCTCCGCCGCGCGGCGCAGCCGGACCGGCGGGCTGCCCAGCCAGGACGAGCCCGGCTTGGCCTTGGACGGCGCCGCCGACAGCACCGCGACCAGCCCGTTCTTCGGGACCCGGCGGCCGGGGGCGGTCATTCCGGAATTCCCGAGGAAGGCGCGCTTGCCGACCTTCGCCGCACCGATGTGCAGCCAGCCTCCGCCGAGTTCGTAACCGGCGATCATGGTGTCGTCGGCCAGGAAGGCCCCGTCGGCGACGGTGGTGAACTTCGGCAGCAACAGCACCGTGGACGCCTCCACGCTCTTGCCCACTTTCGCGCCGAGCAAGCGCAGCCACACGGGGGTGAGCAGGCTGGCGTACAGCGGGAACAGGAAAGTGCGCGCGGAGTCCAGCAACCGCTCGGTGGCCCATGCCTGCCAGCCGACGCGGCTGCGCACCGGGTGGTAACCCTCGGTCAGGCCGATGCTCAGCAGGCGGACCGCGACGATGGTCGCCGCCGCGTAGACGCCCAGGCTGAGCAGCGTGGCGAGGGGGAGGACGGCGAACGCGCGCGCGGCGCCGCCCGCCAGGGTGCGGGTGTCGCGAACGAACCAGGCCAGGAACGTGCCACCGGCGCCGATGCCGAGAATGGGCACGGCGGCCAACGCCATCGACGTGACGCCGAAGATCGCGACCCAGTGCCGGGCTCGATCGGGCGTGTGCGCGGGCCAGCGGTGCTGGGCCTTGCCGACCTTCACCGCGGGCGAACCGGCCCATTCCTGTTCGGCCTTCACCTTGCCTGACACCGCCGAACCGGGCGCCACCTCGGCGTTCCTGCCGATCTTCGTGCCGGGTAGCAGAATCGAACGCGAGCCGACCACCGCGCCGGGGCCGACGGTGATCGGACCCAGATGCACCACGTCGCCGTCGATCCAGTATCCGGACAGGTCGACTTCCGGTTCCACGCTGCATCCGTCGCCGAGCTCGAGCATGCCCGTGACCGGCGGAAGGCTGTGCAGGTCGACGCCCTTGCCGATCTTCGCGCCGAGTGCGCGAGCGAACGGCACCATCCACGGCGCTCCGGACAGGTTCTCGGCGCCGCTGGCCTCGGAGAGACGGACGGCCGCCCACAGCCGTAGATGCATCGAACCGCCGCGCGGATAGCGGCCCGGCCGGATGCCGCGCAGCAGCAGCCGCGCGCCGGCCACGCAGATCGCCATGCGGCCGGGCGGTGAGATGAACAGCAGGAACGCGGCCAGCGTCCACCACCAGGACAGCTGCGGCAGCCACGGCAGCGAGCCGGACCAGGCGGCGATGTTGCCGACGATCGCCAGCCAGGTCAGCCACTGCAGGCCGGTGAGCGTGGTGAGCGGGATGGTGGCGAGCACCTGCGCGGCTTGCGCGAGCACCGGCGTGGGCCGCACCGTCCGCTCGGCGACCGCCACCGCGGGCGTGGTCTGCTCCAGCAGGTCGGCCAGCGCGCCGAGGCGAGGATGGTCGTAGACGTCGGCGACGGCGATCTGTGGATACCGTTCGCGCAGCGCGGTGACCAGCTGCGCCGCCGCGAGCGAACCGCCGCCCAGGTCGAAGAAGTCCGCGTCGAGGTCGCTCGCCTCCGCGCCGAGAATGGCGTCCCACAGTCCGGCGACCCACAGGGCCGTGCCGGTCAGCTCGTTGTCGTCGTCCTCGGCGGCGTTGGGCAGAGGCCACGGCAGCGCGTCCCGGTCGACCTTGCCGGAGGTACGGGTGGGCAGCTCGTCGACCACCGCGAGCCGGGGCACCAGCGGCGCCGGGAGACGCTCGGCGAGGACGGCGCGCGCGGCCTTGGCATCGAAGTCCGGGCCGGGCCCGGTCAGATAGCCGACCAGGAGCTTGTTGCCCGCCTTGGTGGTTCGAATGGCCGCCGCCGCGCCCGTGACGCCGGGCAGATGCTGCAGAGCGTTGTCGATCTCGCCGAGTTCGATGCGCCGTCCACCCAGCTTGATCTGATCGTCCGCGCGGCCGAGGAAAACGAGGCCGACGCTGTCGTTGCGCACCAGGTCGCCGCTGCGGTATGCGCGCTCCCAGCCGACGGAGGCCAGTGGCGCGTATTTCTCGGCGTCCTTGACCGGGTCGAGATAGCGCGCAAGACCGACGCCGCCGATCACCAATTCCCCGGATTCGCCCTCGGCCACCGGGTTACCCGCCTGGTCCACCACGACCAGGTCCCAGCCGTTGAGCGGCAGGCCGATCCGGACCGGCCACCCGCCGTCCAACCGTGCGGCGCAGGCGACGACCGTGGCTTCGGTGGGGCCGTAGGTGTTCCAGACCTCGCGCGCCGAATCGCCGTTGCCCGCGAGACGTTCGGCGAGTTCCGGCGGGACGGCCTCGCCGCCGAAGATGAGCAGGCGCACCGCCTCCAGGGCCTCGACCGGCCAGGTCGCCGCCAGGGTCGGGACGGTCGAGACCACGCTGATCTCCCGCCGCACCAGCCAGGGGCCGAGATCCGCGCCGGTGCGCACCAATTCGCGCGGGGCAGGCACCAGGCATGCGCCGTTGCGCCAGGCCAGCCACATCTCCTCGCAGGACGCGTCGAACGCGACCGAGAGCCCCGCGAGTACCCGGTCACCGGGACCGATCGGAGCGTCGCGGAGGAACAGGTCGGCTTCGGCGTCGACGAAGGCGGCCGCGTTGCGGTGGGTGACGGCAACGCCTTTCGGCGTGCCGGTGGAACCGGAGGTGAAGATGATCCAGGCGTCGTCGCCGGGGCTGGGCAGTGTCGACCAGGTCTGCTCGCGCTGCTGCTCGGCCGCGCGGATGCCCGCGGCCGTGGTCTGGATGCCCGCCGCGGTCACGATCGCGGTGACCTGCGCCTCGCCGAAGACCAGCTGCGCGCGCTCGTCCGGGTCGTCGGCGTCGACCGGCACGTACGCGGCGCCGGAGTACAGGACGGCGAGGATGGTCACGTAGAGGCCGCGGGTGCCCGACGGCATGCGCACGCCCACCCGATCGCCCGGTCGCACGCCCGCCGTGGCGAGACGAGCCATGGTCTTCTCGATCTCGACGACCAGCTCCAGATAGGACAGCGCCACGTCGCCGTCATCGATGGCGGGGGCGTCGGGATGGGCGAGCGCCGTCGCGGTCAGGATGTCGACGAGCGTTCTCGGTTCGGGTGCGTGGTCGCCGCGCGACAACGGGCGCGCCGGCGCGTCGACGTCTGTCTCGAGCATGGTGCTCTGCGCACCTCCCATCGACTTGCCTCACACTTTCGGCCTTGTTGTGTCATATCTGGGTTACCAAAGGGCAAACGCCACGATGGCCAGTTGTCCACGGTACCCGGGGTTGTCGTCGTTTGTTGTTCACCGGACCGGTCGCCGGATCGGCCGGTGGCGTGCTCGTTGTTGCAGGTGGGCCGGGTATTTGCCGCTCCGGCAGGGCAACCCGCTGGTCGGGGGTTCGCCCTCGGGTTCGCCGGGAGATCGCTGGATCGAAAGTGTGATTCCGCTCATCGAAGCGGCGCGAACTCCGCCTTGTGTCCGGGCTCGCGGCGACGCATGTTTCAACCGGTCGCGGAGGGAGTCCGAGCAGCCCGACGCCGATCGGGTCGGAAGGCCGAAGCGGGCTCGACGAGGGCGCCAGGAAGTCACACCGCGCGCAATCGCACTCGCGTCGGCGTCGCATCGGCCCATCGGTAACCGCCGAGCGAACCGAGCGGGGTATGCCGTCCGCGCGGGAGCCGGAGGCCGAGCGACACGACGAATCCCGCGGCGGGCGCGGCTCGCGTGTCATCCTGGGGGTGCTTGTAATGACTCGCGCGCGGTGGTTATCTCCACGCGGTGCTCATGGGGACTCGGGGTCGAGCGTGGTTGACAGTGCCGGGGCGCTTCTGCCACTCTCGGGTCAGGTCATGAGTGCCAGCGCGAAGCCCCGGCTTGCTGGCCGGCAACCCTCCTCCGCGGTGGGGTGCTCCGGGTGACGACCCGGCCGCCGCCCGACCGGGCGCGGCAAGCGCGGGCTCGATGAATCATTCGATCGCGGGTCCTCTAGCCGACGGGATTCACGTGATGACTACTGCTGTCGACAACACCTGTGCCGCCCTCGCCCGAGTCTCCGGTGACGAACTGCGCGTGCCCTTGGTGCAGGGCGGAACCGCCACCTACGCCAACTTCGACTACGCGGCAAGCGCACCGGCATTGGCCCAGGTCACCGACCGGGTGCAGCAGCTGCTGCCGTTCTACGCCAGCGTGCATCGCGGCGCGGGGTACGCCTCCCGGATCTCCACCGAGTGCTACGAGGCCGCCCGCGGGTCGGTCTCCCGCTTCCTCGACGCCGCCGACGATCAGGTGGTGGTCTTCACCCGCAACACCACCGACTCGCTGAACCTGCTCGCGTCCTGCGTCCCCGGCGACACGGTCGTGCTCGACATCGAGCACCATGCCAACTTCCTGCCCTGGACCAGGCGAGGCAGGCGCGTGGTGCAGGCCGCCGACACGGTCGAGGAGACCATCGGCAGGCTGGTCGCCGAACTGTGCAGCAGGCCCGCCGCATTGCTCGCGGTGACCGGTGCGTCGAACGTGACCGGCGAGGTGCTGCCGCTGGAGCGGCTGGCCACCATCGCGCACCAGTGCGGCGCCCGGATCCTCGTGGACGCGGCTCAGCTGGCGCCGCATCGGCGGATCAGTCTGCGCGACACCGGGATCGACTATCTGGCGTTCTCCGGGCACAAGCTCTACGCGCCGTTCGGCGCGGGTGTGCTGGTGGGCAAGCGGGATTGGCTCGACGCGGCTCGGCCCTATCTGGCGGGCGGCGGCGCGGTCCGCGAGGTGCGCACCGACGAGGCCGAATGGGCGCAGGCGCCGCAGCGGCACGAAGCCGGGTCGCCGAACGTGCTCGGTGCCGCAGCCTTGGCCGCCGCCTGTGATGCGCTCTGTGCCATCGACGCCGAAACCCTTGCCGCGCAAGAACACCGGCTCGCCGACCGCCTGCGCGACGGCTTGGCCGCGATTGCCGGCGTCCGGTTGTTGCGCATCTGGATCGACAGCATCGACTCCGTCGGCATCGTCGCGTTCACCCTCGACGACTTCGCTCCCGGCCACGTCGCCGCCTATCTCTCCGCCGAACACGGCATCGGCGTCCGCGACGGTCGTTTCTGCGCCCACCCCCTGCTCACCCGCCTCGGCTTGGACGGCGCGCTGCGCGCCAGCATCGGCCTCGGCACCACGTCAGCCGACGTGGACCGCCTGATCGAGGCGATCGCCACCCTCGCGCGCACGGGCCCCACCTGGAATTACGCCGCCGAGAACGGCGTCTGGAATCCCACCCCGGAAACGCGCCCCTTCACCTCCACCGCGCCCACCGGCGCGGCTCCCTGCCTCGTCGGCTGAGGACGCCCGCACTCCGCGGGGTCAGTCGCCGAGGGCGGTCGGCCGGTAGTAGCGCCCGTTGTAGTACAGCAGTGGTGCGGCGGCGGGCTTCTCGTCGGTGTTGTCGTGGACCCGGGTGACCAAGCCGACGACGAAGGTGTGGTCGCCGATGGGGATCAGCTGGTGCACGGTGGCGCGCAGCCAGATGGGGGTGCCGTGCAGGACCGGTTCGCCCGTGTCGAGGGTCGTCCACAGGCTGCGGTCGGTGAAACGCTCCTCGGCGGTCCGGGAGAACCGGTGGGCCAGGTGCTGCTGGTGTTCGCCGAGGAAGTGGATCACGACGGACGCGGCGTCCAGCATGGCGGACAGACTGGAGGAGGTGTGCGCGATGTTGAACGACACCAGCGGCGGGTCCAGCGACAGCGAGGCGAAGGATGTCGCGGTGAAGCCGACCGGTCCCCGTGGCGAAGTCAGCGTGACGACGGTGACGCCGGCCGGGTAGTGGCGCATGGAGGCGCGATATTGCTCCGCGGTGATGCCGCTCAGATCATCGGGGACCCGCAGATCCGTCTCGGGTCGTGGTGCGTCGGTCACATCACGAAACTACGCCCCACCCCGGCCGGCGAGTGGCGGCATACGTTGCCCGACCGTCGGCGCAACGCCGGACCGGCGACTCGCGGGCACGGGCAGCGGGATACGCGCCCGACGTGATTCGCGCGAGTCAGTCGACGTCGATGGGCAGGCCCGCCGTGATTCGCAGCAACTCCGGAAACGAGGTGCGGAAGACGGTGTTCGGATGCCCGCCCGCGGCCCAGAGCTCCCGGTGGCGCGCCAGCGCGTTGTCCACCCAGGTAGGCAGATTGGTCGGGTGGCCGACCGGTGCGACACCGCCGATCGGCTGGCCGGTCGCTCGGCGCACCATGTCGGCGGAGGCGCGGGTCAGTGTGCCCTCCAGGCGCGCGCCGGTCTTCGCCAAGTCGACCTGATGCACCCCCGAGACCAGCAGGAGCACCGGGTCGTCGTCGAGCAGGAACACCAGGGATTTCGTGATCGCCCCTACGTCGACGCCGAGCGCTCGCGCGGCGTCCGCGGCGGTGTGCGTCGGCTCCGGCTTGGCGACGATGAGACCGTGATGACCTCGGGAGATGAGGGTATCCGCGACCCGGCAGGCGACCGGTGGCAATGACGACCTGCGCATCTCACCAGGGTAGAGCGAGTGCGGGCGGTATGCCGGGCGAGTCGCGCGGTCCGCTCAGTATTCCGGGTAGCCCTCGGGCGGCCCGAGCATTCCGGCGATCTGCGCACGGGTGATGCGCGCGAGTTCGGTCACGCTGCGCGTGGAGACCGATTCGTGTGCAACGGCTTCGAAGGCGCGCTCGAGATCGCGCTGGGACAGTGCGAGCAATTCGACGTCCGCCATGGTCAGCAGCGCGTCGTGATCAGGATAGGGGCGGGCGTCGGCCAATCGCTCCGCCCACGTGACGTTGCAGCAGCATTCGTACAGTGCGTGAATCGCGCGACCGCGCGGCAATTCGTTGAACCGGTCCAGGCCGATTCCCCGGTGCATCAGCATGAGCTTCTCCGAACCCGATGACTGAGGTCTGCCGATGGGACAATGATCCGCCGTCGCCGCGGCAGGCAACCAGCGCACCGCCGGCGAATTTGCACAGGATTTACACGCTAGGCGATTTTGCCGGTGAGTCCGGAAGCCACGCAGGTCACCGGGTCGGGACACGGGCTCCGATCTGTCTCGATACGCTGTACAAATGACAGATTGGCAGGCTTTCACCGTCGAAACCAAGGATCACGTCGCGCAGGTGACGTTGATCGGCCCCGGCAAGGGCAACGCGATGGGTCCCGACTTCTGGCGCGAGCTGCCGGAGGTGTTCGGGCAGCTGGACGCCGATCCCGAGGTGCGGGCGATCGTGCTGACCGGGTCGGGCAAGCATTTCTCCTACGGCTTGGACCTGCCCGCGATGAGCGGCACGTTCGGCCCGCTGCTGGCCGATCGCGCCCTGGCCGCGCCGCGCACCGACTTCCTCACCGAGGTGCGCAAGATGCAGGCCTCGATCACGGCCGTGGCGGACTGCCGCAAGCCGGTGATCGCGGCGGTGTCCGGCTGGTGCATCGGCGGCGGACTGGACCTCATCGCGGCGGCCGACATCCGCTACGCCAGCGCGGAGGCCAAGTTCAGCCTGCGGGAGGCCAAGGTCGCGATCGTCGCCGACGTGGGCTCGCTGCACCGGCTGCCCGGCATCATCGGCGAGGGACACCTGCGTGAGCTCGCCTACACGGGCAAGGACATCGATGCCGCTCGCGCGGAGAAGATCGGCTTGGTCAACGACGTCTTCCCGGACCAGGAAGCGGCGCTGGACGCGGCGCACGCCACCGCCCGCGAGATCGCCGCGAACCCGCCGCTGGTGGTACAGGGGGTCAAGGACGTGCTGGATCAGCGGCGCAAGGACGAGATCGCCGCGGGACTGCGCTACGTCTCCGCGTGGAACGCCGCGTTCCTGCCCTCGGAGGACCTCACCGAGGCGATCAAGGCCGTTTTCGAGAAGCGCACGCCCGAATTCCGCGGCCAGTGACATCGGCGGTGCGCCCGCACCCGAGCGAGCGCGCTGTGCCGAGCCACCAAGGGTGGGTACCGAGGGTGGGCAAGGTGATTCGCCTCAGGGTTGCCTTGCCCTCACCCTAGGGGTGGCTGTGCGGGGCGCCGCTCGTCCATATCGTTTGTGACGTCGGAAATTTCGCCTCGCATTCAGGAGCAAGAACAATGCGTATCAAGTCCTTCCTCGCCGCTGGTCTGCTGGCCACCGCTGCCGTCGCCGGGGTGTCGACGGCCGCATCGGCCTCGGCCGCGCCGGTTTACCAGGAGGTCGCCTACGGCGGCACCTATGTCGGCACCTACGCCACGCTGAGCGCCTGCCGGGCCGACGGCGAGTCGCCGAGCACCGGCGGCTACTACTGGGAGTGCATCGAGTCCTGGGACGGCTGGGACCTGTACATCTACTACTGAACCAACTGACACCGAGAAGGGGCATCCGGTATCCGGGTGTCCCTTTTCGCCTTTCGTAGCGCGAAAGGCAGAGCGGGGAGTCCGGGCCTACCGGACTCCCCGCTCGCGTTGTGCCGGAAAGGCTTTCAGTGCCCGCCCTGGTCCTTCAGGCGCTGGATGGACGCTTCCACCTCGGCCTCGGCCTCGGCCCGGCCCACCCACTCCGAACCCTTGACGTACTTGCCGGGCTCCAGGTCCTTGTAGCGCTCGAAGAAGTGCTTGATCGCGGCCAATTCGAACTCCGGGACGTCCTTCAGATCCTGGATGTGGTCCCAGCGCGGGTCACCCGCGGGCACGCACAGGATCTTGTCGTCGCCGCCTGCCTCGTCGACCATCTTGTACATCGCGACCGGGCGGGCCTCCACGATCACGCCGGGGAACACCGAATCGGGCAGCAGGACCAGCGCGTCCAGCGGGTCACCGTCCTCGCCGAGGGTGTTCTCGATGTAGCCGTAGTCGGCGGGATAGACCATGGACGTGTACAGGAACCGATCGAGCCGGACCCGGCCGGTCTCGTGATCGACCTCGTACTTGTTCCGGGAACCCTTGGGGATCTCGATGGTGACGTCGAACTCCACGCCATCTCCTTCGTGCATCGGGGCCGAGCTCGGCGACTCGGCTGCTTTTCGGCGACTGCCGACTCGGCCGCTGCGGAGTGTGCCGACTCGCCAGGTTGTTCGGGGGAACGGTTGCGCAACGAGGATAGTGTGGTCGTCGGGGACATGGGTGCGGCAGGCGGCTGCTGCGGGAATCGGTCAGGAGAGCGGCGGCGACGTGTTTGGTGGCAACGAGAACATCGGTGGGCTGGCCGCCCGGCGGCGCCGCAACAGATGGATCTGGATCTCGAGCACGATGGTCGTACTGATCGTCGCCGCCGCCGTGGCGCTGCTCGCGGTGCGTCCGTGGACCCCGGAATTCCGGCACGGTGGTCTCACCGTCGCCGCCCCGCCCGATCCGGTCGAGCCCTCGCCACAGGTCGGCCCGGCCCGGTCCACCGATTCCGCGCCGAGTCCGGCCGGTATCGCCGCGGCGCTGGCCCCGGTGATCGCCAATCCGGACCTCGGCGCGTTCGCCGGGCAGGTGACCGACCCGGGCAGCGGGACGGTGCTGTGGAGCGGCGACGCGAACCGTCCGATGATCCCGTCGTCCACCGCGAAGATCCTCACCGCGGCGGCCGCTCTGCTCACCCTGCCCGCCGAGCACCGGGTGACCACGAAGGTCGTCGCCGGTGCGGCGCCGAACGAAGCG
This sequence comes from Nocardia sp. CY41, assembly GCF_009829325.1. Lineage (GTDB taxonomy): Bacteria > Actinomycetota > Actinomycetes > Mycobacteriales > Mycobacteriaceae > Nocardia. The sequence continues at coordinate 35,890 of NZ_VUOS01000013.1, forward strand.
GTGCTGGTCGGCGGCGGCGATCCGACGCTCACCGCGCAGCCGGACGGCAAGGGGTACTACCCGAACGGGCCGCGCCTGTCCGACCTGGTGAGCCAGATCAAGTCCGCGGGTCGCGCTATAGACACGATCGTCGTCGACTTCTCCGCCTACACCGGCCCGGCCATGGCGCAGGGCTGGGACCCGGTCGACATCCCCGAGGGCTCCATCGCCCCGATCGAACCGGTGATGATCGATGGCGGTCGCCTGCAGCCCTTGGTCGAGTACTCGCCGCGCACCGCCACGCCCGCGCTGGACGCCGGTCGGCGGCTGGCGACCGATTTGGGGCTGGACCCCGCCAAGGTCAGGACGGGTGTCGCGCCCGCAGGCGCCGCCGAGATCGCTTCCGTGCGGTCGGCGCCACTGCGCGACCGGCTGCGGGACATGATGGTCTACTCCGACAATGTGCTGGCCGAGACGATCGGCCGGGAGATCGCCACGGCCACCGGCGGCGCGGCGTCCTTCGCCGGTGGGGTCACCGCGGTGCGCGCGGCGTTGAGCAAGGCCGGTTTCGATCTGTCCGGGCTGGATATGCACGACAGCAGCGGGCTTTCGGTCGACGACCGGATTCCCGCGCGGTTGCTCGACCGCGTCGTGGCGACCGCGGCCGAGCCCACCGGCGCCACGGCGGTGAAACCGGCCGGTACCAAGGCCGAGCCCGAGACCGACCGGGTCGCGGCCACCTTGGCGCCGATGCTCGACGCCCTCCCGGTCGCGGGCGCTACCGGGTCGCTGACCAGCCGCTACGTCACGCGGGACCGCCAGGGTGCCGGCTGGGTGCGGGCCAAGACCGGAACTCTGTCGGTCTCCAGCGCGTTGGTCGGGTATGTGCTGGACGCCGATGGGCGGGTGCTGACCTTCGCTCTGATGTCGAACGATCGACCACCGGAGGTGAGCAGGCCCGCGTTGGACGCGATCGCAGGCACGCTGCGAAACTGTGGATGCTCCTGACGGGTGGTTGATCATGACCCAGCAAGGTTCCGAGACAGTCGAATTCGGCTCCGCCGGCGCGGACGAGCGGCGTAAGGGCCGCTCGGGTCTGTCCGGTGTGGTGGATTGGCGTCTGGCGGCGCGAACCGGCTCCGCGCTGGTGCCCGCCGGTCCGCGCACCTCGCGCTATTCGGCCGAACAGGTGGTCGCCGAACTCGCCGAGTCCTCCGTGCGGGCCGAGGCGCCGGTTCGCGAGGTCAGTGGGTTGCTGGACGACCGGCCGGTCCCGGCGGCCCGGATCGTCGACCGCCCGGGTTGGATCACGGCCGCCGCCGACTCGATGGCCCAGCTCACCGGGACCGGCCAGGTGCGGTTGGACCGCAAGCTGGCGGGCAAACCCGCCGGAGTGCAAGCGGGTGCGATGCTCGCCTTCCTGTCCACCGCGATTCTCGGTCAATACGACCCGTTCACCGGCTCCGACGGCACCCTGCTGCTGGTCGCGCCGAACATCGTGGCGGTCGAACGGGCGCTCGGGGTGTCGCCGAGCGATTTCCGGCTGTGGGTGTGCCTGCACGAGGTGACCCATCGGGTGCAGTTCTCCTCCGCGCCCTGGCTCGGCGACTACATGCGCGCCAACGTCGAGGTGCTCGGCGAGGTCGCCGACGAGCCGCTGAGCGACATGCTGGCCCGCCTGGTCGACGAGGTGCGCGACCGCCGTCGCGGGACCACACCCGACGACCCGGCCGCGCGCGGCGTGGTCGGTCTGCTGCGCGCCACGCAGGCGCCGCCGCAGCGTGCGGCGCTGGACCGTCTGCTCATGCTCGGCACGCTGCTGGAGGGGCACGCCGACCACGTCATGGATGCCGTCGGTCCCGCGGTCGTACCGTCGGTCGAGCAGATCCGCACCGCGTTCGACCAGCGCCGCAGGCGTCCGACCAACCCGGTGCAACGCATCCTGCGGGCCCTGCTCGGCGTGGACGCGAAGGTCGCCCAGTACGTGCGCGGCAAGAAATTCGTGGACGAGGTGGTCGGCGCGGTGGGGATGACGCGATTCAACACCGTGTGGACCGACGCCGAGACCCTGCCGCGCACCGACGAGATCGAGCATCCGCAGCGCTGGATCGAGCGCGTGCTGGTCTGAGTGGTTCCGCGCCCCGTGGTGGTTCGCCGCTCGTGGTCGGGCCGGTAGGCTGCGCCCATGGGGCGTGCGCCAGGAACGACACCCGGGCGCTTCGGGTCGGAGACCGGGTCTTCCGGTCCCGGGCGTCCGTCCGCGCCCGCCCGGTTGCCCGAGACCGCTGCCGTGCTCGCCGTCCGCCGGGCGGTCCGCGACTGGCTGGGCAGGTTCGGGCCGCCCGAGACCGGGGAACAGGCCGTGGCGGTAGCGTTGTCCGGTGGCGCGGATTCGCTGGCCCTCACCGCGGCGGCGGTAGTGGAGACGAACGCGGTGGACGCGCTGGTGGTCGATCATCGCCTGCAGTCCGGATCCGGCGCGGTCGCCGCCGAGGCGGCGGCGCTGGCGCTGGCGCTCGGCTGCCGGTCCGCGCGCGTGCTCGCGGTCGAGGTCGGCACCGAGGGCGGCTTGGAAGCCGCCGCGCGCCGGGCCCGCTACACCGCGCTGGACTCGGCGCGCGCGGGTTTGCCGGTGCTGCTCGGTCACACCCTCGACGACCAGGCCGAAACGGTGCTGCTCGGCCTCGCGCGGGGCTCCGGTGGCCGTTCGATCCAAGGGATGGCCGCCTGTGCCGAGCCGTGGGGACGGCCGCTGCTCGGCGTGCGCCGGGAAACCACCCGGCAGATGTGCGCCGACCTGGGCGTGACGCCGCACGACGATCCGCACAACGCGGCGCCGGAGTTCACCAGGGTCCGGCTGCGCACCGAGGCGCTGCCGCTGTTGGAGCAGATCCTCGGCGGTGGCGTGGCCCCCGCGCTGGCGCGCACGGCCGAGCAGTTGCGCGAGGACGGCGCGGTGCTGGACGTGCTCGCCGCCGACCTGCGGCACACCGCCGGTGATGGGCAGGCGCTGGTGATCGAGACCCTCGCCACTGCGCCCGCCGCGCTCCGCAAACGGGCGATCCGGGCGTGGCTGCTCGACAACGGGGCGAAAGCCCTGACCACGAAGCATTTACAGGCAGTCGACGAACTGGTTACGGCTTGGCGCGGGCAGGGCGGCGTCGCGGTCGGCGGAGGAAGGCCGGGTAGCAGGTTGGTCGCCAGGCGCGAACATGGCAGGCTGACACTGCGGCTGGACGAGGACGGCATCGGACCGATGACGCAGACCGAACCGGCCCAACGGGCTCACCACCACGGAAGGGAATCCAGCTGACGTGTACGGGGATGACATCGCGTCGGTGCTGATCACCGAGGAACAGATCGCCGCCAAGACCCAGGAGCTGGCCGAACTCATCGCCAAGCGGTATCCCCCGGACGCTCCCGAGGGCGATCTGCTGCTGGTGGGCGTGCTCAAGGGCGCCATCTTCTTCATGACCGACCTGGCCAAGGCGCTGCCGATCCCGACCCAGATGGAATTCATGGCCGTCTCGTCCTACGGGTCGTCGACCTCGTCCTCGGGTGTCGTGCGCATCATGAAGGATCTGGACAAGGACATCGCGGGCCGCAACGTCCTCATCGTCGAGGACATCATCGACTCCGGGCTCACGCTGTCATGGCTCAAGCGGAACCTGTCCACCCGCAACCCGGCCTCGCTCGAGGTGGTCACCCTGCTACGCAAGCCCGACGCGTTACGCACGCCGGTGGAAGTCGCGCACGTCGGCTTCGACATCCCGAACGAATTCGTCGTGGGCTATGGCCTCGACTACGCGGAGCGCTACCGGGACCTCCCCTACATCGGCACCCTCGACCCCAAGGTCTACGGCGGCTGAGGCGTCAGCCGGGCAGGATGCCGAAAATCGTTGCCGGAGAGCCGGAACCGCCACGATAGAGCGGTCCGCCGACCAGCACCCATGCCCCGGTCGCGGGCAGCGCGGCCAGGTTCGCCATGCACTCCAAGCTGATCCGGCGCTCGCCGTAGAGCAGCTTGGACACTGCGTACGTCTGGTCGGTACCCACATCGGGGCCGAAGGTGTCGATGCCGAGCGCGCCACGGCTGCCGAGCCTGCCGCTGCGCAACAGCCATTCCACCGCCTCCACGGCGAACCCGGGCTGCCGACCGGCCGACTCGCCCGCGCCGATGAACTCCGGTGTACCCCACTTGGCGTCCCAGCCGGTCCAGGCGATCACCGCCGCTTCGTCCGGGATCCGGCCGTGACCTGCCTCCCAGCGCGTCAGATCGTCGACCGTGATCGCGTAGTCGCGGTCGGTCGCGCAACGGTGCCGGACATCGATCTTCACGGCGGGCAGCAGCAGGTCGTCCGGCTCCAGCTCGTGCGCGGCCAGTCCGTCGGCGCGGAAATGGATCGGTGCGCCCCAATGGGTTCCGGTGTGCTCGCCCTGCCGGATGTAGCGCAGGTAATAGCCGTGGTCGGCGATCGTGGCCACCACGTCGGTGCGGAACTCGGGGTCCTCCGGATACAGCGGCGTGGTGGCCGGGTCGTGGACGTGCGACAGATTCACCAACCGTCCCAGTGGGCGCGGTGTGGTCATCGAGTCCGCTGCGGGATCGCCCTGGCCAGCGCGAGCAGATCTGCTTCGAGGATGCGGAACAGCCGATAGGTCAGCACGAATGCCAGAATGCCACCCACACTCAGCACGCGCACCGGAACGATCACCAGCTCCAGGTCGGCGGCGTCGACGAAGGTCGCGCTCGCCACGCCGAGCAGCGGGACCGACGCCGCGACACCCAGATAGAAGTTGCCGCGCCGGGCCAGCGCCCGCAACTGGCGTTCGTCGTCGGGCCCGATGCCGCCGCGCACCAACAGCTGTGGATAGATCGACCGCACCGCGTAGACCATGATCGGGAAGAACGGATAGGCCAGTGCGATGGCCGCGCACACCACCTGCGCGGCGAAGAAATGCAGGAAGGTGCCGCGCGGCAGGTCGACGCCGGAGAAGGCCAGTCCCAGCGGCCAGATGATGCCGGCCGCCAACCAGAAGCCGAAGGGTATCCACACCGCCCAGTCTCCCATCAGCAGGGTGTCACGGCGCGCTTTCGCCAGCGTGCGCGCCGAATAACCGCGGCCGTGGCCGAGGCGGTAGGCGATGGCGAGCGGCCGCCGGGTCATGAACAACAGCAGCAGCGCGGCGACCGGGAACGCGACGACATTGTTGATCAATCCGACCGTCGCGAACTTCTCCTGGTCGGCGGCCGACATCCGGTCGATGATCAGGGCCTGGTTCAGCTGGATGTTGTAGAAGCTGGCCAGCACGTTGGGCACGCCGACGCACAGCGCCGCGACGGGAAGCAGCCAGCCCCTGGCTCGGTGCGCGAGGCTGCCGGGCGGGGGATCGACCAGATCGCGGGCGCGGGTGTCCAGGCACAAGTCGAGTTGTGCAGCGAGTTCCGCGCCGCCGCGCCAGCGGCGTCGGGGGTCCTCGTGCAGGCAGTCCAGCAGTACGCGGCGCAGCGCGGCGGGGGTGTCTTCCGGCAGGCGCGCGAGCGCCGCCTGCGAGACACCCGCGCGGCGCACCGCGAGCATCGCCGCGTACGTCTCGGTGTCGGGCCCCTCCTCCTCAGGGGGCGGATCGTCGAAGGGCGTGGCGCCGGTCAGCATTTCCCACAGCAGCACACCTAGGGAGTAGACGTCGCTGGCGTCGCCGGGGACGGGCGCGCCGGGATCGAGATAGGCGGCCAATTGTTCGGGGGATCGGTAGGCCAAGGCGTCGGGCGCGCCGGGCCCGCGCGGCGCGGGAACGCGCGTCGCCGACTCGCCGAGGGCGAAATCGGCGAGTTTCGGAATGCCCTCCGCGGTGAACAGCACGTTCGCCGGCTTGATGTCGTGATGTAGCACGCCCTGGTGGGCGGCGTAATCCAGCGCGTCGGCCAGCCGCCTGCCCACCCATGCCACGGTCTCCGGCCAGCTCAGCCGAGCGATCTCCGAGCGCACGCTGGAATCCGCGGGCCGGATCTCGCCCTTGGCCTCCATGGCGCTGTCCACCGCGCGCAACAGGAGGGTGCCGCCGTCGGACACCGGGCCGCGACGGCGTTGTTCGAGCAGACCGACCGCCGTGCCGCCGGGAAGGTACTGCATGTAGACCAAGCGCGGCAGGACGGTCGTCCGGGGTTCCGGGGCGAGGGCCGTTCCGGAGCGCGCGGACGTGGCGTCGTCCGGGGGACCGGCGATGGTCGCGTCCGGATCGACCGATCCTTCGTTCACCGCCGTGTCGGAGTGAGCGTGAACCGCCGCGCCGGGCTCGGCGGATCGTCCGGAATCGGGCGTCCGAGGACGGTCAGAGGGGAGCGAAGGGGACCTGTCGGGCTCGGCGACGATGGTCTCGTCATCGACGGTTTCCCCGGCGACGACCGTGGCGTCGTCCAGGACGGACGGCTGGGTAACGGTCGCGCCGTGGCTTTCGGCGACGCGCGGGCGAGACTCGTCGTCGCCGGGGCGGCTCGGCGTCCGGAGGGGTGCGGCCGCCGCGACGGTGGCTTCGAGATCCATGAGGGTGTCGTCATCGCCGGGGCGGCCTGCGGTCCGGCCGGGCGGGGTGGCGACGGTGGCGTCGAGACCGAACGATTCGGTGGCCGAGGTGTCGAGGTCGGAGAGCGGCGCAGCGAGTGTGACGTCCACGCCGTGGCCCCCGTTCGCGGGGGTTGCCGCCCTGGTGCGCGTAGGCGCGGCGTCGGCGCCGAGCACCCGCTGATCGAAGACGCGCACGATGTGGGCGTGGTCGAGCTGGGCCATCGTGCGCGGCGCGCCCGCCCGGCCCGCCGAGAACCGCACGGCGACCAGCCGCTGCATAGAACGCTGTCTGGCCAGGAAGACGCGGCCGAGCAGCCCGGAGCCCAGGTCGGTGAGCAGATCGAAGTCATCGATTCGGTGGCCGGGCGCGAGGTCGGCGAGCGCCGCGAGGAATTCGCCCGGCATGACGTCGACGTCGTCGTCGGAATCGGCGAAGTCGGCGAGGATCTCACCGACCGCGCCCGCGAGATCCGGGTAGTCGCCGAGGAAGCCTGCCAGCGGCAGCTGTCCGCGGCGGCGGCGTACCAGGAATTCTTCGCACACGAGATCGACCAGCTCGGGGCTGTCGTCCACCTCCGGGAATTCCGCGCGGTATTCCGCGACTCGTTTGCCGAGCCCTTCGCGTTCCCAGCGCCGCCGCAGATCCACCCGGATCAGATCGATGAGCACGGCCAAGCGAGCCTGCGTGCCATCGGGCACGTAGTCGCGGATCTGGGGCGGTAACCGGTCGCTGTGAAGGCTGCGCTGCCAGTCGGCGGTGAACCGGGCGACGGCATCGGTGCGCGGGAAACTCACGTGCCGGACTCCGCGACGGTCGTGGTCGCTCGGACGGACCTGGTCTCGGTGGTTCGCGTTTCGGCGGCTTCGGGATCGACCACTCGCTCCAGCGCTCGCAGATCCGCTTCCAGCGCACGGAACAGCAGATAGGTGCCCACGAACGCGATTATGCCGCCGACGCACAGCAGCCGGACCGCGAAGATCACCGACGGGATGTCGGAGGGCGGCAGGAAGGTCACGCCGGCGACCGCGAGCAGCGGCACCGACGCGGCGACCGCGAGGTATCCGTTGCACCGCCGGTCCAGGCCGCGCAGCCAGACCGCGTCCTCGGGGCTGATGTCCCCGTGCCGCAGGAACAGCGGGTAGATGCAGCGCACCATGTAGAAGGTCAGCAGGAAGAAGGGATAGGCCACGGCGATCGCGCCGCACACAACCAATGAGGAGAAGAAGTGCACCACCGCGCGGGCCGCTATGTCTCCGGTCGACACCTGAAGCGCGATCGGGAAGATCACTCCGGCCAGCACCCATAGCGAGAAGGCCACGACCACGGCCCGATCGCCCATCAGCAGCGCGTCCTTCCTGGCGCGCCGCAGGGTGTCCGGGTCGTATCGTCGTCCTTTGCGCAGACCACGCGGCACCGTCAGGACGTATCTCGCCATGTACAGCACGACCGCGATGCCGGCCGGGAAGAAGATGGCGTTGACCACGCCGGTGATGATCAGGAAGGTCTGCTGGGCGTCCTCGGTCATCCGGCTGATGATCAGGTGTTGGTTGTGCTGGATGTTGTACAGCGACGCGAGCACATTCGGCAGCGCCACCGCCAGCAGCGCGACCGGCACGATATACGGGCGCAGCCGCCGCCGCCAGCTTTTCGGCGGGGGGTCGACCAGGTCGCGCGCGCGCTCGTCCAGGCACATCTCCAGTTGCCTGGCCAGGGTCGCACCGCTGGACCAGCGGTCGGTCCGCTCCGGCGCGAGACAGGTCAGCAGCACACGGCACAAGGCGGCCGGGCAGTCGGGCGGAACCCGTTGCAGCGCCACCTCGTCCACGCCGGAGCTGCGCCGCTCCAGCATGGCCTCCAGCGTGGTGTCGTCGCCTTGCTCGCCCGCGCCCGCCGTCCGGTCGTCGAACGGCTTCGCGCCGGTGAGCAGCTCCCACAGCACCACGCCCAGCGAATAGATGTCGGCGCGAGTGTCCAGGTCGGCGGCGCTGCGGCCGAAGCTCGGGTGGCAGGCCTCCAGCTGTTCGGGCGACATGTAGGCCAGTGAGCCGCCGAAGTAGGCCACCGGGCTGGTGCCCTCCACGTTGCGGCTGAAGCTGATGTTGAAGTCCGCCAGTTTCGGTACGCCTTCCGCGGTGAGCAGGACGTTGGCCGGTTTCACATCGCGGTGCAGCACGCCGTGCGAGGACGCGTAGTCCAGCGCCTCGGCCAGCCTGCGGCCCAGCCAGGCCACCGTCTCCGGCCAGCTCAGCCGGGCGAGTTCGGCGCGCACACTGGAGTCGGTCGGCCGGATCTCGCCCTTCTCCTCCATGGCCGCGTCCACGGCGTCCAGCAGCAGCTTGCCGCTGCGCTCGGCGGGCGGGGTCGCACGCACCCAGCGCAGCACGCCCAGCAGCGTGCCGCCGGGGAGGAACTGCATGTAGAGCAGCCGCAACCGGCGTGCGGCGCCCTCGGCGTCGTCGAGCAGCCGCTGATCGAAGACCCGCACGATGTAGTCGTGGTCCAGCTGCGCCAACGTCTGCGGTTCGGTGCCGTGGTCGCTGGAGATCTTGACCGCGACCAGCCGCTGCAGCGAGCGCTGCCGGGCGAGGAAGACTCGGGCGAACGCGCCGCTGCCCAGACCGGTCAGCAGATCGAAGTCATCGATCTGCTGGCCGATCTCGATGCGGTCGAGCGGGTCGGGCCGGCTCGGTCCGGTGCCGATCGTCGTGGGCACGGCGGTCGCCGTACCCGTCAGATCGGCGGCGGTCGTTCTGGTCACCTCGGAATCACGAGTGGACTCGGCGGTTCGGTTCAACGCGGTGTCATCGAGATCGGCGCCGGTATGAGCGAAGACGGTCTGGGTGGCGTCCTCCTGTGTCGCGCGGCGGGTGCTCTGATCGATCTCGTCGGCGTTCAGCAGCTCGCGCAGTTCCTCGGCCTGACGTGGATATTCCCGCAGGCATTCACGCGGATCGACCCGTTCGCCGCTCTGGCGGCGGATGACGAACTCCTCGTACACCAGACCGGCCGGAATATCGTCGGAAACGAGTTCGGGAAATTCGGCGCAGTAATCGGCCAGGCGCATGCGCGCGGCAGGCCGCGTCGCGTCGCTCGTGGTGGCCCGGCGGCGATGCAGCCAACGATTGCGCAGGTCGACGCGAATCAGCTCGAGCAGCGCCTCGCGACGCAGGGTGCTGGCATCGGGCAGGTATTCGGCGATGACCGGCGGGCGCCGGGTCGATTTCCAAGCCGCGGAGAACGCCGCCACCGCGTCGGATTCGGCGCGCGACAGCTCACCACTCCTGGCACGGGTGGAAATACCTGTGCTGGATTCGGAACTTCTCTCAGAGTTCGCACTCATGTCGGGACCTATGGCTCGGCGGACGCCGCAGAATCCGCATCGGTCGTTGCCGGATGGGCCGAAAATTTCCCGCCACACCCGACACCATCATCCCCCGCGCCGTATTCGAAATGATAACTTGCGGCTCGACAGTGGATCACCCGATTTCGACAACGACGCGACGGGGGATGACCAGCACATGTCTGACGAGGCCGCAACCGTGGCGGACAGCTCGAAAATCAGCGAACCCATGCTTTCCCGACCGTTGGCGACCGCTGCCGAAGCGCGGCCGAACAGCGCCGGGGGCACCGAGAACGGTCTGGAACGCGGCCCGGCAGCGACGATCGCGGCGTGTGTGCGCGACGGCCTGTTGCATCCCGGCCAAGTGGCGGCGGATGCCGGGACGCGGATCTCGGCGGCGAACCGGACCTGCCTCGCGTTCACCGTGCTGCGCGCCGAACAGGCGATGGCCGAGTCGGCGAGCCTGACCGAGCGCGACGACCTCGACGTGTTGCCCATGGCCGGTGTCCCGGTCGCGGTCGAACACGGCGTACCCATCGCGAGCGAGCCGGTGCCGTGGGGCCCGGCGGCCGCCGCGGATGACCCGGTGGTGGCGCGGCTGCGCGCCGCGGGCGCGGTCGTCATGGGTCTGGTCGCGGCGCCCGAGCTGAGCCGCTGGGCGACGACCGAAGGCTCGGAGCGTGTCATCCGCAATCCCTGGAACCCGGCGCGGAACGCCGGAAGCGCGGCGGGCGCGGCCATCGCGGCCGGGCTGGTTCCGGTGGCGCACGGCTGCGACGGCCTGGGTGCGGTGCGGGTGGCCGCCGCATGCTGTGGAGTCTTCGGGATCAAGCCGGGGCAGCACATGGTGCCCGGCGCAGGCGCCTGGTCGGGTCTGGTCGAGAACGGTGTTCTGGCAACCGGTGTGGACGACGCCGCGCTGGCGTTGTCGGTGCTGGCGGCGCGGCCGGATCTGGCCGAGCTGGATCCGCCCGGCCGACTACGCATCGCCCTGGCCGTGGATCCACCGTCTCGCCTGCTGCGCGTCGACAGGCATTGGACGGCCGCGGCCCGCCGAGCGGCCGCGGTGGCCGCGGCGGCGGGCCATGTGGTCGAACCAACCGCCCTACCGTACGGAAACGCACTGTTCGCGGCGTCCCTACGCTGGCTGGCCCTCGGTGCGCGCGATGCTCCCGCGCTACCCGAGCCCGACCAGCTATCCCGAAGAGCCCGCCGTCGACTGGCCCTCGGCCGGACGGTGCATCGGTTTCGGCTCGCGCGCCCCGCACAGATCGATCGGGTCGAGGCGCGACTACTGGAGTTCTTCGAGCGTTACGACGTGGTGATCACTCCCACGCTCGCCGCCCCGCCACCCCCGGCGCGGGCCTGGCACTTCCGCAATCGGCCTGCCACTCTGCTCGCCGGCGCGCGATTCGCCCCCTTCACTCCGCTGTGGAATCTGGTCGGCTGGCCCGCCGCGTCCATCCCGATGGGCATCCACCCCGGATCGGAAACGCCGGTGGCCGCCCAGCTCGCGGGGCCGCCCGGCAGCGAATCCACCCTGCTACGGCTGTCCGCGCAATTGGAGATCCGCTGCCCCTGGCAGCGCACCGCACCCGAAGGCCGATTCAGACGCTGACCGGCGACTGCTGCGCCGCGAAGCCGCCTTCGACGGCACGACCGGCGAACTCGAGGATGGTCGGCCGGTTGTCGTCGGCCCGCCAGGCCACGGCGAGTTCGCATGGCGCGAGCCCCGACACGGGCCGCGCGGTCAGCCCCGGCCAGCGGTACATCGGCACGTTGTTCTCGGCGAGCAGGCACACGCCCAGACCGAGGCTCACGGCTTCCAGCTTGTCCTCGGCGGTCGCTGCTTCGGCGCCGATCTTCGGCGCCCGCCCGCCGCGTCCGTCGTTGCCGAGCCAGAAATCGCGGACCGCACCGGCTTCGGTGGGCAGCGCGACGAACGGTTCGTCGAGCAGATCGGCGAACTCGATGGTCTCGGAGACGGCGAGCGGGTGGTTCTCCGGGAGCAGCACCCAGCGCGGTTCGGTGCGCAGCACCTGCCATCGGTAACGACTCTGGTCCGGCAGCGGGAGCCAGACCAGCGCGAGGTCGGCCTGCCTGCCCGCGAGCCCGCTGGAGGGATCCGTCCACGAGGCGGCGTGCAGCGCGAGGCGATGTCCGCTCGCGCTCTCCAGATCGCTGAGCAGCCCGCGGCCGAGCGCGGACTGGATGCCGACGCGCAGCACCTCGCCGGCCTCCTGCAGCGAGACGTTGGTGACCTCCCACAGCTCCAGGATCTTGCGAGCGCCTTCGAGCAGTTCCTTGCCCGCGACGGTCAGCGCGACGCTGCGCTGATTGCGGTCGAACAGGACCACGTCGAGCTGACGTTCCAGCTGCCGGATCTGACGCGACAGGGTGGGTTGAGCGATGTGCAGCCGCTGAGCGGCGTTGGTGAAGTGCAGTTCCTCAGCGACGGCGACGAAATACCGCAGGTCGCGCAAGTGCGGGTCCATAGCCCCTTGCTATCAGAATCAGTCCGGAATTTCCAGCCTTATCAGGCCGAAAAGTTCGGATACGGGCACCGAAACAGTCGGCAGGTTTGTTAGGGACAGCATATTGCTTGTGCTGGTGCACCGCACCCAGCGGTTGGCGAATTTTCGGCACGCGGCCAGCGTCGACCGTCCTGGTTCCGCACTTGGGCATTTGACCAGCATGGATGATGCGGTTCGAGTGTCGGCTTCGGCGGATTACGGCCGCCCGGATGCCAATGGAATGCGGCTGAGAATTTGCCGCTGACCGGCTATCCGATGGAAGCGATACTTTGAGTGATTTTCATCACAATCTGGTCCGAGGGCGGCGCTCGTTCTTCCCCCGGACACGACGAGGCGCCGCGCCCGAGACGAATCCCGGCCACGGCGCCCCGGCTGTACCGAAGCTCACGCGCCGCGGGCGCGCTCCTCGTATGCCTTGCGCTTGTCGGCGTCGACGTCGGCGAGGAATGCGCGGCCGGAGCCGAGCGCCCGCCCGATGCTGTCCCCGACCGCTTCCGGTAGCAGGCCCACGAACTGGGAGATGAACCCGGCCACCGCGGTCACCCTGACCTTCGACTTCGGCGCGACGATCAGCTTCGCGACGGCGTCGGCGATCTCCTCGGGCTCGGCGGCGCGCATCAGCTTGGGCGCGGTGACGCCGGAGCCCAGCTCGGTGTTGGTCAGTGTGGGCAGCACCGAGGAGAAGCGCAGGCCGGTGCCGCGATACTCCTCGCGCAGCGTGTCGGTGAATCCGAGCACCGCGTGCTTGCTGGCGTTGTAGGTGGCCAGTCCCGGGATGTGCGTCTCGCCGGCCAGCGAGGCGATGTTGATGATGTGCCCGCTGCCGCGCGGCAGCATCCGGCGCAGCGCGAGCTTGGAACCCAGGATCACGCCGTAGACATTGATGTCCAGGATGCGGCGGGTCAGCGGATCCGGCTCGTCCACCAGCTTGCCGGTCGGCATGATGCCCGCGTTGTTGATCAGCACGTCGATCGGGCCGAGGGTGCGCTCCACCTCGTCGAGGAAGCCGTCGAACGAGTCGTGATCGGTCACGTCGAGCCTTCCGTACAGCTCGAAACCGCGCGCCGTGCCCGACTCCTTGACCGTGGTCTCGTCGATGTCGCCGATCGCGATCTGCGCGCCGAGTGCCTGCAGCGCGGTCGCGGTGGCCAACCCGATGCCGCGCGCGCCGCCGGTGATGACGACGACTTTGCCGCGAATCTGCTTCGCGTCGGTCACTTGGCGTCTCCCTTCAGTTTCAGCAGGGCGGGCAGGTCCAGGCGGCGCAGACCGCGCGCGCCCGCCGCGCGCATCGCGCCGAGTGCGAACAGCAGCTTCGGCATCGAGTACGGGTACCAGAACAGTTCCTTCTGCTGGGTCGGCAGGATCGGCGTGGTGATCGCCTGCTGGCGGCAGTACTTGCGCACGCCGTTCGCCCCGCCCCAGCGGGCGCCGACGCCGGACAGGCCCCAGCCGCCCATCGGCAACGCGTAACTGAACAGGTTGGCGAAGACGTCGTTGATGTTGACCGCACCCGTGTTCAGCTGCCGGGCTATCCGCTCGCCGCGCTCCTTGTCGCCGGTCCACACCGAGGCGGACAGTCCGTAGACGGAGTCGTTGGCCAGCCGGATCGCTTCGGACTCGTCGGCCACCTTCATCACCGGCAGTGTCGGGCCGAAGGTCTCTTCGGTCACGCAGGACATGGTGTGGTCGACGTCCACCAGCACGGTCGGCTCGAAGGCGGTGCCGAATCCGGCCCGCTTGCCGCCGGTGAGCACCTTGGCGCCCGCCGCGACCGCCTCCTCGACGTGACGCTGCACGATGGCCACCTGATTTTCGTTGGCCAGTGCGCCCACGTCGTACTTCGACTCGCGCCCGTCGAGGCCTTGACGCAGCGCCTTGACGTTGGCGGTGAGCTTGGCGACGAACTCGTCGTACACCGCCGCTTCGACGTACACCCGCTCCACCGAGATGCAGACCTGGCCGGAGTTGAACATGCCGCCGAAGGCGATGCCGTGCGCGGCGCGGTCGAGGTCGGCGTCGGCCAGGACGATGGCCGGGTCCTTGCCGCCGAGTTCCAGGCTGTAGGGCACCATGCGCTGCACACAGGCGGCGGCGATCTTGCGTCCGGTCGCGGTCGAGCCGGTGAACTGGATGTAGTCGGCGGAGTCCACCACGGCCGCTCCGGTCGCGCCCGCGCCGGTGACCACCGCGAAGACCGGCGGAGCTCCGATCTCGGCCCAGCCCTTCGCCAGTTCGAGCGCCGACAGCGGAGTCACCTCGGAGGGTTTGAGCAGCACGGCCGCTCCGGCGGCCAGCGCGGGGAACACGTCCATCACCGGCATCGCCAGCGGGAAATTCCACGGCGTGATGACGCCGACCACCGGATAAGGCCGGTAGACCGTGGTCAGCCGCTTGACCCGCGCCAGCGGGCTGTGCGGCGACGGATGGTCGTCGGCGAGGAACTTGGCCGCGCGGCGCGCGTAGTAGCCGATCAGGTCGGTCGCGAAACCCGGGTCGATCAGGGCGTCCACCCGGGGCTTTGCGGTCTCCGACTGCAGTACGGTGGCCAGCCGGTCGGTGTTGTCGATCAACCAGTCCTGGAACTTCAGCAGCCAGACCTTGCGTCCTTCGGGACCGAGTGCCTCCCACTCCGGCTGGTACAGCCGCAATTCGCGGACCTTGGCCGCGACCGCGTCCGCGGTCTCGTCCGGCACCGTGCCGACGACCTCGCCCGTGCCGGGATTGCGCACCTCGATGACGGCGGGGCCGTCCTTCTTCGCGGTCGTTTCGCGTGCCTGCGCCTTTTCGGCCGCGGGCGCTGGTTCGGTGTTGGTCACTGCTGCTCTCCCACTGACGTCGTGTTGAACCGCGGTCTGCTGACTGCTGTGAGGCAGGCCACTGAACTATGATCGTGACACAATCCGCACAGAGTTTCTTGGCCCGAGTTGTCAAGGAAAACAGGCGATTTTGTTTCCCCGAACCAAAGGATGCCGAGCCGAAGGAGAGGGCGATGACCGTTGGGCCTTCGCCGGGCGGCGCGGCCCGGCCGAGCCCGGCGCCGGACGAGGTGCGCGACTGGCTCGCCGAGTACGTCTACGAGACCACGCGCGCCGAGGCGCTGGAGCGGATCGTCACCCGGCTCGACGACGTGATCATCGCGCGCATCCCCGAACTCGCCGATCGCGATATGCGCCGCGACCTCGCGGCCAGCACCCGGGCGCACGCCAGGATCGTGCTCAGCCGCCTGGCCAGCGACGCCTTCGAGTTCTCACTGCCGGAGGAAGCGCACGCGTTCGCGCGCAGCGTGGCCCGGCGCGGCTTCGAACTCCGGTTGCTGCTGCGGGTGTACCACGTGGGCATGGAGGCGGTGCTGGACTACATGACCGAAGTCGTCGAACAGCGCCGGACCGCGCCGGAACTCGAGCGCGTCGTCCTGCTGCGGCTGTTCGAGCGGGCCACCAAGTGGATCAGCACCTCGGTCGAACTGCTCACCGACACCTACATGGAGGAGCGTGAGCAGGCGCTGCGCGCCGCGCTCAACCGGCGAGCCGAGACCGTCCGCGCCTTGCTGGACGGCGACGACGTGGACGTCGATCAGGCGTCGCTGCGGCTCGGCTATCGGCTCTCCCAGCAGCACCTCGCATTCGTGCTGTGGACCGACGAACCGACCGGCGAGCCCGTGAGCGTGGACGCGGAGGCGACCGGCTTGCTGGACCGGGTCGCGGCGCGGCTGGCCGCGGCACTGGGCAGCGGTCGGGTGCTCACCGTCCCGTCCGGCGCCACCGCCATGTGGGCGTGGGCGGGCTCGGACGACGGGGAACACGGCGCCGAACTCGCGGCGCCGGGCGAAGTGGAGCGGCTGGCCGCGGCACAGGTGGAGGCGCCGGTGCGGGTGGCGTTCGGCGTGCCCGCCGGGGGGATCGCGGGCTTCCGCCGCAGTCACCGTGAGGCGGTCGCCGCACGGCAGGTCGCCGAGCGCGCGCCCGCGGGCGGCCCACGGGTCACCGGGTATCGAGCGGTGGAGATCGCCTATCTGGCCGGCGCGGACGAAGCGGCCATGCGGGGGCTGGTGGAGCGGGAACTGGGCGCGCTGGCGGCCGGGGACGCGAACGCCGCGCGCCTGCGCGAGACGCTGCACGCCTATCTGCGCAGTCAGCGCAGCCCGGAGGCAACGGCGAAAGTGCTCGGGGTACACAAGAACACGGTCCGCTACCGCGTGCAGCGGATCGAACAACTGCTGGGATATCCGATCGAAGAGCGCGGCTTGCCGCTGGAGATCGCGCTGGTGTGCGTCGCCGTCTACGGCGCCGACGCCCTGCCCTGAACCCGCGGCCGCCGGTTACTCGCCCGCCATGGCCTCGCGCGCGGCGATCCGGCGCAGCGGTGGCTCGGTGGTCGGCGCCACTCGGCGATCGGGTAACTCCGCGAGCAAGGTGGTGGTCGCCTCTGCGATGGCCGCGACGGCCTTGTCGACGGCCGATTTGGTGGTCGAGCTCAGGCCGGACACGCCACCGACCTTGCGCACGTACTGCAGTGCGGCGGCATAGATCTCCTGCTCGGTTGCGGCAGGTTCCAGACCACGCAGGACGGTGATGTTTCTACACATGCGAGAACACTAGCTCCAGATCACGACATGCGTGCGGGCAAGAAGCAAGCGCGACCGAAATCGATTTCACCCGGCGGACCCGCCGTCGGTCCGCGCGGCGGACGGACATGGGCGGCCATCGGCGAATCCCGCGCGCCCCCCGCCCGGGATGGGGAACAATCGGGACATGTCTGCGCGCGGTGTACCCACCTTGACGACGTTTCCGTACGCGGAGCTGGACGAGCGGGAGGAAGACCACTGGTCCGGCGCCGCGGTATCCGACGACGAACTGCGGGCACTCGCGCTGGGAGCCTTCTACTCGGCGCGCTGGGACGCCTTCCATGACGCGCTGCTGCTCGGTCCGGAACGCGCCCATCCGCTCGGCGATCGGCGGGAACTCGCGATCGACACGCTCACCGGCGCGTGGGGCATCACCGACGGCACCGAGGCGCAGGCGTCGATGGAGCAGCTGCTCGACGGTATGCACGCCCCGCTCTACGCATTGGTGCATCCGCTGGTGACGGCGTCGATCAACGCCAGCGAGCGCGATCGTTTCGGGGAACGGGCCGATCGGCACCGGGCGTTCCTGCGGCAGGTCGGCGCGTTCCGGGGGATGGACAATCCCGAGGCGCTGGTGCGCGACTACGACATCTGGTCGCAAGCGATCAAGATCGGGTTCACCGATCATCTGGCCCGGCCGCTGCCCAGTGACATCCACGCCTGGGACCTGGCCAGGGTGGTCGCGGTGGCGAGGATGGCCTACACCGCCGGGTATCTCGACGCCGACGTGGCTTGGAGTTATCTGGCGCGCGCCCTGCCGCTGGCGCAGAGCAAGTACCGCAACTGGCGTCAGTTCGGCGACGCCTACCTCACCGGCTGGACCTACTGGCAGGCCTGCGAGGACCTGGCCGAGCTGAAGAACGGCGGCGTCGACCGCCGCAAGGAGTTGCTGCGCCTGTGGCTGCGCCCGACCAGCCCGTGGCGGCGGATCGAGCTGAACTCAGCTCCCGTCGGGGAGTGAGCGCAGGATCCCGCGGCCGTAGCGCTGGAACTGCGCGTCGTCGACCATGCCCAGGGAGTGCCGCTCGACCAGCAGCTCCCACTCCGAATACAACTGGGCCACACCGGGGTCGGCGGAGCCCGCGGCGCCGTCGGCGGATTCTCGGCGCACCGCGAAGTTCAGCGCGCAGGTGACCCGCTCGGTGTCGGCGCGGTCGGCGCCCGCGAAATGCAGGGTCCGGCTGCCGTCGTGCACCTCGATGCCGGTCGCGCCACGCCCGGGACCGATCTCGCCGCGGCCCGCGGTGGGGGTGTCGGTGACGCGAGCCCACACGACCACCGGAATCGGGAGTTCGTGCGCGTAGCGGCCGTCGCCGATCGCGATGAACAGCAGCCGCGTCGTCGTCGCGGCGAGCAAGCCGGAGCCGTTGCCCGCGGGCGGCTGCGCGGCCACCACGGCGGTCTCCAGGACGTACTCCTCCGGCGTCACGTAACGATGCAGAGCCGCTATCGCCTGCTTCGCCTCGCGGCGCGGCGACATCCGGCGCGTCGCCCGCTCCACGTCCGCGCGAATGGGCCCGCCACGCCCCCAGGTGGGCGCGGGCGGGCGCAGATCCGGCGCCGCCACGTCGATGCGCTGGGTGGCCATGATGTGCGCGTTGATCCGGTCGACGATCTCGGTGGCCGCGGGGAAGTCGTGCTCGGCGATGATGACCGGAAGGGGGGTGCGGTCCGCGGGCACGCCGGTGAGCACAGGCGTCGGGTAGCGCAGATAGATCTCGATGACGACCGCGTCGTCCGCGCGCCGGTTCAGCCGGACCTTCAGCAGGTCGGAGACCGGGACATCGAGCACGCGTTCGCCGTCGGAGCCGGGCCGCAGGACGATCAACCTGCCGCGGCCGTGTCGCAGTATCGCTGTGGGTGTCCGTAACTCGACTATGTCCATACCCCCTGCGCTCGTGTCTGGTCTGCGGCGCTCCCGGGGCGTTTCGTGGTGTGCGAGCTACCGCCTACGTGCCCGTCGCTCGCGCCGCGAGGTTGTGTCGTCGCTCACGATAGGCCGAACATGCCATGATTGTTGCCACTTGGAGGAAGCCGGACCGGGGACATCGGGAACCACCGTCGGCCCCCGGCCGTTTACCTCTTTAACTGCACCTGCAGCCGAACTGCGCGATGTATCGAGTAGACCGTACGCGGTAACGTGGCTTGTCCGCATCCGAACCCCCGCGGAACCGGACGCGCCAGACGCATCGCTAGGCAAGAACCGGAGACACCGGAAAGGACTGGCCGCCCCGGCCGACGCTCTATGAACCGCAAGACTGTGTTTCGCACCCTGGCCATAGTCTCGGGCGTTTTGCTCGTGATCTATGCGTTCAGCTACTTCGGCAACGACACGCGGGGCTGGAAGAGCGTCGATACATCGGTTGCCCTCAGCCAGCTCGAGAACAAGAGCAATGTGCAGAACGTCCAGATCGATGATCGCGAGCAGCAGCTGCGCATCGAGCTGAAGGACGGCAACGACGCCACCGGCGGGCAGAACAGAATCATCGCGAAGTATCCGGGCGGCAGCGAGACCTCCGCCCAGATCTTCTCGGCCGTGAAGAACTCCGGCGCCCCCTACAACACCGTCGTCAAGCAGGAGAGCTGGTTCACCCAGATCCTGCTGTTCGTGTTGCCGATGGTCATCCTGCTCGGCCTGTTCATCTTCGTGATGGCCAGGATGCAGGGCGGCGGCCGTGGCGGCATGATGGGCTTCGGCAAGTCGAAGGCCAAACAGCTGTCCAAGGACATGCCCAAGACCACGTTCGCCGACGTGGCCGGAGCCGACGAGGCGGTCGAGGAACTCTACGAGATCAAGGACTTCCTGCAGAACCCGGTCCGCTACCAGGCCCTCGGCGCCAAGATCCCCAAGGGTGTGCTGCTCTACGGCCCGCCCGGCACCGGCAAGACCTTGCTGGCCCGCGCCGTCGCCGGCGAGGCCGGTGTGCCGTTCTTCACCATCTCGGGTTCGGACTTCGTCGAGATGTTCGTCGGCGTCGGCGCCTCCCGGGTGCGCGACCTGTTCGAGCAGGCCAAGCAGAACAGCCCCTGCATCATCTTCGTCGACGAGATCGACGCGGTCGGCCGCCAGCGCGGCGCGGGCCTCGGCGGCGGTCACGACGAGCGCGAGCAGACCCTCAACCAGCTGCTGGTCGAGATGGACGGCTTCGGCGACCGTACCGGCATCATCCTGATCGCCGCGACCAACCGCCCCGACATCCTGGACCCGGCCCTGCTGCGTCCCGGCCGGTTCGACCGCCAGATCCCGGTGGGCAACCCGGACCTCGCCGGTCGCCGCGCCATCCTGCGGGTGCACTCGCAAGGCAAGCCGATCTCTCCGGACGCCGATCTGGACGGCCTGGCCAAGCGCACCGTCGGCATGTCCGGCGCCGATCTGGCCAACGTGATCAACGAGGCCGCACTGCTCACCGCCCGCGAGAACGGCGCGGTGATCACCGGTGAATCGCTGGAGGAATCGGTCGACCGGGTGATCGGCGGTCCGCGCCGCAAGAGCCGGATCATCAGCGAGCACGAGAAGAAGATCACGGCCTATCACGAGGGCGGTCACACCCTGGCCGCCTGGGCGATGCCGGACATCGAGCCGGTCTACAAGGTCACCATCCTGGCGCGCGGGCGCACCGGCGGTCACGCCATGACGGTGCCCGAGGACGACAAGGGCCTGATGACCCGCTCGGAGATGATCGCCCGACTGGTCATGGCCATGGGCGGCCGCGCGGCCGAGGAACTGGTGTTCCACGAGCCGACCACCGGCGCGTCCTCCGATATCGACCAGGCCACCAAGATCGCGCGCGCGATGGTCACCGAGTACGGCATGAGCGCACGGCTGGGCGCGGTGCGTTACGGCCAGGAGCAGGGCGACCCGTTCCTCGGTCGCTCGATGGGCATGGGCTCGGACTACTCGCACGAGGTGGCCGGCGCGATCGACGAGGAGGTGCGCAACCTCATCGAGGCCGCGCACACCGAGGCGTGGGCGATCCTCAACGAGTACCGTGACGTGCTCGACGACCTGGCCACCGCACTGCTGGAGCGGGAGACCCTGCACCGGAAGGATCTCGAGCAGATCCTCGCGTCGGTGCAGAAGCGCCCGCGGATCACCGCGTTCAACGATTTCGGCGAGCGCGTCCCCTCGGACAAGCCGCCGGTGAAGACTCCGGGCGAGCTGGCCGCCGAGCGCGGCGAGTCGTGGCCGCCGGAGCCGGTGGCACAGCCGGTGGCCGCGTCGGCGCAGCGTGAGCCGCAGGCCGCCAACGGTTACCCGCCGCACGAGAGCGGATACGGCGCTCCGCCGCAGTATGCCCGCCCGCCCGCACCCGGCTACCCGCTGCCGCAGGTGCCCGCTCCGGCCTATCCGCGCCAGGGCACGCATGGTTCGCGGCCCGACTACGGCGCTCCGGCCGGCTGGTCGGCTCCCGGCTGGCCCCCTCGGGACGAGCCGCAGCAGGGGCAGTCCGGCTGGGGCGACCCGCAGCAACCGCGGCACGGCTACCAGCAGTGGGGCCCGCAGGGTGCGCCCGAGGGCGGTTACGACCGGGACGGGTACGGCGATCGCGGTGGTTACGATGAGCCGCGCCGCGTCGATCCGCACGGTGAAGGCGACAACGGTGATTGGGATGGACCGAACGGTCGTCACTGATCGGTGACGATTAGGCTCGACCATCGGGGGGTGCCGAGAGATTGCCGGCGCCCCGGGAGTTTGGAGGTGTCCTCGATTGTCGCCGAACGAGCATGGCGGTGGTCACACCCTCGCCGAAGCGGACAGTGTTGATTACGACGGTATCGATCTCGGCGTCACCGAGCCCGGCCTCGTCGCCTTGGAGACCGGCAGGTCGTTCGACCAGGCGCGGGCCGAGGCGGCGGTGCGTGAGTTGTTGCTCGCCGTCGGGGAGGATCCGGATCGGCCCGGGCTGCTCGAGACACCCGCCCGGGTCGCGCGCGCCTACCGGGAGACCTTCGCCGGGCTGTACGTGGAACCGGACTCGGTGCTCAACACGACGTTCGACGAGGGCCATCAGGAACTCGTGCTGGTCCGGGACATCCCGATGTACTCCACTTGCGAGCACCACCTGGTGTCCTTCCACGGCGTCGCCCATGTGGGCTACATCCCCGGTCCGCACGGCCGGGTCACCGGACTGTCCAAGCTCGCCCGGCTGGTCGACCTGTACGCCAAGCGCCCGCAGGTGCAGGAGCGGCTGACCAGCCAGATCGCCGACGCGATGATGCGCAAACTGGACCCGCGCGGCGCGATCGTGGTGGTCGAGGCCGAGCACCTCTGCATGGCGATGCGGGGCATCCGCAAGCCGGGCGCCAGTACGACCACCTCCGCGGTGCGCGGGCTGCTGCAGTCCAACGCCGCCTCCCGCGCCGAGGCGCTCGATCTGATCCTGCGGAAGTGAGCGAGCCCGCGGTGTCCGAACCGAGTAGCCGAGGGCGCGCACCGACCGGAGCGACCACGGCGGACACCGCCGCCGGAGCGACCGCGTCCCCGGACACGTCATCGGCGCCGCCGGGTGCAGCGGGGGCGAGCCGGTTCGCCGACGTCCGCGCCCGCGACGGACGTTCCTGCGTGGTGATGGGCGTCGTGAACGTCACCAGCGATTCGTTCTCCGACGGCGGGCGATACCTCGATCCCGAGCTGGCCATCGCGCACGGCATGCGCCTGCACGCCGCGGGCGCGGACATCATCGACGTCGGCGGTGAGTCGACCAGGCCGGGCGCGGTTCGCATCGACGCGGCGACCGAGGCCGCACGGGTGACGCCGGTCATCCGCGGACTGGTCGCCGCGGGCGTGCCGACCAGCGTGGACACCATGCGCGCCGCGGTAGCCGCCGCGGCGATCGAAGCCGGTGTCTCGGTGGTGAACGACGTCTCCGGCGGCCGCGCCGATGCCGACATGGTGCGGGTGGTCGCGTCCGCGCGGGTTCCGTGGATTCTCATGCACTGGCGGGCGGGCGCCGACTACCGGCACACCGGACCGGCGGACCACTACGACGACGTGGTCGCGGAGGTGCTGTCGGAGTTGACCGCGCAGGTGGACATGGCCGTCGCCGCGGGCGTGGATCCGTCCCGGCTGCTCCTCGATCCCGGTCTGGGCTTCGCGAAGAACGCCGAGCACAACTGGGCCCTGCTCGGCGCGCTGCCCGAATTGGTCGAGCACGGGCTGCCGGTCCTCATCGGCGCTTCGCGCAAGCGCTTCCTCGGTGCGCTGCTGGCCGACGAGGCGGGGCCGCGTCCACCGGACGGCCGGGAGACGGCCACCGCGACCATCTCGGCGCTGGCCGCGCTGCACGGCGCGTGGGGCGTGCGCGTGCACGACGTGCGCGCTTCGCTGGACGCGATCACGGTCACCGACGCGTGGCAGAATGCCGCACGGCTGCGCGCCACACAGCACGACACCGCCCGATCCAGTGCGCAAGGAGCTCAACGATGAGCCGGTCCCCGGTCCACGCCGAAGACGATGCACCGCCCCGTGATTCGGCGATCCGGCGCGGCGCCGACCGCATCGAGCTGCGCGGCTTGCGCGCCTACGGGCACCACGGTGTGTTCGAGCACGAACGGCGCGACGGTCAAGAGTTCCTCGTCGACCTGACGGTCTGGGTGGATTTCGCCCTGGCCGCCGCGTCCGACGATCTCGCGGCGACGGTCGATTACGGCGCGCTGGCCGAGCGTGCGGTCCGCATCGTCCAAGGCGAGCCGCGCGACCTCATCGAAACGGTGGTGTCGGAGATCGCCGACGACGTGATGACCGATCCGCGGATCAGATCGGTCGAGGTGGTGCTGCACAAACCGTCCGCGCCGATTCCACACTCGTTCGCCGACGTCCGGGTGATCACCTCGCGCCACCGGGAGGAGCCCGCCGGATGAGCGAGCTGGATTGCGGCACGGCCTTTTCCGCCGTGCCGGGCGCCGCGGAGGCGCGCCGATGACCCGTGCCGTGCTATCCATCGGTTCCAATCTGGGTGACCGGCTCGCGCATCTGCGCAGCGTCCTGGACGGGTTCGGCCACCGTGTGCTGGCCGTCTCCGCCGTGTACTCCACCGCACCGTGGGGTGGCGTCCCGCAGGAGGACTACCTGAACGCCGCTGTGCTGGCGGAGGATCCGGCCTTCGGCTGCGCCGACTGGCTGCGGCGCGGCCAGGAGCTGGAGCAAGCCGCGGGACGAGTTCGCGACGTGCGTTGGGGCGCACGCACGCTGGACGTGGACGTGGTCTGGTGCGCCGAGGTGCGCGACGGGGAGCCGGTCGCGTGCCGCAGCGCGGATCCCGATCTGCTGCTGCCGCACCCGCAGGCGCATCGGCGCGCCTTCGTCCTGGTGCCGTGGCTGGACGTGGCGCCGGACGCGGTGCTCGAGGTCGACGGCGCACCGCACGCCGTGGCGGGTCTGCTGGCGCGGCTGGATCCGGCCGAGCGCGCGGGAGTGCGCCGCACCGAGTTCTCGCTGACGGGCACGCCGTCGTGAAACTGAAACCGACGCGCATCCTCGATCTCGTGGCGAACGTGCTGATCGCCGCGATCGCCGCGTGGATCGCCACCCGGATGGCCTACGACAACTTCCCGCCGATCTCGATCTTCGCGGGCGCGTCGTTGTACCCGGTGGCCGCCATCGAAGCGGTGCTCGCGTTCGTCATCCGGGCGCGGGTCAACGACCACGAGATCGGCGACGGCCGCCACCAGTTGCATCCGATCACCGCGGCCCGCGCCGTCGCGCTGGCCAAGGCGTCGGCGCAGGTCGGTTCGATCGCCGCGGGCATCTGGCTGGGCTTCCTGTGCTGGGTCTTCCCCCAGCGCGGCACGCTGCGCGCGGCTGCCGCCGACAGCCCCGGCGCGATTGTCGGGATGCTGGCGGGGGTCGCTTTGGTTGCTGCGGCCCTCTGGCTGGAGTACTGCTGCCGGGCGCCGGAGGATCCGACCGACGATGCGGCAACTACTTAGCTAGTCGGACGAACGGAATCACAAGACGGAATCTGGGCGCGGCTCGAGCTATTGGCTACCCTGGCTGGCATGGTTTCACCCTCCCGTAGCAGCACTTCCCGTACCCGGCGGGACGATGCGGGAAAATTGTTCGTGGGCGTCCTCATCGTGCTCGGTCTGGTTGCCAGCGTTTTCCTGATCTTCAGTAACAGCGTGGAGTTCGTACGGGTAGGTCTGGTCGCGGCGCTGTGGGCCGGGGCAATCGGCGCTCTGGCTGCGACGAAGTACCGCAAAGAGGCGACGATCGACAAGGCGAAGGTGCGTGATCTGCAGACCGTCTACGAGTTGCAGCTGGAGCGGGAGGTCACCGCGCGCCGCGAGTACGAGCTCGGCGTCGAGGCGCGGGTCCGCGAGGAAGTGGGAGCCGACGCGGCCGAACTCGCGGCCTTGCGCGCGGAGCTCACCGTGCTGCGCCAGAGCCTGCAGCGGTTGTTCGACGGCGATCTGCCGACGGATCGACCGGCGTTGCGCGCCGACGCCACCCGGATCCAGGAGCTGACCAGCTCGGGCGCCGAATCCGGGAACAATAGCTCCGCGAATGCCGGAATGTGCTCGATGTTCGCCGACCAGCAACCGCGTAGCAGTATGACGCCGATTTTCGAGCCCGATCATCCCGAGCCGCCGGTCTTCGCCAGCCCCTTCGACGACCCGGTGACCGCGGAGACCGCGGTCGTCTCCCTCGACGACGACGCCGACCAGGCCGACGCGGAGCAGGCGCACTCCGCCGAGCCGCGCGGCTGGGCCGACGCCTTCACCGAGGCCGTGGACGAGCCGCTGGACGATCCGCCGACCCAGCCTGCCGTGCGGCCGCAACCGAAGCCCGAACCGGCCCCACGGCCTGCCTCCGCCCCCGCCATGGGCACGCCCAGCGCGCGCAGGCGGCGCCGGGCCGACAGCGACGACGAGACGCCGTCGCGCCGGCTCTCGGTAGCGGAGATCATGGCCAACTTGCAGTCGGAGGAGCGCGAACGCCGCTGATGAGGGCCGGGCACCGGCCCCGCACTGCGGCCTAGATCACGCGCGCACCCCGTGGCGGCGGTGAACCGCCTGCCGATATCCTCTTGGCGTACCGTCCGGTACCCGCATGGCGGGACTGGAACGACATCGAGAGGACAACGTTGACCTCGAGAAGCGTGAATTCCGACAACGCTGCTTCGGGCTACGACCCCGCGCCCGCACGCCTGACGGTGGGAATCGTCTCGGCGGGACGCGTGGGATCGGCATTGGGCGCCGCACTCGAGCGGGCCGGACATGTGGTGTTCGGCGTCTGCGCGATCTCCGACGCCTCGGTGCGCCGTGCCCGCACCCGGCTGCCCGATTCGGAGATCCTGCCGATCGAACAGGTGGCCGCACGCAGCGAGCTGCTGCTGCTCGCCGTGCCCGACGCCGAGCTCGCCGGTCTGGTTCGCGGCCTGGCCGGTGCCGGCGTGGTCCGGCCCGGCACCATCGTGGCGCATACCTCCGGCGCGAACGGCGTCGGCGTACTCGCGCCCCTGGCCGAGATGGGCGCCCTTCCGCTGGCCATCCACCCGGCGATGACCTTCACCGGACACGACGAGGACGTGACCCGGCTGGGCAACGCGTGTTTCGGCATCACCGCGGCCGACGAGGTGGGTTACGCCATCGCACAGTCGCTGGTGATCGAGATGGGCGGTGAACCGGTCCGCGTGCCGGAGCAGAATCGGCCGCTCTATCACGCCGCGCTCGCGCACGGCAGCAATCACCTGGTCACGGTGATCGTCGACGCGGTGGCCGCGTTGCGCGCCGCGCTGTCCGGGCCCGGCCTGCTCGGTCAGCAGCTGGTCGACGACCAACCGAACGGCTTGGCCGAGCGTCTGCTCGCCCCCCTGGCCTCGGCGGCGCTGGACAACGCGTTGCGTCGCGGCCAGTCGGCGCTGACCGGTCCGGTCGCCCGCGGCGACGCGGACGCGGTGGCCGCCCATCTGGACGCGTTGGCGTCGGTCGATGCCAGGTTGGCCGAGGCGTATCGCGCGTTGTCGCTGCGCACGGCCCAGCGGGCCGGAACCGCGCCCGCTGTCATCGAGCTGCTGGAAGGACGCTGATGTTGGACCCGAAATTGCGCGGCGCCTACCACCCCGGCGCGCTGACCGTGCACCACGATCCCGCGGTGGTGGGCGCGGTGTCCGCCGCCCTGCGCGGCGTCGGCCGCACCGTCGCCCTGGTGCCGACCATGGGCGCGCTGCACGAGGGGCACTTGGAGATCGTCCGGCTGGCCAAGCGGACCAACCAGGTCGTCATCGTGTCGATCTTCGTCAACCCCCTCCAGTTCGGCGCGAACGAGGACCTGGACAAGTACCCCCGCACGCTGGACGCCGACGTCGAGCTGTTGCGTGCGGAGGGCGTCGAGCTGGTGTTCGCGCCGAGCGTGGCCGACATGTACCCGGACGGTCCGCGCACCACCGTGCACCCCGGTCCGCTGGGCGCGGAACTGGAGGGGGCCAGCCGCCCGACGCATTTCGCGGGCATGCTCACCGTGGTCGCCAAACTGTTGCAGATCGCGCGGCCCACCGAAGCGTTCTTCGGCGAGAAGGACTATCAGCAGCTCACGTTGATCCGGCAGATGGTTCGCGACCTGAACTTCGACGTCCGGATCACCCCGGTGGTGACCGTCCGTGAGCCCGACGGCCTCGCGCTGTCCTCGCGCAACCGCTATCTGGACCCGGTGCAGCGCGAAGCGGCG
Organism: Nocardia sp. CY41; assembly: GCF_009829325.1. Classification (GTDB taxonomy): domain Bacteria; phylum Actinomycetota; class Actinomycetes; order Mycobacteriales; family Mycobacteriaceae; genus Nocardia. Next base: position 63,606 of record NZ_VUOS01000013.1, read on the forward strand.
CTCGCCCTGTCGGCCGCGCTGTCGGCGGGCAAGCACGCGGGCGGTCTCGGCGGCGACGCGGTGCTCGCGGCCGCCCGCCGAGTGCTCGATGCCGCGACCGGCGTGGACCTCGACTACTTGGAGCTGCGCTCGGCCACCTTGGGCCCCGCCCCGGCTACGGGCAACGCCAGACTGTTGATCGCGGCCCGGGTCGGCGCGACCCGGCTGATCGACAACATCGCCGTCACGCTCGGCGCTCCGATCGACGGCCATCCCAACGTCTCCGGTTCGCGGTCCGCCGTGGACTTGTCCCAGCCTGTCCCGGCGGTGTCGGATCCCGCCTCGTTTCCTTCCGCGAACTAGAAAGGTCGACGCAATGCTGCGCACCATGATGAAGTCGAAGATCCACCGTGCCACCGTGACGCACGCCGATTTGCACTACGTCGGCTCGGTCACCGTCGACCAAGACCTGCTCGACGCCGCCGACCTGCTGGAAGGCGAACAGGTCTGCATCGTGGACATCGACAACGGGGCCCGCCTGGAGACCTATGTCATCGCCGGTGAGCGGGGTTCCGGGGTGATCGGGATCAACGGCGCCGCGGCGCACCTGGTGCACCCGGGCGATCTCGTCATCCTGATCGCCTACGGCCAGCTGAACGAGCAGGAAATCGCCGAGTACGACCCGAAGGTGGTGTTCGTCGACGAGCGCAACCGCCCGGTCGAGCTCGGTTCGGATCCGGCCCACGCGCCGGAGGGCTCGGGCCTGACCTCGCCGCGCTCGCTGTCGTTCGTCTGAGGAGCGGCGACCCGGACATGCTGCTGACCATCGATGTCCGCAACACGAGTATCGAACTCGGTTTGTTCTCCGGTTCCGGAGCGCATTCGAAACTGGTTCGGCACTGGCGGATGCACACCAATCCGCTGCTGACCGCCGACGAATTCGCCATGCAGGTGCGCGGGCTGGTCGGCGCGCAACTGGACGAGGTGATCGGCGTCTCCGCGCTTTCGACGGTACCGCCCGTGCTGCGCGAACTGCGCGGGATGCTCAGCCAATACTGGGGACACGTTCCGCACGTCTTGGTGGAACCCGGTGTGCGCACGGGGATTCCGCTGCTGGTGGACAATCCCAAAGAAGTGGGCGCCGACCGCATCGTCAATTGCCTGGCGGCTTACCAGCGGTATTCCGCGCCCGCGATCGTCGTCGATTTCGGCACGGCGATCTGTGTGGATCTGGTGTCGAAGAAGGGCGAGTTCCTCGGCGGAATCATCGCGCCCGGGGTGGAGATCTCCACCGAAGCCCTGGTGGAGCGCAGTGCGCTGCGGCGGGCGGAGTTGACCAGGCCGCGGTCGGTGCTGGGCAAGAACAGCATGGAATGCATGCAATCGGGCGCGGTGTTCGGTTTCGCCGGACTGGTGGACGGCCTGATCGATCGGATTCGCGACGAGTTCGACGCCTTCGCCGGCGACGATGTCGCGGTGGTGGCGACCGGTGCCACCGCGCCATTGATCGTCCCGGAATCGGAAACGATCGACGATCACGATCCGCACCTCACGCTGACCGGGCTGCGACTCGTATACGAACGCAACCAGCGGCGCAAGGGAAGTGTCTGATATGCGCGGTGTTGGATTTGTCGCAGGACCGGAGTTGTCGGCACCGCGTCGTCTGCTGTTAAACTCACTCTCGTGACGTTCTACGTGAGCACCCAGGAGTGTTGTCGAGGCTGACGTGCCTCGACCGATCGAGGCTGAGTTCCCGCCCTCGACCGATACCTTCCTCCTGGAGATTCGCTCATGCGTTCTTCTGTTCTTTCCCTTTCTTCCGCGCGTACCGCGCTGTCGGCCACCCCGCCGGTGGAACGTTCGGTGGCGCCCGCCTTACCCACCCGGTTGCGCCCCGCCGATCTGCTGCGGCTGACCGACGAGGGCGCCGAGGACGTGCTGGCCGGACGGTACGACCACCTGCTTCCCGCCGCTGGGAATTGGCCGGCGGACGAGCGCTGGGCGGCCAGACTGCTCACCGACGACGAGGTGGACGTCTGGCTGATCAGCTGGACGCCGGGCAAGTCGACCGAACTGCACGACCATGCCGGGTCGCTCGGCGCACTCACCGTGCTCAGTGGGGCGCTGTCCGAATACCGATGGAACGGAACAGAATTGCGCTGCCGCACGCTCGCGGCGGGTGACCAGGCTTCGTTCCCGATCGGCTGGGTGCACGACGTCATGCGCGCGCCGGCCGCGGTGCCCGGCGCGGCCGAATCCGCGGGCCCGCTCGATCCGACGCTGAGCGTGCACGCCTATTCCCCGCCCCTCACTGCCATGTCGTATTACGAGGTGACCGGTCACGGCACCCTGCGGCGCACTCGAACCGTCCTCACCGACCAGCCCGAAGGTGACATGTGATGACCCGTTTGACCATCGATCAGATGCTCGAGAACGCACGGGCGCAGCTCGACCGGATCTATGCCTTCGAATTGCCGGAAGCCATCGAGCGCGGCGCCATTCTGGTGGATATCCGGCCGCAGGCCCAGCGCGGACGGGAGGGTACCTTGCCGGGTGCTCTCGTGATCGAGCGCAATGTCCTGGAATGGCGGCTGGATCCCACCAGTTCCGCCCGCCTGGCGCTGGCCGCCGATCACGACGTGGAATGGATCGTCGTCTGCTCGGAGGGCTATACCTCCAGCCTGGCCGCCGCCGCGTTGCGGCAACTCGGACTGCATCGGGCGACCGATCTGGTGGGCGGCTACCAGGCGCTGAAGGCGGCCGGGCTGTTGAACGTCGCCGTCGGGGCACCGCACTTCGCGCGGGAGGCCGACGCGCTCGCCTTGCTGTAATTCCGCCGTCAACACTTCCATCTCGAAATAGCCGGTCGCGCAGGTGTTTTCGCACACAGCATGATGCGCACCGGCTATTTCGCGTCTTTGGCGGGCAAGCCGGGGCCTCCTGGGCGGGACGCCGCATCGATACCGTTTCGTTACTCCGGGTCGGAGTCCGGGCGGCGCGCAAAACGATTTCCGGTGCACGCTAGGGTTGTTCGATGTGAGCACCCCGAACTCTGCATCTTCCAGCGCATCGACATCGGATTCGCGGCCTGCCGTGGCGCCCGCCGCCGACGATGCCCCGGAGCAGATACGGATTCGACGGGAGAAGCGGGAGCGGCTGCTGGCTGCCGGTGGCGAGGCCTATCCCGTCGTCGTGCCGCGCACGCATACCCTGGCGGAAATTCGGGCCGCATATCCGGACCTGGCCGCCGACACCGCCACCGGGCAACAGGTGGGCGTCGCCGGGCGCGTCATATTCCTGCGCAATACCGGCAAGTTGTGTTTCGCGACACTGCAGGAGGGCGACGGCACCAAGCTGCAGGCGATGATCAGCCTGAACGGGGTCGGCGCGGACGCCCTCGCCGCCTGGAAGGCCGACGTCGACCTCGGTGACTTCGTTTTCGTGCACGGCGAGGTCATCTCCTCACGGACCGGGGAACTGAGCGTCATGGCCGATTCCTGGTTCATGGCGGCGAAGGCGCTGCGACCGCTGCCGGTGGCGCATAAAGAGATGAACGAGGAGTCGCGGGTCCGGCAGCGTTATGTGGACCTGATCGTGCGCCCGGAGGCCAGGGAAATGGCCCGTACCCGCATCGCCGTGGTGCGCGCGCTGCGCGCCGCGCTGGAGCGCAGGGGCTTCCTCGAGGTGGAGACGCCCATGCTGCAGACGCTGCACGGCGGCGCGGCGGCCCGCCCGTTCGTCACCCATTCCAACGCCCTCGACATGGACCTCTACCTGCGCATCGCGCCCGAGCTGTTCCTGAAGCGCTGTGTGGTGGGCGGCTTGGAGCGGGTCTTCGAGATCAACCGGAACTTCCGGAACGAGGGCGCGGACTCCACCCATTCCCCCGAGTTCGCGATGCTGGAGACATACCAGGCATACGGCACCTATGACGACTCGGCGGTCATGATCCGGGAATTGGTGCAGGAAGTGGCGCAGGAGGCCTTCGGTACCCAGGTGGTGACCCTGGCCGACGGCACCGAATACGATCTTCGCGGCGAGTGGGCCACCGTCGAGATGTACCCTTCGCTGTCCGACGCGCTAGGCGTGCGGGTCACTCCGGAAACGTCGGTCGCCGAATTGCGCGCGCTCGCCGATCGGGTCGGTCTGGAAATTCCGGAGGGCAAGGGCTACGGCCACGGGAAACTCGTCGAGGAACTCTGGGAACACCAGTATGGTGACAAGCTGTACGCGCCGACTTTCGTGCGCGACTTCCCGGTGGAGACCTCCCCGTTGACCAGGCAGCATCGCAGCACCGCGGGTGTGACGGAGAAGTGGGATCTCTATGTGCGCGGCTTCGAGTTGGCCACGGGCTATTCGGAGTTGGTCGACCCGGTGATCCAGCGCGAGCGGTTCGTCGATCAGGCTCGGCTGGCCGCGCAGGGTGACGACGAGGCGATGGTGCTCGACGAGGACTTCCTCGCGGCGATGGAGCACGGCATGCCGCCGACCACCGGAACGGGTATGGGAATCGATCGGTTGTTGATGGCGCTGACCGGATTGGGAATCCGAGAAACGATACTGTTCCCAATTGTGCGTCCGGTCACCAGGTGACCACTGGATTGCAAAGCAGCGGCTCCGTCTTGGAATTTCCGGAATTCGGGGTATTCTTGCCTCGGGTAATCGGCCTAGTATGCGGGTCGCACGATTTCGAGAGGACGTTCATCTCATGGCAAAGAAGGTCACCGTTAGCCTGATCGACGATGTCGACGGTGAGTCCATCGCAGACGAGACCATCGAGTTTGCGATCGACGGTGTGTCGTACGAGATCGACCTGTCGTCGGCAAATGCGGCGAAGCTGCGCGACGGTTTGGAGGAGTGGGTTACGAATGCCCGCCGGGTGAGCGGTCGCCGCCGGGTCAAGGCCGCCGCGGCTGCCACGGGCACTCCCAAGAGCCGGGTCTCGATCGATCGGGAACAAAGCGCTGCAATTCGTGAGTGGGCGCGTCGGAATGGGCACAAGGTGTCCGCGCGGGGCCGCATCTCCGCCGACATCACCGACGCGTACAACAAGGCCGCGAAGGGATAGTTCTTTTTCCGGCCGCCGTCCCGGCGAATCGTGCGACGTCGGGGCGGCGGTCTTGTTTGTGATAGGGCTTCGATATAGCAGCGAGACCAGATCACACGGCAGGCCGTCCGCGGCGGATGAATCGATCTTGCTCGCGGTACCCGGACGCGGCACCATGGAAACGTGCGACGGTCACTGGCGGTATGGAGAGGTGAGGTATCGGCACAGTGACAGGATTCGTCGGATCATTCTTGCGGTTCACCGATGACGCCGGCCGGCAGCAGGAGTTCACGCTGACTCCCGACCGCGGGCGCGTCACCATCGGCCGCTCCCCGCATGCCGATCTCGCTCTGAGCTGGGACGCCGAGGTCTCCCGGCTGCACGCGGCGGTCGAATACCTCGGTGCCCACTGGACCATCGTGGACGACGGCCTCTCCCGCAACGGCACGTTCGTCAACGGGGACCGGCTCGTCGGCCGCCGCAGGCTGATGGCGGGCGACGTCATCCGCGTCGGCACCTCGCGGGTGTCGTTCCACGACTTCGGCGGCGTATCCGACGACATCACCCGTACGTCCACCGGCTCGATACCGACCGCGCGCTCGCTCACCGAAACGCAGCGCTCGGTCCTGATCGCACTGTGCCGTCCGTACAAGCACGGTGCGGGTTTCGCCACTCCCGCCTCGAATCAGCAGATCGCCGAGGAGTTGTTCCTCAGCGTGGACGCGATCAAGACCCATCTGCGCGCGCTGTTCGCGAAGTTCGGGGTGGAGGACCTGCCGCAGAACCAGAAGCGTGTGCGGCTGGCGGGACTGGCCATGCAGAGTGGGCTCATTTCCGATCGGGACCTGTGAGACCTCCACCGTAGACGCTCGCGCAGCCGGTCGAGCTTCTCGACCATGGAGAGTGACCGGGGCAGCGGCTTGACTGGGAGACGCGCAGCCGGAGCGACGACGACTCCGGCCGGTTCCCAGCAGGAGGAAGTCATGACCGCCACCCGCCTCGCCGCACTGGTGCTCGCCACGCTGGCGACGGGCCTGATCGCGGGCCTGTTCTACGCGTACGCCAACTCGGTGATGCCCGCGCTGGCCCGCACCGACGATCGCGCCATGATCGACGTGATGCAGAAGATCAACGTGGTGATCATCAATCCGTGGTTCATGATCGCCTTCCTCGGCACGGTGGGGTTCACCATCCTGGCGGCGGCGCTGCACCTGGGACGAGAGCACCGGAGCACGCTGATCTGGATCGTGCTCGCGCTGGTGCTCAACATCGTCGCCTTCGCGGTGACCTCGGGGCTGAACGTCCCGCTCAACGACCAGCTGGCCGCCGCGGGTGACCCGGCGTCGATCACCGACCTCGCCGCGGTGCGCGCCGATTTCGAATCCGCCTGGGTCCGCTGGAACGTCCTGCGCGGCGTCCTGCACACGCTGGCCTTCCTGGTGCTGTGCGGCGCGCTGGTCGTCGCGGGCGTGCAGCATGGCAAGGCGGCGGCCACGGCGCCGCACCACTCCCCGGCGTCCGCCTTCGGTCAGAGCTAGTTTCCGCGGCGACCCGCCGGAATCTGCCTCGTCCGGGCCACTTCGTGCGGTAGCTTCCCGGGAAGACGAGACCGGACCGGGAGGCTATCGTGCGGCGTGTCCCAGGCTTTTCGTTGTTCATCGTTCTGCTCGCCGCGGTGTGCGCCACCGCGGGCGCGGCCAACGCGCAGGAGCGATATCCGGTCGAATTCAACTTCTTCGCGGGCATTCCCGCCGAACTGTCCAATCCGGGCGGCTCGCTGCCCGGCACCAACGACTGGTCCTGCCGGCCGGACTCCGAGCATCCGAACCCGGTGGTCCTCGTGCACGGCACCGGTGGTGGCGCACAGACGAATTGGGGCGTGTACGCGCCTTTGCTGGCCAACGAGGGCTACTGCGTGTACTCGGCCACGTTCGGGGCCTACGACCTGCCTTGGCCCGCTTCGGCCATCGGGGGCATGCTCCCGATCGAGCAGAGCGCGGCCCAGCTCGCCGCTTTCGTCGACCGGGTGCGCGCCGCGACCGGCGCGCAGAAGGTCGACCTGATCGGCCATTCCCAGGGCAACTTCATCGGCAACTACTTCGTCAAACGGCTCGCGGGCGCGGGCAAGGTGGACAAGATGGTCGGCCTGGCCCCGCCGTGGCTGGGCTCGAACGCGTACGGTATGGCGGACCTGAACGCGTTCGGTACGCGGCTTGGCCTCGGCCCGCTGTTCGACGCCGTGGCCGGATCACCCTGCAATGCCTGCCGCCAGGTGCTGCAAGGGTCGGAGTTCGTGCGCGCGCTCAACGCGGACGGCGTCTACCACCCCGACGTGACCTACACCAATATCGCGACCGTGCTGGACGAACTGGTGGTGCCGTACACCTCCGGATTGGTCACCGGCCCCCGCGTGACGAACATCGTGGTTCAGGACGGCTGCTCGACGGACTACTCTGGGCATACGGGCATAGCGGGCAGCAAGAGGGCCGCGACCTACGTGCTCAACGCGCTCGATCCCGCTCATCAACGCCCGGTGCCCTGCGGTTTCGTCGACCCGTACACGGGGTAGGCAGCCGAGGTCGTACGTGTGCGGCGCGGATCCGGCCGACGGACGGTTTGTTCGCTGAGGGCAAAACCCGGCCGGAAACGAATCCCGCGGCGCCCACGTTATGAGTGAATGACCGTGCTGTCGCCGGTCGGCAATAGGGTGGACCGGCGGCGGTGGCATCCCCCGCCAACTAGAGTGGAGGCGGGGGCCGCAACCCCCGGGCTTCATGGCAGGCTGACGCCCACGGTTGTTGTACACAGCACACTGCGGCGTCTGTTGCCAGAATGTCGGAGCAGGAGAGTGAGGGAGCGATGTTCGAGAGGTTCACCGACCGCGCGAGGCGTGTCGTTGTCCTGGCCCAGGAAGAGGCCCGGATGCTCAACCACAACTACATCGGCACCGAGCACATCCTGCTGGGGCTGATTCACGAGGGTGAGGGCGTCGCGGCCAAGTCGCTGGAGTCGCTCGGCATTTCGCTGGAAGGCGTGCGCAGCCAGGTGGAGGAGATCATCGGCCAGGGCCAGCAGGCCCCGTCCGGTCATATCCCGTTCACCCCGCGCGCCAAGAAGGTGCTGGAGCTGAGCCTTCGCGAGGCGCTGCAGCTCGGTCACAACTACATCGGCACCGAGCACATCCTGCTCGGCCTCATCCGTGAGGGCGAAGGTGTGGCGGCGCAGGTGCTGGTGAAGCTGGGCGCCGATCTCAACCGTGTGCGCCAGCAGGTCATCCAGTTGCTGTCCGGGTACCAGGGCAAGGAGCCGGTGGAGTCCGGTTCGCGCGGCGAGGCGGGCACCCCGTCCACCTCGCTGGTGCTCGACCAGTTCGGTCGCAACCTGACGCAGGCCGCGCTCGAGGGCAAGCTCGACCCGGTCATCGGCCGCTCGAAAGAGATCGAGCGCGTCATGCAGGTGCTCAGCCGCCGTACCAAGAACAACCCGGTGCTGATCGGCGAGCCCGGCGTCGGCAAGACCGCCGTCGTCGAGGGGCTCGCGCAGGCCATCGTCAACGGCGAGGTCCCCGAGACGCTGAAGGACAAGCAGCTCTACACCCTCGACCTGGGCTCCCTGGTCGCGGGCAGCCGCTACCGCGGTGACTTCGAAGAGCGCCTGAAGAAGGTGCTCAAGGAGATCAACACCCGCGGCGACATCATCCTGTTCATCGACGAGCTGCACACGCTGGTCGGTGCGGGCGCCGCCGAGGGCGCGATCGACGCGGCTTCCATCCTGAAGCCGAAGCTGGCCCGCGGCGAGCTGCAGACCATCGGCGCGACCACCCTCGACGAGTACCGCAAGTACATCGAGAAGGACGCCGCTCTGGAGCGCCGGTTCCAGCCGGTGCAGGTGGGCGAGCCGACCGTCGAGCACACCATCAACATCCTCAAGGGTCTGCGCGACCGCTACGAGGCGCACCACCGCGTCTCCATCACCGACGGCGCGCTGGTGGCCGCCGCCACCTTGGCCGACCGCTACATCAACGACCGGTTCCTGCCGGACAAGGCGATCGACCTGATCGATGAGGCGGGCGCGCGTATGCGCATCCGTCGCATGACCGCGCCGCCGGACCTGCGCGAATTCGACGACAAGATCGCCGAGGCGCGCCGGGAGAAGGAGTCCGCGATCGATGCGCAGGACTTCGAGAAGGCCGCGCGACTGCGCGACAAGGAGAAGCAGCTCCTCGCCAAGCGGGCCGAGCGGGAGAAGCAGTGGCGCTCCGGTGACCTGGATGTCGTGGCGGAGGTCGACGACGAGCAGATCGCCGAGGTGCTGGCGAACTGGACCGGTATCCCGGTGTTCAAGCTCACCGAGGAGGAGACCACCCGTCTGCTCCGCATGGAGGACGAGCTGCACAAGCGGATCATCGGCCAGGAGGACGCGGTCAAGGCCGTCTCCAAGGCCATCCGCCGTACCCGTGCCGGCCTGAAGGACCCGAAGCGCCCGTCCGGCTCGTTCATCTTCGCCGGCCCGTCCGGTGTCGGTAAGACCGAGCTGTCCAAGGCGCTGGCGAACTTCTTGTTCGGTGACGACGACGCGCTCATCCAGATCGACATGGGCGAGTTCCACGACCGCTTCACCGCCTCGCGGCTGTTCGGTGCCCCTCCGGGCTACGTCGGCTACGAAGAGGGCGGCCAGCTCACCGAGAAGGTGCGCCGCAAGCCGTTCTCGGTCGTGCTGTTCGACGAGATCGAGAAGGCACACCAGGAGATCTACAACACCCTGTTGCAGGTGCTGGAGGACGGCCGCCTCACCGACGGCCAGGGCCGGACCGTGGACTTCAAGAACACGGTGCTGATCTTCACCTCGAACCTCGGCACCTCGGACATCTCGAAGGCCGTCGGCCTGGGCTTCTCGCAGTCCAACAACGAGGGCTCGAACTACGAGCGGATGAAGCTCAAGGTCAACGACGAGCTGAAGAAGCACTTCCGGCCCGAGTTCCTCAACCGCATCGATGACGTGATCGTCTTCCACCAGCTCACCAACGAGCAGATCGTCGAGATGGTGGACCTGATGATCGGCCGCGTCGCCACGCAGCTGAAGAACAAGGACATGGCGATCGAGCTCACCCCGACCGCCAAGAGCCTGCTGGCCAAGCGCGGCTTCGATCCCGTGCTCGGTGCCCGGCCGCTGCGCCGCACCATCCAGCGCGAGATCGAGGACCAGCTGTCGGAGAAGATTCTCTTCGGCGAGATCGGTCCGGGCCAGGTCATCCAGGTCGATGTCGAAGGCTGGGACGGCGAGGGCTCCGGCGAGGACGCCAAGTTCACCTTCACCGGTAAGGCGAAGCTGACCAAGGCGCAGTCCGAGGAGAAGCCGGAAGTCGTGCTGACCGGCGCGGCCGAAGGCGCCACCGAGGCTGCCTCGGGCGAGTAAGTCTCGAAAGAAAGCCCGTGCCCACCGTATGGCGGTGCGCACGGGCTTTTTCGTGTTCCGGTGGCGGATCGGATCAGGAACTCGATGCGGCGAAATGAGCGAGGATCGGTGCGAAGTCGTCGGCGAGTTCCCCGGGCACGATCACCTCGTCGATGCCGTACTTCTCGAGGCGACGCTCGAGGATCTCGGCGGCGGCCGACGGCTCCGCCGGAAGCACTCCTGCCGCGCCCGCGTCCCTGAGCTCATCGGCGTTCCGGCCGAGCTTCGTCGCGATCCAGATCGGGAGCCGCTGCCCGATGCCGACCAGCTGATGGGTGAAGCGCAGGGGGCGGTCGGTGCTGTCTCGCGCGGTGCGGACCAGGTCGGCCAACTCGGCGTCGGTGGCGGCGGGCCCCGCGGCGAGCAGAATGCGGTCGGCGAATTCCGCCGCCGTTCCCAGCATCCTGGGGCCGTTGGCGGCGATCACGATCGGTGGGGCGGGGTTCACTTCAGCACGCACGGCGGCAATGGTGGCGACCACCTGCGCGCGTCGTTGTCCGGGCGAACCCCAGGACGCCCCGAGCCGCTGCGCTTCGGCGGCGGCGTCCGGTCGCCCCGAGCCGACCCCTAGTTCGAAGCGCCCGTCCGACAGCAGTTGCAGGGCCGCGGTCTCCCGGACGGTGGCGGCAGGGGTACGCAGCGGTGCGGCGAGGACGTTCGGGCGCAAGTGAATAGTCGTGGTGACGGCGGCCGCGGCGGCGAGGGCCGGGAACGGTGAAGGGGTGAACCGGGTGTCGGGCAGTAGAAGGGTCCGGTAGCCGCGCTGTTCGGCGGCGGCCGCCTCGCGCGCCCAGCCGGCTCCCGAGCGCGGGGTGAGGACGATGCCGAAGGTCATGGTCATGGGCGGGATCTCCTGATCTACTGCTTGCCGCGCCGCCGCGGCTCGCTGAGCACGGCGAGCCTGCTGCGGTACTGCTCCTCGGTGATCTCGCCGCGGGCGAACGCGGTGCGCAGGGCGCCGATACCGCTCGCATGTCCGATGAACCGCCGCCGGGCGAATACCAGCACCGCCACGACGGTCATCCAGAACAACAGAGGGAAGATCCAGAAGAACGGCGCAGGGTGCCAGGCGCCGTCGTAGTGGCCGGCCAGGAAACTCACGGCCTCGGGTCGAGTGAAAATGTTCATGTGAAAAGACTGCGCCGAGGGGCACGTCCGGGCATCGGTCGCGCGTCGTCACTCGGAATACGTTCGGATACGTACGCTCGACGTTGCGTACGGTCCTCGCACGGTGATTTACCAGTTATTTGCTGAAGGGCGTTATCCCTGCAAAATGTGGTTCGCTGAAGAATTGCCATCGGGGCGGTATCCCGGCGATGGGGTGAGGACGCCGTACCGATTTCGACGTCTTCCGCATCTGCCGACGGCAGCGAGGCGAAGAACATGGAAGCCGGAGCGCGAGCTACACCATCCGCCGGAATCATCGAGTTTCGAATTCGATCGGCGGGTCGGCTGCCCTGACGACCGGTGCGGCCGGTATCGAGTTCCCCGCAGGCGAGAACCGTTCTTCACTGCCAGCCAGGGCGGACGAGCCCTGATTCATAGGCCATCACCACCAATTGGGTGCGATCCCTGGCGTGCAGTTTGGTGAGAATCCGGCTGACGTGGGTGCGGGCGGTCGCGGGACTCATGTACAGGCGTTCCCCGATTTCGGCATTGGTCAGTCCCTCGGCCACCAGAGCCATCACCTCGCGTTCGCGGTCGGTGAGCTCGGCCGGCGTGGCGGGCGGCGGTGTTTTGGCGCGCGCGGAGAACTCCGTGATCAGTCTGCGGGTCACGCCGGGGGAGAGCAGCGCGTCGCCCGCGGCGACCACGCGGACGGCTCGCACGAGATCTGCCGGTTCGGTGTGCTTGACCAGGAATCCGGACGCGCCGGAGCGCAGCGCCTCGAAGACGTACTCGTCGAGCTCGAAGGTGGTCAGCACGACCACGCGCACCTCGGCCAGCCGCGGGTCCTCGGCGATCATGCGGGTGGCGGCCAAACCGTCCAGGACGGGCATGCGGATGTCCATCAGGACCACGTCGGGGCGCAGACTGCGGGTCATCCGGACGGCCTGCTCGCCGTTGTCCGCCTCGCCGACCACCTCGATGCCGTCCTGGGCGTCCAGCAGCGCGACGAAACCGCCGCGCACCAACGCTTGGTCGTCGGCCACCAGCACCCGGATGCCGCCGGACGGAGTGGACGCCGGGTCCGCCCGGGCTGGATCGTCCTGGTCGTACATCCGTCTCCTCTCCCGAGGGCTGTCTCGTCCAGTCAGTGCTGCGGGCGACCGGCGGAGGTGCTCGGTCGACCGGTGGTGTCAGCGGGTCGGCCCGGCGGCGTAGGCGACTCGGCCTCGCTCCTGCCTGTGGTGGCCGACGTGCCCGCGGCGGTCGATCCGGACATCTCGTCACCGGTCGGCGAAGTTCCCGGCCGCTCCATGCCAGGTCTCTCCGCGCCGGGGCCCGTCGCGTCCGGACCTGCGGCGCCCGGCTCCGGTGCGCCCGATCTCTTGCCGCGCTGCGCGATTCTTCTCGCTGTCCCGGCGCCGCGTATCCGCGTGCTGGCCGTCGCGGAGCGTTGATCCGGCCGGTTCGAAGGCGCGTCGTTCTGGGCTTGCGCTGGCGATGCCGCGTCGTTTTGGGGTTGCGCTGGCGATGCTGCGTCGTTTCGGATTTGCGCTGGCGATGACGCGTTGTTTTGGGCTCGCGCCGACGATGCCGCGTCGTTTTGGGCTTGCGCTGGCGATGACGCGTTGTTTTGGGCTCGCGCCGACGATGCCGCGTCGTTTTGGGCTTGCGCTGGCGATGACGCGTTGTTTTGGGCGCGCGCCGATGATGCTGCGTTGTTTTGGGCTTGCGCGTTCGACGCTCGAGTGTTCTGAGTCTGCGCTTCTGACGCACCGGTGCCCCGAGCGTGTGGTCCCGACGCCGTCAGTGTTCCGGGGGCGGCTTTGTCGGCGCCGGGTTCGGGTGTCCTCGTGGGAAGCCGTGCGGCGACCCGGAACCCGCCGCTGGGACGGGGACCCGCGGTGAGAGCGCCGCCGAGGGCGTGGGTGCGTTCGCGCATGCCGATGATGCCGTTGCCGCCGCCGTTGCCGGAGCGCGTGGGAGCACTGGTCGGGCGGGTGTTGTCGACGGTGATGTCGACCGAGTCCGGGGTGTAGCGCACGGTCACCGTGGCCTCGGCTCCGGGTGCGTGGCGGAGCACGTTGGTCAGCGACTCCTGGACTATCCGCGCCGCCGCCACGTCGATCACGCTGGGCAACTGCTGCGGTGTGCCGAGCACTCGCGTGCCGACCGTCAGTCCGGTGGCGCGGGGGCGCTGCAACAAGTCGTCCAAGTCGCCGATGCTCGGCGCGGGAGCCCGCGGTGCGGGCGGCGGCTCGGCCGCTGTCGTGCGCAGAGCGCTGTCCTCCGCGTCAGCCGCAGGCGTCTGCTCGCGGGGAGCTGCGGGCGCGGTGCCGGAGCGGATCGTATGCAGGAGCGCATGCACCTCGGCGAGGGCGTCGCGACTGGCGTTCTTGATCGCCGTGAGCGCCTTCTCCGCCTGCTCCGGGCGTTTGTCGAGCAGTTCCAGCGCCACCGAGGACTGCACGTTGATCATCGAAAGGCTGTGGGCCAGCACGTCGTGCAATTCGCGCGCGATGGCGAGCCGCTCGTCGCTGGCTCGTCGCTCGCGCTGCGCTTCCTCGTCCCGCTGCGCGGCCTCGGCGCGCTGCCTGCGCGCGACCAGCACGGCCTTGCGCTGCCGGATGCCCTCGGCCGCCAGCAGCAGCACCGACAGCCACGCCATCAGCGCGAACACCTGCCACAGGTCGGCGGGGCGGCCCAGCAGCGCGGGCAGCGGCCAGACCAGCGCCAGATACCCGAGCGGGACCAGCGGATAGGTCCACCACCGTGACCCGCTGCTCGCGGCGGTCAAGAACGCGACGACCAGTGCGACGAAGATCGGGCCATACCCGTAGCCCCGGAGGAAGTACGCGAGACAGACGGCGAGCACGACGATCAGCACGGGCACCGGCTGCACGCGCCGCCAGATCAACGCGACCGGCCCGGCCAGCAGCAGCACGTAACCGAGCGCGTCGAGGGAGTGCACTCCGGTCTGCCGCATATTCGCGAAAGTGCCTCCGACCACTTGAACCGCGGCGACGACGAGCGCGACGCCCCAGTCCCAGCCGACCGAACTCCGATCCGTAATCCCTGCCACCCGCACCCACGTAGCCTATGCGGCTCGGTCGTGATTCGACGTCCGCCTGGGAACGTATTTCGCCGGAATAGTGCCGATTCGAATGTTCGCCTACGAGTTCGGTCTTTCCGGAAGCGACCGGGCGCCGGCCGACTCGGCAGGGCCACGGGGCCGCGAGCGAGTGCTGTCGTTCCAGCTACGTATGCCGATCGTCGCCCGCCGACGGATGTCCGCATCGGGTCGGCGGCGGATTCTCGAGGCATGACGGATTCGATCGTGGTCACCCGAGGGTTGACCAAACGCTACGGGGCGCACACCGCTGTCGAGGATGTGAGCATGAGCGTCGCGGCCGGCGAGATCTACGGCTTCCTCGGCCCGAACGGCGCGGGCAAGACCACCACACTGCGCATGCTGGCGGGGCTGATCCGTCCGAGCGAAGGCACGGCCACGGTCGCGGGGCGTCGTCCCGGTGATCCCGCGGTGGTCCGCCGGATCGGCGTGCTCATCGAGGGCCCCGGCTTCTACCCGTACCTTTCCGGCCGCGACAACCTGCGCGTGCTGGCCGACTATCGCGGGCTCGGGCGGCCGGAGGTGGAGGACGTGCTCGAGCGGGTGGGGCTGGCGGGTCGCGGCGAGGACAAGTACCGCACGTACTCGCTGGGCATGAAACAGCGCCTCGGGGTGGGCGCCGCCCTGCTCGGCGACCCGGACCTGCTGATCCTGGACGAGCCGACGAACGGCCTCGACCCCGCCGGTATGGCCGAAATGCGCGACCTCATCACCACTTCGGCCGCCGAGGGCCGCACGGTGCTGCTGTCGAGCCACATGCTCAGCGAAGTGCAGGCGATCTGCGACCGGGTGGGCGTGATCGCGCAGGGCAGGCTGATCGCCGAAGCGACCGTCGCGGAGTTGCGCGGGAATTCGTCGCTGCTGCTGCGGGCCGAGCCGGTGGAAGTGGCCTTCCCCGCCGTGCGGCGGCTGGTGGGCGAACGATCGGCGCTGCTGACCGCGAAGGGCATCCGGATCGAGTCGGACACCGTCAGCGCGCCCGCGGTGGCACGCGCGGTGGTGGCGTCGGGCGCGGATCTGCTGGAACTGCGGGCCGAGGAGAAGTCCCTGGAGGACGTGTTCTTCGAGATGACGCGATGGGAGGCCGCGCGATGAATGGCACGGCGATCCGCGACCTGGTCGCGAGCACGAAGGCGGAAATGCTGCGGATGCGGAAGTGGCCGGCGTTCTGGATCGTGCTCGGCACGTGGCTTCTGCTGAATCTCACGTTCGCCTATCTGTTCAACTATCTGGCCTACACCTCGGGGGAATCGAGCCGGATGTCCAACGGCCTGCCGCGCGAGGCTCTGCTGCAGCAGCTGTTGCCCGCCGCGGTGCCGGAAGTGTTCACCCAAGGCATGGCGATGTTCGGCGGCGCGCTGATGCTCATCCTCGGCGCTTTGACGGTCGGCAGCGGATATGGCTGGGGCACCTGGAAGACCGTGTTCACCCAGGGGCCTGCACGGGCCCAGGTGGTCGCCGCGGTAGTGGTGAGTCTCGCGGCAGTGGTGGTGGCGCTGGTGTGCACGGCATTCGTCGCCGACATCGCGGTGGCCGCGCTGATCGCGGCGTCTCAGTCGCAGCCGCTCGCCCTGCCCGCGCTGGACCGGTCACTGCTCGGAATCCTCACGGGGGGCGTCATTCTCGGCATGTGGACACTGGCGGGAGCGTTGATCGGCGCGATCGCCCGCGGGCCCGCGCTTGCCGTGGGGCTCGGCCTGGTCTGGGTGCTGGTGGTGGAGAATTTGCTGCGCGGCGTCGCCGGGATCTTCGCGCCGATCGGGGTGATCACCGATCATCTGCCCGGCACGGCGGCCGGGTCACTGGCGGGGGCGATGCGCACTGTGGACGGTCCTGCCACGCCAGGCGTGCTGCACGTGCTCTCCCGGACCGAATCGCTGATCGTGCTGGTGGTCTACCTGGTGCTGTTCGCGGGCGGCACGATCTGGCTGCTGCGTCGACGCGATGTGGTGTGAACCACGACTCGACGGCCGTGCTCACCTCTGCGTGAGCACGGTTTCGGCGATCACCTGGAGCGCGTCGGCGATCTGTCCGGAAGTCAGGCCGCGCTCGCGTTGCTGCCGATAGACCTCGGCCGCCAGTGGTGCGAGGAGCGGGTCGACCAGTGCGTCCGGTTCGCGAATCCCCGCCGCCACCACCAACGCTCGCACATGGGCGTACCAGAATCCGTAAGCCCCGGTCGCGAAGCGGGCCCCGCCGATCTCCGCGCCGAGTACGAGATGGGCGTGCGCGTCCAGCAATCCGACCATCGCGGCGTAGAACGCGCCCAGTCTCTTCGCTGGGGGAGCTCCGGGCCCGAGCGGCGGCGGACCGGAGAGCAGTTTCTCTTGCAGCGCTCGCTCGTGTTCGTCGAGCAGGGCTACGGCGACCGAATTGGTGTCCGGATAGCGCCGGTAGAGGGTGCCGCGGCCGACGCCTGCGGCCTTCGCGATGTCGTCCATCGTCACCGTGCGTGGGTCCCGGGCGGCGAACAACTCGGCCGCGGCGGCGAGCACTTTGGCTCGGTTGCGGGCCGCGTCCGCGCGTTCCGGGGCCGCCGACCGGCCCGGACCGAGGCCTGCGAGCAGATCGGATCGGGGGTGCATGCCGTGACTGTAGCCGATCGGACGATAAGTGGACAACATGTCCATATTGCGCGTACGGTGGGCTCGACGCTAATCGGACAATATGTCCACTTAATCGGAGGTCGGATCATGAGCACCCTGTTGCACCTCGACGCCAGCGCCCGGCGACGGTCGATCAGCCGGGAACTGAGCGGCGCTTTCGCCGACGCGTGGCGCGCACGGCATCCGGACGGCGGCTACCACTACCGCGACCTCGCCGCCGAGCCGGTGCCGTTCATCGGCGAAGCGTGGACCGAGCTGTGCGACGCCGTGCTCGCCTTGCCGAGCACCGACCCGGCGCGGCTCGGTGCCTTGGTGCGCACCCCGGCGCAGGCCGCCGCATGGAAGGTCGTCGAGCCGTTGCTCGCCGAGCTGCTCGCGGCGGATGTGATCCTGATCGGCACCCCGATGTACAACTACTCGATCCCGGCCTCGCTCAAAGCATGGCTGGACCAGGTGACCTTTCCGCGAATGTCGCTGGGCCACCGTCGGTTCGTCGTGACGAGCGCGCGCGGCGGTGCTTACTCGCCCGGCGCCCCCAAAGCCGCCTACGACTATCAGGAGCGCTTTCTGCGCGACTTCTTCGCGGGCCATTTCGCCGTATCCGACGTCGTTTTCGTGCACGCGGAACTCGCGAATGCCCGTCAGGACCCGGCCCTGGCGCACCGGCGCGCCGAGCACGACGCGTCGTATGCGCGCGCTTCGGCCGCCGTCAGCGCTCTTGCCGGGGAGTACTGACATGAACTGGGTAGTTCTCGTCGCCGCCGGGCTGGTGGAGATCGTCTGGTCGCAGAGCATCAAACCGACCGAGAATTTCACCAGGCTGGTCCCCACCCTGGTCTGTTTCGTGCTCGGCGCGACCGCCGTCTACTTGCTGTCCCGCGCCATGCAGACGTTGCCGGTCGGTACCGCCTACGCGGTGTTCACCGGCATCGGCGCGCTCGGCGCGATCACCCTCGGCATCGTGGTCCACAAGGACCCGCTCGGCGCCGGGCGCTTGCTGGCGCTCGCGTTGATCCTCGGCGGCATCGTGCTGGCCAGGATCACGAACCCGGAGTAGGCCCCCGACCGCGCGGATTCGCTTGGGCGTGGGGCACTTACCGCTGACGCGCGCACCGTGTCCGAGCGCCGCGTCGCGGCGAACGCGATCGGTGAACCGGTGGGCCGGGGCGCGTCGGCCGGGGTAGGTTCGTCCTGAATCGTCTAATGATCATCGGCGAAAGGACCGTGATGCCCACACGTACCGCGCGTACTGCCTGGACCGGCACCCTGCAGGAGGGTTCCGGACAGGTCGAACTGGCCAGTTCGGGGGTCGGTAAGTACGACGTGTCGTTTCCCAAGCGTTCCGCCGAGGAGGCCGACGGCACTACCAGCCCGGAGGAACTGATCGCGGCCGCGCACTCGTCCTGCTACGCGATGGCGCTGTCGGCGCAGATCGGCAACGCGGGCGGCACCCCGGAGAGCCTGGACGTCACCGCCGATGTGACCCTCGGCCCCGATCCGGCGGGCGGCTTTCGGATCACCGGGATCAAGCTGACCGTCCGCGGTCGCGTCTCGGGCATCGACGCGGACGCCTTCCATGCCGCGGCCGAGGCCGCCAAGGCGGGCTGCCCGGTCAGCAAGGCCCTCGCCGGCGTCGACCACATCACCCTCGACGCGGCCCTCGCGTAGCACGCCGTTGCCCCGCATCCCCCATGGGTGCGGGGCGCGAAGCGTGTGCGGCGGATCAGCGCTCGTGGAAGTAGCGGCGCGCGGGCCGGGTGTAGAGCGCCGGGATGGCGATCAGCACGGCGATGACGTGAACCGCGCGGAAGGCGGCGAGCAGCAGTAACGCGGGTGCGGCATCCCGCACGAGGTCGCGCAGTTCGTTCGCGGACATGGCCGCGGCGAGCGGCTCGATGAGCAACGGCAACAACCCGAAGACGCCGATGCCGACCGTGAGGAACAGGCGGGCCCATCGGTCGCCGCGGGTCATCCGCACCGCGACGGCGAGCACCAGAAGGTAGATCGCCATGCGAAGGCCCAGCCCGGTCGCGACGCTCGCCGGGTCGGCTGCGGGGGACAGGAAGGCTCGCGCGATCGTCTCCGCGACGCCCGCGACCAATGCCACCACCAATGCGACGAACGCGACACGGACGGCGCGTGGTGGTCCAGCAGGGTAGACGCGCAATGGCTTGGTCCAGACGGGAAAGGCGGTGCCGGTCATGGGACCGACACTGCCGCAGCGCTGCTAGGCGCGAATCACTCCGCGGTAGCGGCCGCGACCCGTACCGGGGTATCGGTGCGTGTCGCGAACTCACTGAGCGCCGCGAAACCGAGGGCCAGGCATACCCACAGGGTCGCTGTCTCGGCCAACGACGCCACCCGGAACTGCCACAGCAGGGTGGCGGGGAAGTCCGCGCTCACCTCGTTCACGCCGGGCAGCAGGATGTATCCGAGCGTGGTCACCAGGACGAACGCCGCGACGCCTCCGATCAACCGGAACGTGGGAAGTTGCCCGCGCAGCGCGGTGAACACCGCCACCGCCACGCCGACGGCCACGAGGCCCAGCACGACCGCCGCCACCCACAGCAGGGTGCGCTCGTTGATGGTGTCCGGGTCGCCCACCGCCGGTGGGTTGGCCGGGTACTTGAAGAAGGGCACCGCGACGATCGCGGCCCAACCCGCCACGCCGAGCGCCAGTGCGAGCCGTGGACCGGTCAGCGTGGTGTGGCGGCGCGCGAAATGCGCGACCGAGGCGTAGATGGCGCCGAGTGCGAGCCCGGCCAGGCCGAGCGCGAGAAACTGCCCGAACTTCTGGCCGCCGCGGCTCACCAGCGGTTCTTCCTCGTCACCGTGGGAATGTCCGCCCGGCGGTCGGGCGTCGCCGTGCGCGTGCGGCGATTCGGCGTGTTCGCCGTGCGGGTGTTCGCCGGCGGAGTCGGCTTCCTCGATGGCGATGGCGGCGTCCACCTTGGGTTCACCGACGAAGTAACCGACTGTGGCGGCCAGCAGTCCGGCGATCAAACCGGCCAGCAGGCCGCGCAGCAGCAGGGTTCGGAGCGAACCGATCAGTGGCACGGAAGCCCCAGCAGGTGGCGTCCGTCGTGCATCAGCTCATGCAGGTACATCCCGCTGCGCGAGATGACGCCCTGGTCGAACCCGACCAGGTACAGCGTGAGCAGTGCGAGAAGAACGACACCGACCGTGACGAGCACGGTGGCCAGGGAATCGGTTGCCCGGCTGGGTGAATGCGCGATGGCCATTCGAGTCCTCCTTGGGATACGCGTCCCGTCGGGTGGTGGCGCGACGGTGCCGGTGTCTGGCTTTCCGGCACCGGACTCGGTGCGTGGAACACAGTGGCGCGACCGCTCCGGAATCTCACCGGAATTACCGCGTCACCCTCGCGTTTGTCCTTCGAACTGTGACACCCGCACCGCCCCGGCGTCAACCGGGTCCGGCACGGGCGTACCACGGCGTCGGGCGAGTCGCCGGGCAGGCGGGCCTGCCCGGCGGTAGGTCTCGGACTCAGTTCGCGGGCTTCGCGTCGACGTCGAGCACGACCTCGAACTCCAGCAGGGACGCACCCGTCGAGACCGGCTTCTGCCGCTCGCCCGCGTGCGCCTCGCGCGCGGGCCCGTCCCGCCAAGCCGCGAAGGATTCTTCCGAATCCCATTGCGTCACCACGAAATAGCGCTTCTCACCGGCCACCGGACGCAGCAACTGGAAGCCGAGGAAGCCGGGGGAGTTCTCGACCGCGTGCGCACGGTGGGCGAACCGCTTCTCCAGCTCGGGGCCCGCGCCCTCGGGAACCTCGATCGCGTTGATCTTCACAACAGCCATGCGTCCAAGCTAGCGGCTGCTGCCGAGCAGACGCTCGGTGACTCGTATTGTCGAGGCGATGTTGTACGACGAAGGCGGAGCAGGCGCGCCGATCCTGCTGCTGCACGGACTGATGGGCCGCGCGCGCACCTGGCGCGATCAGCTGGGCTGGCTGCGCGAATACGGCCACGTCTACACCTTCGACGCCGCCGGGCACGGCAGGCCCGCGCCGGTGCAGCTGACCACCGAGGCGTTCGTCGCCGACCTCGCCGCTTGCACCGCCGCGATCGCCGAGCCGATGGTGGTGATCGGCCATTCGATGGGCGCGCTGCACGGCTGGGTGTTCGCCGCTACCCACCCCGAGCGGGTCCGGGCGCTGGTGATCGAGGACATCGCGCCGGACTTCACCGGCCGCACCGCCGCGCACTGGGCGGCCATGATCGAGGCATGGCCGCAGCCGTTTCCCGACGACGAGGCGGTGTTGTCCTTCTTCGGGCCGGTCGCCGGGCGGTACTTCCTGAATTCGTTCGAGCGCGGGCCGGAGGGATACCGGCTGCACGGCTCGGTCACCACCTTCCGCGATATCTCCGAGGAGTGGGGAACGCGCGACTTCTGGCGGCAATGGCATGCGGTGCGAGTCCCCGCCCTGCTGCTGGAAGGCGAGCACAGCATCACCCCGCCGGGGCAGATGCGGCAGATGGCCGCCGCGCACCCGGGCGCCGACTACGTCCTCGTCCCCGGCGCGGGCCACCTCGTCCACGACGACCAACCGGAGCGCTATCGAGCGGAAGTCGAGCGCTTCCTGCGACGAATATCGGGCAGCTAGGGACTTCGGCGCTTCCGTCGGGCGGCCCGATGTCGGTTCAGCTGATCACCTCGGGATGCCCGCCCTCGCCCGCCAAGGCGAACAAACCGTCGGGTGTCTGTTCGATCAGACCGTCCACCAGCAGCGAATCCAGAGCGCGGTCGCGCTGGCCCGGATCGCGGGTCCAGGCCAGATCCAGGCGCATCCGTTCCACCGGACCGCTGGCGTGCCGCAAAACGTCGAGCAGGCGACCGCGCGCTTGCCGGTCGGTGCCCTCGTACTTCTGGGTGCGGCGGACCACGTCGCTCACCGGACGGCCCGCGGCGACCCACGCGCAGTCCGGCAACGGGCAGCGCGAGCAGTCGGGCGTGCGGGCAGTGCACACGGTCGCGCCGAGCTCCATCAGGGCGGCGGAGAACACCGCCGCGCGGTCGACCTGGAGCGGCAGCAGCGCCTCGGTTTCAGGGAGGTCCCGCGACGACGGATTGCCCGCCTCGGCGCGCCCGTGCACCGCCCTGGCAACCACCCGCCGGACGTTGGTGTCCACCACCGGAACACGCTGACCGTAGGCGAAACAGGCGACGGCGCGCGCGGTGTAGGCCCCGATACCGGGCAACCCGAGCAGCACCTCCACATCGGCGGGCACCTCGTCACCGTGCTCGGCCGCCAGTACCCGGGCGCACTCGTGCAACCGCAGCGCGCGGCGCGGATAGCCCAGCTTGCCCCAGGCGCGCAGCACTTCCGCCTGCGACGAGGCGGCCATCGCCGAAGGGACCGGCCAGCGCGCCACCCACTCCCGCCAGATCGGTTCCACCCGAACGACCGGGGTCTGCTGCAGCATGATCTCGCTCATCAGAATCTGCCACGCGGTGACGCCGTCGCGGCGCCACGGCAGATCGCGCGCGGTCGCTGCGTACCAGTCCAGCAACGTGTCCGCGTCGATGCCCTTCGGTGCGCCGTTCCGCACTGTCCTCACTATCCCCGTCCTACGGCCGCCAGGCGGTATTTGCCCACCCGTAACCGACCGAACTCGCTGGTAGCACAAACCATCCTGCACAATGGTCGGTATGCCGGATTCCAACCCGATCAGTGCCTGGAAGTCCCTGCGTGAAGGCAACGACCGCTTCGTCAGTGGTGCGCTGCTGCATCCTAGCCAGGGTGCCGCGGACCGGGCCAAGCTTGTCAGCGGCCAGCATCCGCACGCGATCTTGTTCGGTTGCGGCGACTCCCGGGTCGCCGCCGAACTGATCTTCGACCAAGGTCTCGGCGACATGTTCGTGGTGCGTACCGCGGGCCATGTGGTCGACAGCTCGGTGCTCGGTTCGATCGAGTACGGGGTGCAGGTGCTCAACGTGCCGCTCATCGTAGTGCTCGGGCACGACAGCTGCGGAGCCGTGAAGGCCACCATCGACGCGCTCGACGGCGGCGAGGTCCCCGGCGGGTTCATCCGTAGCGTGGTCGAGCGAGTCACCCCGTCCATCCTGGTCGGACGCCGGGAAGGACTGTCCACCGTCGACGAGATCGAGGCCAGGCACGTGGTGGAGACCAGTCGCCTGCTCATGCAGCGGTCGATGATCATCTCGCAAGCGGTGGCGACCGGCGCGTGCGCCATCGCCTCCGTGACCTACAAGCTGGCCGAGGGCAAAGTGCAGCTGCACCGGGTCGTCGGCAACATCGGCGAGGAGGCCTGAGGCCGCGATCGGCCCAGCGTGCCGGCGGAATGTACTCGTCGCCCGCGGGTGCGGGCGGCCGACACGCCGTGCCCCTGAGACGATGCGCCCGACCATGCCCTTACCGTTGAGGCGTGCTGGAACCGAATGGACCGCTGCCACCGGAGATCTACTGGCGTCGACGCGTGTTCGCCATCGGAATCCTGGTGGTCGCCCTGGCGCTGGTGATCTGGGTCGTGCTCGCGGTCGCGCGCGGCGGCGACTCGCCCGGTGACTCCCGCACCGCCGGGTCCAGCACGGTCACGGCCGAGCCCGCCGAGGCCGCGGCCAAGCCGTCGGGCGAGTCCGGCGCGCCGAAGACCTCCGCGGCGGCGAGCAGTGCCGCGGCAGGGCCGTGCCCGGACCAATCGCTGGCGATCAAGGTGACCGTCGAGCAGCCCACCTACAAGACCGGCGAGCAGCCGGTGTTCGGCATCGTCATCACGAACATCTCGGCGGTGCCGTGCACCCGGGACATGGGCTCCGGCCTGCAACAGGTCTCGGTGCACACGCTCGACGGCCAGCGGCGTCTGTGGTCGAGCACCGACTGCTATCCGGACGGGCAGCCCGACGTCCGCACGATGAGCCGCGGCGAACAGGCGGCGTTCACGGTGACCTGGTCGGGCACCACGTCCCAGCCCAGCTGCGCGGGCGAACGCGTCCAGGTCCCCCCGGGGGCGTACAGCGTTGTCGCGCAACTCGGTTCGGTACGCAGCATGGCGGAGCCGTTCAACATCGCTTGAGAAAAGCGGTCAGCCGGCGGCCTCTTCGGGCGCGGCCCGTAGTTTGCGCAGGCCGGCTATGCGGATGGCCGAGCGGAGGTCGTTCACCTCGTAGACCTTCATGGTGCTCTGCACCGGCGCGAGGCCGGGCGGCACCAGGGCCGTGGTGAAGCCGAGCCGTTCGGCTTCGGCCAGCCGCCGGTTGAGGCCGGTCACTTTGCGGACCTCGCCCGCGAGCCCCACCTCGCCGAGGATCACCCAGCCCGGCGGGATCGGAACGTCGGACTCGGCACTGGCGATGGCGAGCGCGATGGCCAGGTCGGCGGACGGCTCGACCAGCCGCATGCCGCCGACCGTCGCGGCGTAGACGTCGCTCTTACCGAGGAACACCCGGCCCCGGCTCTGCAGGACGGCCAGCACCATGGCGACGCGGTTGTAGTCCAGGCCGCTCACCGCGCGGCGCGGCTGCGGGATCTCGGTCTTCACGGTCAGGCCCTGCACCTCGCCGACCAGCGGACGCTTGCCGTCCATCGCGACGGTCACCGCGGTGCCCGGCACGGAATCCGTCCGGTGGTGCAGGAACAGTCCGGACGGGTCGTCGACGCAGGCGATGCCGTCCTCGTGCAACTCGAAGCAGCCCACCTCGTCGGCGCTGCCGAAGCGGTTCTTGATGCCGCGCACCATGCGCAGTGTGGAGTTCTTGTCGCCTTCGAACTGCAGGACCACGTCGACCAAGTGCTCGAGCGTGCGCGGGCCCGCGACATTGCCGTCCTTGGTGACATGCCCGACCAGCAGCACCGCGATCCCGCTCGCCTTGGCCAGCGAGGTCAGCGCGGCGGTCACCTCGCGGACCTGGGTGACGCCGCCGATCACGCCGTCCACCTCCGGGGCGAGCATCGTCTGCACCGAGTCGACCACCAGCAGCGTGGGGCGCACCTGCTCGACGTGTCCGAGCACGATCGACAGGTCCGATTCCGCGGCCAGATAGACCCGGTCGTGCACCGCGCCGGTGCGATCGGCCCGCAATCGCACCTGCCCCGCCGATTCCTCGGCGGTCACGTACAGCGACTTCTCCTCGCGCTGGGCCGCCCAGCGATGCGCCACCTCGAGCAGCAGCGTCGACTTGCCCACCCCCGGCTCGCCGGACAGCAACACCACCGAGCCGGGCACCACACCGCCGCCGAGCACCCGGTCCAGCTCGCTGACGCCGGTCGGCCGCGCTTTGGTGACCTTGGAATCGATCTGCGAGATCGGCGCGGCCGCGGTACTGGGCAACATCGCCTTGCGCCCGGGAGCCCCGACCGCCCCCGCCCCGGCGACCACCTCGTCGACGGTGCCCCAGGCCCCGCACTCAGGACACTTGCCCACCCACTTGGCGACTTCGTGCGAACAGGCGGAGCACCGAAAGGTCGGCTTGGTCTTTGCCACACGGGCACCATACGCACCACCGCCGACAGTGTTTGTTTTCCAGCGCCTGCGGCGCTGGGTGTTCGCGGAGCCGGGCCGCGAACCGGCAATGCTCGGTCTCGCTCCGCTCGGAAGACGTGGTCGGGGTGAGCCGGGTGCGTCGGTAGCGCGGACACGAAGGGGTACGCGGATCAGCTGTTCGAGCCCGTTCGGCGGGGGTCTTATGAGCGCCGTTCACGGACCGGTTCGTGTCCGGGTGGCGACGCAGTCGCGAGTCTCACCCGCCCGGACACGAACCGCTGAGGGGCCGCGAACCCGCCGCGCCGTAGGCGCGGCGAATCGGACACGGCTCAGTGGCCGCCGGAGTGCTCGGCTTCGGCCGGACCGGACTTGTCGGACTCGTGGCGCTCGGTGTGCTCACCGGCGTCGACCGGGACCTGGACCTGGACGGTGCCGTTCTGCTTGAAGTTGAACGAGACGTTGTAGGTCAGGCCCGGGGTGACGTCCCTGGTGAGGCCGGTGATCTCGATCAGGATCGGATTGGCTTCCGGGTCCTCGGAGGCGGCCGGGGAGCCGTGCTCGCCCGCGCCGTGTGAGTCGGCGGTGGTGGTCGGCGCGGCGGAACGGGGCGCGGAGGTGGGCGCGGCGGCGCTCGTGGTCGGCGCGGCGCTGGTCGTGGTGGACGCGGCTTCGCGCTTGACCGGGTGGTCGGCCGCGACGACGGTCTGCTGCGGGGCGAGCTCGACGACGGATTTGCCGGAGGCCGGGGTGATCTTGACGGTGCCGAGGTCGGTGGTGATGCTGGTCAGCTCGTCGCGGACGGACTCGCCGTTGTTGATGATGGACAACGCGATGAGCGCCTTGCCGCCTTTGGCGTTGTTGTAGGCGGTGCCCTCGGTGGGGTACACGATGTGCACGTTGCGCAGCGCGATGCGGCCGACGTCGGCGTGGTTGCCGTTCACGGCGGCGACCTGCTCCGCGGTCTGCGAGATCTGGCCCGCGCCGCAGCCCGACAGCGCGATCGCCGCTCCGGCGGCGAGTGCGGCAACCGTCACCATGCGACGTCGCGCCCCCTTCGGGGCGGTCACAGCTTTCAGGGCAGTCACGGGTTGTCCCTCCATGTCGACCGGGCTCTGGCTCCGCGCGGGAGCGTAGTAACTAGGCAGCGTAGTAGTTCCCTCGGCGGACCGGGCGCGGGGGCCGTGGGAACGCGGACGCGGCATCGCGAAGCGAATGCGCGGTGCGCGGCGGGCCACGGGACATCCGGGCCGACACTCGGCGTGTCGATAACGGTTCGATCGAGCTTCGGAGGTTGCCGCGAAGGTGCCGGCGCGCGGGAGGCGAGCGACGCGGAATGAGCCGGAAGATAACCCCTTCTGGCACAACGTAATGCACACCGCCTGGCATCTGTCAAGCCCCACGGTGGCCTCGTTGTGGCCCTGACCTGCACAGTTGATCGCGCCGTTATCGAGTCGCATGTTAAACTGTGAACATCGAAAGGGGCACGGGACACATGATTTTTAAGGTCGGAGACACCGTCGTTTACCCCCACCACGGAGCGGCGCTGATCGAAGCAATCGAGACTCGCACCATCAAGGGTGAGCAAAAAGAGTATCTGGTCCTGAAGGTCGCCCAAGGCGATCTCACTGTTCGGGTTCCCGCGGAGAACGCCGAATACGTCGGCGTGCGTGACGTCGTGGGTCAAGAGGGTCTCGATCGGGTCTTCCAGGTGCTTCGCGCGCCGCATACGGAGGAGCCGACCAACTGGTCCCGCCGCTACAAGGCCAACCTCGAGAAGCTCGCCTCCGGCGATGTGAACAAGGTGGCCGAGGTCGTTCGCGATCTGTGGCGCCGGGAACAGGACCGCGGCCTGTCCGCAGGCGAGAAGCGCATGCTCGCCAAGGCGCGGCAGATTCTCGTCGGTGAGCTCGCGCTGGCCGAAGGCACCGATGACGGCAAGGCCGAGACCCTGCTCGACGAGGTCCTCGCAGCGGCTTCCTGACCGTGAACACACCTGACAACGGTGTCCGTTCCACCGACGGACCCGTCGTTGCTCTGGTGCCTGCCGCCGGCCGTGGCGTGCGTCTGGGTGAATCCACACCCAAGGCGTTCGTCCCGGTCGGCGGCACGCCCATGGTCCGGCTCGCCGTCGAAGGCTTGATCGCCTCCGGCGCGGTCGACCGCATCATCGTGATGGTTCCCACCGAACTCGTCGACAGCGCCGTTGCCCTGCTGCCGCCCACGAGTTCGGTTCAGGTGGTCGTCGGCGGCGCCGAACGCATCGACTCGGTGCGGGCGGGTATCGCCGCGGCGCCCGACGCCGCCTTCTTCCTGGTGCACGACGCCGCCCGAGCACTCACCCCGCCCGAGCTCATCGCGCGGGTCGCGGCGGAACTGCGCGCGGGCCGCCCCGCAGTGGTTCCCGGACTCCCGGTGGCCGACACCATCAAGTCCGTCGACGCGGTCGGCGCCGTGACCGGTACTCCCGATCGCGCCTGCTTACGCGCGATCCAGACGCCGCAGGGCTTCGCGGCGGATCTCTTGCGCTCCGCTTACGCGCCCGAGGGCATCCAGGCCACCGACGACGCGGGGCTGGTCGAGCGGCTCGGCGTCGCGGTCCACACCATCCCCGGCGATCCGCTGGCTTTCAAGATCACCACTCCGCTCGACCTCCGGCTCGCGGGCGCGGTGCTCGACGGCGCGAGCCTCGGACGGGTGGTGGCGCCGTGACCATGCGCGTGGGCATCGGCAGCGACGTCCATCCGATCGAAGCGGGCCGGCCCTGCTGGATGGCCGGTCTGCTGTTCGACGGCGACGACGGCTGCTCCGGTCACTCGGACGGCGACGTCGCCGCGCACGCGCTGTGCGACGCGCTGCTGTCCGCGGCGGGTCTCGGCGATGTCGGCGCGGTGTTCGGCACCGGCCGCCCGGAATGGGCGGGTGTCTCCGGCGCGGCCATGCTGAAGGAAGTGCGCAGGCTCCTGGACGAGGCGGGCTTCGAAGTGGTCAACGCCGCGGTGCAGGTCATCGGCAACCGGCCCAAGATCGGGCCCCGGCGCGCCGAGGCGCAACAGGTGCTCGGCGAGCTGCTCGACGCGCCGGTCTCGGTGTCCGGCACCACCACCGACGGGCTCGGTCTGACCGGTCGGGGCGAAGGCGTCGCCGCTGTGGCGACGGCTCTGCTGCAAGCCTGTCGTTGATCCAGCTCCGACGGACCCGAGCCGGTCCGTGAACGACCTTATACACCAGCTAGGATCGACTGCCGTGACGCTGCGCCTCTTTGACACCGACACGCGGACCGTGCGCGATTTCGCGCCCTTGGTCCCCGGCCGTGCTTCGGTGTACCTCTGTGGCGCCACCGTGCAGGGCGAGCCGCACATCGGTCATGTGCGCAGCGGAGTCGCGTTCGACGTGCTGCGGCGCTGGCTGCTCGCGCACGACATCGACGTCCTCTTCATCCGCAACGTCACCGATATCGAGGACAAGATCCTGATCAAGGCCGCCGAGGCGGGCAGGCCGTGGTGGGAGTGGGCCGCCACGCACGAGCGCGCCTTCGATCGCGCCTACGAACAGCTCGGTGTGCTGCCGCCGTCCGCGGAACCGCGCGCCACCGGCCATATCACCCAAATGGTCGAGATGATGCAGCGGCTGATCGAGCGCGGTCATGCCTACGCCTCGGCGGGCAACGTCTACTTCGACGTGGTCAGCTATCCCGATTACGGCAAGCTGTCCGGCCACCGGCTCGACGACGTGCACCAGGGCGAGAGCGCAGGCGAGGGCAAACGCGACCCGCGCGACTTCACCCTGTGGAAAGCGGCCAAGCCGGGCGAGCCGACTTGGCCCTCGCCGTGGGGTCCTGGCCGCCCGGGGTGGCACCTGGAGTGCTCCGCGATGGCCGAGTTCTATCTCGGTGCGGAGTTCGACATCCATTGCGGCGGTATGGATCTGGTGTTCCCGCACCACGAGAACGAGATCGCTCAGTCGAAGGGCGCCGGGGACGGCTTCGCCAGGTACTGGCTGCACAACGGCTGGGTGACCATGGGCGGGGAGAAGATGTCCAAGTCACTGGGCAACGTGCTGTCCGTGCCGAACGTGCTGAAGCAGGTCCGTGCCGTCGAATTGCGGTTCTACCTCGGGAGCGCGCACTACCGCTCGATGCTGGAGTACTCGGATAAGGCGCTGCACGACGCGGCGCAGTCCTACCAGCGCATCGAGGCGTTCGTGAACCGGGTGGCGGACCGGGCCGGTGCGATTCCGGTGGGCAAGTGGACCGACGCGTTCGCCGCCGCCCTCGACGACGATCTCGCGGTGCCGAAGGCGCTGGCGGAGATCCACCGGGTGGTGCACGAGGGCAACAAGGCGTTGGAGGCAGGCGCGATCGACTCGGCGCGCGACTTGGCGAGCCAGGTGCGCGCCATGCTCGCCATCCTCGGTGTCGACCCGCTGGACCCGCACTGGTACACCCCGAGTGATTCTTCCGCCGCGCTCGGCGCTCTCGACGTGCTGGTGCGAGCGGAACTCGACCGCCGTCAGGAAGCGCGCGCCACGAAGGACTGGGCGACCGCCGACGCCGTGCGCGATCGCCTGCAGTCGGCGGGTATCGAGGTCACCGACACCGCCGGCGGTCCAGAATGGGCGCTCGGCGCACCGCAATCCGGAAAGGCCCAGTGATGGCAGGCAATTCACAGCGTCGAGGTGCGGTGCGCAAGAGTGGCACCAAGAAGGGCGCCGTGGTCGGCTCCGGCGGCAAGCGCAGGCGCGGATTGGAGGGGCGTGGCGCCACTCCGCCCGCCGAGATGCGGACCAAGCATCCCGCCGCCAAGCGCGCGGCCGCGAAAGCCAAAGCGACGCAAGCACGCTCGACCGCGCGCGGCGGGACCGCACGGCCCGCAGGACGCAAGACCGACGACGGTCCGGAGCTGGTGCTCGGGCGCAATCCGGTGGTCGAGTGCCTGCGCGCGGGCGTGCCCGCGACGGCGCTCTACGTCGCGGTCGGCACCGAGAACGACGACCGGTTGACCGAGAGCGTGCGGCTCGCCGCCGACACCGGCATCTCCATCCTGGAGGTGCCGCGCACCGACTTGGACCGGTTGAGCGCCAACGGATTGCATCAGGGCGTCGCCCTCCAGGTGCCGCCGTATCGCTACGCCCACCCGGACGACCTGCTCGACCGGGCGCGCGGATCCGCGCAGCCCGCTCTGCTCGTCGCGCTGGACAACATCTCCGACCCGCGCAACCTGGGCGCGGTGGTGCGTTCGGTGGCGGCCTTCGGCGGCCACGGCGTCCTGATCCCGCAGCGGCGCAGCGCGAGCGTCACCGCGGTGGCCTGGCGCACCAGCGCGGGCGCCGCCGCTCGGCTTCCGGTCGCGCGCGCGACGAATCTCACACGCACTCTGAAGGATTGGGCGGCTCAGGGCGTTCAGGTCGTCGGCTTGGACGCCGGGGGCAACACCTCGCTGGACGATTTCGACGGCCGCGAGCCGACCGTGATCGTGGTCGGTTCGGAGGGGAAGGGCCTGTCCCGCCTGGTCCGGGAGTCCTGTGACGCGATTCTGTCGATTCCGATGGCGGGTCCGGTGGAATCGCTGAACGCGTCGGTCGCCGCAGGTGTCGTGCTCTCCGAAGTCGCCCGCCAGCGTCGCGCCTGAGACCGGTTTCCGCCTCGTACGCCTAAAAACCCGGAGAGGCCGCCCCGCCCAGTAGAATTCGGCTGGTGGTGATACCCAATCAGCCCATTGGTGCGCCGGTCGAGCATCCGAACGCGACGGCGGTGTTGTTTCTCGGCGCGGCGAGCGTCCTTTGCTGCGGGGTGCTCGGGCCGGTGGCGTGGGCGCTGGGACGGCGCGCGCTCGACCAGATCGAGGAATCCGGCGGCGCGTACGGTGGCCGGGCCCAGGTGCTGGTGGGCTACGTCCTCGGCGTCATCGGCACCGTCCTGATGATCATCGTCGCGGTGCTGTTCCTGCTCATCCTGATCGGCGGTAATGCTTGAGCGATGCCGCGGGGACACGCCGCGGCCCGACGGGGCCTAGTCCAGACTCGGCAGGTCACGCTCCGCGGCGTCCCAGGCGGGCCATTCCGAGCTGACGCTGCCCGACCAGCTGGGCTGCCTGCGATCCCGGAACGCGGCCATGGCCTCGCCGCCGTCGACGCTCTTGGACGCGTGCTGGTTGAGTTCGGTCTCCATTTGGCCGACCACGGCCGGGCTCATCCCGAGCCCTTCCCAGAGCAGCCGCTTGGACAGTGCCACCGGTAGCGGCGCCGAGCCGTTCGCGATGTCGTGCGCGACGGCCAGCGCGGTGGGTAGCACCTCGCCCGCGGGTAGCGAGCTGTTGGCCAGGCCCATCGCCTTCGCCTCGTCACCGTCGAACGTGCGGCCGGTGAGCATGATGTCGGCGGCGTTGGCCATGCCGACGAGCCTGGGTAGCGTCCAGTGCGCGTAGCCGTCGGCGAGGACGCCGCGACGCACCTGGTTCAGCCCGTACACCGCGTCGCGGGCCAGGTACCGCAGGTCGCACTGCAGGGCCAGGGCCAGGCCGATGCCGACCGCGTGGCCGTTCACGGCCGCGATCACCGGCTTGCGCACCCGCCACGGCGGCGGATCGATGGTGGCGCTGACCTCGCCCACCCGGTTGGACAGGTCCGCGCCCGCGCAGAACGCGGGCGGGGTTCCGGTGACGACCACGGCACGAATGGCGTCTTCCGCATCGCAGCGCTGCAACGCAGCGCCCAATTCGGCGGCCATCGTGGGGGTGAAGGCGTTCTGCTGGGCGGGCCGGTTGAGCGTGAGCACGGCGACGCCTCGCGAGACATCGACGTGCAGTTCCGAACTCATGCCACAGGATGTTAGCCGACGGACGCGCAGCTGACCCGGGGCCGAAAGTCCTCCGCTATCCGCGCAGCACCTTCCGCCCGATGGCGTACTTGTGCACCTCGGTCGGCCCGTCGTAGAGCCGGAAGGCGCGCATGTCCCGGAAGATCATCTCGACCACCGTCTCGTCGCTGATCCCGATCCCGCCGAGCACCTGCACGCACCGGTCGGCGACCTTGAACAGTTCCTCGGAGACGAACGACTTGGCGATCGAACTCTCGTGCCGCGCCTTCTGGCCGTTGTCCATCAGCCAGCACGCGTGCCAGATGGTCAGCCTGCACTGGTGCAGCGCGATCTCGTTGTCGGCGAGCATGAACGACACGCCCTCGTGTTCGCCGATCGGTTTGCCGAACGCGGTGCGGGTGCGGGCGTGCTCGATCGCGATGCTCTGGGCGCGTTCCGCGGCGCCGAGCCAGCGCATGCAGTGGGTCAGGCGAGCCGGGGCGAGCCGGAGCTGGGCGTAGCGCAGCGCCTGGCCCGCCTCGCCGAGCAGTGCCTCGCGCGGCAGCACCAGATCGTCGAAGCGGACCACACCGTGCCCGGCGACGTAGTTGCGGTCCATCGTGTTCATCGTGCGCTCGATGACGATGCCGGGCTGGTCGCCGTCGGCCAGGAAGAGCGTGGGGCCCTCCGGCAGGTGCGGGTTGGCGGCCAGGCGCGCCATGATGATCCAGGTCTTCGCGCCGTTCGCGCCGGTGATCAGCCATTTACGGCCGTTGATGGTGAAGTTCTCGCCGTCGAAGGTCGCGGTGGTGGACAGCTGGGCCGGGTCGGAGCCGGCGCCGTCGGGCTCGGTCATGGCGAAGACCGAGCGCTGGTACCCCGCGACCACCGGGGCCAGGTAGCGCTGGACCTGGGCGGGGTCGGCCACCTTGGACAGCAGGAACATGTTGCCCTCGTCGGGCGCCGCGCAGTTCATCGCGACCGGGCCGAGCGTGGACCAGCCCGCCGCCTCGTAGATCACCGCCTGCTCGATGTGGGTCAGGCCGCGCCCGCCGAGCGACTCCGGCGCCTGCACGGTGAGCAGCTTCTCGGCGCGGGCGAGTTCGACGAGTTCCTGCCGCAGTTCGTCGGTGGGGCCGTGCGCGGTCAGGCGCGGATCCCGCTCGTAGGGGACGATCTTGTCGATGACGAATCGGCGTACTCGGTCGCGTTCGGCGGCGAGGTCGGCGGGAATCGCGAAGTCGATCATCGTTGGTCACCATTCGTTCGGGGGCGCGACGTGTCGAGCATACGAAAGCATCCGGCAATGACTGAAGGCGGCTGCCATCAATGGTGGGCTGCTTTCCTGGACACATCCTGAGCTGCGCCGACAATGGCTGAATCGCGGCCTCGCGTCGCCGGAGACAGTGCCGGAACCGCTACCCCGCCGCCGCCGATCGCGCGGACCTTTCTCGAACAGCCGCCGCGGCCGAGCTCGAACTCGGTACGCGGCTGCGCCGGAGTGCGGGACGGCGATCAACCTGCGGCGACGTGTGGCCGAGGGGCGTGCTACGACCGTCAGGACGACGCTCCGTAGCAGGCGGCGATCGCGGCGGCGCGGTCTCGCAGGGTAGTGCGCAACCACTCGGGGGCCAACGCTTCCGCGTCCGCGGCGAGCTGCCACAGCGCCCATTCGGCATGTCGGGAATCCTGGAAGGTCACCTCCAGCCGCAACCGGCCGTCGGCCTCGGCTTCTTCGGCGCGGACCGTGAGTGCGGTGCTCACCAGGTCCTCCCGCCGGGCCGGCGCCAGTCGCACCAGGACGGTGACTCGGTCGCCGCCCATCCGGAACCGTGTGCTGCGTTCCTGCCAGGCCCGGTCCAGATCGACCCGGTCCGGTCGCTGTGCCGGTTCGGGAAGTTCCTCGGCGGCCAGCACTCGCGACAACCGGTAGGTGCGGTCCGCGCCGGACCTCGTGGCCAGCAAGTAGCCCTGGCCGCGGGCGGTGACCAAGCCGATCGGGTCCACCGTGCGCCACGTCGGGGTCTGGTCCACGGCCGCGTAATGGATGCGCAGCTTGTGTCCGGCGAATACCGCGCGCCGGATCTCGGTCACTATGCCGTCGGGCACCTCTTCGGCGACCAGCCGCCGGGAGAGGAGGTCGGTCTCCGGGTCGATGAGCAATCGCTGGGCCGCGTCACCGGCGGTGGCCCGATAACTTTCGGGCAGCGCGTCGACCACCTTGAGCATGGCCGAAGCGAGCGCCGAGCCCAGGCCGAATACTTGCGCGCCGCGCCGTGTTCCGGCGACCAGCAGGGCGAGCGCCTCGTCGTGGTTCAGACCGGTGAGTTCGGTCTGGAACCCCGGTAACAACGCG
This sequence comes from Nocardia sp. CY41, assembly GCF_009829325.1. GTDB lineage: Bacteria > Actinomycetota > Actinomycetes > Mycobacteriales > Mycobacteriaceae > Nocardia. Next base: position 98,540 of record NZ_VUOS01000013.1, read on the forward strand.
AAACCGCCGTGCCGCCCGCGTTCCGCGTAGACCGGGACACCGGCCGCGGACAGGGCTTCGATGTCGCGCAGCACCGTGCGGGTGGATACCTCCAGCTCGCGGGCGAGCGCGTCCGCGGTCAACCGACCGCGCTGACGCAGCAGCAGCACCAGCGAGACCAATCGGTCGGCGCGCATCCGAAAAATCTACCGGAATACACGACGGAGGATGTCGTGATTTGTTGGGAGGCTCTTCTGCGTACGAATTCTCGATGGATGGGAGCTGATGTGGGAGCGCAACGAACGGCGGTCAACCCGGTGACGTGGGCGGCGGAAATGGGTTTCAACCAGGGCGAGCTGGTGTCCGGGCACACCCGGACCCTGTACTGCTCCGGACAGACCGCGATGAGCGGCGACGGCAAGCCCCAGCATGACGGTGATATGGCGGCGCAGTTGGCGCTGAGCCTCGACAACCTGGAGGCCGTGCTCGCCGAGGCCGGCATGTCTCTCGCCAACCTCGTTCGGCTGAACGTCTACACCACCGACGTCGATCTGCTGTTCCCGCACTACGGTGTGCTGGCGTCGCGGTTGGGCGCCGCCGGGGTGGCACCGGCCACCACGATGCTCGAAGTCACCCGGCTGGCTGTCCCCGGCCAGATGGTCGAGCTCGAGGGCACCGCCGTCGCGTGATGCGGCGCCGCTCCTCGTGCCGGTTGAACCCGCACGAGGAGCGGGAAGGTGGTGGTTTCCGCCGGCCGGACCGGTGAGGTGGCTCAGCGGGCGCGGGCGAGTCGGCGGTTACGGGTGCCGAGCACGCGGCAGGCCAGATAGATCAGGAACGAGATGGTGGTGACGAAGGTCGAGACGGGAACGCCCGGCGCGAGCGACAGCAGGATGCCGCCGACGGCGGCGACTTCCGCGAACACCACGGCGAGCAGCGTCGCGCGGATCGGGTCCGCGGTGAGCTGGGCGGCCGCCGCGGCCGGGGTGATCAGCAAGGCGAGGACCAGCAGCGCGCCGACGATCTGCACGCCGAACGCCGCGGTGATGCCGAGCAGCACGGCGAACACGATGGACAGCGCGCGCACCGGAACACCGCGCGCCACCGCCACCTCCGGGTCGGAGCTGGCGAACAGCAGCGGCCGGTAGACGAACGCGAGCACCGCGATCACCCCGGCGGTGCAGACGGCGAGCAGGCCGAGACCGTTGTTGCCGACGCTGACCACCTGGCCGGTCAGCAGCGAGAATTTCGATCCCGCGCGATCGGGCCCCAGCCACAGGAACAGCACCGACAGACCCAGACCGAACGAGAGCACCACCGCGATCACCGAATCGCGTTCCCGCGCACGGGTGCCGAGCAGGCCGAACAACACCGCCGCGACCACCGATCCCGCGATGGCGCCCAGCCCGACGCCGACTCCCGCCAGCAGCGCGGCGGCGGCGCCGGTCAGGGACAGCTCGCTGGTGCCGTGCACGGCGAACGACATCTGCCTGCTGATGATGAGCGGACCGATCACTCCCGACAGCAGCCCGAGCAGCGCCGCGGCGAGCAGTGCTTGCTGGACGAAGCCGTAGGACAGCAGATTCGCCGTGGTGCCGAAGTCGAGCATCTTGCCGAGGACGCCGGAGAGCTTGTCGGTCACGACCGTGCTCCGCTCTGTTCCGGATCCGCGGGCCGGGCGGGACGGTCGCCGTTGCCCTCCGGAGAGTCTGCCGAAGTCCGGCATGCCGACGCCATGCCGTTCCCGTGTACCGAGCCGGTCGCCCCGTCACCGTTGGCCGCACTGTCATCCGGGGATTCGGACGCTGTCGCCACCGCCGTGGCCAGGCTCGGCGACGGCTTGTCGACTGACGGTCCGGAGCCCGCACGGTCGGCAGTAGTTGGAACCGCCGGTGTTCGGGAACCGTCGGTCGCCGGGTGGGTCGCTTCGTTGGTTCGTGCGCTGGTCCGGAAACCAACCGAGGTAGCGGAGGCGGTTGTTTCGTCGGCGGTTGACGATTCCCCTGGAGTCGAGCGGGCGGACGCGCGGACCGTAGACGATTCTTCGCCCGGGATGGCACCGCTGACTACCGAGTGGGTTGTCGACAGGCCGCTTTGGGCGCTGTTTCCAGAGTCGGCCGGTATCGCAGGGGTAGCCTCGGCGTCCGTGCTCGCCGGGGTCTGTGGGGTGGGAAGCGGCTTTGCGGCGGATGCTCCCGCCGAGGTCGCGGCATCGTCGGCCGGTACCGCGGAGGTGGCCGAGTCGCCGTGCGGGAATTCGTCCCCGGCCGGGCCGTGACAGTGACCGCCCGCGGTGCCGAGCGCGTCCATGGTGTCGCCGGTGCCGACGACCACCAGACGCCCGCGTACCCGCAGGACGTCCACCTGGGTGCGGTACAGCTGCGACAGCACCGCCGAGGTCATCACCTGCTCCGGCGTCCCGATCCGGAACCTGCCGTCGACCAGGTAGAGCACTCGATCCACCAGCGGCAGAATCGGATTGATCTCGTGCGTCACGAACAGCACCGCGGTGTCGTGGGTGTGTCTTCGGCGATCGATCAGTTCGGCGACCAGTCGCTGATTCGCCAGGTCCAGGCTGAGCAACGGTTCGTCGCACAGCAGCACCTTCGGATCGCCGACCAGCGCCTGCGCCACCCGCAGGCGCTGCTGCTCGCCGCCGGACATCGATTCCAGCGGCGCGTGGGCGAAGTGTTCCGCTCCGACGTCGGCGATGGCCGCGGCCACCTTGCGCTTGCGCTCGGCACGGGAGCGCAGGCCCAGCCCCCAACGATGCCCGTCGACGCCGAGCCCGACGAGGTCGACGCCGCGCAACTGCACTCCGGCGTCGATCGTCTTCTGCTGCGGCACATAACCGATGTCGTGATTGCCCGCGCGCGCCGGAGAGCCCGCGATCCGCGCCGTGCCGGAACTCAAGCCGACTTGGCCGAGCAGCACCTTCAGCAGCGAGGTCTTGCCCGACCCGTTCGGGCCGAGTATCGCGACGAATTCGCCCGGCGCGACGGTGAGATCCAGCCCGTCCCACAATGTTCGGTCCCCGAACGAGAGGCGGGCCGCCTCCAGCCGCACCGCGGCCGAGTCGCCGCCGCTGTTCGATCGCCGCCGGTCCACCCCGTCGGTGTGCTCGGTCAGCGCGGCTCCCTCGGTCATCTGCTCAGCCCAGCGCGGCGGCCAGCGCCTGCGCGTTCTTCGTCTGCCACTGAATGTAATCCACGCCTTCGGGCAGGGTCTCGGTCACCTCGACGATGGTGACGCCCGCGTTCTGCGCGGTGCCGCGCAGGTCTTTGGTGATCTTGTCCTCGGTCTGCACGTTGTAGATCAGCGCGCGGACCCGTTTGCCCGTGAGCAGATCCTGGGTCGCCGCGACGGCCGCGGGCGCCGGGTCGGTCTCCTGTTCGACGGCTTCCTGGAACTCGTGCGGAGTCAGGTCCTCGGCTCCGGCGGCGGTCACCAGGTAGTGCGCGAGCGGTTCGGTCTGCAGCACCGGCGTCTTCGGGTGTTCGGCGGCGAGCTTGCCGGTGATGGCGGTGACCGCGGCGAGCCGGTTCTTGAAGGTCGCGGCGCGCTCGGCGTAGGCCGCGGCCTTGTCCGGATCCAGTTCGCCGAGCTGGGCGGCGATCCGGTCGGCGACCACGTCGACCGTGCGCACGTCGTACCAGACGTGCTCGTTGTCGTCGCTCTGGTCGACGCGCACGGAGAACGCGTCCACGGTGCGCTTGTTCGTGCCCGCCACCGCTTTCTCCGCGAACTCGTCGTAGCCGCCGCCGTTGTAGACCACGAGGTCGGCATCGCTGAGCGCGGCCGACTCGACGGCGGAGGTCTCGTGGGAGTGCGGGTCGGCGGACGGATCGGTGATCAGCGACCTGACGGCGGCGTCGGGGCCTGCGACGGCGGCGGCGATGTCGCCCCATACGTCGGTGGAGGCGACGACGGTGGGCCGTCCGTCGTCGTTCGATCCGCCGCAGGCGGTCAGTGTCAGGGCGGAGGCGACCCCCACAGCGATGCCTGCGTAGATGGCAAATCCGGTTCTCACGTGGGGGTACTCCTGGCAGTGCTCTAGATCATAATGGAAATCGTTCCCGTTTAACTCTAGCAGGGGACGTCGAGCCGCGAGCCGCGAAGCCCCTCGAAAGAACGGAATGCGAAGGGCCCGGGAACGATTTCTCGTTCGCGGGCCCTCGGCTCGACACGCGCTGTCAGACCAGCGCGGCCTCCACCGGTTGTCCGAGCAACTGCGCGCAGCGCAACAGACCCAGATGGCTGTAGGCCTGCGGGTGGTTGCCCAGCGAGCGCTCGGCCACCGGGTCGTACTCCTCGCTGAGCAGCCCGGTCGGGCCGGCCACGTCGACCAGCTGCGCGAACAGCGCCTCGGCGTCGGAGCGCTTCCCGATCAGCAGGTACGCCTCGACCAGCCAGGCGGCGCACAGGTGGAATCCGCCTTCGCCGCCGGGCAGACCGTCGTCGTGGTGGTAGCGGTACACCGTCGACCCGCTGCGCAGCTCGGCCTCGGTCGCCACGACAGTCGCCGCGAAGCGCGGGTCGGACGGGTCGATCAGGCCGCTCAACCCGATGTGCAGCGTCGCCGCGTCCAGGTCGGTGCCGTCGTAGGCCGCGGTGTAGGACTGGACCTCGTCGTTCCAGCCCTTCGCCTTCACCTCGTCGGCGATGGTGTCGCGCAGCACCGACCAGGCCGGATCGACCTCACGGTCGAACTTCTGCGCCAGGGTCAGCGCCCGGTCGACGGTCAGCCAGCCCATCACCTTCGAGTACACGTGGTGGCGCGGGTTGCCGCGGATCTCCCAGATGCCGTGGTCGGGCTCCTGCCAGCGCCGCTGCACGGCCGCGACCATGGCGCAGACAAGCTCCCAGTCGGCGTCGGGGAGCACGCCCGCCGGATCGGTGACGCCGCGCAGCTCCCTGGCGTGCGCCAGGGTGGCGATGAGGTCGACGATCGGACCGAAGACGTCCAGCTGCACCTGCATGTTGGCCGCGTTGCCGACGCGCACGGGGCGCGAGCCCGCGTAGCCGGGCAGCTGGTCGATCGAGGCCTCCGGCGGCAGCGTCTCGCCGTACAGTGTGTACAGCGGGTGCAGGCGCTCGGGGCCGGGCAACGTCTCCAGCACCCGGTGCACCCAGCCGAGGTAGTCCTCGGCCTCGGCGAGCGAGCCCAGCGAGACCAGCGCCTGCGCGGTCAGCGCCGCGTCGCGCAGCCAGCAGTAGCGGTAGTCCCAGTTGCGCACGCCGCCGATGTCCTCGGGCAGCGAGGTGGTCGCGGCCGCGAGGATCGAACCGGACGGCGCGTGCACCAGGCCGCGCAGGGTGAGCGCGGAGCGCTTCATCAGGTCGGGCTTGAGCGGGGGCAGCGTGAGCGTCGCGGCCCACTCCGACCAGTACCGCTCCGCCGCCCGCCGCCGCTCCGTCTCACTGGTCGCAGCGGGATCGAGATCGGCCGTGCCGCAGCGTAGTTCGAGCACGACGGGGCCCTTGGACGGGTCCACCACGGCCCGGGCCGATTCGTGGGTGCCGTCCGAGACGATCTCCCAGTGCACGCCGGGGGAGCGCAGCACGATCGGGTCGTTGGTGCCGTACACCCGCAGCCCGCCCTCCTGCGCTTCGAGATTCACCGGCACCTGGCCGAACTCCGGCCGGGGAGCGAAGGTGATCACGGCCTTCGCGTCACCGGTGATCACCCGGGTGAGGTCGGTGCGGGTGGGCGCCACGTCGTGCGGCAGGTAATCGGTGACCTGCAACTTGGCCCAGCGGGTCTCCACGGTCATCGTGCCGTCGACGTAGCGCTGCGAGAGCGGCAGGCCCGGCCGTTGGGGCTCGATGGTGAAGTGACCGCCCTGCGGGCCGCCGAGCAGGTGCGCGAACACCGCGGCGGAGTCCGGTTCGGGGTGGCAGAACCACGTCACCGTGGCGTCCGGGGTGAGCAGCGCGACCGAGCGCGGGCTGGCCAGCATGGTCAGCCGCTCGATGCGCGGCGCGCTCGCGCCTGCCAGCCAGGTCCGGCGCTCCTCCAGCAGGTAGGCCAGCGCGCGGGCCACGGCCTCGGTGCTGTCCACCCGGAACTTGGCCAGGCTCTCGCCGTCGCCGACCTTGATGCCGACGTCGGGCCCCGACAGCACCCGGAACGCCTTCTCGTCGGTGACGTCGTCACCGAAGAACACCGCGGCCGACGCCCCCGCCTGATGCCGGACGGTGTCCAGAGCCGTGCCCTTGTCGGTCTGCACCACGGCCAGTTCGATGACCGCCTTGCCCTCGGTGACCTGCACGCCGAACCAGCAGGCCGGGCCGAGCCGAACCTGCGACAGCGCGCGATGACCGATCTCCGGGCTGGCGTTGCGCACGTGCAGCGCGACACTGGCCGGCTTGATCTCGACGGTGACGCCCGGATTGTCCGAGGCGATCTGGTTCAGGGCGGTCTGCACCTCTTGGAGCAGATGCTTGGCGTCGTTGTCGATCGCGTGCACGAAGCCCACGTCGAATTCCGAGCCGTGGCTGCCGATCAGTTGCACCTCGACCGGCAGGCGCGACAGCGCCGCGAGATCTCGCAGCGCGCGGCCGGAGATCACGGCGGCGGTGGTCCCGGTCAGGCCGGCGAGGGCTCGTAACGCGCTCACCGATTCCCGATGGGGGAAGGCTTTGGCCGGGTCGGACACGATGGGCGCGAGTGTCCCGTCGTAGTCCGATGCGACCAGCAGCCGTGGCACGCGCGCGACCGTCGACAGTGCACGGCGAAGTTCCAGTGGCAGATCCTGTGCGCTCACGCATCCAACCTAGTGATCGGAGGAGTTTTTTCAGGGGCGGGCAAAACAATACTGGGTTGAATTTGCCGCACAGCAACACACCGGTCCGCGTGCGCACCATAACGCACGAGCTGAACCGGTGTCCGCTGGATCTGCCCAGCTGACGCCAACGGGATCCGGATAGGTGAGCTTCGTCGCAGCACGGGAGCCCTTCGGGCCCGGCGCGGTGACCGGGCGCCGAAATCACTCGATGTGCGCTGGGAGATCCGCCTATACCTTACTGGTTGCGCTCGCCCAGCAGCAGGTCGACGGTCAGCTCCAGGCGTTCGGTGACATCGGTGGCCGAGGCGCGCCGGGTGAGCCAGGCGACCAGATTCGACAGCCACACGTCGCTGATCACGCGGGCGATGGCCAGCTGGCGCTCGGTCGGCTCGCCGTCGTTCATGGCGCGGGCGAAGACGCGGTCCATGACCTTGCCGACGCGGTCCACCTCGGCGGCGGCCGAGGCGTCGGCGAACATGAACGCCCTGGTCATGGCCTCGGTGAGCAGCGGGTCGCGCTGCATCATCCGGGTGATCTGGGTGAGCAGCAGGTGCATGCGCTCCTGCGGAGACTGTCCGGCAAGCGGCTTGCGTTTGCCCTCGATCTGCTCGAACTCGCGCGACAGCGCCGAGACCAGCAGGTGCACCTTCGACGGAAAGTAGCGGTACAGCGTGCCGACGGCGACGTCGGCGCGTTCGGCCACCGCGCGCATCTGGACCGCGTCGTAGCCGCCCTTGGACGCGAGCGCCAAGGTCGCGTCCAGGATCCGCTTGCGACGTTCGCGCTGCGCCGCCGAGCTCAGCTCGTCCTCGCTGAGCGTGGTGACCGTGGCGGCGGGCCGGGCCGCGCTCGGGTCGGCTGGCTGCGATCGGGACGGACTGGCCATTGATGAAAGTCCTTTCCGGAAACGTCGTTTCGTCGGCTGCGTGCGCGGTGTGGCCGCGGCGGCGATGGTCTCTTGACTTCCGCCCGGCTAGGATATTAGAACATGTTCTAGGTGTGGGAGTCACGCCGGAAAGGCGGTATGGAGTGTGACCATCGCCACCACTGACGAGCATAAAGCCGTCCAGGAGTCGATGCGCGGATGGGCGGCGTCGGTCCGTCCAATTGCAACAATGCGGACCGGTGCGGCCGACTTCTGGCGCGCCTACTGGCCCGCGCTGGCCGAGATCGGGATCTTCCGGGTCGCGGTCGCCGAGGACGCGGGCGGTGCGGGCGGGTCGGTCGCCGATCTGGCCGTGCTGGTGGAGCAGGCGGCGCACGACTTGGTCGGCGGCCCGGTGCTCGCAACGGCTTTGGCCAATCTGATCACCGCCGGGCAACTCGACGAGGACCTGCCGTGCGGTGTCGCGCTCGACTTCGTCGTCGGTTCGACGGTGAGCGTACCCGCCGCAAGCGATGGTGTGTTGCTCACGGGTACCTGGGATTCCGTGCTCGGCGCCGCGCCGGGGACCGCCGTGCTGCTGCCGATCGACCAACCTCAGGGGCAGCGCTGGTGCCTGGTGCCGCCAGACGCCGCCGGCCTGCGGGTGGAGGCCCTCGCGCCGCTGGACCCGAGCACGCCGCTGGCGCGGGTGCACTGCGCCGACCTGCGCGTGCCCGCCGAACGCGTGTTCGTCGCGCCGCACGCCGCCGGGGATCTGCTCGTCGCGCTGGTCGCCGCCGAACTGTCCGGTCTCGCGGGCTGGTGCCTGGAGACCGCGGTCGAGTACGCCAAGGTGCGCGAGCAGTTCGGCCGCAAGATCGGTTCGTTCCAGGCGGTCAAGCACATCTGTGCCTGGATGCTGTGCCGCACCGAGCTCATCCGCGCCGTGGCGGCCGACACCGCGGCCGCCGTGGACGATGGCGGCGCCGAGCTGCCGATCGCCGCTGCCATCGCGGCCGCGATCGCTCTGGACGCCGCGGTCGAGACCGCCAAGGATTGCATCCAGGTGCTCGGCGGCATCGGCTTCACCTGGGAACACGACGCGCACCTGTATCTGCGCCGGGCGACGGCGCTGCGCCAGCTGCTCGGCGGTTCGGCGCGCTGGCGGGCCCGGGTCACCGAGCTGACCCGCCGGGGGCTGCGGCGCACCACCGGCGCCGACCGGGTCTTCGCCGAAGAAGGCGTGGCCGCCGTGGACGGCGATCGCGCGCACGAACTGGCGACCGACGTCGCACGGATCGCGGCGCTGCCCGCCGACCGGCAGCGCGACGCGCTGGTCGAAGCCGGCCTGGTCATGCCGCATTGGCCGCGCCCGTACGGGCGCGCCGCGGACCCGATGACCGGCCTGGTGATCTCCGAGGAACTGCGCCGCGCCGGGCTCACCGCGCCCGACCTGGCCATCGGAGGCTGGGCGATCCCGACGTTGTTGCAGCACGGGACGCCGGAACAGATCGAGCGCTTCGCTTGGCCGACCTTGCGCGGCGAGGTGGTCTGGTGCCAGCTGTTCAGCGAGCCGGAAGCGGGCTCCGACCTGGCGGCGTTGCGCACCACCGCGAAGAAAGTGGACGGCGGCTGGGTGCTGCGCGGTCAGAAGGTGTGGACTTCGCTGGGCGACAAGGCGAATTGGGCGATCTGCCTGGCGCGCACCGACCCGGACGCGGCCAAGCACCGGGGCATCACGTACTTCTTGGTCGACATGCACAGCGCCGGGCTCGAAGTGCGCCCGCTGGTGCAGATCACCGGGGAAGCGCGTTTCAGCGAGGTCTTCCTCGACGACGTGTTCGTGCCGGACGACTGCGTGGTCGGCGCGCTGAACAACGGATGGAAGATCGCCCGCTCTACCCTCTCCACGGAGCGGGTGGCCATGGGCGGCAACGGAATCGGGCCCGTGCTCGAAGAGCTGATCGCGAAATCGCCCGCCACCGGCCCCGGCGCGGAGCTGGTGAACGACCGGCTGGGCGGCTTCGTCGCGGAGGCGATCGCGGGCCTGCTGCTCGAACAGCGGGCCGCGGTGAAGATGCTGGCGGGCGGAGACCCCGGCGCGCAGAGCAGCGTTCGCAAGCTGGTCGGCGTGCGCCACCGCCAAGCGGTCGCCGAATTCGCCGCGGAGGCGGCGGGCCCGCTTGGCGCGCAGGACTCCGAGGTGACCAAGGAGTTCCTGCTCACGCGCTGTCTGTCGATCGCGGGCGGAACCGAGCAGATCCTGCTCACCGTGGCCGGTGAGCGGATTCTGGGGCTGCCCCGTGACGCGGACAGCTAGCCCTACAGTCGATCGGGAGACAAGCGTGGATTTCACCAGGGACGAGGGCCAGGACGCCGTGGCCGAGGTCGTCGTGAGCTTGCTGGAACGTGAACCGGCGCGCGACATGCGGTTGTGGCCGAAGCTGGCCGACTCCGGCTTGCTCGTGGTCGCGCTGCCGGAACGGTACGGCGGGGACGGCATGGGGCTGCTGGAGGTGTCGGCGCTGCTCACCGAGCTGGCCACCGACGCCGTGGCGGTGCCGGCGTTGCCGACGCTGGGCTTCGGCGTGCTGCCGGTGGTGGCCTGCGCGCCGGAGCGCGTGCAGGAGCTCGTGTTGCCCGGGGTCGCCGAAGGCGCCGTGCTCACCGCGGCGCTGAGTGAACCGGCGGCTCCGTTCACCGTCAAGCCGGAGACGACCGCGATCGTCGACGGCGGCACGGTGCGCGTCACGGGCCACAAGGTCGCCGTGCCGTACGCCGAGGAGGCGAGCTGGTTGCTGGTGCCGACCAACGCGGGCATCGCCGTCGTGGACGCCCAGGCCGACGGGCTCACCCGGACGCCGACGCCGGTCTCCGGCGGCATCCCCGAGTGCACGGTGCGGCTGGACCAGGTGGAGATCCCCGCCGACCAGCTGTGGCCGGTCGGGCTCGCCGACCTGCACCGGCTGGCGCTCGCCTCGATCGGCTCGGTTGCCGATGGCTTGCTCAAGGGTGCGATCACGCTCACCGCCGAGCATCTGCGCACCCGTCATCAGTTCGGCAGGCCGCTGGCGGAGTTCCAGGCGGTCGCCCAGCAGATCGCGGATCTGTACGTCGTGTCGCGCACCCTGCACGTCGCCGCCGTCTCCGCCAATTGGGCTCTGGCGCAGGAGGATGCGAGCCAGGAGCATCGCGAGCGCACCGACGACGACCTGGAGATCCTGGCCTACACGGTCGCCGGGGAATTGCCCGCGGCCATGCAGAAGTGTCACCACCTGCACGGCGGTCTCGGCGTCGACGTGACCCACCCGATGCACCGCTATTACTCACAAGCCAAGGACATCGCTCGCTGGCTCGGCGGCGCGTCGTTCCGGCTCGACCGATTGGGGGCCAGATGTTCATCGACCTGACCATCGAGCAACGCCGGCTGCGCGACGAACTGCGCTCCTACTTCGCCGATCTCGTGACTCCCGAGGAGGAGGCGGAGATGGCGGTGAACCGGCACGGCGACGCCTACCGTGCCGTGGTGCGCCGGATGGGCCGCGACGGCTGGCTCGGCGTCGGCTGGCCCAAGGAATACGGCGGCCAGGGCTTCGGGCCGGTCGAGCAGCAGATCTTCTTCAACGAGGCGGTCCGCGCCGACGTCCCGCTGCCGCTGGTGACGCTGCTGACCGTCGGGCCCACGTTGCAGCAGTTCGGCACGGACGAGCAGAAGCAGCGGTTTCTGCCCGGAATCCTCTCCGGCGACATCCATTTCGCGATCGGCTATTCCGAACCGGAGGCGGGCACCGACCTGGCCGCGCTGCGCACCTCGGCGGTGCGCGACGAGTCAGGGGACTGGATCGTCAACGGCCAGAAGATCTTCACGACGGGCGCGCACGAAGCCGACTTCATCTGGCTGGCCTGCCGCACCGGCTCCACCGAGTCGCGTCACCGCGGCATCACGATCCTGATCGTGGACACCACCGATCCCGGTTACTCCTGGACGCCGATCATCACCTGCGACGGCGCCCACCACACCAACGCCACCTATTTCGACAACGTGCGCGTCCCGGCGAGCATGCTGGTCGGTGCGGAGAACCGGGGCTGGAAGCTGATCACGACGCAGCTCAACCACGAGCGGGTGAGCCTGGGTCCGTCGGGCAAGATCGAACAGCTCTACGACCGGGTGCGCGACTGGGCGCAACCGCGCGGCGTGCTCGCCGAACTGGACGTGCGGCGCGCGCTGGGCCGCATCCACGCCATGGTCCGGTTGAACGAACTGCTGAACTGGCAGGTCGCCGGAACGGTGGACGGCGACCAAGCCCAGGTGATCGCCGACGCGTCCGCCACCAAGGTCTACTCCACCGAATCGCTCCAGGAGGCGGGCAGGCTCGCCGAGGAGATCGTCGGCCGCTACGGCGACCCGGCCGACCCGGCCACCGGCGAGCTGCTGACCTGGCTGGACCGCAGGACCAAGCAGAACCTCGTGGTCACCTTCGGCGGTGGCGTCAACGAAGTGATGCGCGAGCTGGTCGCCTCGTCCGGACTGCGGCTGCCGCGAGTACCCCGATAACCAGTGAAGGAGCCGCGCGTGCCGGAAACCACAACTCCGGAGAAGATTCTCGCCGCAGCCCGGGCGATCCAGGCGGCGGGTGAGTGCGCGCCCCGTTTCGGGCGCGATCCGGTGAACCAGCCGATGATCAACAACTGGGTCGAGGCGCTGGGCGATGCCAACCCGATCTACGTCGACGAGCAGGCGGCGCGTGCGGCGGGCCATCCCGGCATCGTCGCGCCGCCCGCCATGGCCCAGGTGTGGACCATGTTCGGGCTCGGGGGCTCCCGGCCCGCCGACGACCCGATGGGGGCGGCCACGGAGCTGCTCGACGCCGCGGGTTACACCTCGGTGGTCGCCACCGACTGTCAGCAGACCTACCACCGCTATCTCGATGTCGGCGAGCAGGTTTCGGTCACCAGCACGCTGTCGGATATCCGTGGCCCGAAGCGCACCGCGCTGGGCGAGGGATGGTTCGTCACCTTTCAGACCAGCTGGCGGGTCGGCGACGAGGTGGTCGCCGAGATGCTGTTCCGGCTGCTGAAATTCGCTCCCGGTACCGCGGCGCCGAAACCCGAGGCAGGCGAGCGGGTCAAGCCGCTGGTCTCCTGGGACACCGAATTCTTCTGGGACGGAACCAAGGCCGGTGAGCTGCGCATCCAGCGGCTGCCGGACGGATCGCTGCGGCATCCGCCGATTCCCGCCATCTGGCAGGACAAGTCGAAACCGACCGACTACATCGTCGCCTCCGGGCGCGGCACCGTCTTCAGTTACGTCGTGCATCACGCGCCGAAGGTGCCGGGACGGCAGCTGCCGTTCGTGGTGGCGCTGGTCGAATTGGAGGAGGGCGTGCGCATGCTCGGTGAACTGCGCGGCATCGACCCCGCCGAGGTGCGGGTCGGCCTGCCGGTGGAGGTGGGCTTCGAGAAGCTCGACGACGAGGCGGTTCTGCCGGTCTGGCAGGTGGTCTCGTGACCGCGGCCGTCGAACCGGACGCCGTGCGCGTCGGCACGGCGCTGCCCGAGCTGGTGATCCACGCCGATCCGACCTTCGTGATCAGTACCGCCCTGGCCACCAGGGACTTCCAGGATGTGCATCACGACCGGGACAAGGCCGTCGCCCGCGGCTCGAAGGACATCTTCGTCAACATCCTCACCGACACCGGCTTGGTGCAGCGGTTCGTCACCGATTGGGCGGGCCCGCGCGCGGTCGTCAAGTCCATCGCGCTGCGCTTGGGCGTGCCGCTGTACGCAGGCGACACGCTGACGCTCACCGGCACGGTGACCGCGCTGGAGGGTGACGACATCCACATCGCCGTGGTCGGTACGGACAGCCTCGGCGACCACATCACGGCCACGGCCGTCATCACGTTGCGGAGGGCTGATGTCTGACCAGCGGATCTCCGGCCGGGCCGCCGTCGTCGGCATCGGCGCCACGGACTTCTCCAAGGACTCCGGGCGCAGCGAACTGCGTTTGGCCGCAGAGGCGGTCACGGCCGCGTTGGCCGACGCGGGCCTGACGCCCGCCGACGTGGACGGCCTGACCACGTTCACCATGGACACCAACACCCAGGCCGCGGTCGCCAGGGCGGTCGGCATCCCGCAGCTGAAGTTCTTCAGCCACATCGGGTACGGCGGCGGCGCGGCATGCGCCACCATCCAGCAGGCCGCCATGGCGGTGGCCACCGGCATCGCCGACGTGGTCGTGGCCTATCGCGCGTTCAACGAGCGGTCGGTGTCGCGGTTCGGGCAGTTCTCCACGGCGCTGGCCACCGCGCCCACGTCGTCGGGCATCGACGCGGGCTGGTCCTACCCCCAGGGCCTGGGGACGCCGGCCGCGCAGGTCGCGATGGTCGCCCGCCGCTACATGCACGTCTACGGCGCCACCAGCGAAGACTTCGGCCGGGTGGCCGTGGCCGACCGCAAACACGCCGCGGTGAACCCGGCCGCCTTCTTCTACGGCAAGCCGATCACTCTGGAGGACCACCAGAACTCCCGCTGGATCGCCGAGCCGCTGCATCTGCTGGACTGCTGCCAGGAGTCCGACGGCGGCGTCGCGATCGTGGTCACCAGCGTGCAGCGGGCCCACGATCTGCCGCAGCGTCCCGCCGTGATCGCCGCGGCCGCGCAGGGTTCAGGGGCCGACCAGTACGTGATGACCAGCTACTACCGCGACGCCATGACCGGTCTTCCGGAGATGGGGCTGGTCGGCGAGCAGTTGTGGGCGCAGAGCGGATTGCGTCCGGAGGACATGCAGGCCGCCATCCTCTACGACCACTTCACCCCGTTCGTCCTCATGCAACTGGAGGAACTCGGGTTCTGTGGCCGGGGCGAGGCGAAGGACTTCATCGCCGGTGGCGCCATCGAGGTCGGCGGCCGCCTGCCGCTCAACACCCACGGCGGCCAACTCGGCGAGGCGTACATCCACGGGATGAACGGCATCGCCGAGGCCGTGCGCCAGATCCGGGGCACCTCGGTCAATCCGGTCTCCGACCTGACCAACATCCTGGTCACGGCGGGCACCGGCGTCCCAACCTCCGGCTTGGTGCTCACCACCGGCTGATCGGGTCGGTGTCGCCCGCGCGCGGACGATGGGTGGGAGTCGCCGAGGCGTAGGTTGGGGTCGGTGGTGGACCGGCATCTGGTGGACGTGCACGTGCTTTTGCTGCGCGGCGCGGAGGTGTTGCTGAGCAGGCGGCGCAGTGCGGACGAGTTCGACGGGCTGTGGCACCTGCCGGCCGGGAAGCTGGAGGCGGGGGAGTCGGCGCTCGCCGCGGCCGCCCGCGAAGCCTGCGAGGAGGTCGGTGTCGTGATCGCCCCGGCGGATCTGCGGCACGTCCACTCCGCGCACGTGGTCGAAACCGGGCGGGAGGCGCGGATCGGGTTGTTCTTCGAGACCCGCCGCTGGTCGGGCGAGCCGGTCAACCGCGAGCCCGACAAGTCGTACGAACTGCGCTGGTTCCCCCTGGCGAACCTGCCGGAAACACTCATCCCGTACCCGGCCGCGGGTATCCGCGGCTTTCTCGACGGCGTGACCTACAGCCAGCGCGGCTGGCCGGACTGAGCGCGGCGGTCACGCGTTCAGGTGTGTGGTGAGGATGCGGGCCAATTGCCGCACACTCTCCGGCGTGCCGGGGCGCAAGGCGGTGCGGTTGCCCGCGAAGCGGTCGAAGACGGCGCCCTCGACGACGGCGACGAAGTCCTCCGCCCGGGTCCGCGGGTCGGACGCGCCCATGGCGTGGAAGAGGTCCCGGGCGCGGTCGACCGAGAACAAGCTGTGCGCCAGCCGGGGATGCAAGTCGCGATCGTCGAGCAGATCGACCAGCAGGGCATGGCGGGCGATCAGATGCGCGCGCCGGTCGGTCAGCAGCCGGTCCAGCCAGGCGGCGATGGCCTCGGCGGCCGATTCCGGCGCGGCGGCGGAGGAGGGCGCGAGCGCGGCGGCGGCGAAATCCGCGCGGGATCGGTCGGTGATCCGGTCCACGACGGCCTCGATGAGCGCGCGTTTGGTGCGGAAGTAGTACGAGGTCGAGCCCGGGGGCAGTGCCAGTTCGGTGTCCAGCGCGCGGTGGGTGAGCGCGCGCAGGCCGTTGGTCGCGATCAGTTCGATGGCCGTGTCGACGAGGAGTACGCGCCGGTCGCCTGTGGACATCATCACCCTTCCTGGCGGTCACTTGACCACGTCCTCTACAAATGTAGAGGACTCAGGAGGTGTCATGGAACCCGGTGTCATCCGGTGGGATTCCGATCAGGCGCGGGCGGCGGCGCGGTTGCGCGAGTTGGTCGATCGGCGCGGTCGCCCGGTCCGGCGTCATCGGGGCGTCTATCTGCACGGCAGACCCGGACGCGGCAAAACCATGCTCATGAACCGGTTCTTCGCCGAGGTGGCGTCCGAGCGCAAGCGGCGCTACCACTTCCATCCATTCTTCGCCGAATTACACGCCACGGCACACGCGTCCGGTTCCATCGATGCCGCGGTGGACGCGCTGCTCGGCGATGCCGTGCTGATCTGCTTCGACGAATTCCACGTGCACGACATCGGCGACGCGATGCTGCTCGCACGGCTGCTCGACGCGCTGTTCGCCCGCCGCGTCACGCTGGTGGTGACCTCGAACTATCCGCCGGAAGGCCTGCTGCCGAATCCGCTGTTCCACGAACGGTTCCTGCCGACGATAGACCGGATTCTCACGCACATGGACGTGGTGCCGGTCGACGGCGCGATCGACTATCGCTCCCTCGGCGCGTGCGCCGTCCGCTCCGGATTCGCCGCCGGACGATACGTCGTGGCGCGCTCGGCGGCCGCTGTCGGCACGGGAAAAAGCGCTGCGCCCCAACGTGACAACGAAGCGGCGGCCGAGATTTTCCTCGGTGCCCGCAGATTGCACGCCATTGCCGGAGACGACGGCGCTCTCGTCATCGACTTCGCCGCATTGTGTGGAGTCCCAACTTCCGCATCGGATTATGTTGCGCTGGCCCAACGATTTCCGCGCTGGGAAATCCGGGAAGTGCCACCGCTGTACGAAGTTCCGCCCGACTGGGCGATGCGTTTCGTGAACGTGGTCGATGTTCTCTACGACAGCGATCGGGAGCTCACCGTCGTCGCGTCCGCGCCGCTCGCCGCGCTCGTGCGAGACGTCGCGGAAGTGCCGGATATCTCACGTTTGGCGAGCCGGCTTTGTGAATTGTCCCAGTCTTCGTCCGATATCACCGGCTAGTCGCCGCCACGACGGACGGCCGGTCGACTTCCCGCACAGCTGCGCTTTAAGAGGAGGGACTTCGAAGTATTCCATTCCATCCCGAGCGGACCGCCCGGCATGTAACTATGTGGCTGTTTTGTGCAGTACTCAGATTTGGCGGTAACCAGTGGCCCGGGCGCGAGCGCCGATATCGCGCGTGATCGTCCTGATCACGCTGCTGGCTTTTGCTGCCATCGCCCTGCACGGATACATCCCAGGAATTACCGAAACCGAGTCGCGCAGGCACGCACCGTCCGCCTTGTCGGTCGCGCTCATGCCGGTGCTGCTCACCGTGTCCATCGTGATCCTGCTGGCCGGGGTGATCGCCAGTCAGCACCGTTTGCCGCTGGCCATGCCGGAGCCCGAGCGGGAGGAGGAGCGCACGCAGTGGCGTCTCGGGCGTGTCGGCCTCGCGCTGCTGGGCGCGCTGGCGCTGCTCGGCGTGCTGTTCGCGGCCGCGGCGGCGATCTACTTCCTCGGCGCGAGCAGGCCGAGCGAGCCCGCGCGCCCTGCGGCGCCCGCCACCACCACGGGCACGCCGCCGGAGCACGGGACGCCGCCGTCCGCCGAATACGACCCGAAGTCGGCGGAGTTGACCGGGACAGCGCTGGTTCTCGCCGGAATCGCGGCCGCGGGCTTGGTGACGGTGGCGATGAGCGGTCTGGTCGTGGTCGCGGTGTCGACCCGGCGCAAGCCCGCTCCCGCGCCCGCGCAGACGGTCGCGGCGGCGCCCACCGTGGCGGATTCGCTGGCCCGCGCGGCCGAGTTGGGTCTGGCCGCGATGAACGCCCCGGGTCAGGACCCGCGCACCGCGATCATCGCCTGCTACGTCGCGATGGAGCGCGGTCTCGCCTCCGACCGCGCCGCCGCACCGCTCGTCTCGGACACCCCGATGGAAGTGCTGGCCCGCGCGTTCGAACGCGGCGCGCTGCACGACGCGTCCGCCCGCGAGCTGGTCGCCCTCTTCGAGGAGGCCAGGTTCAGCCCGCACGCCATGCTCGAATGGCAACGGATGCGGGCCGAGCAACTGCTGCGCATCGTGCTCGCCGATCTGCAAGGGGAGGTGCCCGCGTGACCGGACGGGCGAGAGAGGACCTGGCGTGAATCGGATGGGGGTGGTGATCATCGCCGTGATCGTCACCGGGCTGGTCGAGCTGGTCGCCGTCGAGCGGGCCCGCGGATTGCTGCTGGTCGTCGCCGGGATCCCGGTGGCGGTGGCACTGGTCTGGCTGGTCTGGTCGCTGTTCGAGCGCTCGGAGGCCGCGGACGACGAGGTCGAGGACATGGAGAACGGGCCGGCGGAGATGCTGCAACGCTGGCACGCCAGGGCGCAGATGCTCGCGGACCGCGCGGACGGCAGCCGTGCCGATTGGGACCGGCACCTGCGTCCGCTGCTGGCCAAGGAGTTCGAGCTGTCCAGCGGACAGCGGGTGGCGAAGAACCGCAGAGCGGTCGAGGCAGCGGGTATCCACCAGTTCGGGCCCGAGCTGTGGCGCTGGGTGGACCCGGCCAACTCGGCCCTTCGTGATCAGGCCGGCAGGGCACCGGGACGTGCGGCGCTGGACGAGATCCTGAGCCGCCTGCAGAGAATGTGAAATGGGTTGAGGCAAGTGCGGGTACACACATGACCATGCCGATGGACGTGACCATCCAGCGCAGCGAGGCCGTGCTCCGGGAGCTTTCCCGGGTCGTGGTCGGCAAGCAGGACGAGTTGCAGTTGATCATGATCGCCGTGCTGTCCGGTGGGCACGTGCTGATCGAGGACTTACCCGGCCTCGGCAAGACGCTGATCGCGAGATCGTTCGCGGCCGCGCTCGGGCTGCAGTTCACCCGGGTGCAGTTCACGCCCGATCTACTGCCCGCCGACCTGCTGGGGTCGACGATCTACGACATGTCCTCCGGCCGGTTCACCTTCCGGCGCGGGCCGGTGTTCACCAACGTGCTGCTGGCCGACGAGGTGAACCGCACCCCGCCGAAGACGCAGGCCGCGCTGCTGGAGGCGATGGCGGAGGGGCAGGTCAGCATCGACGGCGAGACGTTGCTGCTGCCGCAACCGTTCGTCGTGCTGGCCACCGACAACCCGATCGAATACGAGGGCACCTATCCGCTGCCGGAAGCCCAGCTCGACCGGTTCGCCATCCAGCTGCGCCTGGGGTACCTGTCCGAGCGCGACGAGACGCAGATGATCCGCCGCAGGCTGGAACGCGGCGCGCAACAGCCGCAGGTCAACCAGGTAGTGGACGCGAACGGGCTGCTGGAGATGCGGCAATCCGTCGAATACGTGACCGTGCACCCAGACGTGGTGAGCTACGTCGTCGCGCTGGCGTCGGCCACCAGGGGGCACCCCCAGGTCGAGGTCGGCGCGAGCCCGCGCGCGGAACTCGACCTGGTGCAGATGTCCCGGGCTCGGGCGCTGCTGCTCGGCCGCGACTACGTGATCCCCGAGGACGTGAAGGCGCTGGCCATCCCGGCCATGGCGCACCGGATCACGCTGCGGCCGGAGATGTGGGTGCGCCGCATCCGCGGCGAGGACGTCATCACCGAACTGCTGCGCCGTCTGCCGGTCCCGCGCGCCACCGTGACATGAGGCACCGCGACGCCAGCTCGGCGGTCGACGCCGAATTGCGGTGGCGGCCCGCCCCGCTGGTCTTCATGCTCGCGGGGTGCGCCGCGGCGGCCCTGGTGCTCGCGGTGGTCCTCGGCAGGTGGCAGCTGCTGGTCTTCGCCGCGCCGCTGCTCGGCGTGCTGGCCACCGCGCCGTGGCAGCAGTCCTCCACCCGGATCCAGGTCGACGGCGGCGGCACGCTGCGCTGCTTCGAGACCGAGGAGGTGACGCTCACCGTCGCCGCCTTCGTCGAGAAGGGGCACGCGCTGCTGCGCCTGAAACCGCAGAGCTCGGCAGGGCTGGGGATGCAGGTCGAAGAGGCCGGCGATTCCGGAGTCGCGCCCGCCGGGTTGCGCCTGGCCCTCTCGGCGGGCAGGTGGGGGCGCTACCCGGTGTCGGTGCGGGTATCGGCGCTGAGCCCCGCCGGGCTCGCGGTCGCCACCGCGATACTGCCCGCGGGCCAGTTGTTCGTGTATCCGATCACCGATCCGCAGCGCATGCGCTTGCCGCGCACGGAACTCCCCGAGCGGCTCGGCACGCACCTGACCCGCAGGCACGGCCCCGGCGTCGAATACGCGGACATCCGCGCCTACGCGCCCGGCGATCAGTTGCGCATCGTGAACTGGCCGGTGAGCGCGCGGCGGGGACGGTTGTATGTCACCGAGCGGCTGACCAACCGTTCCGCCGACGTCGTGGTGCTGGTGGACACCTCCCAGCAGGCGCCGGGACCGGCCACCGATTCACTGGAGCTGTCGGTGCGCGGCGCGGCGCAGGTGGTGCAGTCGACCCTGCAGGCGGGCGACCGGACCGCCGTGGTCTGCCTCGGCCAGGCGCCGCGCTGGCTGCGGCCGGACATCGGACGTCGCCAGTTCTACCGCATCGTGGACACCGTGCTCGACGTCGGCGACGAGCACATCCCCACCACCGGCACGCTCGCGCCGCACGCGGCGGTGCCGCTCGGCGCGATCGTGGTGGCGTTCTCCACGCTGCTGGACACGCAATTCGCGCTCGCGTTGATCGACCTGCGCAAGCGCGGGCACGTAGTGGTCGTGGTGGACGTCCTGCGCGGCACGCCGTTCCGAGAGGACCTCGACCCGATTCTGGCGAAGATGTGGCAGCTCGAGCGCGCGGCGATGTACCGGGACATGGGCACCGTCGGCGTCGACATCGTGGCGTGGCCGGAGGACGCGCGCCTGGACCAGATCATGCGGGCGCTGCCCGAGCACCGCAGGACCGTACGGGTGCGCCGATGACCAGATTCCTCGCCGTTCTCTCCGGGGTGCTGCTGGTGGCGGCCGTGGCGCTGCTGGAGCCGTGGATCGGCATTCCGGCCCTGGTCTTCGTCGCGCTCGGCTGGTGGCTGCGGCCGCTCGCGGTCTGCGCGGTGCTGCTCGCGCTGGCCGTGCTGGCGATCGCCGACGCGGGTGTGCTCGCCTCCGCCGCAACGGGATTGGTCGCCACCACCTATCTGCTCAACGCGGCGACGGTGACCGCCCCGCACGGCGTGGTGCCGACCACGATCCCGTCGGTGACCGGTGCGGTCGGCTTCGCGGCGGTCGCCGTCGCCGCCGCTCTGCTCCCACTGCGCTTGGCCTGGGCTCCGCTGGCCGCGCCGGTGCTCGTGCTGGTGCTCTACGCCCTGGTGATCCAGGGTGCGGCCGCCCGACGCGGCAGCGGCGACCGAGAATTGGCTCCGGGCGGCGAAGCCTGACCCGGACGGTTGGGATGTGTCACGCGCGTGGAGTCAGGGTCCAACGTGGTTTTGTTCCCGAGTCGACCTCACAGCCCCATCTTCGAACCACATGCTGTGGTGCCTGTGTCGACCGGCTCGTACAGGCCGGAGACGGCGTTGTACGCCAAACCGGAAGTGTCGGTGAACTCGGCCAATTCCCGGTCCGCGTCCAGCTGCATTCGAATGCCGTCGAACCGTGCATCGACCGTCGCGTAGAGCGGCCGGTCGGTCTCGAGCACCGTGCCGTCGGCCAGCTCGAAGCTGATTATCTCGTCGCAGTCGGCCAGTTCGATGGCAAACCGTGCCGTTGTGCCGACTTGACGCAGAACCTGGATGTGGACGTAGTCGAACGCGTAGTGGCAACCGTCGTAGATATACGCCGAGATGGGCGCTTCGGCTTCGGTGCATTCGACCTGTGCGCCTTCCATTCCCCGCCAGGAGGTGCCTTCCAGCGGGATCCAGTCGATCATGACGTCCGCCGAGGAGTTCCCGTCCGGCCAACCCGGAACATACAGTGACCAGGTGAGTGCCGGATCGGGGCTCACATACTCGTTGACGGTCAGCAGGCCCTGCCAGGTGGCCCCGGAGTGCGGGTTCGATTCGTCGAGGAACAGATCGGCGCTGTGCGAGCGGTCATCCGCGCGATTACTGCATGCGTCGCATTGCTCTTGCAATCCGCATCCTCTTTTCGATGATTGTCATGCTGAATCCCCCGTTCGGCGCGCACCCGGTTCTGTCACCGGCCGGTAGCTCGGCGCAGTCGCATAGTAGTCGGCTCCGTACTCGACAGGTAGCCCGCGCCGAGGCGGTGTATCAGCGTGGCAACCCGCTCAGGCGGAACCGATCCGTAGCGAGACGTCGCCGAGGACCGGTGCGTCGTCGCGTTCGACCACGGTCGCGGCGATGGTGAGCACGTCGTCCTGGCGCCAGATCCGGGTGCGGATCGTCTCGCCGGGGTAGAGCACACCGGCGAAGCGGGCGCGGAAACCGGTGACGCGGCTCGCGTCGGAGTCGAGCACGGTGTCGGTCACGGTCTTGCAGACGATGCCGTAGGTGCACAACCCGTGCAGGATGGGCGCGGGAAACCCGGCCGCGCGGGCGAATTCGGGGTCCGAGTGCAGCGGGTTGCGATCACCGGACATCCGGTAGAGCAACGCCTGCTGCGGCAGCGTCGGCGTGGTGACGTCGAAATCCGGTGCGCGATCCGGCAATTCGGTCTTGGTGCCCGGTCCGCGCTCGCCGCCGAAGCCGCCCTCGCCCTTGGCGAAGATCGAAGAGCGCTCGGTCCACAGCGGCGCTCCGTCGGAGCCGGTGACGGTGTGCTCCTGCACGATGACCGCGGCCGAGCCCTTGTCCCAGATCTCGGCGATCCGGCTGGTCTTGGTCGCCTTGCCCGCCGCCGGGATCGGCCGGTGCACCTCGACCTCTTGGTGACCGTGCACCACCTTCGCCAAATCGATCTCGACCCCGGGGAAGCTCACCTTCGGCGGCTCGGTTTCGTGCACCGTCGCCGCCACGGTGGCGAAGGTCGGCAGCACCTGCGGTTCACGGTCGTCGAGGTAGCGCAGCTCGGCCGGGTCGGTCCAGCGCGTGCCCGCGCCGAGGCCCAGCTGGTAGAGCTGCACGTCCGAAGGGGTCCAGGCGAACTCCCGGCTCGGCAGTTGCGCGCCGAGCGCGATCTTCGGGTCGATGGGCATCAGTTCTCCTTGTACATGAATGTGGATCGATCCGGCCGTGCGCGCCGCGCGTGTGGTCGTGCCGGAACTCGGCAGCGCCCGGGTTCGATCCTGCGCGTCCGGGCACCGGCTCGCCAGTGTGTCGTCCGCTCCGCGGGATCGTTCCACGGCTGCTCATCGGCCTGGGGATGGATCGCGGTGCTCCGCCCACGAGCCGTAGCCCGCACCGCGATCCCTTCTCACGCTTCCGCGGTGGCGGCGGCGGGCTGCTCCTTCTTGCGCTTGACGATGTCCAGCACCGCGAGGTATCCGAAGGTGATCGCGGGGCCGATGGTGGCTCCGGGCCCGGCGTAGGTGTGGCCCATCACCGGTGTGGAGCAGTTGCCGGAGGCGTACAACCCCTCGATGGCGCTGCCGTCCTCGCGCAGCACCCGCCCTGCGGTGTCGGCCACCAGTCCGCCTTTGGTGCCCAGATCGCCCGGCACGATCTTGGCGGCGTAGTACGGGCCCTGCACCAGCGCGGCCAGGCACGGATTGGGCCGCACGGTCGGATCGCCGTAATACCGGTCGTAGTGGCTGTCGCCGCGGCCGAAGTCCTCGTCCTTGCCGGTCTCGGCGAAGCCGTTGAACCGGGCCACGGTCGCGGCCAGCTCGCCGGCGGGCACGCCGATCTTGCCTGCCAATTCCTCGATGCTGTCGGCCTTGACGATGAAGTCGTTTTCCATCCACCGGGACGGAAAGCGCTGACCGGGCTGTAGTCCGGCGAAGATGTAGCGGTTCCGGTAGCGCTGGTCGAACACCAGCCATGCGGGGATGTTCTCGCCCGGCCCCTCACCCTGCCCGTACTCGCCGCCGTACATGGTGTGCACTGCCTCGACGTAAGGAGCGGACTCATTTCCGAATCGCTTGCCGTCGGCGTTCACCATGATGCTGCCGGGCAGGTTCCGTTCGGCCAGCGCGAACCATGGTTTGCCGCCCTTGAAGATGGTCGGCCCCCACCAAGCGTCCTCCATGAAACCGATGGCCGCGCCCGCCGCCATGCCCGCTTGGATGCCGTCGCCGGTATTGGCGGCCGCGCCGGTGGTCCACTCGGTGGTGATGGGCTGGCGCTGGTATTTGGTGCGCATCTCCGCGTTGTGCTCGAAACCGCCGCTGCCGAGGACGACGCCGTAGCGGGCGGTGAACGTGACCGGCTCGCCCTCGTGCAGCGCACGGACGCCGGTGACGACGCCGTCGGTCACGACGAGGTCGGTCATCGGGGTGTTCAGCAACAGCGGCACGTTCGCGTCCATGAGCCCCTTGCGCATGCCCGCGATGATGGCCTGCCCCATGCCGACGATGTGTTTGCGGGTGAACTTGGCCCAGTAGGTGCGCGCGCCGACGCGCATCGCCCGGAGCATGCCCTTCGGATGACGCCGGATCAGATTGAGCCGGACGAAGTCGGCCTGCATGACCACGACGTTCAGCGGAGCCTTCGCGTACGGCGGCTCCAGGTGGAACCGCTCCTCGCCCAGGATCTTCGTGTCGAACGGCTTGGGCTCGCACGAGCGGCCCTCGGGCCGACCGCCCGGCGCCTCCGGATGGTAGTCGGAGTAGCCCGGCACCCAGGTCATCTTCAGCGGCGAGTGATCGAGCACGAAGTCCATCGCCTCGGCCCCGCGATCGATGAAGGCGTCGATCCGTTCGGAGGGCACGACGTCGCCGATGATGCTGTGCAGATAGGTCCGCGCGTCCTCGCGGTCGTCGGGCCGACCGGACGCACGCAGCGCCTTGTTGCCCGGGATCCACACGCCGCCGCCGGAGCGCGCGGTCGACCCGCCGTAGTGCGCGGCCTTCTCGATGACCACCACGCTCAGGCCGTTGTGGGCCGCGGTGAGGGCGGCGGTCATGCCGGCGGCGCCGCTGCCGACCACCACCACGTCGTATTCCCGATCAGTCATGTAGAACACGTTATAGAATGGACGCGCCATTGGTCTATGTTGTGTGGCAGAAGACTTGCTCGACGTTCCGTTTGTCGAGGAAACTTGTTTCAGTTTCAGACCGGAGTTAAGAACATGGGCCTCGAATGGGACCTGGCCACCGACGTTGTCGTGGTCGGATACGGCGCCGCGGGTGCGGCGGCCGCGCTCGAAGCGACCGCGGCGGGCGCGCAGGTGCTCGTGCTGGAACGCTTCGCCGGAGGCGGAACGTCGGCGCTGTCCGGCGGGATCATCTACGCGGGCGGCGGCACGTCGGTGCAGCGCGAGGCGGGAGTCGAGGACACCCCCGAGGCCATGTACGCCTACCTCGAGCGGGAGGTCGGCGACGCGGTCGCCCCCGAGACGCTGCGCCGGTTCGTCGACGAGAGCCCGGAACTGATCGAGTGGCTGAAGGCGCACGGAGTCCCCTTCGAAGCCTCCCTGTGCCCGTACAAGACCTCCTACCCCAACGACCGCTACTACCTGTACTACTCCGGCAGCGAGATCTCCGGCGCGTTCCGCGACATCCCGGCCGCCCAGCGCGGGCATCGGGTGAAGGGCAGGGGCACTTCGGGAAAGAAACTCACCGGCCCGCTCGCCGCGGCCGCGTCCAGGGCGGGCGTACGCGTGGAGACCCTCACCCGGGTCACCCGGCTGCTCACCGACGGCGCGGGCGCCGTGATCGGCGTCGAATGCCGCACGCTGCGTGACGCGCCCGGCCGGGTCCGGGACCGCTACACCCGCATGGCAAAGGCCGCGGCCAAACCCGGCATCTACTACCCGCCGCTGCGGCGGGCGCTCGAACAACGGCTGGAGGCGCTGGAACGTCGCTACGGCAGCACGATTCGCGTTCTCGCGCGGCGTGGGGTGGTGCTCGGCGCGGGCGGGTTCATCGCCAATCGCGACATGGTGCGGCAGTACGCGCCGGCGTTCCACGGTGGTCTCGCGCTCGGCACCACCGCGGACGACGGCAGCGGCATCCTGATGGCGCAGCAGGTCGGCGCGGCGGTGGACCACATGGACAACGTCTCCGCGTGGCGATTCCTGCTCCCGCCCAGCGCGTTCACCGGGGCGCTGCTGGTGGACGCCGAAGGTCGTCGGGTGATCGACGAGACGCGCTACGGCGCCGCGGTCGGCAACAAGCTGATCACCGAACACGGCGGCAAGGGCTGGCTGCTGGCCGACGAGCCGTTGATGCGTACCGCCATCGGGCAGATCGGCAAACAGGGCGCCTGGTTCCAGCGCGGGCAGTTCGAGAC
The DNA here is from genome assembly GCF_009829325.1 of Nocardia sp. CY41. Taxonomy (GTDB): domain Bacteria; phylum Actinomycetota; class Actinomycetes; order Mycobacteriales; family Mycobacteriaceae; genus Nocardia. Next base: position 124,671 of record NZ_VUOS01000013.1, read on the forward strand.
GATGCGGCGCACCGCCGTTCGCGGCGCGACGCTGGAGCAAGCCGCCGCCGAGGCGGGCATCGACCCGGCCGGGCTGCGCGCGACGGTCGACGCGCACAACACCGCGATCGAGACCGGCGCCCCCGATCCGGTCGGCAAGCCCGCCGAGTTCACCAGACCGATCCGCACCGGCCCGTTCTGGTTGTTGGATGTGGGCATCAAACCGAGCCTGACCAACCCATGCCCCATGCTCACCCTCGGCGGCGTCGTCGTGGACGAGCGCACCGGCGCGGTCAAGACGGCCGAAGGGGCCGACATCCCGGGGCTCTTCGCCGCCGGGCGCACCGCGGTCGGCGTCTGCTCCGAGTCCTATGTCAGCGGGCTGTCGCTGGCCGATTGCATCTTCTCCGGCCGCAGGGCAGGCCGGTCCGTCGCGGGCGAGCAGGTCTCGGCGCTGGAAAAGACAACTGTGGAAGGGAAATAGCGTGCTGTCCGACGCGGTACGAACCGAACTGGCCGACGAACTCGAGCGCGCGGAGCGCGACCGGGTGGCGATCGATCCGCTGATCGCCCGTCACCCGGACATCGACGTGGTCGACGCCTACGAGATCCAGCTGATCAACATCCGGCGCAGGCTCGACGCGGGCGCGCGCGTGGTCGGGCACAAAGTGGGCCTGTCCTCGAAGGCCATGCAGCAGATGATGGGCGTGGACGAGCCCGACTACGGGCATCTGCTCGCGGAAATGGAAGTCTACGAAGACGTTCCGGTCGAAGCGGGCCGCTACCTGTTCCCCCGGGTGGAGGTGGAGGTCGGTTTCGTGCTCGGCGCCGACCTGCCCGGCGCGGAATGCACCGAAGAGGACGTGCTCGCGGCTACCGTCGCGTTCGCGCCCGCGATCGAATTGATCGACTCGCGGATCAAGGACTGGAACATCGGCCTGGCCGACACCATCTCCGACAACGCGTCCTCCGCCGGTTTCGTGCTCGGCGCCCAGCGCGTCGCGCCGAAGGATATCGACGTCAAGGCCATCGACGCGGTGCTCACCCGCAACGGCGAGGTGGTCGCCGAGGGCCGCAGCGACGCCGTGCTCGGCGATCCGGTGATCGCGGTGGCCTGGCTGGCGCGCAAGGTCGCGAGCTTCGGGGTCCGGTTGAAGGCAGGCGACATCGTGCTGCCCGGCTCGTGCACCCGCGCCATCGACGCCCGTCCGGGCGATGAGTTCCACGCCGAGTTCGCCGGACTCGGCTCCGTCCGTCTGCAATTCACCTAGGGAGGCTGTCGTGTCCAACGGGACCGTCACCGCCGCGATCGTCGGGTCCGGCAACATCAGCACCGATCTGCTCTACAAACTGCTGCGGTCGCAGAAGATCCAGCCGCGCTGGATGATCGGGATCGACCCGGACAGCGAGGGCCTGAAGCGGGCGCGCGGGCTCGGACTCGAAACCTCGCACGAGGGCGTGGACTGGCTGCTCGGGCAGTCCGAACTGCCCGACCTGATCTTCGAGGCGACCTCGGCGTACGTGCACCGCGCCGCCGCGCCGCGCTACGCCGAAGCGGGCATCCGCGCCGTCGACCTCACCCCCGCCGCCGTCGGCCCCGCCGTCGTGCCGCCGGTGAACCTGGGCGCGAATCTCGACGCGCCGAACGTCAACATGATCACCTGCGGCGGTCAGGCGACGATCCCGATCGTCGCCGCGGTGTCGCGGGTCGTCCCGGTGCCGTACGCGGAGATCGTCGCGTCGGTGTCCTCGGTCTCCGCGGGCCCCGGCACGCGAGCGAACATCGACGAGTTCACCAAGACCACCAGTCGCGGCGTCGAGACCATCGGTGGAGCGCAGCGCGGCAAGGCCATCATCATCCTGAACCCGGCCGAGCCGCCGATGATCATGCGCGACACGATCTTCTGCGCCATCCCCGACGACGCCGACACCGACGCGATCGCCGACTCCATCCACCGGATGGTCGCCGACATCCAGCAATACGTCCCCGGCTACCGGCTGCTCAACGAGCCGCAGTTCGACGAGCCCTCGGTGGTCTCCGGCGGCATGGCCAAGGTGTCGGTGTTCGTCGAGGTGGAGGGCGCGGGCGACTTCCTGCCCCCGTACGCGGGCAACCTCGACATCATGACCGCCGCCGCGACACAGGTCGGCGAGGTCATCGCCGAACAGATCGTCACGGCCCGGGTGTAAGGAGCTTTCGTCATGGCCTACTCAGCAGAACTCGACATCCGCGTCACCGACACCTCGCTGCGCGACGGGTCCCACCACAAGCGGCACCAGTTCACCGCCACCGAGATGCGCGACATCGTGGCCGCGCTCGACGGCGCGGGCGTGCCGGTGATCGAGGTGACGCACGGCGACGGCCTCGGCGGCTCGTCGTTCAACTACGGCTTCTCCAAGACGCCCGAGCAGGAACTGGTCACCATCGCGGCCGAGACGGCCAAGCGGGCGAAGATCGCCGTGCTGATGCTGCCCGGCGTCGGGGTGAAGGAAGACATCAAGATCTCGCAGGACAACGGTGCGTCGATCTGCCGCATCGCGACGCACTGCACCGAGGCCGACGTGTCGATCCAGCACTTCGGTCTCGCACGGGAACTCGGGTTGGAGACGGTCGGATTCCTGATGATGTCGCACACCCAGCCGCCGGAGGTGCTGGCCAAGCAGGCGCGCATCATGGCGGACGCGGGGTGCCAGTGCGTCTACATCGTCGACTCCGCCGGCGCGCTGGTGCTGGAACAAGTCTCCGATCGGGTCGCGGCACTGGTGGCCGAACTCGGCGACGACGCGCAGGTCGGCTTCCACGGGCACGAGAACCTCGACTTGGCCGTCGCCAACTCGGTCTACGCCATCCGCGCGGGTGCCACGCAGATCGACGGCAGCGCACGGCGTTTCGGCGCGGGTGCGGGCAACACGCCCGTCGAGGCGCTGGTAGGTGTGTGCGACAAGCTGGGCGTGCGGACGGGCATCGATTTCTTCGCCATCGCCGACGCCGCCGAAGACGTCGTCCGCCCGGCGATGCCGCAGGAATGCCTGCTCGACCGCCAGGCCCTGATGATGGGCTACGCGGGCGTGTATTCCAGTTTCCTCAAGCACGCCGAACGCCAAGCCGAGCGCTACGGCGTCTCGGCCGCCGAGATGCTGGTCCGCGCGGGCAAGCGCAAGCTCGTCGGCGGCCAGGAAGACCAGCTCATCGACATCGCGCTGGAGTTGCAGCGGGAGAAGGCGACCGTCTCCGCCTGACCGGGCGGACGAAGCGGGCCGCGAACGAAGTTACCGTTCGCGGCCCGGTCTGCCCAGGAAACCGAGTTGTGTCGGTGGCAACGTCGGCGTGCGGCCCGGGCTAATCGGCGGAATTTCCCAGCTGTCCGTACTGGACGAGAAAGGCCTTGTCCGCCAAACTTTGCCAACCACGTTCGGTCGGTTCCAACGATCGCCCGCTCGTGGTCGGATCCTTGGGCCACGGCTCCCGAATATGGATCTGGATATCATCCTGCAGAATCAGTGCCAGTTCCATCGCGAACTCCTCTGCGGTCGCGCTGCCTGGTTCGGTGGGGTCGAGGGCCGCGGCAGTGCCGACATCAGGCACAGCGACGCGCACCAGATCCTTCGGCTCTGGTCGTCCGGTACGCTGGGCAAACCTGCGCCATTTATCGGTGGTCCCGGTTTCTACATGCACCGCAAATCCGAGCGAAGTTTCGATGTCGGAGGCAAGTAGCATTGCGCCTCGAACGGCGTCATCTATGTCCACGTCCTCTATCCTGCCACGGCTGTTACGGTACTGTGCATTCGTTGATCGGTGTGATGTAGACGGTCCCATCCGGCGCCGTATGGAGGCCGTCCACATGTAGCACGTCGCCGCTTTTCCAGATGTTCTTGCCGTTACGGTAACGCGCCTGTCCGAAATGAAGCATATCGTCCTTCTCTGCTTTCTGTACTTTGCTTATCGGCGACTTGTTGACGAATAGATGCCACTCGTATTCACCGGGCCGGTGGCTTAAATCGTTGATGAACCACCACCATGTGTAATATCCGATGGGATCACCATTATATGGCCTTATTTCAGATTTGAGAGTTCCGTGCGCGGTTTTCAACTGGTAGTCGAGACATAGCGGAGGGGTAGCCTGTGCGGCAGCGGGGAGTGCTACCTGGCCGGCGATGCAGCAGGCAATCGCCATCGCCGAAACTGCCACCGGCCGCCAGCGCTGACGAATGCCCGTCCCTCCGATGCTGTCGCGGGATGCTGGTTTGATGCGGCGGCTGATCCCCGAGTCGACCACGGCTTCAACGGGTGCTATCTCCTGTGGACTGGGAGTTGTCGAGCTGTGTGGGATCGACCGCGTAGCAACATCTTTGTATAGATGACTCATCATGTGTTCCTTGCTCGAACGTCGAAAGCTCCTCTGTCTATTAGGCTTCGACGCTTCAAACCCGGGCGCGGTTCCATCAGCTTCGAACTTTCTGAAGTTGTCTCCAACGGCTTGCGTGGGAACACCGACGAGCTACCCGCCGGACTGAGCACGCGGGCATTCGTTCAGGCGACGGTAAAATCGAAGGGGCAGATCGCTCGGGGCGCCGGATCGCCAGGCCCTGATGATGGGCTACGCGGGCGTGTATTCCAGTTTCCTCAAGCACGCCGAACGCCAAGCCGAGCGCTACGGCGTCTCGGCCGCCGAGATGCTGGTCCGCGCGGGCAAGCGCAAGCTCGTCGGCGGCCAGGAAGACCAGCTCATCGACATCGCGCTGGAGTTGCAGCGGGAGAAGGCGACCGTCTCCGCCTGACGGGTGGACGCGCCCGGACGAGAGCGGTGCTCCGGCCGGGTCTCGACCGTCCGCCCGTGGTCGCGGAGAAGCATCGCTGCGGCCGATCGGCGGAGTCCCGTGACGGTCGCGGTGTGGAGCGACGAGGCGGGCGGCCGGTGCTGGGCGGCTGACCTCGGCACCGGCGTCATGCCATGCGCCGGAGGGGATGCGCGCGGTCGGTCTCCGGATCCGATCCGACGTCTCCTCCGGAGTGTCCGGGGTGGGCAGGCCGATCAATACTTGCCTGTCCACCCATCCGGTGTGGAGTTCGGCAGGTGACGCGCATCGGTACGCAACTGCTGCGGTGCAGACCGAGGCCGCGCAGGGTGCGTGAACACAGGCGACGGCGCACACACAGGCGCGGCTGTGGACGATTGTGCACAACTCCGCGGCTACGGCAACGACGGGAGCGGGAAGCGCAGTAGCGCTGCGGCCTGGTGTTCCTTCAGTTCGGTGTCGGCCTTGACGTGCCGGACGGAGCCGCTCTCATCGATGACGCTCTGGGCGAGTTCGTCCAGGATGTCCTCGGTCGGGCGGGGCCGGTCGCCCGAGACCGGGCACTCGTCGCCGGACAGGCCCAGCCAACCGCAGCTGTCGCAGACCACCCCGTGCACCATCGCGCCGTCCTGGATCAGCAAGGTGTCCACCGCCTTGGCGGTGGCGGCCCGCAGGCAGTTCGCGACGTCCACGACGGCCGGGTTGCCGGTGGCGATCCGCTCCAGCACCTCGCCCACCCGGCGGACATCGACGTCCCGCTCGTAGTGCGTCACGATCTCGGTCGCGTTCTGTTTCACCTCACCGACTGTCGCCGAGCCGGTGTCGATGGTGAACGTGCCCGCGACACGCTCCCGGAGTTCGCGCGGCAGGGTGTCCACGAAGTGCGGTATCTCGTCGCGATGGCCGCCGACGGCGAGCAGGTCGTAGTCGTCCCCGGCGAACATCTCGGCCATCTCGGCCGCGGTGTGCCGGTAATGCTTCTTGAGCAACTCGTCCGCCTTGTGGTGCACCTTGTTCTCGAGCCGGTTCGCCGCGTAGTTGGGATCGCGCAGCGCGGGATCCCGGATCTGGCGCGCCTCCTCGATCTCGTCGGCGAACAGCTCCCACACCGCCGCGCTCGCCCGGTCCACCACCGCCACGCAGCAGCGGGCGTATTCCTCGAGCACGGCCAGCAGTGGCCGGGTCCAGGCCACCGCGTCCACCACGACGCGGTCGTGGACGGCGTGCGGGAGTTGCACCGCCTCGAACATGTTCTTGCCGCCGCAGGCGAACATCGCGACCGCGCCGGGCTGCCAGATGTCCGACCGGACGGTCTCGCGCATGCGGTCCAGGTCGTCGCGGACCGACAGCCTGGCTTCGTGGTCGGACGACTTGTCCTTCACCATCGGGTTGACCTCGTCCGCCATGCTGTTCACCCGGCTCACCAGCCCCGAGCGCTCGCCCGGATCCACCGGAACGTGCGCGTACATCGATACGACGGGAATGCCGTCACCTTGCATCCGGCGTATCCGTCCGATCGTCTCGGCTGTGATCATCGCTCCTCGCTTCCACCGTGGTTCGCGCGGGCCTCGGTCTGCGGCGCTTCGTACACCACGGTGTCGAGCTGGGCGCGGCAGAACCTCCGTCCGCCCGGACGACTCGCTCGACCCGATTGTTCTCCCTGTTCTGGTGGACGCGCCTCGACCTGCCGGGTCCAGTGCCGGGGCGCGGGTTCGCCCCGCTGGGCCGGTTGCGGGTGGGGGTGGGCAGCGAATCGACTGCGGGGAAGTGGCGGCCGAGTTCACGAGCGGGGGCTGAGTAATTCCAATGCAGGCGGGCCACACCGCGGCGGACGGCGCAAACCCTGCTCCTGCTCGCCGGATCGATGTCGCGGTGCACCGCCGAACGCGGGATCGCGTTCGCCGGGAAGTCGAGCGTCGATTCCTCTATCCGCGGTCACCAGCGCGGAGCGCGGTGATCAGCTCCTCGGGCGGGATGGTGCGGGGGCGGTCGCTGACCTGGCCGTCACCGAGCTCGACGAGACGCCAGACCTGGTCCTCGCGCAGCACGAAGTCGGCCGTGACGAAGGGAAGGCCCAGTGCGGCGATGGCATGTTCGACGGCGGCCGGATCGAATTCGACGTCGGGCAGCTCGTCCGGAGTGTCCGGGTGCGGGCCGACCAATCGGCACTTGCCCTCCACCCACCAGGTGCGGACTTCGGGTGACCGGAAACGCTCGAAGCGGCGCAGGACGAAACCACCGGTCAGATCGTCGCCGCGAAGTTCGTGGAATCTGTTCGCCACATGCCAGGCCGCATCCGCATCCGCGACGTCCGGGATGAACGCCGCTTCGTGCCAGTAGTGCTTCATCGACTTCGTGTAGTCGCGCAGGACGGCGGCGCCCCTGCCCAGTTCCTGACATGCGTGATCGAATGCGGCGCGGTCCTTTCCGGTGGTCCACACCGATCGCGGAGTCATCTCGGCCAGTGCGGGATACCACCCTGGCAACTCGTGAGCGCGCCGGTACTGCTCCGCGTCGGTGCGTAGCGTGACGCCCCGCTGCCGCAAACTCCGGTCGAACGCGGCGTACTGATCACTACGCAGCATCCAGCCGCGATAGACAGCCGCGCCGCCCGCGCGAACACGGCGAACGGCCCCGTCCGCGCCGCCGGTGCGAGTCAACGCGTCGTGATCGACCACAGCGACTTCGTGCCCGGCGTCGCGCGCAGCATCCGCTTCCGCGGCGAAATGTTCGTCGACACGGAGGGGGCGAAGCGCATCGGCCGGAACAAGCAACAGCACAGCCATATCCTCGCGGCCGTCCACGCGATTCCCAACCGATTTCCGCGCGTCGCGGTGAGATCGTCGCGGCCATAGTGCCGTTGAGTTACCTGCCCTCGACCGAGACTTTTATCCGCTCAGCTCCGCGACGATGCGGCGCAGTTGGGTGGCGCGCTCGGCAGGCTTCCGCGACTTCATCAGTCGCAGCAACAGCGCGTACCGCGCGGTGCGGTCGAGCTGATCGAAAGCATCTCGTGCGCGGTGGCTTTCGCTGAGAGCGGCGGTCAAATCGCCGGGACAGGTAGCGGTGCGCTGAGGCGCGTAGGCGGCCTGCCAGCGGCCGTCGGAGCGGGCGGCGGCGATCGCCGCGAAGCCCGGTGTACGCATGCGGCCCGCCGCGATCAGCGCTTCGGCTTTGTCGACGTTGATCTGCGACCACGGACTCTCCGACCGGCGCGGCGAGTACCGCTGCAGGTAGTGGTCGGCGTCGAGACCGCGGCGGTGGCTGTCGATCCACCCGAAGCAGAGTGCGCCGTCGAGCGCCTCGCCGTTGCTGATCGTCCTGCCGGCCGCCCCCTTCTTCGCGATCTTCAACCACACGTCGACCGCGTGGCCGTGATTGACGGCGAGCCACTCCTCCCACTGCGCGACGTCGGCGCATGTGAGGATTCCTGTTTCCTGACCCACGGTGCCTCCCGAGATGCGATGTCGTCTTCTCACCCCATCCTCCGCCCCAAAGTGCTCATCAACTGAGCACTTCATGCGCTACACCGCGACGATCTCGTCCAGCCCGCGGAAATCCGCGCTGTTGCGGGTGTACAGCGGTAGCCCACGTGCTGACGCGATTGCCGTCATGCCCGCTGTAGCGCGCGGAGCTACGGCGCTGCTCGCACCCTTACAACCAGGTGTCCAACGTCGTCGTCGTGAGGAAGTGCTCCAGGTCGGCGCGCCAGGGGGCCGGGGTGGTCTTCTCCGGTTCGATGGCGGTGTATTGGCCGCGGTAGAACAGCAGCGGGCGGCCGGTGGTCGTGGTCTCGGAGAGGGCCTTGACCCGGCCGATGACGATGTAGTGGTCGCCGCCGTCGACGACGCTGTCGACGGTGCATTGGATGGTGGCCAGCGCCTCGTCCAGGACGGGGAGTTCCTGGTCGGAGGTGTGCCAGGCGGCACCGGCGAACTTGTCGGGTTCGCGGGAGCCGAAGCGGGCGCACAGCTCGCGCTGCTGTTCGGCGAGAACGTTCACGCAGAAGCGCCCGGATTTCTCGATGGCCGCCCAGGATCGGGACGCCTTGGTAGGGCAGAACAGCACCAGTGGCGGTTCGAGGGAGAGGGCGGCGAAGGACTGGCACGCGAAGCCGATCGGCGCCCCGTCATCGTCGAAGGTGGTGATCACGGTGATGCCGGTGCAGAACTGCCCCAGCACGTTCCGGAACTGCCGTGGATCGATCTCGGATCCGTCCGCGGTCATCGTTTCGCTCGCCCTCTCGGTCACTGCTGCCGCTGTCCGACGGTGAAGTCGTGCCCCCACAGGCTCACCGCGGTGGATTCCCGCGCGATCCAGTCGTGGTCGTCGACTTCCAGCCCCTCACAACCGAATTCGACGTCGAATCCACCCGGCGTCTTCATGTAGAAGGAGAGCATCTTGTCGTTGACGTGCCGTCCCAGTGTCGCCGACATCTTGACCTTCTTGCGCAGCGCGCGGTCCAGGGCCAGCCCGACGTCGTCGGCGTTCTCCACCTCGATCATCAGGTGCACGATGCCGCTCGGCGTCGGCATGGGCAGGAACGCCAGCGAGTGGTGGCGCGGATTGCAGCCGAAGAACCGCAGCCACGCGGGCTCGCCGTCGGCGGGACGGCCGACCATCTGCGGTGGCAGCCGCATCGAATCGCGCAACCGGAAGCCGAGCACGTCGCGGTAGAACTCCAGGGCCGCCTTGTCGTCCTTGGTGGAGAGCACCACGTGGCCGAGCCCTTGCTCCTCGGTGACGAACTTGTGCCCGTACGGGCTGACCACCCGGCGATGCTCCAGTGCCACACCGTGGAACGCCTCGAGCGTGTTGCCGGAGGGATCGTCGAACCGGATCAGCTCGTACACCCGGCGATCGGCCAGTTCGGCGGCGGTGCCCTCTTTGAAGGGCACGCCCGCCGCGTCCAACCGATCGCGGATGTCCTGCAGCTCTTCGGCGTTGGCGGTCTCCCAACCCGAGATCTGCAGCCGGTCCTTCTCCCCGGGAACGATCACGAGCCGGGCCGGGAACTCGTCCATGCGCAAATACAGCGCTTCGGGATCGGTGCCCTTGCCCTCGACCATGCCGAGGACTTTGAGCCCGTACTCCCGCCAGGCGGCCATGTCGGTCGCCTCGATACGCAGATATCCCAGTGATCGGATGCCCATCACTTCTCCTTGACGCCCGCGAGGAAATCGATCGCGAGCCGGTTGAATTCGTGGAACTTCTCCAGCTGTGCCCAGTGTCCACACCCGCCGAAGACGTGCAACTGCGCGCGCGGGATCAGCTTGGTCGCCACCAGTGCGCCGTCGAGCGGGTTGACCCGGTCCTCGCGGCCCCAGATCAGCAGCACCGGCTGACGCAGCTTGTAGGCGTCGCGCCAGAGCATGCCCTTCTCGAAGTCCGCGCTCGCGAACGACTTGCCCATCGCCCGGGTCGCGGCCAGCGCCTCGGGCGTGCTCGCGGAAGCGAACCGCTCGTCGATCAGCTCGTCGGTGACCAACGACTGGTCGAAGACCATGATGCGCAGGAACGCCGCCAGGTTCTCCCTGGTGGGCTCGTAGTTGAACTTGGAGAGCAGTTTGACGCCCTCGGTCGGGTCGGGCGCGAACAGATTGGTGCTCAGTCCGCCCGGACCCATCAGGATCAGCTTCCCGGCGCGTTCCGGGTAGTCCAGCGCGAACCGGACGGCCGCGCCGCCGCCGAGGGAGTTGCCCAGCAGGTGCACCCGGGATGTGATCTCCAGGTGGTCTAGCAGGTCCTTCAGCGCCGACGCGCTGTGCACGAAATATTGCGGGTGCTCGGTGGGCTTGTCCGAGCGGCCGTAGCCCGGCTGATCCACCGCGAGCACGTGGAAGTGCTCGGCCAGCACCGGGATGTTGCGCGCGAAGTTCGACCATGAGGACGCGCCCGGTCCGCCGCCGTGCAGCAGGACGATCGTCGGCCCGTTGCCGACGCCCGCCTCGTGGTAGTGCAGCCGCAGGTCGGGCCGCACCTGGGCGTAACGCGAGGTCGATTCGGCGGTGAGTTCCGCGGTCGAGGTCACGGGCACCCCCTACACCATGCCGTCGGTGACGGGGAGGCCGAACTCGTGCGTGCCGTACATCAAGTAGGCGCGCTCGGGATCGTTGGCCGCGTGCACCCGGCCGGCGTGCGCGTCGCGCCAGAAGCGTTGCAGCGGAGTGCCGTTGGCGAGCGCGGTAGCGCCGGAGCTCTCGAACAGCTTGTCGATCGCGGCGATCGAGCGGCCGGTCGCGCGCACCTGGTCGCGGCGGGCCCGCACGCGCAAGTCGAACGGGATCTCCTGGCCCGCCACCAGCAGCGCGTATTCGTCGGCGACGTTGCCCGACAGCTGTCGCCACGCGGCGTCGATGTCGCTGGCGGCCTCCGCGATACGCACTTTGGCGAACGGGTCCTCCTTGGCCTTCTCGCCCGCATAGGCCGCGCGCACCCGCTTGCCCTGGTGCTCGACGTGCGCCGCGTAGGCGCCGTAGGCCATGCCGACGATGGGGGTGGAGATCGTGGTGGGATGGATGGTGCCCCAGGGCATCCTGTAAACCGGATCGGTGTTCTGCTCCAGACCGGGCGATTTCAGTTCGCTCATGGCGCGGAAGCTCAGGAACCGGTGCGACGGCACGAAGACGTCTTTCACCACGACCGTGTTGGAGCCGGTGCCGCGCAGACCGACCACGTTCCACACGTCGTCGATGCGGTAGTCGTCGCGCGGGATGAGGAAGCTGCCGAAATCGACCGGCTTGCCGTCCTTGATCACCGGGCCGCCCAGGACCGCCCAGGTGGCGTGATCGCAGCCGGAGGACCAGGCCCACGCGCCGTTGACGAGGTAACCGCCGTCGACGACCGTGCCCGCGCCCATCGGCGCGTAGGAGGAGGAGATCCGCACTTCGGTGTCCTCGCCCCAGACGTCTTCCTGCGCCTGCTGCGCGAACAGTGCCAGGTGCCAGTTGTGCACGCCCACAATGCCTGCCACCCAGCCGGTGGACCCGCAGGCGCTGGCGATCTTGCGCACGGTGTCGTAGAAGACCACCGGATCGGCGGCGTGACCGCCCCACTGCTTGGGCTGGAGCAGCCGGAAGAAGCCGGTCTCCTGCAACGCCTTCATGCTTTCGTCGGGGATGCGCCGCAGGTCCTCGGCCTCCTGTGCGCGTTCGCGCAACGTCGGCAACAGCGCTTCGACCCGTTCGGTCACTTCTTGCGTCATCTCGGGACCTGCTCCTGCCTGGTCGGTTGATGTCCGGAATCTCATTTGCCTCTGAGACTAGAACAGGTTCCTATTTCTGTCGAGAACCGGTGTCCACCCCTGCCTGGACATGCGCTCATGCAGGAAGTGAGGGGAATCGCTGGCATCGAGAGCGCCAGTTTTGTAACGTGTTCTAGTACAGATGGAGGAGGAAACGCGATGGCAGTTACGCCACAGGGCGGTGCGAAGGTCCGGGAACTGGATGTCGGCGCCGCACCGACTCGCTATGCGCGGGGATGGCATTGCCTGGGTCTGGCCAAGACGTTCCGGGACGGCAAGCCGCACGCGGTGAACGTCTTCGGCACCAAGCTCGTCGTCTGGGCCGACAGCAACGGTGAACTGCGGGTGCTGGACGCCTACTGCAGGCACATGGGCGGCGACCTGAGCATGGGCGAGGTCAAGGGCGACGACATCGCCTGTCCGTTCCACGACTGGCGCTGGTCGGGCACCAACGGCAAGTGCACCGCGATTCCGTACGCGCGCCGGGTGCCGCCGCTGGCGCGCACCAGGAAGTGGACCACGCTGGAGCGCAACGGTCAGCTGTTCGTCTGGCACGACCACGAGGGCAGCCAGCCGCCGCCCGAGGTCACCATCCCGCACATCAAGGGCCCTTACACCGACGCCGACGGCAACCCCAGCGAGCAGCTCGACAGCGGGTGGACCGACTGGACCTGGAACTCGATGCTGATCGAGGGCGCCAACTGCCGCGAGATCATCGACAACGTGGTCGACATGGCCCACTTCTTCTACATCCATTTCGCCTTCCCGACGTACTTCAAGAACGTCTTCGAGGGGCACATCGCCACCCAGTTCCTGGAGACCAAGGGCAGGCCGGACATCGGCATGGCCTCCAAGTACGGCGGTGACACGCTGCTGAAATCCGAGGCCTCGTACTTCGGCCCCTCGTACATGATCAACCCGCTGATCAACATCTACAGCGGTTACGAGGTCAAGAGCGTCCTGATCAACTGCCACTACCCGGTCACCCAGGACTCCTTCGTCCTGCAGTGGGGCATCACGCTGGAGAAGCCGAAGGGCGTCGAGGGCGAGATGGCCGACCGGCTGGCGGAGAAGATGACCGAAGGCATCAGCGTCGGCTTCCTGCAGGACGTCGAGATCTGGAAGCACAAGTCCAAGGTCGAGAACCCGCTGCTGTGCGAGGAGGACGGGCCGGTCTACCAGCTGCGCCGCTGGTACGAGCAGTTCTACGTCGATCTGGCCGACGTCACCGAGAAGATGACCCAGCGCTTCGAGTTCGAGGTGGACACCACCAAGGCCAATGAGGCATGGGAGGCCGAGGTCGCGGAGAACCTGCGGCGCAAGCGCGAGTCCGAGGAAGCCGAGGCCGGCGTCTGATGGCGGCCACCTGGGCGAAGGCACCCGATTTCGCCGACCAGCCCGCTCGGCGAGCCGAAGTGCGCGCCCAGACGGTGGTCGACAAACAGCGTTACCTGGAGGACGGCCTGACCCCGCTGCGGTGTCAGGCCTGCCAGAGCCAGGTGCTGGTGCGCAAGAGCAGCACGCACCAGACCTCGGTGCAGTGGACCGGCGATCCGGCCGAGCGCTGCCCGGTCTTCGCCGAACTGAGTGCGCGCGGCCACGGGCCGGGCCGCCCCGACTCCTGTCCGAATCTCGAGCGCACCATCGCCTGGGCCGTGGACGAGGGCGTGCTCGAAATCCCCGAGTGATCCAGCTGCGCGGGGCGGTGGGCACCGATCGGGTTGCCCGCCGCTCGCCGCGGCGGCGACCGCGCTGTCGCGGCCGAGCCGTGCTCCGGCTACGTTGACGGGAACAAAAAGGACCTTCGTGCCGGAACGGATATCGTCCGAACCGGCGCCGCAGGAGGGAGTTTCCGCGATGCTGGTGCGGCATCTGGACTGCGCGACCATGTGCCCGGTCGGCGGGCGCGCGCTGCTGGGCAGCGGTGGGCTGCTGACCGGTGGCCTGGTCGGTCATTGCCTGCTCGTCGAGTCCGAGGACGGACTGGTGCTGGTGGACACCGGATTCGGCATGGCCGACGTGCTCGACCGCGGCAGGCTGGGCGCAGGCAGCGCGCGGCTGCTGCGTCCCCGGTTGCGTCCGGAACTCACCGCGCTGCACCAGATCCGCGGGCTCGGCTATCGGCGCGAGGACGTCCGGCACATCGTGCTCACCCACCTCGACCTCGATCACGCCGGCGGGCTGTCGGATTTCCCCGACGCCACGGTGCACGTCTTCGCCGACGAACTCGACGCGGCGACCCAGCGCCCCACCATCGGCGAGAAGCTGCGTTATCAGCCGCGCCAGTGGGAGCACGGGCCCCGCTGGCTGGCCCACGAGACCGGTGCGGACACCTGGTTCGGTTTCACCGCCGTCCCGGTGCTAGAGGACATCATGCTGATCCCGCTGGTCGGGCACACCCGCGGGCACAGCGGCGTCGCGGTCCGGCAGAGCGACGGATGGTTGTTGCACTGCGGTGACGCCTACTTCCACCACCGGCAGCTGGCGGAGGGGAGGGCTCGTCCGCCGATCGGCCTGGGTGTCTTCGAGGTGCTCGCGAGCACGCTGGGGCGCGCCCGGGTGGAGAATCTGGAGCGCCTGCGCACGCTGCACGCCGATCACGGCGATCGGGTGCGGATGTTCTGCGCGCACGATCCGCACGAGCTCGCGCAGTTCGCCACGGTGCCGGTGCGCTGAACCCGGTCAGTCCAGCCGGAAGTCGGCGAAGTCGAAACCCGGTGCGACGATACAGCTGACCAGCACATATTCCGCGCCGGCGGGTCGCGCCGACTGGCTGACGCCGCCGGGCACCACGGCTTGCAGCAGGTGACCGCGCTCCACGTCGGGACCCAGGGTCACCGCTTCGCCGCCGATGTCGAGCGCGAGGGGCCCGCCGCGATGCCAGAGCCATAGCTCGTCGGAGCGCACCGTGTGCGGCGCGGACCGCTCGCCCGGCAGCAGCAGGAAATGGATCGCCGTCGCCGCGGCGCGCGGGGCCGGGTAACCTTCGGGCGTGAATTCCACTGGGCTGCGCCAGGTTTCGCGGTACCAACCGCCTTCCGGATGCGGCGCGAGATCGAGTGCGGCGGCGAGTGTCGGTCGAGTGTCGGTCATCGTTCGACTATGCCCGATCGGCGCCGCCGCTCAGCTCTCCTCGATCCGCCAGGTGATGCCGAACGGCGCCAGCGCGACGAGGAAATCGGCGGGGTCGAACGCTTCGGCGGGCGCGAGCGCGCCCGGTGCGGCGGCGTTCCCGGCCAGCCGGACGGCCGTCTCCACGGCCATCAGCGCGGAATCGCGGTAGGAGTCGACGCCGCTGAGCACGCCGCGGGCGTGCCGTCCGTCGGCGCCGAACGCGTCCACCACGAGGTCGTAGCGCAGGTCCGCGCTGGGCGCGTCGGGCAGTGTGTCGATGAGTTCGGCGGTGAACCCGCTGAGCGTGTCGAGAATCGACGTGGCGAGGACGCCTTCGACGTACGAAACGTTCGAGTGACGGGGGATGGTCAGCACCGGGGGCTGGGGAAACTTCGCGACGGTGGTCGGCTCGGTGTCGCCGGGGAAGGTCACCTTGTCGTGCCGTGCCCCCGCGCCCGTGCGCAGTTCGCCGTCGGCGTAGTGCCAGCCGCCGCCGCGGAACCAGTCGAGGCTCGCGAAGACCGTCTTCGCACTGCCTTTGGAACCGTTGCCGCCACTCTTGCTCAGGTGGCTCAGCACCACCTCGGCCGGGCCGGTCACCCGGCGCGTGGCGAGGTGAGCGAGCAGGTCGCCGGGGACATTGCTGTCGGTGACGCCGGAGACGAGGGTGACGCCCGCCGCCGTGGCGCGCGGTCCGAACTCGTCGAAGACCCGTTTCAGGAACAGTTGCTCGCCGGACATGTCGGTGTAGTGCGCACCGGCGTCGATCGCTGCCGCAAGCACCGCCGCGCCGTGCTCGACATAGGCGGGCAGGCTGCTGATCACCACGTCCGCGCCGGTGAACGCGGTGACGAGGGCCGCGTGGTCGGTCAGCTCGGCAACCCGTACGGCGGCGTCGGGCAGGTCGGCGGCGTCGGCGGCGGCACGGATGCGATCGGCGTCGCGGCCCACCAGGGTCGGGGTGAGGCCGCGGCGGCGCAGTTCGGCGAGCAGGTAGCCGCCGGTGTGTCCGGTGGCGCCGTAGACGGCGATGGTGCGGGGGTCTTCGGTGGATGTCATGAGAAGAAATCTAGTATTTTGCGATGAGTCATCCAATGCTTATGAAGCTCGAAAATTTGTCTCAAACGCTCATGTGAAGAGTGCTACGGTAAGCGGGTGGACATTCTGAGCGAGGCCATCGCGGCGATCCGCACCGGCAGCCCCACCTCCGGCCTGTTCATTCGGCACGCGCCGTGGGGTCGGCGGTATCCCGTGGTTCCCGGCGCCGGGTTCCACGTGGTCCTCCAGGGCTCTTGCTGGGTGGTGCCGCCCGACGGCGAACCCATGGCGCTCGGCGTGGGGGACGTCTTGTTCATGCCGCGCGGGGCCGACCACGATCTGCTGGACAGTCTGGACAGCCCGGTCACCGAGACCGCGTTGCCCGGCGAGCCCAGGGAGATCACGGGGCCCGGCGTTCGCACCGCCTTGCTCTGCGGCGCTTACGAACTCGGCCGTGGTCGCAGCCATCCGATCCTCGACGAGCTGCCCGAGTTCATTCATCTGCCCGCGCGGCCGGGGCGTCATCCCGCGCTGCGGGGCGCCGTCGACCTGCTGGCCGCGGAGATCGCCGAGCCGCGCCCGGGTAGCGACGCGGCCGTGCCCGCGATTCTCGAGACGTTGCTGTTGTTCATCCTGCGCGCTTGGTTCGACGAGCAAGCCGGCGCGCGATCGACCGGCTGGGCAGGCGCTTTCGCCGATTCCGCGGTCGCGGCGGTGCTGCGCGCCGTGCACGAGGAACCCGCGCGTGCGTGGACGGTCGCCGATCTCGGCGATATCGCGGGCGTCTCCCGCGCGACTCTCGCCCGCCGCTTCCTCGCGACGGTCGGCGAACCACCCTTGGCCTACGTGACCCGCTGGCGCATGCTGACCGCCGCCCGCCTGCTGCGCGACACCGACGCCGGCCTCGGCGCCGTGGCCCGCCGCGTGGGCTACGCCTCGGAGTTCGCTTTCGCCAAAGCGTTCAAACGCGAATACGGCCTGGCCCCAGGCCAGTACCGCCGTGCGGCCGACAGCCCGCCCCTGGTCGCGGTGTGAACCGGCGCCGGACCACCCGCTCGGTGCGCATGGCGCGAAGACCCCACCGTGGTGATCGTGTGGCACGTGCGGCCTGCCTTGTGCCGACCGAGGCTCCTGCCGCGCGCCGACCGGGCCGACGCTGAACTCAGCTGAACGGCGAGCTGGGCCGTTCCTGGAGTTCGTCGTCCACGTAGATGTCGACTTTCTCGTTGTAGAAGCAGACCAGCCCGGCGACCTTCTGGCTCTCCGGAAGCGGCGTGCGGTAGCCCCACACGTAGTCGGGATACTCCTTGCCCTCGACGCGGACCGTCCAGTAGTCGGCGGTGCCCTTGTACGGGCAGCTGGTGTGGGTGGCCGACGGGTGCAGCAGATCCATGCGGACGTCTGTCATCGGCAGGTAGTACCGCGGCGGCAAACCGGTTTCGAACAGAATGCGCGGCGTGCGCGAGTCGGCGACGGTGACGCCGTCGATCTCCACTCGCACGTGTCGCGAGCTGGCCAGGATGTCGACGCGCGAGTAGGGATTGCGCGGATGCACGTAGATCGGCTCGTCCTCCTCGAACCACTCGTCCATCGCGCCCCACTCCAGCCGGACGAGGTCGCGCAATTCGGTGAGCGGCGAGTCGTGGTACCGCAGCGCCGCCCCGCCCGCCGTCGTGCCGTCGACCATGACGTCGTAGACGGTCGCGTCGCCACGGCTGGCGGAGTGCCGGGTCTGCCCGCTCGGTTCGAGCTTCGCGCGCAGATCCGCGGCCGGCAGATAGTAGGTCGGGTAGTGCGGGTTCTCCCAGACGAGCACCGGCCGCGCACTGTCGGCCACCAAGTGACCGCCCAGGTAGACGCGCACGCGCTTCGGGCTGATCTCGACGCGGACGCGGCCTCGCTTCGCTTCGGTCATATCACTCGACCGTACTCCTCGCACTGCCCGCCCCGGAGTGGAAGAACGACGAAGGCAGCCACGCCGGTGGCCGCCTTCGGTGCGCTCGGGGGTCAGTCGCCGACCGTCATGGCCTGCGCTTCCTCGACGCTGTGCGGTGCGGGATCGTGGTCGTCGAGCTGCGCCAGCGCGGCGCGCCCGGCCAGCAGGACGACGACGGCGGCGGCGGTGCACGCCGCGCCGACCCAGAACGGCAACGAGATGCTGTGCTCGCCGAGTTTGCCCGCGAGGTAAGGAGCGGCGGCCCCACCCGCGAACCGGACGAAGCTGTACGCCGCCGACGCCGTGGACCGCTCCACCGGCGCGGAGATCATCACGGCCTCGGTGATCAGCGTGTTGTTCACGCCGAGGAACAGGCCCGCCAGCACGGTGCCGATGATCAGCACGGGCTTGTGCTCGGCGAAGACGGCCATCATCGCCAGGTCCGCCGCGAACAGCGCCAGCGACAGTCCCATCATCGGCAGCGAACCGAACCGGCGCTGCAACCGGGGAGCCAGGAACACCGACGCGATCGCCAGCAGCACACCCCAGCCGCAGAAGATGAAGCCGATCGCGTAGGTGCCCATGTCCAGCGGGAACGGGGTGTAGGCGAGCAGGGTGAAGAAACCGAAGTTGTACAGCAGCGCGGTGAGGCTCACGATCAGCAGCCCCCGGTGGCGCAACGCGCGGAACGGCGCGGTGATCGAGGTGCGGTGCGCCGGCTTTGGGCCCTCCGGCAGCAGGACGACGATGCTGATCAGCGCGACGGCCATCAGCGCGGAGACGCCGAAGAACGGCCCACGCCAGCTGATTCCGCCGAGCACGCCGCCGACCAGCGGTCCGGTCGCGATGCCGATGCCGAGCGCCGCCTCGTAGAGGATGATCGCGCGCGCCACGCCGCCGCTGGCCGCGCCGACGATGGTGGCCAGCGCGGTGGCGATGAACAGCGCGTTGCCCAGGCCCCAGCCCGCCCGGAAGCCGACGATCTGCGCCACCGTGTCGGACATGCCTGCCAGCGCCGCGAACACGATGATGATCGCCAACCCGGCCAGCAGCGTCTTCTTGGCGCCGAAGCGGCTGGACACCACACCGGTGACCAGCATGGCCACGCCCGTGACCAGCATGTAGCTGGTGAACAGCAGCGACACCTGGGACGGCGAGGCGTGCAGTTGTTCGCCGATGGGTTTGAGAATGGGATCGACCAGACCGATGCCCATGAACGCGATCACGCTGGCGAACGCGACCGCCCACACGGCTTTCGGTTGTTCGGTGTCGTCCGCGCTCGGGGCGCGGGTGGGAGCCAAAGTGCTCATCAGTGTTCCCTCGAGATCGGATCGTGTTGTCGCGTAGCCGTTTTCAGGGCCTCCAGCAGGTCGTGCAATTCGGTGTCCAGCCGCGCCAGGCGTTCGGCGTCGAAACCGGGCAGGTGTCCACCGATCGCGGCGGCGAATGCTCGGCGGAACTCGGTCAGCCGAGTCCGCCCGGCCGGGGTGAGTTCGACGAGGACGGCCCGGAAGTCCTCCGGGTCCTTGTGCCTGGTCGCGTAGCCTTCCGCGACCAGCTTGCCGATCAGCGCCGTTGCCGCCGGCTGTGAACATCGGTCGATCCTGGCGAATTCGCTGACCCGCAGCGCACCGTGTTCGTCGAGCACCGCCAGTGCCCGCAGCACGGCCCGTGGCAGGTCGTCGCCGCTGATCACCCCGGCCAGCCGAGTGAGCCTGCCCGCGGTGACGAGAAGGTCGACGACGAGGTCATCGGCTACGTTCACGGGAGCTTGCCGCACGAGGAATATTCTTACATAGGCTAACTATCTACCTGTCGTGAAGTCGGCCACAGGCGGGGAACGTGCGGGCGGCCCCGCGCGGCGGCGGTTTCGCGGGGCCGTCGATCTCTGCGGTCAATCCTGCTGTGCGGCAGCTCGATCGGTGGCGTGTTCCGGCTCCTCGTAGCGGATGTCGTAGGCTGCCGCGATCGGATTGATCTTCACCGGGTCGAGTGCTCCATCGGTCAGCACCGACGCGCAGGCTTCGAAGAGATCCTCCAGGTAGCACTCCCAGCCGCCGGGTGAGGAGATCTGCAGCACCCGCGGCGGCGGTTGCGATCCGCAGCGCAGGGCGTGCGGGACACCGTGCGGCAGCAGGACGAACATGCCTTTCGTCGCGCAGAGGGTCCGGTCGTCGAACTCGACGTCGAGCGTGCCTTCGAGCACGTAGATGCATTCGTCCGCCACCTGGTGGGTGTGCCGCGGAATATCGCGTGCGAGCGTCACTTCCAGCAGCGAGAACCTGCCCTCGGTGTCGGCGGTGGTCGCCTTCACCGCGAACGCGGGCGGTAAGGGCACCCGGCCGGGCCGCGCCTCGCCTGCGTCCAGGAGGTGGAAACGATTGTGGGACATGAAGTGTTACCCTTCGAAGCAGTTGAACGGAAACGGAATCCGATTCCGTTTTAAGCGTAAACATGGAGGGATCGCCAGTGTCAAGGCCAACGCCCCGCAAGCCGCGCGCGGACGCCGCGCTCAACCGCGCCCGCATCGTGGCCGTGGCCCGCACGCTGTTCGCCGAGCGCGGCGGCGCGGTGCAACTGCCCGAGATCGCCCGCGCCGCCGGCGTCGGCATCGGCACGGTCTACCGCCATTTCCCCACCCATGCCGACCTCATCGAAGCCGCGGCCGAGCAGCGCTTCGCCGAAATCGAGGAGTTCGCCCGCACCGAATGTCTGCGGGCCGAGCCAGGGCAGGGGCTCGCCCGCTACCTACGTCATGTCGGCGCGGTGCTGGCGGCCGACCGCGGCTTGTCGGCGGCGATCGAGGCGGCTCGGCATTCGGCGGGCAGCGCGCCGCGGGGCGAATCCCGCAGCAGGCTCGAGGAGGTGATCACCGAACTCGTCGAGCGGGACCGGGCCGCGGGGACCCTGCGCGACGACTGCACGGCGGCCGACGTCTACATGATCGTCGGCGCGGTGTCCGCGACGATCGGCAGCGGAAGCGGCGATTGGCGCCGGCTTGTGGAGATCGTTCTCGACGGCCTACGTCGCGGACGTCAGGACGAGTGAGTCAGCCGGGGGCTATGTTGGCGTTGCGGTGGAAGACGTTGCCCGGGTCGTAGTCGGCTTTGATGTGAGCCAGCTTCGCGTATTTGGCGCTTCCGTAGGATTCGCGGACCCGGTCGTGATTCGGGTCCGCCATGAAGTTCACGTACCCGCCGCGATTGGAAGCCATCGGGCGCAGCGCTTCCCACGTCGTGCGCACCCATTCCCGGTCGCGGGCGAGCGTCTCGGCGTCGGGGGTGATCGCGGTGATATTGCACCCGTAATGCGGGGTGCGCGCGCCGCCGAAGGCCGTGTCGTCCTCGCCGACGGTGGTGAACGCGCCGCTGAGCGGGAAGATCGGCATGAACGACAACGGCGCGGTCTTCGCCGCGGCGTGCGCGGTGAGCACGGCGATGACGTCGTTGGAGAAGTCGTCCAGATCGAGCCCCTTCTCGTAGCCGCGCATGCCCCAGGGCGCCGCGGCGTCGAGCATCCGTTGCAATCCGGCGTACGGGATCGGGCCGAGGAACTCGAACAGCGGCGGGAGGGCGCTGCGGATCGGCGCTACCGCGGCGGCGTGCTCCTCGGCCGTGCCGAAACCGGCGACGATCAAGGCGTGACCCGCTCGGCCGTGGTAACGCTCCGGAACGAACGGCGCGGGCGGCGCGGTCATCGCCAGCGCTATCAACGCTCCCGACCGGCGCGGCAGGGTGGGAAGGAACTCCCGGATCAAGCGCAGAGCGTCGGTCCCGTCCGGCATATCCCAGAAGAACAGGCCGAGGTGCACCTCCGGCCCGACGTGATGCAGGCGGTATTCGAATTCGGTGACCACACCGAAGTTTCCGCCGCCTCCGCGCAACGCCCAGAACAGATCCGCGTTCTCCGTCTCACCGGCCCGTACCACCCGGCCGTCGGCGAGCACCACCTGCGCCGAGACGAGATTGTCGACAGCCAGCCCGGCCATGCGGGTCAGCCAGCCCATACCGCCGCCGAGGGTGAGGCCGCCGACGCCGGTGTCGCTGATCACCCCGCCGGTCACCGCCAGGCCGTAGGCCTGGGTCGCGGCGTCCATGTCCGCCATCGTCGCTCCGCCGCCGACCCGGGCGCGCTCGGTCTCCGGATTCACCACGACGCCCGTCAGCGCGCTGAGGTTGATCATCAGGCCGCCCTCGCCGACCGCGGTCCCGCTGTAGGAGTGGCCGCCACCGCGCACGGAGATCTCCAGCCCGCGCTCCCTGGCGAAGGCCAATGCCGTGGCCACGTCGCGAGACGACAGGCACTGGGCTATCACGGCGGGTCGCCGGTCGATATCGGCGTTCCAGATGGCGCGGGCGCGGTCGTACCCGGCGTCCGTGGGGCCGAACACCGGCCCGTCCATGGTGGACCGTAGAACCTGGAGATCGGAATTCACTGTTTGCGTCATGGCATCCTCCCGGATGGTGGCCCCGACGACTTGTTGGGCGGCGAGTCGGCAACTCGACTCGCTACGGCACCGATCCCGACCTTGCGGTGCCACTCGAAAACGCATCCCCCGACCATGCGCGTGTGGCGCTTGTCACATCTTAGTTGATCGTGTCCAGGCCCGACAGCCTCCGGGACGGGGCGCACCGTCGGAAGGCCGGTGCGCCCCGACTCAGGCGGGCTGCTCCGCCGGACGGTGCGCGGCGCCGAACAGCTGGGCGTCGCCATGGGCGCGCTTGAAGAACAAATGCGCGTCGTGTTCCCAGGTGATCGCGATGCCGCCGTGCAACTGGACGGTCTCGGCCGCGATGGCGGTGAGCGCCTCCGAGCAGTGCACGCGGGCGACCCAGACGTCCTCGGCGGCCGACGGGCTGTGCGCCGCCACCGCAGCGGTGGCGGCGACGGACGCGGAACGGGCCGATTCCAGCAGCACGTACATATCGGCCATACGGTGCTTGAGCGCCTGGAAGCTGCCGATCACCCGGCCGAACTGCACGCGGGACTTGGCGTAGTCCACCGTCATCTCGAGGCAGCGGTCGGCGGCCCCCACCTGCTCGGCGGCCAGCGCGGCCCAGGCGGTCTCCCGCAGCCGGGCGACGGTCGCCGCCGGATCGCCCGACCCGAGCCGTCGCGCGGGCGCCTCGGCGAAGGCGACCTCGGCCAGCTTGCGGGTGGGGTCCATGGTGGGCGCGGACCGCCGGGTGACGCCCGCAGCGGTGGGCTCGACCTCGAACAGGCCGGTCGCGGTGACGACCACGAGAGTGTCCGCCGACATCCCGTCGAGCACGTAGTGCGCCGTCCCGGTCAGGGCGCCGTCCGTCTCGTGGACGCCCGGCTGGTCCCAGCCGCGCTCGCTCGCCCAGCAGACCGCGATCGTCCGCGTGCCCTCCGCCACCTCGGGCAGCAGCCGCTCGCAGGCTTCGGTATCGCCCGACAGCAGGACGGCCTGCGCGCCCAAGACGGCCGAGCCGAGCATCGGCACCCCGGCCAGCGTGCGGCCCAATTCGCCCACTACGAGCAGGGATTCGACCAGGCTCGCACCGAAGCCGCCGTACTCCTCGGGAATCGCGAGAGCAGCGACGCCGATCTGCTCGCACAGCAGCCGCCACAGGGCCTGGTCGTAGCCGAGTTCGGTGTCCATCGCGGCACGCACCGCCGCGGACCCCGCGTGCTTGGTCAGCAGCGCCCGCACCGAGGCGAGGAACTCCTGGTGTTCGGCGGTGCTCATCGATGTCCTTTCGTGGTGACGCCGCGCTGCCTCCTGCGGGCCTGACCGCTCATGCTGTGTTCGTTCTTCGCATGAGCGGGGCCCTGCGTGGTGACGCCGCGCTGCCTCCTCCGGGCCTGACCGCTCATGCGATGCCTCGCGCGGCGCGATCGGAGTCGGTGTCCTTCCGCAGCGCCCGTGCGATCCGGGCGCGGTGCAGATCCGGTGTGCCCCATGCCGAGCGCAGCGCGGTCACCTTCGTCAGCCACAGCGAAAGGTCGTACTCGGCGGTGTAGCCGATCGCGCCGTGCACCTGCAGCGCCATGCGGGCCGCGCGGTAGGCGGCGTCGCCGCAGGCGATCACGGCGGCCGAGACGTCGCGGCTCCGGGTGGCTTCGGTCATCGTCAGCGCGGCCCGGAAGAGCAGCGGCTCGGCCAGATCCAGCGCGATGAGCACGTCGGCGAGCTTCTGCTTCACGGCTTGGAACTCGCCGATCGGCTTGCCGAACTGCTTGCGCTGCTTGGCGTACTCGGTGGACGCGTGCAGCAGGGCTTTGCCCGCGCCGAGCAGCTGCGCCGAGCAGGCCAGTGCGCCGGTATCGAAACCGGCAGCCGCGGCCGCGCGCGCCCCATCGCCCTCGGCGACGGTCTCGGCCGTGGCGACGGTGAACAGGCGCCGGGCGGGATCGACCGAGCGCACCAGGCCGGTGCGATGCCCGGTGGACAGCTGATTCTCCCCGGCCAGCAGGACCACCTCGGCGGTGTCGGCATCCAGCGCGACACTGCCGGGACCGGCTGACGCGAACGCGACGGTGCCCAGCGCCGTGCCCTCCACGAAGCCGGGCAGCCAACGCGCGGCGAGGTCCTGGTCCGGGAGCGCCTGCAGCAGAGCCGGAATCGCCGCGGCGGTTTCCACCAGCGGGCCGGGCACGGCCGCCCGGCCGATCTCCTGGAACGCCACGACCAGGTCGATCGGTTCGGCGCCGATGCCGCCGTGCTCCTCCGCGACGGCCAAACCCAGCACACCGGCCTCCGCCAGTTGCCGGATCAGCGCGCGCCCGGGGCCGCTGTCGCCGGACGCCCACGCGCGCACGGCGGCGGGCGCGCGGCCCGCCTCCAGCAGTTTGCGCAGGCTGACGCCGAAATCGAGTTGTTCGGGGCTGAGCGCGAATCTCATCGGCTGCTTCCTCTCGGTAGTCCGAGCAGCCGCTCGGCGATGATGTTGCGCTGGATTTCGTTGGTTCCCGCGTAGATCGGGCCGGACAGGGCGAACAGGAATCCGTCGGTCCACGGCCCGGAGCGCTCGGCCGCCGCACCGAGCACCTCGAGCGCGGTTTCGTGCATGGCGATGTCGAGTTCGGACCAGAACACCTTGGTGATCGACGATTCCGCGCCCAGCTTGCCGCCCTCGTCGAGCCGGGTCACCGTGCCGAACGTGTGCAGCCGGTAGGCCTCGCTGCCGATCCAGGCGTCCACCACCGCGTCGCGCTGCGCGGTGTTGTCCTCGTCGCCGGTCTCGCGCCACAGATCGATCAGCCGCTGCGCGGTGGCGCTGAACCGGCCGGGGCTGCGCAGGGAGAGGCCGCGTTCGTTGCTGGAGGTGCTCATCGCCACGCGCCAGCCCTCGCCGGGCGCGCCGATCACGTCGCGGTCGGGCACGAACACGTCGTCGAGGAAGATCTCGGCGAAGCCGGGCTCGCCGTCCAGCTGCGGGATGGGGCGGACCGAGACCCCGTCGGCGGTCAGCGGGAACATGACGTAGGTGAGGCCCTTGTGCCGCTCGGCCTCGGGGTCGCTGCGGAACAGCCCGAATGCCCAGTCGGCGAAGGCGGCGCGCGAACTCCACGTCTTCTGACCGCTCAGCAGCCAGCCGCCGGTGGTGCGCCGGGCGGTGGAACGGATACCGGCCAAGTCGCTGCCCGCTTCGGGCTCCGACCACGCCTGCGCCCAGATGTCGTCGCCGCGCGCCATCCGCGGCATGATCCGCTCCAGCTGTTCCGGCGTGCCGTGTTCGAAAAGCGTCGGCGCCAGCAGGAATATGCCGTTCTGGCTGACCCGCCCCGGCGCGCCCGCCGCGTAGTACTCCTGCTCGAACAGCACCCACTCCAGCAGCGAGGCATCGCGCCCGCCGAATTCCTCCGGCCAGGCCACCACCGAGAGCCGGGCGTCGGCGAGGGTGCGCTCCCACGCGCGGTGCGCCTCGAACCCCGCTTTGGTGTCCATGGAGGGCAGCGGTTTCGCGGGTTTGTTCGCGGCCAGGAATTCGCGGACTTCCCGCTGGAATTCCTGGGTCGCCTGGTCGAGATCCAGATCCACTAGGTCGTTCCGTTCTGTTCTGCGGTGCTCGCGGTGGCCTTCATCGACTTGGCGTTCATGCCGCCCAGTGAGTCGGCGCCGACCTCGGCGTTGTGCGCGTGGGCGAAGTGGTGCAGGCCGAACACCGAGTCCATGCCCGACCGCATGCCCATCAGGTCCTCGGCCTGGTTGACCGCCTTCTTGGTCAGCGCGAGGCCGAATTGCGGCATGGCGGCGATCTTCTCGGCCAGCGCCAAGGTCTCGGCCTCCAGGTCGGCGCGCGGCACCACCCGGTTGACCATGCCCCACTCCTTGGCCTGCGCGGCGCCGAACCGGTCCCCGGTGAACAGGAACTCCTTCGCCGCGCGCGGACCCATCACCCACGGATGGGCGAAGTACTCGACGCCCGGGATGCCCATGCGCACCACGGGATCGCTGAAGAAGGCGTCGTCGGAGGCGATGATCAGATCGCACACCCAGGCCAGCATGAGTCCGCCTGCGATGCAGGCGCCCTGCACCATCGCGATGGTCGGCTTGGGAATCTCCCGCCAGCGCCTGCACATGCCGAGGTAGACCTCGAGCTCGCGGGCGAAGCGCTGATCGCCGCCCGCGCGGTCCACGTGGTCCCACCACAGCGCGGCCTTGTTCTGGTATCGCACGTGGTGATCGCGACCGGGCGTGCCGATGTCGTGCCCGGCGCTGAAGTGCTTGCCGTTGCCGGCCAGGACGATCACCCCGACTTCCGGGTCCTCCACGGCCCGCTCGAAGGCGGCGTCGAGGGCGTAGGTCATCACCGAGTTCTGCGCGTTGCGGTAGTCCGGCCGGTTCAGCGTGACGATCGCTACGCGACCGCGCCGCTCGTAGGTGACGACCTCACCCTCGTCCGGGATCGCCGGACCCTGGTCCGGGGTTGCCGGTTCCGACATTACGACTTCTCCTCACGTAGTTGACGCTTGAGCACTTTCCCGGCGGCGCTGTAGGGCAGCTGGTCGCGGAATTCGACGAATCGCGGCACCTTGAAATTGGCCAGCACGGTGGCGGCGTGCGTGCGCACCTGGTCCTCGGTGAGCGCGGCGCCGGGTTTGCGGACCACGTACGCCTTGCCCACCTCGCCCATCCTGGCGTCCGGGACGCCGATCACCGCCGACTCGGCCACGCCGTCCAGCCGGGCCAGTGCCTGTTCCACTTCGGCGGGGTAGACGTTGAAGCCGCCGGAGATGTACATGTCCTTGAGCCGGTCGGTGATCTTCAGGTATCCGCGCTCGTCGATCGTGCCGATGTCGCCGGTGTGCAGCCAGCCGTCGGCGTCGATCGTCTGCGCGGTGCTGTCCGGGTCGTCCAGGTAACCGAGCATCACGTTCGGCCCGCGCAGCAGGACCTCGCCCGCGTCGCCGAGCCGCAGTTCGAAGTCCGCGATCGGCCTGCCGCAGGTGTTCGCGATGGTCTCGGCGTCGTCGTCGACGCGGCACATGGTGCCGAAGCCCGCGCTCTCGGACAGGCCGTAGGCGGTGATCACGACGTCGAAGGCCAGTTCCGAGCGCATCCGCTCGATCAGCACCACCGGCACCGTCGCCGCGCCGGTGACGGCCACCCGCAGCGAGTTCAGGTCGAATTCGGAGCGACGCGGGAAATCCAGGATCGTCTGATAGATCGTCGGCGGGCCGGGCAGCACCGTGACCTGCTCCGCGCCGATCAGCCGCATCGTCTCCGGTACGTCGAAGGTGGCCTGCGGGATGATCGTGGCTCCGGTGACCAGGCAGGCGAGGATGCCCGCCTTGTAGCCGAAGTTGTGGAAGAACGGGTTCACCACCAGGTACCGATCATCCCCGCGCAACGTGGCGCACTCGGCCCAGGCCCGCACGACGGACAGCGCCTGCCGGTGGGCGACCAGGGTGCCTTTGCTGCGGCCGGTGGTGCCGGAGGTGAACAGGATGTCGGAGATGTCGTCGGGACGGACCGACGCGGCGCGTTCCTCGGCTTCGGCCACGGTGACCGGCGCGGCGACGGTCGCGAGTTCGGACCAGTCCAGCGCCGCGATGTCGGTGTTCTCGGTGCCCGGTTCGACCGGGATCACCACCACCGTGTCGATGGCCAGGTCCGGAGCGGACGCGCGGAGTTCGGCGAGCCGCTCGCGGCCGAGGAAAGGACCGGCGATGAACAGCGCCTTCGCGTCCACTCGTCCGAGCACGTCGGCGGCCTCGTCGGCCACGTAGCGGGTGTTCAACGGCACCAGCGCCGCGCCGGCGTAATGGGCGGCCAGCGCGGCGATCACCCAGTGGTGCGTATTGGGCGCCCACATGGCCACGCGATCGCCCACTCGCACGCCGCGCGCGATCAATGCCCGCGCCACTTCCTGGACCGCCTCGAGCAGCTGGGTCCAGTCCAGCCGGACCTCGCCGTCGGCGATCGCCGGTGCATCGCCGAAGGTCCGGGCGGCGTGGTGCAGTGCCATCGGTGTCGTCTGAACAGGGGTTGTCACGGTTGTCCTTACCGTCCGCGAGCGACTTATGCGCACACTCTACAAAGCAAGTGCTTGGTAGGTTATCCTACCGGCGTGGGTGCGATCCAGACCTCAGAATCCGACACCGCCGCTCCGGACGGGCGGTTTTCCGCCGCGCAGGACGAGCGATTCGCCGCCGACGTGCGAGAGTGGCTGGAGGAGAACCTCAACGGCGAATTCCGCGAGCTGCGCGGCCTCGGCGGTCCCGGCCGCGAACACGAGGCGTTCGACGAACGCCTCGCCTGGGACCGGCACTTGGCCGCGGCCGGGTGGACCTGCCTGGGCTGGCCGAAGGAATACGGCGGTCGCGAGGCCACGGTCCGTCAACAGGTGATCTTCCACGAGGAGTACGCCAAGGCGAACGCCCCCGCGCGGGTGTCGCACGTGGGCGAGGAACTGCTCGGCCCGACGCTGCTCGCCTTCGGTACCCAGGCCCAGAAGAACCGGTTCCTGCCCGGTATTCGCGATGTCACCGAACTGTGGTGTCAGGGCTATTCCGAACCCGGCGCGGGCTCGGATCTGGCCGCCATCACCACCGCCGCGCGATTGGACGGCGACGAGTGGTCGATCAACGGGCAGAAGATCTGGACGTCGCTGGCACACGTCGCGGACTGGTGCTTCGTCGTCGCCCGCACCGAGCGCGGGTCCGTACGGCACAAGGGCCTGTCCTACCTGTTGGTCCCGATGAAGCAGCCGGGCGTCGACGTGCGCCCGATCATCCAGCTGACCGGGACCTCGGAGTTCAACGAAGTCTTCTTCGACAACGCCCGCACCGCGGCCGACCTGGTGGTCGGCGAGCCGGGGGACGGCTGGCGCATCGCCATGGGCACGCTCACCTTCGAGCGCGGTATCTCCACCTTGGGCCAGCAGATCCGCTTCGCCCGGGAACTGGCCGACATCGAGGCATTGGCGCGGCGCACCGGCGCGGCCGACGACCCGCTGATCGCCGACCGGATCGACCGCGCCTGGGTCGGCCTGCGCGTACTGCGTGCGCACGCCATACGCACGATGGAGGGCGCCGGCGTGGACGACGGCGCGGGCCAGGCTTCGGTGGCGAAACTGCTCTGGGCCAATTGGCATCGCGGGCTCGGCGAGCTGGCGATGGCCGTGCTCGGCGCCCGCGGGCTGGTGGCGGGTGAAGACGATCTCGACGAATGGCAGCGGCTGTATCTGTTCACCCGCGCCGACACCATCTACGGAGGTTCGAACGAAGTGCAGCGCAACATCATCGCCGAGCGGGTGCTCGGCCTACCGCGCGAGGCCCGCCCGTGACGGGCCCGCTGTCGGTCGCCCCCGCGCCCGTCCCCGGGCACGGCCTGCTGACCGGACGATCCGCCGTGATCACCGCGGCCGCGGGCACCGGCATCGGTTCGGCGACCGCGCGCAGGCTGCTGGCCGAGGGCGCGGACGTAGTGGTCTCCGACTGGCACGAGCGTCGGCTGGCGGAGACCGCGACCGAGCTGGCGGCTGAATTCCCGGACCGGCGGGTCGCCTCGATCGCGTGCGACGTGCAGAGCACCGAGCAGGTGAACGCGCTGGTGCGCGGCGCTGCCGACGCTCTGGGCCGGATCGACATCATGGTCAACAACGCCGGGCTGGGCGGGGAGACGCCCGTGGTCGACATGACCGACGAGCAGTGGGAGCGCGTTCTCGACATCACGCTCAACGGCACGTTCCGCTGCACCCGCGCCGTTCTCGGCTACTTCCGCGACGCGGGCCACGGCGGCGTGGTCGTGAACAACGCCAGCGTGCTCGGCTGGCGAGCGCAGTACGGCCAAGCGCACTACGCCGCGGCGAAGGCGGGCGTCATGGCGTTGACCAGGTGCAGCGCGGTGGAGGCGGCCGAACTGGGCGTCCGGATCAACGCGGTGGCCCCGAGCATCGCCCGGCACGCGTTCCTGGACAAGGTCAGCTCCACCGAACTGCTCGACCGCCTGTCGGAGCGTGAGGCGTTCGGGCGCGCGGCCGAGCCATGGGAGGTCGCCGCGACGATCGCCATGCTGGCCAGCGATTACACCACCTACCTGACCGGCGAGGTGGTCTCCATCAGCAGCCAACGCGCCTGAGCCACCGCGTATCCCGGGCTCGTCCGCGCCATGCCGAGCGGACGAGCGCATCCGGCGACCGTCGAGCAGCCACCCGGCCGCCGCTGCGCGTGAGACCCTTCGCGCCGTATTGCGATCGCCTTCTTTCATCGGGCAGGCCCGCGAAATGGGCAGCTGATCAGGTAGAAAAGGGCGAGCCGGAGCGCCCTGCGGTGTGCCATGCTGAAGGAGATCGGATCCGCGCTCTTCAAGGGGGCGATGGCTATGGGCCTGGATCGCCCACCTGCCCGCGAACAATTGGAACTCGACGTGGTGCGCGAAGTCGTGCTCGCCAGGCGACGGATGGACAGCCTCGTCCTCTCCGCGCTCACCCTCGGCGCCGAACTCATCCAGCACACGTCCGAGAGCGCGGTCGCCACGGCCGCCGTCCGCATCCTGGAGCAGCACGCCGTCGACGAGCGGGAAGTCGCCCGCGATCCGCGCGGCGCGCTGCGTGCCGATCTGGCGCGTGATCGCGAGCGCGCGCGCCGCGTCGGCCTCGGCGTGGACGGCGGGGAGACCGAGCAGGAACGGCGCAGACAGCGCCAGACGGCTCTGCTGTGCGAAGTGCGCGCCGACTTGCTGGCGGTGGTCGCGAAATGCCGGAAATTCCGCTTCGACCAGGTGACTTTCTCCGACGAGATCGCACAGGGACTGTGCGCGGCCACCGATAAGCTGGTGATCGGGGCCGACATGGACACCTACCACGCCTGGCAGCGCGGCATGGTGCTGAAGTTGAGCGAGGAACCGGTGCGGGGCGGCCCGCCGCGGGTGATGGCCACGGTGGACGCCGGGCCGGACCGCGGTCAGCTCACCGTGGAATGGGACAGCTGCGAACGACGTCTCGCGCTCGTCGCGCGGATGGCGCGAGCGGGTGTCTCACCCGTGATCATCTGCGATCGCCTGCTGGCGGATCTCTCCGTGTCGTCGCCGCTGCGCTACTCGGCCCGGTGAGCTCTCGACCAAGCAAATGCTTGGTTGTATGATGGCCGTGTGCCCGCACCAGACGCTTCGAAATCAGCACGGCGCAGCGAGTTGCTCGCCATGGCGGCCGAATTGTTCGCCGAGCGAGGACTGCGCGCCACCACCGTGCGTGACATCGCCGACGCGGCCGGAATCCTCTCCGGGAGCCTCTATCACCACTTCGATTCCAAGGAGTCGATGGTGGACGAGATCCTGCGTGGATTCCTGGACGAACTGTTCGGCCGCTACCGGGAGATCGTCGCCTCCGGCCTGAGTTCACGAGACACCTTGGAAGCCTTGGTGCTCGCGTCCTACGAGTCGTTCGACCGCTGGCACGCCGCGGTGGCGATCTACCAGGCCGAGGCGAAGCGACTGCGCGACTCGGAGCGGTTCGCCTACATCGCCGACTACAACCGCGAATTTCGTGAGCTGTGGCACCGGGTGCTGACCAACGGCGTCCAGGACGGCAGCTTCCGGGCGGAACTCGACGTCGAACTGGCCTACCGGTTCCTGCGGGACACGGTGTGGGTCGCGGTGCGGTGGTACCGGCCGGGCGGCCCGATCACTGTCGAGAATCTCGCAAAGCAGTACCTGACCATCGTGCTCGACGGGCTCACCGCCGGCGAGCGCACCACGTAGGAGTCCTTACATGTCAGCACCTTCCGCGTCCCGTCGTCCGTACGCCCCGCTGC
Source organism: Nocardia sp. CY41 (assembly GCF_009829325.1). GTDB lineage: Bacteria > Actinomycetota > Actinomycetes > Mycobacteriales > Mycobacteriaceae > Nocardia. Next base: position 157,004 of record NZ_VUOS01000013.1, read on the forward strand.
GGGACGCCTACGTGATCGATGCGGTACGCACCCCGGTCGGCAAGCGCGGCGGCGCACTGGCGGGCGTGCACCCGGCCGATCTCGGCGCGGCCGCACTGCGCGGCCTCCTGGACCGCAATACGATCGATCCGGGGAATGTGGACGATGTGATCGTCGGCTGTGTCGACAACATCGGCCCGCAAGCGGGCAATATCGGGCGCACCATGTGGCTGACCGCCGGATATCCCGAAGAGGTCCCCGGCGTCACGGTCGACCGGCAGTGCGGATCGAGCCAGCAGGCCATCAATTTCGGCGCCCAGGCCATCATGAGCGGCACCACCGAGGTCATCGTCGCAGGCGGCGTGCAGAACATGAGCGCGATCCCCATTTCCGCGGCCATGCTCGCGGGCAAGGAGTACGGCTTCGACTCGCCGTTCGTCGGGGCGCAGGGCTGGGACCACCGCTACGGCACCGGTGAGGTGACGCAGTTCCGCGCCGCCCAGCTGATCGCCGAGAAGTGGGGCATCAGCAGGGAAGAGATGGAGCGCTGGGCGCTGCGCAGCCACGAGCGGGCCCGCGACGCGATCAAGAACGGCCGCTTCGACAACGAGATCGTGCCGGTCGGCGACTTCTGGATCGACCAGGGGCCGCGCGAGACCAGCCTGGAGAAGATGGCGTCGCTGCCGCCACTGGCCGAGGGCAGCCCGCTGACCGCCGCGGTCGCCAGCCAGATCTCCGACGGAGCCAGCGCCACCCTGCTCGCTTCGGAGTGGGCGGTGCAGGAGTACGGCTTGACGCCGCGAGCGCGCATCCACCACGTCAGCGCGCGGGGTGCGGACCCGATCTTCATGCTCACCGCGCCGATTCCGGCGACCAAGTGGGCGCTGGAGAAGAGCGGACTCACCATCGACGACATCGACGTGGTCGAGATCAACGAGGCGTTCGCGCCGGTGGTGCTGTCCTGGCTGAAGGAGACCGGCGCGGACCCGGAGAAGGTCAACGTCAACGGCGGCGCCATCGCACTCGGCCACCCCCTCGGAGCGACCGGCGCGAAGCTCTTCGCGACGCTGCTCAACGAGCTCGAGCGGATCGAGGGCCGCTACGGCCTGCTCACCATCTGCGAAGGCGGCGGCACCGCCAACGCCACCATCATCGAGCGGCTGCCCCGCTGACCCGCGACCAGCGGCACGTCGGGAAATCGACGTGCCGCTGGGCCGTGCATGATCGGTGCCGACGCGGCGCCGGTCGCGCTCAGTCGGATTGCACCTCGTGATCGGACTGCCCCTGGGACGACTCGTCGGCAACGCTCCCGCTCGCGGAATCCCCGGTCGGCTCGCTCTCGCTGTCCTGGCCGGGCGGCCGGACTCGGGAGCCGATCGGCGATGAGTTCGCCTGTGGTTTCCCGTCTGTACCCACAGACCCGGTCAACCGCACCCGAGGAGAGCATCATGACCGCCACGTACACCTTCGACGTCTTCTCCAGTCTCGACGGCTACGGCAGCGTCAGCGGCGGTGACTGGGGCGGGTACTGGGGCAAACAAGGCCCCGAATTGCTCGCCCACCGCCTCGCCTCGTACACCCCGGAGCAGCGGATGGTTCTCGGAGCGAACACGTATCGAGCGTTCGCACAGCTGCTGGCCTCGGGCACCGAGGAGTCGGTGCGTGACGCATGGGTCACCCGGATGAGGAACCTGCCTACGACGGTGGTGTCGACCACCCTGGACGGTCCTCTCGACTGGCCGGACGCCACCGTCGTGAGCGGTGACGCCGTCGACGTCGTCGCCCGGCTGAAGCAGGAGTCCGAGGTGCCGCTGCGGTCGCACGGGAGTCTGTCGATGAACCGGGCGCTGATGGCCGCGGGCCTGGTCGACCGCGTCCAGGTGACGCTGTTCCCGGTGATCACCGGTCGGACCGGTGCTGATCCGATCTTCCGAGGGGCGGCCGACTTCGACCTCGAGCTGATCGAAAGCCGGACGCTCGACGGCAACATCCAAGAACTCGTCTACCGGCCCACCCTGCATGTCTGAGTCCGACTGCGGTTCGACGTGTCCACGAAGCCGCGGCCGGTCGCGAAGCACAGCATGATGGTGGGATGGCCGAGCGGGTGAACGCATGCGCACATTGCTGATACTGATCGTCGTGCTGATGATCGCGCTGATCGTCGGCGACCGGATCGCGGTCGTGCTGGCGCAGAACGAGATCGGCCGCAAGATCGCCGCGGAGTACGACCTCCCGCACCAACCGAGCGTCGACATCGGCGGCTTCCCTTTCCTCACCCAGGCCGCCGAGGGCAACTATCACGACATCGGTATCCGTGTCGGTGATTGGAGCGGGCAGAACATCACCGTCCACAACCTCGACATCGCGATGACCGACGTATCGGCGCCGCTGACCGACGTACTGCAAAACCGGACATCGAACCTGATCGCGGCCACGGCGACGGCGACCGCCGTGGTTCCCTACGACACCGTGCGGGAATTCGCGCCGTCGGGCGTGGAGTCGATCTCCAACGGCCAGGACGGGCTGCGCGTCGCCGGGACATTCCCGGTGGAGGGCATCCCGGTAGCCGCGACGGTCGTAGTCACCGTCGCACCCACCGGCGAGGGCATTCAAGTCACGCCGGTCTCGGTCCAGCCCGCGGCAGGCGGACCGAAGATTCCCCTGGCGATGCTGCGCCGAAGCCTCACCTTCGTCGTGCCGTTACAGCGGCTGCCGCTCGGTGCGCAGCTGACGGCCATCCGGCCGAGCGCCGACGGCCTCCAGGTGACCGCCGTGGCCCATGACGTGCACTTCTCCGATCTGCCGTGAGCACCGGTGTGGCCATGCGACGGCTGCCGGGCGACGCCGGTCGGGATCTGTCGGCAAGCCTCGACATGATCACCGACTTCGCGTAGCAGGCGAAGCGCGAGCGACCGCCGTCACCCACTGCGGACGGGAAGTGTCGCGCCGATTCCGGTCACGGACCATTCCGGAGCTGTGCTTGCCGGGGCGAAGCCCCGGCAAGCGGCCGGTAAGAAGGTCAATCGCCGACGGGGATCGTCGTTGCCGCGGGTGCGCCGAACCAGGACGACAACGCCGCTCGCAGGCCGTCCTCCGCGCGGTCTGCGGGTTCGTCGATGGTGGCGGCCCAGGCGATGTGGCCGTCCGGGCGGATGAGGAGGGCGTCGGCCGGACGGTTCTCGACTTTGCCGGTGCGGATGTCGATGCGGTCCCGCCAGTCTCGGGCGGTAGCTCGCAGGTCCGCACGATCGGCGAGATCGAGCAAGACGGGCCGCGCGGCGCGCATCAGTTCGGCGACGCCGGTCGTCCCGTCGTCGGTGAGCAGGGTGAGGTCGGGCACGAAGGTTCCCGTCAAGGCGTGACCATTCGGGTTGGGCAGCTGATAGCGGATATCGGCGCCGGCGATGAAGGCCCCCAGGCGCCGCACGGGCTGTTCGTCGGTGAGAAGTTCCTGGAAGACCTCGCGCAGTGCTTCGGCGGCCGGGTCGTGCCCACGCCGCAGCGCGACCTGTGCCCGGGTGTGCAGCATGGTGCGCTCCCCGGCGAGGTGACGTTCCTCGTGGTAGGTGGCCAGCAGGCCGCCGGGCGCCCACCCGTGGACGTCGGCGGCCAGCTTCCAGGCCAGGTTGACCGCGTCGAGCATGCCGGCGTTGAGCGCCACGCCCGTGGCGGGAAACAGATGGGCCGCGTCACCGGCGAGCAGGACCCGGCCGGCGCGATAGCGTTCGGCGTGGCGGGCCTTGAAGGTGAAGCGCGACAGCCGAAATGTCTCCGCCACAGGAAGATCCACGCCCAGCACGCGGCGGATGCTGTCCTGCAATTCGGTCACGGTCATCGGCACGTCGTCGTCGTATTCGACGGTCTCGTCCTCGATCGTGTAGACGGACAGCACCTCCGACGCGGGCGACGCACCCATTCCGAACAGACCGCGGTCTGTGCGCGTGAAACCCGCACGGATGGTTCCGAACCCGGAAAGCTCCAGGTCGCCGTTGTCCAGCCGGGTCACCGAATCGGGCAGGGTGATCTGGGCCAGCCGATTCACCTCCGGATAAACCGTGCCGGGGAACGAAATCCCGGCCAGGTCACGAACCCGGCTGCGCGCACCGTCGCAGCCCACCAGATAGCGCGCGGTCACCCGGTACGGCCCGTCCGGACCGACGACCTCCACGGTGACCGCGTCGGCGTCCTGCCGCATATCCAGCACCTGGTGTCCGCGACGGATATCGACGCCGAGTTCGCCGGCGTGCTCGCCGAGCAATCGCTCGAGTCGTTGTTGCGGCAGCGGCAGGGCGTGCATCGGTGACTCCACCAGCTGGGTGAGGTCCACATGCACACCGCCGAACGGGAACCGCGGAGCCGGAATCGGATCGGTACAGGCCGCTGCGAACCGATCCAGCAACCCCCGGTAGCGCAACAGCTCCAGGATCTGCCCGCCGAGACCACCGGCTTTCGGGGTGTCCCGCGGCTGCGGCTGCCGCTCCAGCACCAGCGGCCGCACTCCGGCCAACCGCAGCTCGGCGGCCAGCATCAGGCCGGTGGGGCCCGCGCCACGATGATCACGTCGGTATGCATTGCTACTCCCATTCCGGCCGATTCCGGCCGTGGCGAACGATTGACGGGAACCTCAGGTCACCGGACGTGCGCTACCGCGCCCCGTGCCTGCCGTGCCGGGACCACCCGCCCTTGGAGTTGGGGACCGTGCGCGGAGGCACAGGGCGAGTCACGAAGCGCTGGTTGCTCTGGCTCGGGAAGGTGCTGCGTTGCTTTCGCATATCGGTACCGCCTTTTCGAAAACTCGTGAAGTGCCGGAATACCGGCGGGTTCGCGCCTGGTCAGGCCCGGTCGAACCAGGTCATCTGCGCGCCGCTGCTGAACTCTTTGCGCTGAGTGACCTTGAATTGCGTCGGCTGGAAATTGCCCGTGAAGACCCCGATGCCGTCGCCCGCGATCACGGGATAGCTCTTGATGATCAGCTTGTCGACCTCGCCGAGGAGCTGCCCGGCCAGATTGCCGCCGCCGCAGAGCCAGATATCCAGGCCCTCCTCCTTCTTCAGTCGCCGGACCAGCTCCACCGGATCGGTGTCGACGACCTCCACCTGCGGGTTGTCCACCGGTGGGAGAGTGCTGGAGAAGACGTACTGCTTCAAGTGGTTGTACGGGCTGGTGGCGCCCTGCGCGAGGCCCGGCTCGTAGGCGCCGCGGCCCATGAGCACGGTGTCCAAGGTCTTGTTGGGCGTGTCGAGGGCCATGCCGACGGACTCGCGGATCTGCGTCGGCACCGTCTCCGGATAGCGCGGATTGATCCACGCCATCATGTCCTCATTGAACGGATAGAAGTCGTATTCCCCCTGCGGACCTGCGATGTAGCCGTCGAGGGAGACCGCAACGTAGTAGACGAGCTTTCGCATTTTGACCGCCTAGTATGTAGTACTCTGAACGAAGTGATTTGAACCGTAGTACTACGAATGGAGTGGTGTCAAGTGGTGCGCACGAATCCGGAACGCCGTCAGGCTCTACTGGATGCATCGATCGAGGTCCTGGCCCGTGACGGGGCCCGCGGCCTGACTTTCCGGGCGGTCGATCAGGAGGCGGGCGTGCCCGCCGGGACCGCCTCGAACTACTTCCCCAATCGGGATGCCCTGCTCGTCCAGGTGGGTCACCGCTATTACGAGCGACTGATTCCCAGCGACGACGCCATGGCGAAATCGCGTGGGCCGCAAACCCGCGAGAGCATGACCGAACTCATGACCGAGGTGGTCGACCGGGTCTCTCATTTCCGCACCGGCTATCTCGCGATCCTGGAACTGCGGCTGGAGGCCACCCGGCGTCCCGAACTGCAGGCATTGCTCACCGAGCGGGTGCGCGCGGATCTGGACTTCAATATCGCCAACTATCGGGAGTCCGAACTGCCCGGCGACGAGGACGCCGTTGTGCTGCTCTATCTCGCCCTGAACTGGCTCATCCTCGAACGACTCACCCTCCCGGGCATTTTCGACGAGCAACGCGCCGCCGAACTGGTGCGGACGATCGTGGAGCGCGCGATCCCCGCCACCACCCAGGTCGCCGACGCCAACCCTTGACGCACGTCACCAGCCGGTGAACTCGTCGCGTCGCTTGCGTCCGCCGCCGCTCGAGTCGCCGTCTGCGCGCATGTCTTACCGGTTGCCGCCCACGGGCAGTTGGTTACCACCGCGCCATTTCTGTCCTGCGCGATCGTTCTCCGGACCGGCGCCTGGGGCGGTCGGCCTCGAACGCCCCACGCCAGGGCAAGCCTCAGCGTGTCCGCTGGTCGACGGTGTAGGTGCCGATGAGCTGGCCGTCGCCGAGGCTCGCGTCGACGATCGCGGTTCTCGCGTCGTTCGGTGCGGTTCGCGAGTCCACCAGCACAGGGCGGGAAAGCGCGTACACGATGAATCGGTAGTGGTGCACACCCGTGCCCGCGGGTGGGCACGGGCCGAAGTATTCGGCTTTGTCGGCGCTGTTCAGGCTCACCACGCCACCCGCGGGTGTCTTCCCCTCCTCGGTGGACGTGGTGGTCGGCGGGATATTGCTGACCACCCAGTGCGTGAACAGGCCGCTGGGAGCGTCGGGGTCGTCCACGATCAGTGCGAGGTTGGCGGCTTGCTCAGGGGCGGTCCACGTCAGAGGCGGCGGTTCGTTTCGGCCGTGGCAGGTGTAGACCGCCGGGATCGGGTCGCCATGGTTGAAAGCGCTACTACGCACCGAGATCTCGGTCGTCGCGGGCATCGCGGCCTCCGCTCGGGTCGAGGGACAGTGGTCGAGTCCAGCGATTCGCCTGGGCCGGTCCGTGCGGACGAGCCAGGGGCGCCACGACGGCGGATACCAGGCGAACCCGGTATGTCGTTATCAGCCCAGCGTAAGCCGACGACTGTCGATCGACCAGGCTCAGCCGCGAATGTGCAGTTATCGGCAGTCGGTACTCCGCACGGGCCGCCCTCCCCGGTCATCGAACCGGTTCCGACGTACTCGACCGCGCGACGTGATGGCCCTGACGCGGCTCGGTCCGGGTCGCCTGAAAACCGGGGGCTGTCGTTCGCAGCCGAATTGGGCGCGTGCTCGGCGACCACATCACGTCTACCGCCCGCGCGGGCCCCTCTGATTCGACACGGAGTGACGGCGGCCGCCCTCGCAGCCGCCGTCATGAGTGACTCCGTCCAGTTCAGTCCGATCCGGTAGCCGCCGACTGCTTGTCCGCGGCGAGCTTTGCGATCGTCTCGATCCGCCCCACCGCGTCCGTGACGATCCGATCGATCAACTCCTTGCATGTGGGGAGGTCATCGATGATCCCGGTGACCTGCCCCGCGGCGAGCACGCCCGCCTCGGTGTTGCCCTCGACCAATCCGGCGCGCAGCAGCATCGGCGTGTTCGCGGCCATCACCACCTGGGACCAGGTGAGGTCTTTGGTCTTTCGCATGGCCAGGCCGTCGCGGATCATGGTGGACCACTTCATGCCCGTCATGCTCTTGAACCGAGCCGCGTTGCGCACCGCGGCGGTGAGCCCGCGCCAGCGGCCCGAATGTTCCAGCCGCTGCACCAGTTCGGTGTTCAGCACGCGATGCGGCATGCCGTCGACCTTGAGCGACACCACTGTGTCCTGGAGCTGTCGCCGCAGGTACTCCTGCTTGACGGCGTCCGGAACGGTGCTCTCCCGGGTGAGCAGGAACCGGGTGCCCATGGCGACGCCCGCCGCGCCGTAGGCCAGGGCGGCGGCCAGGCCGCGCCCGTCGAAGAACCCGCCGGCCGCGACCACGGGGATGTCCACCGCGTCCAGCACGGAGGGCAGCAGCAGGGTGGTGGCCACCGGGCCGGTGTGTCCGCCACCTTCGCCGCCCTGCACGATCACCGCGTCGGCGCCCCAGGACTCGACTTTGACCGCGTGCTTGGCCGCGCCGATCGACGGGATGACCACCACGCCCGCGTCCTTCAGCTTCGCGATCAGATCTTGCTTGGGGGCGAGCGCGAACGACGCGACCGCCACCTTCTCCCGGATCAGCAGATCGATCCGCTCGGGGGCGTCCGCCGCATCGGCGCGGATGTTCACGCCGAAGGGTCTCGCGGTCTGCGCCTTGGTCTTCGCGATGGCCGCCTCGAGTTCGGCGAACGTCATGGTGGCGGAGGCGAGGATGCCCAGTCCGCCCGCCTCGGCGGTGGCCGAGACCAGGCTCGGGCCGGCGACCCAGCCCATCCCGGTCTGCACGATCGGGTGTTCGATGCCGACCAGATCGGTCAGCGCGGTGCGCAGGCGCGGGCTCATGACGGGACCTCGGTTTCGCGAATCTTCTTGGGGTCGAGCACCTCCCGGATCAGCCGCAGCTCCTCGGCGGTGGGTTGCCGGGTCCGGCCCGCTTCGGCGAGACCGGCGATCTCGAACGAGGTGTTCGCGGCGACCTCGTCGGCGGTGACGCCGGGATGGAGGCTGCGCGCGCGCATGGTGTGGCCGGGTCCTCCGAAATCGAAGACGCCCAAGTTGGTCACCACGCGATGCAGGTGGTGGAAGCGGTAGGCCGGGTTGGTCGCGTCGACCTTGTCGTATCCCACGCCGGAGACGATGTCGACCCGGTCGGTGAACACACGCTTCGTGTGCCGCGCGACCCAGTAGCTGGTGGCGTGGTTGATCGTGTTGCCCGGCGCGCCACGCACACCGAACATCTGGCGAGTGGGCTGCTGCAACGATCCGAACGCCGAGAGGTTCTGATTGCCGAACCGGTCGATCTGGTTGGCGCCCATCACCACGTGCCGCCGTCCGGACGCCACGACATCGAAGACCCTCCGGAACGGAATCCAGCCTTCGATGGGCGCCTTGCCACCCAGCGGGGGAGTCTCGGCGAACAGCAGCGCCTCACCGTCGGACAGCAGCAGATCGGGTTCGGTGGTGAGTTTGGCCAGGCGCGCTCCGATGATCGACATCGGTGACATGGGGCTGGCCATGATCTCCCCGGCGCCGCTGAAGATCTCCGCGCAGGCGACGGCGCAGATCTCGGCGCGGGTGACGGTTTCGATGCTGGTCATCACGCCTCCTCGGCGAATCGGCGGACGGCGGCCTGGTACTGCTCCTCCGAGCCGGTCAGATAGGTGTCGATGAACAGCTGCCACGTCTCCGGCGTCTTCGCGGATTCGACGTAGTGCTTCTGGAACTTCTCGTCCCGGCCGTAGTCGTCGGCGGCCAGGGTGAAGTGCGCGCCGCCAGGGGCCTCGACCACGCCGTCCACCATCATGCGGTTGAGCAACAGCGCTTGCAGGGGAACGGTTTTCACCAGCTCCTCGGTCTCCACCACGCGCTCGACCGCGACGTAGCGGCGCTGTGCCGCCAGGCAGAACAGGTCGTCGAAGTACGGATCGACGCCGGTGTAGGCGGCATTGCCGTGCTGGTCGCCGAGGTTGAGGTGCACCAGCGCCGCGTCCAGATTCAGCGCGGGCATGGCGATCAGCGTCTCGGGCGTGCCGTCGACGGGATACGGCGATTCGACCGTCTTCAGCTCGCCCTCCCAGAAGTTCGGCACATCGGAGCCGAGCCCGGCGCGGATCGGCAGAAACGGCAGTCGCGCAGCCGCCGCCTCCAGGCCGCACTTGAGCATGCCTTCGTCCATCTCGCGGGCGGCCAGCGCGCCGGAGGTGCGCGCTTCGGCGAACCACGGGTCGTAGAACGGCGCCGAATCCAGCGACACGAAACCGTAGTACGCCTTGCGCACCTTGCCCGCCGAGCACAGCAGCCCGAGATCCGGCCCGCCGTAGCTGACCACGGTCAGATCCGTGATGTCCGAACGAAGGATGGCTCGCACCAGCGCCATGGGCTTGCGCCGGGACCCCCAGCCGCCGAGGCCGATCGTCATCCCGCTGCGCAGCTCGCCGACGACCTCGTCGAGCGACATCCGCTTGTCTCGCATGGAAGTTCCTCTCTACTGCCCGCTCTTGCGCGCCGCGAGGTCGTCGTCGAACCGGGCGCGGATCTCGTCGGCGACGCCGGCGAGGTTGAGTTCGAAGGTGAATCCCTGCTCGTATCGGTAGCTGCGGTGCACGTCCTGCACGTCGATGCCGTTGAGGGCCCGCTTCGCCGCCCGGATCACCCGGCCGTCCTTGGCCGCGATGTTCTTGGCCAGCTCCAGGGCGGCGGCGTCGAGTTCGGCGCGCGGCACCACCTGGTAGACCGAGCCGTAGTGGTGCAACTGCTGCGCGGTGATGGTGCTCGCGGTGTAGAACAGCGCGCGCATCAGGTGCTGGGGCACCAGGCGGGCGAGGTGGGTGGCCGCGCCGAGCGCGCCGCGGTCGACCTCGGGCAGCCCGAAGGTGGCGTCGTCGGAGGCGATCACGACATCCGCATTGCCCACCAGGCCGATGCCACCGCCCAGGCAGAAGCCCTGGACCACGGCGATCACCGGCACCTGGCACTCGTACACCGCCGCGAACGCCTCGAAACAGCCGTGGTTCGCGTCGATCAGCGCCTGGTGGCCCGGCTTGCTCTGGATCTCCTTGATGTCCACGCCCGCGTTGAACCCGCGGTTCTCCGCGCGCAGCACCACCACCTTGGTGTCCGGGTCGCGTCCCGCCGCGCGCACTTCGTCGGCGATGGCGAACCAGCCGTCGGTCGGGATGGCGTTGACCGGCGGATAGTCGACCGTGACCACGCTGATCCCGGTCGCTTCGGAGTGGCGGTTGATCCCCATGGCAAGTCCCATCGTGTGTACCAGCGCATTGGCAAAGCAAGCAGTTGCTTGGTAGGTTAGCACGGTGGCACTCGAAATCGATCTGGCCGGGCACGTCGTTCTGGTGACCGGCGGCGTGCGCGGTGTCGGCGCGGGCGTGAGCAAGGCGTTCCTCGCCGCGGGCGCGACCGTCGTGGCGTGTGCGCGGCGACCGGCCGACGCGCCCGTCGAAGTGGACGGGCGCGCCATCGACTACCTCCCGTGCGATGTACGGGACGCCGACGCGGTGCGCGCGCTGGTCGAAACGATCACCGAACGCCACGGCCGCCTCGACCATCTGGTCAACAACGCGGGCGGCGCTCCCTTCGCGCTCGCCGCCGAAGCGAGCAAGAACTTCCACGCCAAGATCGTCGAGCTGAACCTGCTCGCTCCGCTGCTGCTGGCGCAGACCGCCAACGCGGTGATGCAGCGACAGGACGACGGCGGCTCCATCGTGAACATCTCCAGCGTCAGCGGACATCGCCCCTCGCCCGGCACCGCGGCCTACGGCGCGGCCAAGGCGGGCATGGACAGCCTCACCGGCTCGCTCGCCGTCGAGTGGGCGCCCAAGGTGCGGGTCAACTCGCTGGTGGTCGGCCCGGTCGACACCGAGTTGAGCCGGATGCACTACGGCGATCAGGACGGCGTGGACGCGGTGGGCCGGACCATCCCGCTCGGGCGCATGGCCCGCCCCGACGACGTCGGCCGCTGCGCCGTCTTCCTCGCCTCGCCGCTGGCCGCCTATGTCAGCGGCGCGACGCTCCTGGTGCACGGCGGCGGCGAACGGCCCGCCTTCCTCGCCGCCTCCAACGCCGACCAGCAGTCCTGAACAAGACCGGACACGAAGAAGGACACATATGGACACCGAGCAGATCTGCGCCGGGCGCGTCGTCATCGTCACCGGCGCGGGCCGGGGCATCGGCCGCGCGCACGCTCTCGCCTTCGCCGCGGCGGGCGCCGACGTGGTGGTGAACGACATCGGTTCTACGCTGGACGGCGCGGCCACCGCGGAAACACCCGCCGCGCAGGTGGTGGCCGAGATCGAGGCGCTGGGCGGACGAGCCGTGGCCAACGGCGACGACGTCGCCGACTGGGCAGGCGCGCGCAGGCTCGTGCAGCAGGCCGTCGACACCTTCGGCAAGCTCGACGTGCTGGTCAACAACGCCGGATTCGTGCGCGACCGGATGCTGGTCAACCTGAGCGAGGACGAGTGGGACGCGGTGGTCCGCGTCCACCTGAAGGGCCATTTCGCCACCATGCGGCACGCGATCGAGTACTGGCGCGGTGAGGCCAAGGCGGGCCGTCCGGTCGACGGCCGGATCATCAACACCAGCTCCGGCGCGGGTCTGCAGGGCAGCGTCGGCCAGAGCAATTACGGCGCGGCCAAGGCGGGTATCGCGGGCCTGACGCTGACCGCCGCCGCCGAGTTCGCGCGCTACGGCGTGACGGTGAACGCGATCGCCCCGTCCGCGCGCACCAGGATGACCGAGACGGTGTTCGCGGACATGATGGCCAGACCCGAGAACGGCTTCGACGCGATGGCGCCGGAGAACGTGTCCCCGCTGGTCGTGTGGTTGGGCAGCGCGCAGTCGGCGGCGGTGACGGGGCGCGTGTTCGAGGTCGAGGGCGGCAAGGTGGCGCTGGCCGACGGCTGGCGGCACGGCGTGGCCGTGGACCGCGGCGCCCGCTGGGATCCGGCCGAGCTCGGACCCGTCGTGGCCGATCTGATCGCCAAAGCGACTCCGCCGGAGCCGGTGTACGGGGCCTGATCGGCCTCGCCCCTTTCGAGAGCGCGTTCGCGGGCCTGGGTTTAGTATGGGCACCCATCCGTTCGGAAAGTCCCGTGTGTGAGTGACGACCGGGCACAGAACTGCGCTTCGACTGATGAGGGGAAGGCTCGGCGCATGGCAGGAGGTCGCGCAGCCCGTGTGCCTGCGGTAGCGGGCGCCGTCCTGGGCGCTGCGCTGCTAGGCAGCCCGGCCTTCGCCGACGTCGGACGCCCCTGCCCCTCGTGCGTCGCGGACCCCGCTCCGCCGCCCTATGACAGCGGCGATTCCTGGTATCCGCTGACCCTGCCCGGACAGCAATCGGAGACCAGCGCGCCCCCGGCCCAGCCCACCGCCGGAACCGGTTCGCTCGCAGCGGGTTCGGCGGCAGAAGGTTCTGCCGCAGCGGGTTCGGCGGCCGCTGGGTCCGCCGGGGCGGGAGTTGTGCTCGGGCCGGGCTCGGCTGGACTCGGCGTGGTGCTCGGCTCGGGTTCCGCCGGCCTCGCGCTCGTCCTCGGGTCCGGCTCGGCCGGCCTGGGCGTCGCACTCGGCGCGAGTTCGGCGTCCGTGGGCTCCGCTGCCGCCGGTACCGGTTCGGCGGTCTCGGGTACCGGTTCGGCCGCACTGGCAACGGGCTCCGCCGCGCTGGGCACCGGTTCGGCTGTCGTGGGCGCCACCGGTTCCGCCGCCCTCGGTGCCGGCTCCGCTGCCGTGGGCGCCACCGGTTCGGCTGCGTTGGGCGCTGGGGCCGCTGCGTCGGGCACTGGTTCGGCCGCCTTGGGGGGTACTGGTTCGGCCGCGCTGGGCGCCGGTTCGGCTGTCGTGGGCGCCACCGGTTCCGCCGCAGTCGGCTCGGCAGGCATCGGGTCCGCGGCCGTCGGTTCCGCCGCCACCGGTTCGGCGGCAACGGGCTCCGCCGCGGTGGGTTCGGCGGCCGTCGGGTCCGCGAGTCCATTGCTGCTGTTGTTGATTCCGCTACCGCAGGCGACCGCACCCCCCGCCCCAGCGCTGCCACTCGTGACGATTCCTCCCGCACCCCGCCTCGTTGCACCGGAAATCCCGCCCATTCCGATAGGCGCTTGGACGATTCCGCCGCTCGCCGCCCCTGCCCCCGACCTCTCCGCGCCCGCGCCGCCGCAGGCGCGGCAGCCCGCGCCCCCGGCGGTCCACCCGGTCAACTCCACCGATGTCGTTCCCGCGCCGGAACTGTTGTCCGTGATCGGGGGACTGATCGCGCTCGGATCGGCGGGCGCGGCATGCGGCGTGATCAGCTTCCGGAGCGCGGCGGCCGCACAGGCCAGGATCGACGCGGCGCGGGCCCAGTTCTTCCCGAGGTCCTGAGGAGGCCGCCGATGAGCGAGAGCCGGACTCGCGGCAGCACGCGGTCCTATCGCCGGGTCGCCGCCGCCGTCGACGCCGTGTGCGCGGTGGCGGCCGACTTCGACGCGACCACTCTCGACGAGGTCGTCCTGGCGATCGCGGGCGAGCGGCGCCGGAAGATCGAGATCGCCAGTGCGCGATTGGGTCCCGGTGTCTGCGGACAGCGCCGCCGCTATCCCGACCGGGACGTGATCGTGCTCGCGGAGACGCTGCCGAGCCGTGAGCACACCCTCGCCCACGAACTCGGCCACATCGTCTTCGACCACGAAGGCGCGCCCGCGTCCGAAGTGACGCTGGCAGCGAGCGACGACCTGATCGCCTACATGCTCAGCCGGCGCGCGCATCAGCAGATCGTCGACGACGGCGCCGACGAGCTGGCCGAGTGGGAAGCCGAGACGTTCGCCGCGATGCTGATGACCCGGCTGCGCGTGTTCAACAGCCGGGGCGCGGGCGTCTCGGTCCTTCGATTCGACGAGGCGCTCGGATGACGCTGTGGTCGACGGCTCTGCTGGTCTGGATGGCCGCCGGTGCGCGGGTGGGGCGCGTCTTGGTCAAGCCCGCGACGACGGCCCGGGTCGCGATCGTCGTCGCGGTCGCCGTCGTCGCGGTGGCGGCCACCGTCGCGGTGCCCGAGATCGCGGTCGCAGTGGACAATCTCGTCCCGGGCGGCGTGCACGCGGGCCGGCTGTCCGACGGAGTCGTCACCGCGAGCTGGATCGCTTTCGCGACGGCCACCTCGGTGGTCGCCTCGGCCGCCTGGCCGGTGGTCTCGCGGCGGAATCTGCGGCAGATCGCCTGCTTGCTCTACGGCGTCGGGCTGATCGCGATGGTGCTGACGCTCGCCTGGTCGTTCACCTTCGGGTGGGTGGTCGTGGCCGTCGGGTGCGCGTTCGTCGTGGTCACCGGTCTGCGCAATCTGGACTGGACCGCGCTCGGCCGCGGCATCGCGCTCTACACGGCGGGCACCGCGGTGGTCGCGGGGCTGGCGGCGGGCCGGATCGGGCGCGCGTTCAAGCACGCGCCCCGGCCGGCGCCCGGCGACCCGGCTTGGGCGTGGCCGATCTGGGAGCTCGCGAGCCTGCTCGTCGCGCTCGGCGCGGTGTGGATCGTGGTGGAACTCTGGGTGCGCGCGCGGGTGTTGTTGCGTCGGATCCGCGCACTGCATCGGACCATGGTCGGTCGTTTTCCCGAGGTGGTCGCGCACGAGCCGGGTGGATTCTCCACGCAACTCAGGGCTTCCGATCAGGTGGCGCAGATCATCGATGCGCTGTATCTGCAGTCCGGCGGCGGACTCGTGCTGGCGGAGCTGGCGCCGCCACCCGCCTCGGTGGCCGACCGGGCGGACCGGGTGGCGCGATGGGTGCGCGACCCGGCAGGGGAGTTCGTGGTGGACGCGCGGTGGATAGCTCCGCCCGAAGGCATTAGTCCGCGCGGTTGGGTGCAGGCCGTCGCGCGGGCCTATCGGACGATCGCGTCCGCACCCGCTCGAAATTGATCGACTTCGCGCGAATGTGATCAATCCGGCGCAAAATAGGTGCGCGCGGTCGGACTATTCGGACAGACCGGTTGGATCGGGAATCTCGTTCGGCGCGAACGAGGGCCGTTGCGTCGCGCCGAATGCGCTTATGTGCATACCTCACCCGGACCGCAGCACTAACCGGCGTGCGGCCGTGCCCCAATTTCTCGGGGCAGATCGCACACCGGTCGTGTGCTGCGCCCGCTTACGCGCGCATAACACAGCACAGTGCGACCCGGTGGGTCGCACTGTGCTGCCGTGCAGGAGAACCTATTCGGTGCCGTCCGGAGGAATTTCGGGCAACCCTTCGCTTGCCCGCAACTTCTCCGCCATAGACGTGAGCAGGTTCTGTGATTCTTCGGACAAGTCGAACGCTCTACTCGACAGCCGTCGCAGTCCGTAGCCCTGCAGCTGGGACAGCAGCTCCAGATCGTGATCGATCTTGGCGGCATAGATGTCGTTGAAGAAGTAGTCCGGCTTGACTTTGAAGAACTTCGCCAGGGCGGCCACCGTCTCATCCGACGGGTTCGTCCGTTGTCCCGACCGCAACTGCGACAGGTACGGTTTCGAGATCGGATGTCCGGAGGCCGTCAGCGCCGCCGCAACCTCCGCGTTGGTGTGCGGCTTACGCCCCGGGGGATGCACGGTTTCGAACAGCTTGTTCAGCCGCGCCGCGAAATCAGCCATTGTGAGCCGCCCAATTCCCTTCGCTGTACTAACAGTCGTTATCTCGGATACGTATCATTGATATTAGCGGCTCAGTAACTGAAAACCTACGCCTGATTCCGGATTTCCTTGAAGCTTCTAGGTCGGAAGGCGGCGAAGGGGCTGGGACGGTCGCGTTTGCGGGTCACCCCAAGGCCTCTCGAGAAGCCGCGGTACGAACCGGTTCTGGCCCGTCGCTGCGGTCCCGTCGCAAGGGGTCTTGATAGCCGCAAGATAGCTGACATCTCATGGACTCGGCGGTACATGGGTTTGTGTGGCGTACGACACGTTTGCGCCCGCAGGGGATGAACGTTCAACAAACGCGTTCGAAATGGTTGAAGTCACAAACGTTCGATGATCGTTCCTGTCGCGAGTGCGCCACCGGCGCACATGAGAACCATTGCCGTGCTGCGATCGGAGCGCTCCAGCTCGTGCAAAGCCGTTGTGATGAGGCGTGATCCGGTGGAGCCGACCGGGTGCCCGAGCGCGATGGCGCCGCCGTTGACATTAACCCGGTCCATGTCCGGCTGGTGTACAGAAGCCCACGAAAGTGCGACCGACGCGAACGCTTCATTGATCTCGAAAAGGTCGATGTCGCCGATAGTCATGCCGGACCGCTCCAGCAGCCGGGTGCACGCCTGTACCGGGCCGTCGAGGTGGAACTCCGGCTCCGCGCCGACCACCGCTTGGGTGACGATCCGTGCTCGCGGTCGCAAACCGGCTCGCTCGGCTGCCTTTTCGTCCATCAGCAGCACCGCGGCGGCGCCGTCGGAGATCTGCGAGGACGACCCGGCGGTGTGCACGCCGCCTTCCAGCACCGGCTTCAGCTTCGCCAGGCCCTCGACGGTGGTCTCGCGCAGGCCCTGATCCCGTGTCACGTCGAGCTTTTCGCCGGTGGGATTGCCTTCCTTGTCGACCGCCGGAGCGGTGACGCTGAGCACCTCGCGATCGAACCGGCCTTCCGCCCACGCCTGCCCGGCCAGGCGCTGCGAACGCGCGCCGAACGCGTCCACGTCCGCGCGACTGATGCCGCGCCGCTTGGCGATCCGCTCGGCTGCCTCGAACTGGTTGGGCAGGTCGATATTCCACGACGCGGGCCTGCGCGACCCGGCGTGCTCGCCGACGTTGGCGCCGAGCGGAACCCGGCTCATCGCCTCCACGCCGCAGGCCATGCCGATGTCGATGGCGCCGGCCGCGATCAGGCCCGCGATGAGGTGGTTGGCCTGCTGGGCCGATCCGCACTGGGTGTCGATCGTGGTGGCGCCGACCTGCCAGGGCAGGCCCGCGTGCAGCCAGGCGACCCGGGTGACGTTGTTGGACTGCTCGCCCGCCTGGGTGACGCAGCCGCCGATGACCTGTTCGACCTGCGCGGGGTCCAGGTGCGCGCGCTCGAGCAGCCCGCGTTGGGCCGCGCCGAGCAGTTCGGCCGCGTGCAGGCCCGACAGCCAGCCGCCGCGCTTGCCGATCGGGGTCCGAGCGGCCTCGACGATCACGGGTGTGCCCATGTCCAACCTTTCCTTATGGGACAGAAAATTGAAACGCGTTCATAGCACTTTCCGGGGGCGGATCTGTCCGGTTTCTTTCCTCGTTCTCGCCCCTGTGCTTCAATGATTATAGAACGTGTTTCAGTTTGTCGAAGGAGACATCTGGTGGTAGACACTCGGAATGCCCGGCCGAATCTTCCGGACGGGTTCGACGTCACGGACCCGGACATCTACGCCGAGCGTGTTCCGGTCGAGGAGTTCGCCGAACTGCGCCGGACCGCGCCGATCTGGTGGAACCCGCAGTCGCCGGAGGTCAGCGGCTTCCACGACGACGGCTTCTGGGTGGTGAGCAAGCACGCCGACGTCAAGGAGGTCTCGCGGCGCAGCGACGTGTTCTCCAGCTACGAGAACACCGCCATCCCGCGGTTCAACGACGACATCGCCCGGGAGCAGATCGAGCTGCAGCGGATCGTCCTGCTGAACATGGACGCGCCGGAGCACACCAAGCTGCGCAAAATCATTTCGCGAGGCTTCACGCCGCGCGCCATCAACGGCCTGCGCGCCGAGCTGTCGGCCCGCGCGGAATCGATCGTGAAGGCGGCGGCGGAGTCGGGCTCGGGAGACTTCGTCACCCAGGTCGCCTGCGAGCTGCCGTTGCAGGCCATCGCCGAGCTGATCGGCGTCCCGCAGGAAGACCGGATGAAGGTCTTCACCTGGTCCAACGACATGACCGGCTACGACGACCCGGAGAGCACGGCCGACCCGGTCGCGGCGTCGGCGGAGATCCTGGGTTACGCCTACCAGATGGCAGCCGCGCGCAAGCAGTGCCCGGCCGACGACATCGTGACCACGCTGATCGAGGCGGACGTCGACGGGGACAAGCTCACCGAAGAGGAGTTCGGCTTCTTCGTGATCATGCTCGCCGTCGCGGGCAACGAGACCACCCGCAACGCCATCTCCCACGGCATGATCGCCTTCCTGGAGAACCCGGACCAGTGGGAGCTGTTCAAGAAGGAACGTCCCGCCACGGCCGCCGACGAGATCATCCGGTGGGCCACCCCGGTCACCTCGTTCCAGCGCACCGCGCTGGAGGACACCGAGCTCGGCGGCGTGCAGATCAAGAAGGGCCAGCGGGTGGTCATGCTGTACCGCTCGGCCAACTTCGACGAGGAGGTCTTCGATCACCCGGAGAAGTTCGACATCATGCGCACGGACAACCCCCACCTGGCCTTCGGCGGCACCGGCGCGCACTTCTGCATCGGGGCGAACCTCGCCCGGCTGGAGATCGACCTGATCTTCAACGCCATCGCCGATCACCTGCCCGACATCACCAAGGTCGCCGACGCGAAGCGGCTGCGGTCGGGTTGGCTGAACGGGATCAAGGAGTTCCCCGTCGACTACAAGACCTGCCCGGTCGCGCACTGAGATACGAAAGGGCCCTCGCACCGCAGTGCGAGGGCCCTTTCGTATGTCCGCCGCGTCAGTCGGCCGGCCGCGCGGTCTTCATGGCGCGATCCACCTCCCAGAACGCCCGCAGTGCGGCGATCTTGCCGTCGTCGTCCACCCGGTAGGTGAACACGCCGTCGGCGTCGATCCGGTGGCCGCCGATGGTGCTGCGGATCGTGCCGGTGAAGGCGACTTCGTTGCCGCAGGCGAAGGAGTCGCCGAACAGGAACTCGATCAGATCCGTCTTCGCGATCGCCTTGTCCCAGAACGCGGCGATGGCCTCGGTGCCGCGGTGGCCCTTGCCCTCCGGATCGAAGCCGGACGGGCCGATGGGGTCCTCCACGATGCCGTCTTCGGCGAACAGCGCGACCCACGCCTGCTTGTCCCGCGCTCGCACGGCGGCCTGCGATGCGAGGCCCGCGGCCCGGGCCGGATGGTCGGTGGTGGTCATACGGCCTCCCTTGGCCGGCGAGTCGTCCTCATCGCGCTGCGAGGACGGGTTCGGTGATGTATTGCCGCGCGAACTTGCGCAGCGAGTCCTGCTTGGCGGCCAGTTCGCCGTCGAATCCGATGCCGTCGGCCAGCCAGGGCACCACGATCGCGTCGGTGACGCCCGCGTCGGCGAGGTCCTGATAGCCGGACCGGCCGAACCTATCGACGCAGACCGCCTGGATCTCGAACGGCTCGTCGGTCCGGCCGTACTCGGCGCGCAGCGCGTCGAGCCTGCCGATGGTGCGCCGCAGTTCGTCGTAGGTCATCATGGCCGAGGTCCAGCCGTCGCCCACGCGCGCGGCGCGTCGCAGCGCCGCGTCGGTGTGCCCGCCGATGTAGAACGGCACCGGCTCGGTCGGCGCCGGGCTGATCTGCAACGGATCGAAGTCGAAGAACTCGCCGTGGTACTCGACCATGCCTCCGGCCAGCACCAGTTTGATGACCTCGATCATCTCGTCCACCCGTGCGCCACGGCGCGCGAACGGCACGCCGCACCACTCGAACTCCTCCGGCGCCCAGCCGATGCCGACGCCGAAACCGAAGCGGTTACCCGACAGGTTGGCCACCGAGCCGACCTGCCGGGCCAGCAACAATGGGTTACGCGAACCCAGCTTCAGCACGTTCGTGTAGAAGCGGATGCGGCTGGTGACGGCGGCCATGGCGGTCGCGCCGATGAGCGGGTCGACCCAGGGGGTGTCCGGTCCCCAGAACCGGCTGCCATCAGCGGTGTACGGGTACTTCGCCGCCGCCGACTTCATGTAGAACAGCGAGTCGGGCAGCGCGATGGAGGAGAATCCGCACTCCTCGGCGGTTTTCGCGAGCTCCGTCAGCTGGTCCAGCGGACTCAGCGCGATGCCGACGGTGAACTGCAGCGGGGTCACCGCCGCTCCGATCCGACCACCCACATCGAGAAGTACTGCGAGCCACCGCCGTACGCGTGACCCAGCGCCTTGCGCGCGCCCTCGACCTGATAGTCCCCGGCCCGCTGCATGACCTGCTTGGCGGCCTCGGCGAACCGGATCAGCCCGGAGGCGCCGATCGGGTTGGACGACAGCACGCCGCCGGACGGATTGACCGGAAGGGTGCCGCCGATCTCGGTCTCACCCTTGTCGGTGAGCTTCCACCCGTCGCCCTGCGGCACGAAGCCGAGGTTCTCCAGCCACATCGGCTCGAACCAGGAGAACGGGACGTAGATCTCGGCCACGTCGATCTCCTCCAGCGGGTTGGTGATGCCCGCCGCCTCCCACAGCGCCGCGGCCGCGTCCCGGCCCGCCTGCGGGTTCACCTGGTCGCGGCCGGCGAAGGTGGTCGGTTCGGTGCGCATCGCGGTGCCGTGCACCCAGGCGACCTTCCGGCCGGTGGCCTCCACCGCCTCGGCGGCCTCCGCGTCGCCGAGCACGATCGCGCACGCGCCGTCGGAGGAGGGGCAGGTCTCGTCGAAGCGGATCGGGTCCCACAGCATCTGGGAGGCGAGCACCGATTCCAGCGTGATGTCGGGCTGCTTCAGGTGGGCCAGCGGGTTCTTGGCGCCGTTGCGTCGATCTTTCACCGCGACCATGGCGCCGATGTGGCCAGGCGCGTTGGAGCGCCGGATGTAGGAGCGCACGTGCGGCGCGAAGTACCCGCCCGCGCCGGCGCCGACCGGCATGGTGAACGGCACCGGAATCGACAGCGCCCACATGGCGTTCGACTCCGACTGCTTCTCCCACGCCACCGCGAGCACGCGCTTGTGCACGCCCGCCTGGATCAGGTTGGTCGCGACGATGCCGGTGGAGCCGCCGACCGACCCGGCGGTGTGCACCCGCAACAGCGGCTTTCCGGTAGCGCCGAGCGCGTCCGCCATGAACAGCTCGGGCATCATGACGCCCTCGAATCCGTCGGGCGCTTTGCCGACCACTACCGCGTCGATATCGGCGATGGTGAGACCGGCGTCGGCGAGCGCCCGGTCGATGGCCTCACGGCACATCCCCGCCATGGACACGTCGGTCCGTTTCGTCACGTGATGGGTTTGTCCGGTGCCGAGCACCGCGGCTGGCAAGCTCATCGGTTCTCCGATTCCAAAACGGTCACAAGGTTCTGCTGGAGCGCGGGGCCGCTGGTGGCGTGGGCGAGCGCGCGATTCGCCGAGCCCGCGATGATCGCCTCGGCCGCGAAGCCGATGCGCTCCAGGCCCGCGGCGAACATCGGGTGAGCCGCGAGCGCGCCACCGGACGGATTCACCTTCGTGCCGTTCGGCAGCCCGATCGCCTCGGCGAGGATCAGCTGCTGATGGCTGAACGGCGCGTGCAGCTCGGCGATGTCGAAGCCGCTGACGTCGCCGCCGGTGACCGCCTTGGCCGCGGCGGCCGTCGAGGGCGAGACGGTCAGGTCGCGCGCGCCGAGCACGGGAGTGTCGATCCGATGCGCCATGCCGGTGATCCACGCGGGACGCTCGCACAGTTCGCGGGCGCGGTCGCCCACGGCGAGCACGACCGCCGCCGCGCCGTCGGTGATCGGCGCGATGTCGTGCGCCCGCAGCGGATCGGCGACATACGGCTGTTCGAGCAGGCTGTCGGCGTCACCGGACGCGCCTGCGGCCACGGCCGCCATGTCCAGCTCGGTCCAGCGGCCCGCGTCGAGACCGGCGCGTGCCTGCAGGCCCGCGATGGACCAGGCGTCCGGCCACAGCGGCGCGACCACGTACGGGTCCAGCTGCATGGTGAGCACCTGGCGCAGCGTGCCCGCCGAGGACTTGCCGAACCCGTACACCAGCGCCGTCTTCGCCTGCCCCGAGCGCAGTTTCACCCACGCCTCGTACAGCGCCCAGGCGGCGTCCATCTCGACGTGCGATTCGTTGATCGGCGGCACCGCGCCGATGGCGTCGATCGCCGAGATGAACGAGAAAGCCCGTCCGGCAAGGTAATCGGACGAGCCCGAGCACCAGAAGTCGATGTCGGACTTGGTGATGCCGAGCCGGTCGTAGAGCTGCTGGAAGCAGGGCACCAGCATCTCGACACCGTTGGTGGTGCCGAAGGTCTCCGGCACATGCGGCGCGTGGGCGAAACCCACGACCGCGATGTCGGTGGCGTTGTCAGTCAACGTGCGCCTCTCTCAGAGGTGGTGCTTATAGGTCTCGTAGTCGGCGTCCGGCTCGCCGGAGGGGCGGAAGTGGTCCACATTCTCCAGGCCGTAGCCCCACTCCTCGCGCGGCTTCCACACCGCCTCCACCCGCATGCCCATGCGCACTTCGCTCGCGTCGCATCCGAGCACCAGGTGCAGCACCGGGATGTCCGCGCCGTCCAGCAGCACGTAGGCCGCGACGTACGGCGGCTTGATCCGCTGGCCGAGGAACGGCACGTTGACGATGCAGAAGGTGGTCACGGTGCCGCGATCGGACAGTTCGATGAACTCGTCGGTCGGCCTGCCATCGGTCGGGTTCGCGCCGCGCGGCGGGAAGTACACCTTGCCTGCGGCGTCGGTGCGCGCGCCGATCAGCTTGCCTTCGGCGAGTCCGCGCAGGTAGACGGTCTCCTGCGGCGAGGCGGTGTGCTTGTAGGACAGATCGACCGGCGTGATGAGCATGGTGACCGGGTCGGCCGCGGCGGACTCGACGGGTCCGGCGGACTTCTCGCCCGGCTCGAAGCAGAGGATGTCGCGAATGCTGCCCTCGGTCTGTTCGGCCCAGCGGGCGGTCACCCGCAAGCCTGTCCGGATGTCCTCGGGCGCGGCGACGTCGACGGCGTGCAGCAGCGTGGTGTCCGCGCCGTCCAGCCGGATCAGCGCCCAGGCGAACGGGCGGTCGAACGGCTGGCCGGGCAGCGGCTCGCGCACCCAGGTCCACGACTCGACGGTGCCGGTATCGGCGACGTCGACGAATTCGGTCAGCGGTTCGGCGGTGATCGGATCGTATTCCGGCGGCGGCACGATCACCCGGCCGTCCGAGCCGCGCACGCCGACGATCTTGTGGTCGCGCAATCCGGTCAGGAAGGTTCCGATGGTGGAGCCGACGGAGCGGGTGTAATCGAAACGCACCCGCAGGGGCGCGCTGAGTACCTCGGGCACGGCGTCGGTGTTCAATGCCGTGCCGCTACCACCAGCGATTGCCGTGGATGCAGTATTCCCCTGAGTCACGATATCGAGTAGAACAGGTTCTAACTCTGGTGGCAAGCAGTTGATCGGAAAGGGGTCCGGCGTGAAGTTCGGATTGCAACTCGGGTACTGGATGGCCCAGCCGCCCGCGAACGCGGGGGAGCTGGTGGTGGCGGCCGAGGAAGCCGGGTTCGACGCCGTCTTCGCCGCCGAGTCGTGGGGGTCGGACGCCTTCGGCCCGCTCACCTGGTGGGGCTCGGCCACGCGGCGGGTGCGCCTTGGCACCTCGGTGGTGCAGATGTCGGCGCGAACGCCCGCCGCGACCGCCATGCACGCGCTCACCCTCGACCATCTCAGCGGCGGTCGCGCCATCCTCGGCCTGGGCGTCTCGGGTCCGCAGGTGGTGGAGGGCTGGTACGGCCAACCCTTCGCCAAGCCGTTGCAGCGCACCCGCGAGTATGTCGGGATCGTGCGCCAGGTGCTGGCCCGGCAGGCGCCCGTCACCAGCGACGGCCCGCACTACCCGCTGCCCTACACCGGGCCGGGCTCGCTCGGGCTCGGTAAGCCGCTGAAGCCGATCGTGCATCCGCTACGTGCGGATTTGCCGATCTGGCTGGGTGCGGAGGGGCCGAAGAATGTGGCGCTCACCGCCGAGATCGCCGACGGCTGGCTGGCCATCTACTACGCGCCCCGGCTGGCCGGAATGTACGACGAGTGGCTCGACGAGGGCTTCGCGCGGGCGGGCGCGCGGCGCAGCCGGGACGACTTCGAGATCGCCGCGAGTTGCCAGGTGGTGATCACCGACGATCCGGCGAGCGAGCTGGAGCGGATGCGCTGGATCATGGCGCTCTACATCGGCGGCATGGGCGCCCCGGAACTGAATTTCCACGCTCAGGTGTACCGGCGGATGGGCTACGACCGGGAGGTCGACGAGATCGGCAAGTTGTTCCAGTCGGGCAAGAAGGCGGAGGCCGCCGCGGCGGTGCCGGACGAGCTGATTCTGGACACCGCGATCATCGGCGACGAGGAGCACGTCCGCAAACAGCTGCGGGTGTGGGAGGCCGCCGGCGTCACCATGATGCTGGTGTCGGTTCCCGATGTCGCGCAATTGCATCGGCTCGCACCCCTTGTCGAAGAGTAGAACACGTTCTAGATTCATTGGGGTGACTGCCTCACCCGCCCCGTCGGCTCCGCCTCCTCACCAGCCCCCTGCGCAGGAGCCAGTGCAAATTCTCGGTCTGTGGAACATCGCCGAAGCCGAACCCGATCGGATCGCGATGGTCGATCCCTGGGGCCAGGAGGTGACGTATCGCGAATTGGCGACGCTGGCCAATCGTTACGCCACCGGCCTGCGCGGGCTCGGCCTGAACACCGGTGACGTGCTGGTGAGCATGGTGCACAACTGTGTGGAGGCCATCGCGGCGTATTTCGCGGCCTACCAGTCGGGGTTGTACATCGTCGCGGTGAACTGGCATCTCACCGGTCCGGAGGTCGCCTACATCCTGGCCGACAGCGAGGCGAAGGCGTTCATCGCCAGCGATCGTTTCGCCGCCGCCGCCAAGGCCGCCGCCGACGAGGCCGGGCTGCCCGCGGCGGCGCGCTTCGCGGTGGGTGAGATCGAAGGCTTCAAGTCGGTGGCCTGGCTCGGCGCGGCCGACACCGGCCGTCCGTCCGACCGCAGCACCGGCGCGCCCATGCTGTACACCTCCGGAACCACCGGACGGCCCAAGGGCGTGCGGCGGCCGCTCACCGGCGCGGACCCCGACGTCGTCCCACCGCACACCACCGCGTTCTTCGGCCTGTTCGAGCTCGCGCCCTACGACGACCACGTGCACATCTGCGGCTCGCCGCTGTACCACACGGCGGTGCTGAACTTCGCGACCATCTCGATCCAGCTGGGCCACAAGCTCGTGCTGATGGACCGCTGGGACGCCGAGGACATGCTGCGGCTGATCGACAAGCACCGCGTGACGCACAGCCACATGGTGCCCACCCAGTTCCACCGCCTGCTCGCCCTGCCGGAGGAGGTGCGCGCCAAGTACGACGTGTCCTCGCTGCGCAGCATGGTGCACGGCGCCGCGCCCTGCCCGCAGGAGACGAAGCGGCGGATGCTCGAGTGGTGGGGCCCGACGGTCACCGAGTACTACGCGGCCACCGAGGGCGGCGGCACGGTGATCAACGGCACCGAGTGGCTGCGGAAACCGGGCTCGGTCGGCAAGGCGTGGCCGTGGTCGGTGATCAAGGTGCTCAGCGAGGAAGACGGGTCCGAGGTGCCGGTCGGCGAACCCGGCCTGGTCTACATGCGCATGGGTGCCTCGAGTTTCGAATACCACCACGACAAGGCCAAGACCGATGACTCGCGCGTCGGTGACCTGTTCACCGTCGGCGACATCGGCCACCTCGACGAGGACGGCTACCTCTACCTGCACGACCGTCGTTCGGACCTGATCCTGTCCGGCGGGGTGAACATCTACCCGGCGGAGGTCGAGAACGTCCTGATCACCCATCCGAAGGTCGCCGACGTGGCGGTCTTCGGCATCCCGCATCCGGATTGGGGTCAGGAAGTGAAGGCCGTCGTGCAGCCCGCCGACGGGATCGACGGCGATGACGCGCTCACCGAGGAACTGCTCGCGTTCGCCGCCACGCAATTGGCGAAGTACAAGATGCCCAAGTCGATCGACTATCTACCCGAACTGCCGCGCGATCCCAACGGCAAGCTCTACAAGCGCAAACTGCGCGAGCGGTACATCCCCGCCTCCTGAGCCACGCCGCCGGACGGACGGCGTCGGGCACTACCCGGCCCACGTCCAGCGGACGGTAGGCGCGCGCCGCGCAGCCGGGCCGCTGGGGCTGTGACCCGGCCGCGCGACGACGCCGAAAGCGAATGCGCCCTTCACGAATACCGTGAAGGGCGCATTCGCGCGTCCCTGCGAGGGGATCGGCGAGCGGCTGTCACCGCCGAAGTCGAGTATTTCGAGTGGTGGTGTAGCTACGACCGCAAAGCCACACACTTCCTCGCGTTCCTCATCCTCGCCGCGGCGCTGACCTGCCTCGAGAATCTGACGAAATGCGCCACATGAGACGTGGTCTCAGGAGCGCACCCTTAGTCGGGCTACGTACCGGTGCCCCGAGATCGCACTCTGGGGGCTTCCGTCGTCTCGATTCCGCTCCGGGCTCACTCGTCCGGCGTGTACTCGGCGTACCGCTCCGACGTGGGGAAGGTGGCTGCTGCCAACTCCCGCGCAGCTTGGATCAGTGCGGCTATCGCCCGGTGCTCCGGACCGAGGTACCGGCCCGCTTCCTCTGTGATTTGTTGGAGCTGATCTCTCAGCCGCACCGAAGTTTCCTTGTCGAGTGCGCCGGGGGGTTCCGTGGTAGACATACCGCTCCTCTGGTCAGAACCGGTTAGGGCATTTGGAGGCCGGTACCTCCACCGTGCCGGATGCGTTGTTGTAGGTGAACTGGTGCCCCTGAATCTTGCCGCGTATACCGACGCTGACACGCCACTTGCCGGCGTAGCACGCGGCCGACACCGTGTAGGAGTGTCCACCGCCCCGGAACGGTGGCGGGATGGTCGAATCGGTTCGGGTCGAGACCACCTCCCACCGACCGCCCTCCTCGTGCTGCAACGCCAAGACGACTATGTGTTCGTCCGGCGGGATATCACACGCGGCAATACCGTCGCCCGTGATCTGGGGCGGTAGCACTGTCGGCACCGAGTGCGTGAACTCGAAATCACAACTGCGAGCAGCGTGGGCCGTGCCGGTAACCGCTGGACTCATGCCGATCAGCACGGCCGCAGCGATCAGCCCAGTAATGGTTTTCAACGGTTATCCCCCCACTTCGATGTCAAACCGGACATAACTCGCTCCAAAAGATCGGGCGTTGGAGGTTCCCACTTGTCAAAGCTGGAGAGAACAAACAGACCAATTTCATACCGGGATCGCGTTTCGCAAGATCCTCGCCGGTCATCTACATACCGCCCTGCTGACGCGTCTCTTCGCGTTCGATCCGTTTCCCGATCTTCTCTTCCGGTATCCGCTGAGGCCAGAACACCACAGCGAAGAACGCGACCAGCGGGACAGCGAACGCCACGAACAACCCCATCACGCGGGCTCCACATCGTCGTCCACCGGATCGAGTCGCTCCGCTTCACCAGGGCCGAACGCCCGAGCGCCGTTACACGACTGCCGGGGGTGGTGGAACTCGATATATACCCCCGGCTCTGCGTCGTCGGCGCCATCCCACCGTTCGAACACACCACCAGGGAACGGGTAAAGCCTTGTGCCTCTGCGTTGTTGATCTCCGTCTGCAGTCATCTCAACCCCTGTAGTAGGCCAGTGGTAGGCACCCCGTGACCGGTTCACGGCACATGTCACGGGGGCCGACTCCGACGGTACGAATCGTCTACCGCGCCGGTCCACAATCGTGCTCAATCGTGCACGAGTCTAAGATTTCCAGTGCTTACGTGGTATCTCTGAGTCAAAATCGGTTCTGTATGTGCAATCTCGTGCACGACATGATCTGGAGGTACACAGATGCCGTTACGTTTCCTAGGCAAAGGCGGAAGCACCAACAACGGGTGCCCTACCTTGCTGGCGAACGACCCCTGCGGGTACGTCGTCCAAGCATGGAAAACGGACCGGGCCGATACAGTCGAGTTGCCACACCTGCTACTCGGGTTCTTGGAACCGGATACGTTCATCGGTGCGACGTTGACCGACACCGGCCGGGGAACATTCCGGCTCACCGGTCGGCCGGTCACTGAACCGGACCTACTCGCACAGCTCGACATCGCGGACGGCGAAACCGCTATCGAGGTTCCGAAGCTGGAAAGGACGTTCTACGGTGCTGCTAGTGCCCGATGAAGGGTTCCCGGACCTACTCCGGACCTGCAAGCGGGAAGCGTTTCATCTCGAAGTGCTCGACACCTACGCCGAACCGAACGAGCATGAACCGTTCCGGCGATTCCTGGCAGACGAGCCGGATGACTACGCATGGTTCCAGCCGTGGACCGAGCTGATACAGGAGACGACCAGCCGGGGTGTAGCGGTCACACGGGTACGAATCGTCACCGAACCGCACACCGACTACACCCGGTTCGCGCTTGCCGTGGCAGCGCTCAATGTACGGGCAGGCGAAGACATTCGATATCTGCCCCGGCAGCATGCCGGGGAAGTCCCTTCGGATGACTACTGGCTACTTGATGACGAAACAGTGGTCTTCTCAGCGTTCGGGGAGTCCGGAGGTTGGTCCGGTGCGGCAACTACCGACCCGCACATTGCCGCGTACTGTCGCGGGCTCCGAGCCCGGTTCTGGCCTCTCGCCACTCCGTTTCCGGATTACGTCACACAGTGACCGGTTCAGTTGACCAGCAGCGCGAATATCTCGGGGCGCAACTCCGAGGTATTCGCGTTGCCGCTGGGTTGTCCGGTGCGGAGTTGGCACGCCGTAGCGGATGGGACCCAAGCAAGGTCTCAAAGATCGAATACGGCCGGATACGCCCGTCTCTAGAGGACATCTCGGTGTACTGCCGACACTGCAACGCGGGTGACCAACTAGCAGACCTCCACGCGGCGCGGCAGAACATCGATACCGCGTACCTCGAGTGGCGGAAGATTCTCGGTACCGGAACCAAGCGCAGACAGCAAGCGTCGATCAAGTGGGAATCCGAAGCTCGGATCATCCGATCGTTTGAACCGGTCTTGATTCCCGGTCTTCTACAGACCGCCGACTACGCGGCGGGCATCCTGCGGAAGGTAATCGAGTTCCAGCAGATTCCGAACGATCTGGACGCGGGTGTATCCAAGCGGATGCAGCGGCAACAAGTCTTGTATCAGCGGGATCACTTGTTCCACTTCGTCCTTGGTGAACAAGCGTTGTACACCACCGTTGGCGACGATCAGACGATGATCGGCCAGCTCGACCGGCTCTTAGCTGTCCAAGGTATGCCACGTGTGACGCTCGGTATCGTGCCGATGCTGGCACCGTTCGAGACGGCTACCACGTCGTTTCTGATGTTCGATTCGAGCCGTGTCCTGGTCGAGAACATCACAGCAGAGCTGTCGATCACTCAGCCGCGAGAGATCGCGGTGTATCACCGGACGTTCGATGTCCTGGCCGGTCAATCCGTGACCGGTGACGCTGCACGGGAGCTGATCCGCAAGGCGCTGGACGCCCGTACGCCCCGACCGTGACCGTGCAGGGGGTATTCGCTGGTCAGCGGTTCATGCTCTCGCGCAGTTCGGGCGCGAGGCCGAATAGCGGGAACAGCTTGTCGGTGTCCAGGAAGAAGTTCAGTCCGGCGATGGTGTCGCCGTCGAGTTCGAGCACCGTGATCGACCACGGCACCCACACGCCCGGCTCGGCGCTCGGCTTGTAGTGGCCGAAGGCGGGCAGGCCGTTGGCGCCTTCCAGCGGGATCAGACGCGAATCGCGGCAAGCGCTTCCGTGGCCGAGCATGAACGCGGCCACGTTCTCCGGACCGGAGATCCACAGCTCGATCGGCGGCATGGACAGCGCCACATCCGCTTTCAGCAGGGAGGTGAGCGTATCCATGTCGTAGGCCTCGAAGGCCTTGACGAAGTTGTCCACCAGCTTGCGCTGATCCTCGTCGGAGTCGTCATAGGTGTCGGTGGCCGCGGGCTGGACCTTGGACATGGTGGCGCGCGCCCGTTGCAGCGCGCTGTTGACCGACGCGGGCGACATGGTGAGCGCCTCGGCGGTCTCGTTCGCGGAGAAGCGCAGGACCTCGCGCATGATCAGGATCGCGCGCTGCGTGGCGGGCAGATGCTGGCAGGCCGCGACGAAGGCCAATCGCAAGGTGTCCTTCGCGCTGGCGTGGTCGGCCGGATCGGCGCCGAAGGCCAACGCGTTCGGGATCGGCTCGATCCAGACGTAGTCCGGCTGTGGCGCGGGCAGCGGCGAATCCGGCCGCGACGGACCGTTCAGATCCATAGGCCGAGCCCGGCGCTGCGGGCCGTCGAGCATGTCCAGGCAGACGTTCGTGGTGATCTTGTACAGCCAGGAGCGGAGGCTGGCGCGGCCCTCGAACGAGTCGTAGGACTTCCACGCCCGGGTCAGGGTCTCCTGGACCGCGTCCTCCGCTTCGAAGGACGAGCCGAGCATGCGGTAGGCGTACGCGCACAGCTCCCTGCGATGGGTCTCGAACGCGGCGAGCAGATCGGGAGCGAGGCCGGCGGGGGAGGCTGGCGAGTCGTTCATGGGAGTCACCCTGCCACAGGCCACCGACACAAAACAGGCTCTCGGACTCGAGAGCGTCGCTGATCAAGATCAATAAACCTGCCTGCGGTGTGGGATGCGCCACCGACGCTTCCGCGATGAGTTCGCCGGGCGCGGTCCGTCCTATCCAGTGACACGAACGGACTTGCTCGAGAGGAAGAGGCCATGAGCAGCAAGATGATCTTCATCAATCTCCCGGTCACCGATCTGCACCGGTCGACGGCGTTCTACGAGGCGCTGGGCTGGAAGGTCAACCAGGAGTTCACCGATGACAACGCGGCCTGCATCGTGATCGACGACAACATCTGCCTGATGCTGCTCACCGAGGATTTCTTCACCACCTTCAGCAAGCGGCCGGTGGCCGACACCAAGGCGGCGATCGGCGCGGCGTACGCGCTGGCCCTGGGCAGCGCCGCGGAGGTCGACAACCTGGCCGAGGCCGCGCTGGCCGCGGGCGCGACCGAAGAGGTGAACGAGGACAAGCGGGCGCAAGAGGCGCAGGTCGGCATGCATGGCCGCACCTTCATCGACCCGGACGGCCACCAGTGGGAGCCGTTCTGGATGGATTACCCGGGCGCGAACTGAGCCCGGCGAGGGGTCGCCCCCGATGCGCGTGCACTGGTCGCGCATCGGGGGCGTTGGGCTATCGGCGTCAGTTTCCGGTGAAAGAGGGCTTGCGCTTTTCCGCGAACGCCCGCGGCCCTTCCTTGGCATCCGCCGAGCGGAAGACCGCCATGCCGAGCTTGGCGTCGATCTGGAAGGCGTCCTCCTCCGGCATGGCCTCCGTCTCCCGGATGGTGCGCAGGATGGCCTGCACGGCGAGCGGGCCGTTGGCGGCGATCTGCCCCGCGATCTCCAGCGCTTTGTCCAGCGCGGTGCCGTCCGCGACCACGTGGCCGATCAGGCCGATCTCCTTGGCTTCCGCCGCGGTGATGTGCCGGCCGGTGAGCAGGATCTCGGCGGCGACGGTGTAGGGAATCTGGCGGACCAGCCGCACCGCCGAGCCGCCCAGGGGGAACAGACCCCAACGGGCTTCGGAGACGCCGAATTTCGCGCTTTCCCCGGCCACCCGAATGTCGGTGCCCTGCAGGATCTCGGTGCCGCCCGCGATGGCCGGGCCCTCGACCGCCGCGATCAGCGGCTTGGTCAGTCTGCGGCCCTTGAGCAGCGCCTCCAGCTTGGCCGGATTCCAGCCGCCGCCGTCGATGGTGTCGCCCGGGTGCTCGGAGGTCATGCCCTTCAGATCGGCGCCTGCGCAGAACGCGCCGCCCGCGCCGGTCAGGATCGCGACCCGGATGTCCGGATCGTCGTCCACCTGGTTCCAGGCGTCCTTCATTATCGCCATCATCTCGCCCGACAGGGCGTTGCGCGCCTCGGGCCGGTTCATGGTGACGATGAGGACGTGGTCGCGCTTCTCGACGAGGCAGTGCGGCATCGCTGATTCTCCTGACTTCGAGCCTTGTCAGAAACAGTAACACGTTCTATTTTTAAGGCTGTGAGCTACAACATAGCGGACCTAGTCGAACATGCCATCGACCTGATGCCCGACCGCGTCGCGCTGGCCGACGACGGCCGCGAGGTCACCTACGCCCAGTTGGAGGAGCGGGCCAACAAGCTCGCTCACTACCTGCAAGAACAGGGAGTCCAGCCGGGCGACAAGGTGGGCATCTACTCACGCAACACGATCGAGGCCGTCGAGGCCATGGTCGCGATCTTCAAGGCGCGGGCCGTGATGATCAACGTGAACTTCCGTTACGTCGAGAACGAGTTGCAATACATCTTCGACAACTCGGACATGGTGGCGCTGGTCCACGAGCGGCGCTACAGCGACCGGGTCGCTGCCGTTCGTCCCAAGACCCCGCAGCTGCGCACCGTTATCGTCGTCGACGACGATACGACCGGCACGATTGCCACCGCAGCGGATTCGGTGGAATACGAGGCGGTGATCGCGCAGTCCTCGGGCGAGCGCGACTTCGGCGAACGCTCGCCCGACGACCTGTACATGGTCTACACCGGTGGCACCACCGGGATGCCCAAGGGCGTGATGTGGCGCCAGGAGGACGTGTGGCGCGTGCTCGGCGCAGGCATCAACTTCATCACCGGCGAATACGTCCAGGACGAATGGGAGTTGGCGAAGGTGGGCGCGGGCAGCCCGCCGATGGTGCGGTTCCCGATCCCGCCGATGATCCACGGCGGGGCGCAGTGGGCCACGTTCCACAGCCTGTTCGGCGGCGGCAAGGCCGTGATGCTCCCGGAGTTCTCCGGGCACGGCGTGTGGCAGGCCATCGACAAGCACAAGATCAATCTGATCTTCATCACCGGTGACGCGATGGCGCGCCCCATGCTCGACGCGCTCATCGAGGGCAACCCGGAAACCGGTCAGCCCTATGACCTTTCGAGCTTGTACGTGATGGCCAGCAGTGCGGCGCTGTTCTCGCCCGCGCTCAAGGATCAATTCCTCGAACTGCTGCCCAACCGGATGATCTCCGATTCGATCGGTTCCTCCGAGACCGGGTTCGGCGGCATCGCCATCGTGGCCAAGGGGGCGACGCACACCGGCGGGCCGCGCGTGAAGATCGACGCCTCCACCGATGTGCTCGACGAGGACGGCAACCCGGTGCAGCCCGGCTCCGGCGTGGTCGGCATCCTGGCCCGGCGCGGGCACATCCCGCTCGGCTACTACAAGGACGAGGCGAAGACCGCGGCGACGTTCAAGGAGTTCAACGGGGTGCGCTACGCCATCCCGGGCGACTTCGCTCGCGTCGAGGAAGACGGCACGGTCACCATGCTCGGCCGCGGTTCGGTCAGCATCAACAGCGGCGGCGAGAAGATCTACCCGGAGGAGGTCGAGGGCGCCCTCAAGACCCACCCCGAGATCTTCGACGCGCTGGTGGTGGGTATCGACGACGAGCGCTGGGGGCAGCGGGTGGTGGCGGTCGTGCAATGTCGCGGTGAATCCCGGCCCACCTTGGAAGAACTGCGTCCCATGCTCACCCAGGAGATCGCGCCGTACAAGCTTCCCCGCAGCTTGTGGTACGTCGACGAGATCAAGCGCTCCCCGGCGGGCAAGCCCGATTACCGCTGGGCCAAGGAGCAAACCCAGTCCCGCCCCGCCGACGACCACGCGGTGGCGAGCGCGAAATAGCGGTTGCGCAAGGTGGCCGGCCACCGTTTCGCACGACGGTGGCCGGCCACGTTGCTGTTCGCGGGATCAGCGGTTGGCCAGTTCGGCCAGTTGGT
Source organism: Nocardia sp. CY41 (assembly GCF_009829325.1). Taxonomy (GTDB): domain Bacteria; phylum Actinomycetota; class Actinomycetes; order Mycobacteriales; family Mycobacteriaceae; genus Nocardia. The sequence continues at coordinate 191,022 of NZ_VUOS01000013.1, forward strand.
AGGCGAGGCGGTGGCGGAAGGCGGGGATGCGGGCGAGGGTGGTGAGGGTCAGATTGCGCAGGGCGCGGGCCGGGCGTGCGCGCAGGGTCGCCATTCTGGTCATGCGGTCGGTGAACGAGACGACGCCGAGGGCGACCGGGCGGCGGGTGGCTTCGTAGTCGTCGAGCAGGGTGTCCGGCTCGCCCGCCAGCACGCGGGCCAGCAGCGGGCCGAGGGCGGCGGCGTCTTGGATCCCCGTGTTCATGCCTTGGCCGCCGGCCGGGCTGTGCACGTGAGCCGCGTCGCCCGCGAGCAGGATGCGGCCGCTGCGGTACCGGTCGGCGACGCGGTGGTGCACGCGGAAGCGCGAGCTCCACAGCACCTCGTGCACGCGTACCGTGCCGCCGGGGCCGCGGGCGTCGAGAATGGCCTGGATGTCCTGCTCCGTCGAGTGCTCGGGCGCGGTTTCCAGGGTGGCGACCACGCGGAAGCGGTTGGGCTCCTTCTCGTCGGGCAGCGGCGCGACCACCGTGACACCCTCCGGTGAAAGGTGCAGGGCGACTTCGTCGCGCGCGATCGGCCAGTCCATCCGCACGTCGGCGAGGACGAAGGATTCCGGGTACGACGCGCCGGTGAATCCGATGCCCGCTTGCTCGCGGACGATGCTGTGCATGCCGTCGGTCCCGATGACGTAGTCGGCGCGGATGCTGCCGGGCGCGCCCGCCTCGTCGGTGTATTCGACCGTGACGCCGTCGTTTTCCTCGGCGACCCGGGTGACCTGGTACGGCCGCTGCACGTCGCCGCCCGCCTTCCGCAGCCGCTTCAGCAGCACCGCCTCGGTGGTGTCCTGCGGGGTCATCAGGGTGTACGGGTAGCGCGTCGGGAGTCCGTCGAAGTCGATGGTGGCCAAGGTGCTGCCGCCGTCGTGGACGGTGAAGCGCGCGACGATGTCACCCGTCGCGACCAGTTCGTCGGCGATGCCGAGCTGCTCGAGCACTTCGAGTGTCCTGGCGTGCACGACCGCGGCTCGGGAGGTGTTCGCGCCTTCGCTCAGCCGGTCCAGGAGGACGAAGGCCACGCCCGCGTCGGCCAGCGTGATCGCTGCGGTGAGCCCGGCGGGACCCGCGCCGACGATCACGACGGAGGTGGTGGCGGGCAGCGGGTTCGTTGTGGCGTTCATCGGAACTCCTCTATGTCAACGTTTGTAGGCCAACGTTTGTTGGCATAACCGTAGCGCTGCGCGCTCTAGGAAGTCAACAGTTGTTGGCCTACACTTGTTGGCATGACCGTCGATCCTGATCAAGCGCCCGCTCGCCGCTCGGACGCGACGCGCGCGGCGATTCTGGAAGCGGCCCGCGCGCGGTTCGCCGCGGAGGGTTTCCGCAAGGCGACCATTCGCGCCATCGCGGCGGACGCGGACATCGACCCGTCCATGGTCATGCGATATTTCGGCAGCAAAGACGGCCTCTTCGCGGCCGCGGTCGACGTCCGGCTGGACTTGCCCGACCTCGCCTCCGCGGACCCCGATCACCTCGGCGAACTGCTGGTGCGCCGCTTCTTCGAGGTCTGGGAGGAGCAGCCGAACAAGGAGGTGCTGCTGACGCTGCTGCGTTCGTCGATCACCGACGAAGCGGTCGCCGAACGCGTCCGCGCCATCTTCGCCCAGCAGGTACTGCCCGCCGTCCTGCGCTTCGGTGATCCCGCCGACGCCGCACGCCGAGGAGGCCTGATCGTCACCCAGATGCTCGGCCTCGCCCTGTGCCGCTACGTCCTGTGCCTACCCCCGGTCGTCGCCCTGACCCGCGCCCAGATCATCGCGGAGGTAGGCCCCACCCTCCAGCGCTATTTGACGTCCACCCCGCCCGACTGAAATCGGCTTGTGCGGGGCCCTACGTTCGAACGATGGCCGACGATCCGAGCTGCTCCGCGACGGAGCGGCATGTCCATGGCTCCGGCCCCACCCAGCTCGACCAGCGCCGCGCGGCGTTCGAAGACGCTGCCGACCACGTATGGCGGGTGAGCGCAGACCGGAACCGGCGACTCGCCTGAAACAACGAATTCGGCCCACACGACATGTCGCCGTGCGGGCCGAATCGTCTATCGGGCCGCTCTCAGCCGGCCAGCAGCGCGCCGAGGGCGCGGAGGTGGTCGGTGCTCGCGCCGAGGGCGAACTCGTTGTGTTTGGCGGCGGTGAAGTAGTTGTGCACGATGTGGTCGCGGTCGATGCCTACGCCGCCGTGCACGTGGACGACGGTGTGCGCGACGCGGTGGCCCGCGTCGGCGGCCCAGAACTTGGCGGTGTGCACCGCTTCCGCGGCGGGCAGGTCCTCCGAGAGCAGCCACGCCGCCTGGGTGACGGCCAGGCGCAGGCCTTGGACGTCGATGTAGGCGTCGGCCAGCCGCTGGGCGACGGCCTGGAAACTGCCGACCGCCTTGCCGAACTGTTCCCGCTCCCTGGCGTATTCGGCGACCAGTTCGAGCGCCCGTTCCAGGGTGCCGAGCTGTGCCGCGCTCAGGCCGAGCCAGGCGCGGGTGAGGATCCAGTCCAGGATCTCCGCCCCACCTGCGACACTGCCGACCAACTCGGCGGGGGTATCGGTGAGCTCGACCGCGAACTCGGGGCTGCGATCGACCACCTGCTGGGCGCTCACCGTCGTCGCCGCGGGATCGACCAGGAACACCGCGGTGGTCCCGGAAACCGTGGCGGGCACGAGGATTCGCTCGGCCCGGTTCGCGAAGGGCACCGTGGTCTTGGCCCCGGTCAGCCGCCAGCCGGCGCCGGTCTCGACCGCGGTGGTGGCCGGTGCGGCGGGCTCCCAGTTGCGCTCCTCGGCCAGCGCCACCGTCAGGATGACGCTGCCCGCGCCCGCCCGCGCGGCCAGTTCACGCTGTTGTTCGGAACCGAATCGCGCCAGCGCGCCCGCGCCGAGCGCGATCGACCACAGATACGGCACGGCCGCGAGATGCTTGCCCAGTTCACGCAGGATGGCGGTCTGCTCGAGCGCACCGAGATCGCTGCCGCCGACCGACTCGGGCAGCGCCGCAGCGAGCACACCGGTCTCGGCCAGCGAATTCCACAGCGGCTGGTCGAATCGCTCGACCTCCGCGCCCGCCTCGGCCCGGTTGCCGTCGAGTTCGCGCAGCCGGTCGGCGGTGACCAGCTTGCCGCACACCTCGCCGGTCAGCCGGCCGAGATCGAGTTGGGCTTCGGTGGGGGTGAAATCCATGGTGGTCTCTCTGCTTTCGGTCAGCGTGCCGCGGCAGGCTGCTTGAGGGCGGTCATGGCGATGATGTCGCGCTGCACCTCGTTGGTGCCGCCGCCGAAGGTGAGGATGAGCGCGGCGCGGTGCATCCGCTCCAGCCGCCCGCGCAGTTGCGCGCCGGGGGAGTCCTGGCGCAGATACGCCTGCGGGCCGAGCACCTCCATGAGCAACCGGTAGGCCTCGGTCGCCAGCTCGGTGCCGTACACCTTGCAGGCCGAGGCGTCCCACGGCCGCGGAGCCGCGTCGCCGCCCGCGTCGGCCCGGCTGGCGATCTCCCAGTTCAGCAGCTTCAGATAGTCCACCTTGGCGTGCACCTTGGCCAGATTGAGCTGCACCCATTCGCGGTCGATCACGCGGGAGCCGTCGGCGGCCTTGGTGTTGCGCGCCCACTCGACGGTCTGGTTCAACGCGAGCGCCAGCGGCGCGGCCGAGGTGAGCGCGACGCGCTCGTGGTTGAGCTGGTTGGTGATCAGCGCCCAGCCGCCGTTCTCCTGGCCGACCAGCGCACTCGCGGGCACGCGAACGTCCTGGTAGTAGGTGGCGCTGGTGTCCGGTCCCGCCATCGTGTGCACGGGAGTCCAGGAGAATCCCTCGGCGGTGGTCGGCACGATGAGCATGCTGATGCCCTTGTGCTTCTTGGCCGTCGGATCGGTGCGCACGGCCAGCCAGACGTAGTCGGCGTAGGCGATCAGGCTGGTCCACATCTTCTGGCCGTTGATCACGTAGTCGTCGCCGTCGCGCACCGCGGTGGTGCGCAGGCTGGCCAGGTCGGTGCCCGCGCCCGGCTCCGAGTAGCCGATGGAGAAGTGCAGTTCACCAGCCGCGATCTTGGGCAGGAAGAACTTCTTCTGTTCCTCGCTGCCGTAGTGCATGATCGTCGGCGCGACCGAGTTGATGGTCAGGAACGGCACCGGCGCGCCGGCGATCGCCGCCTCGTCGGTGAAGATCAGCTGATCCATGGTGGGGCGGTCCTGACCGCCGTACTCCTTGGGCCAGCCCAGCGCCAGCCAGCCGTCGTGGCCCATCTGCTGGACCACCTCGCGGTAGACGTTGCCCTGCCCGTACTCGCCGGTCTGCGCGCTCAGCGCCTCCCGGCGCTCGGGGGTGATGAGCCGCGCGAAGTAGTCGCGCAGCTCTGCGCGCAGCTGCTCCTGTTGCGGCGTGTACGCAATGCGCATGGAAAACCTCATGGGGGATGGTCGGCCGACGGAGCTTGTGGAGTCGGCGGGGCGGGTGGGACCGAGCCTTCGTTGGATCGGGTTCCCCCGATCATTGCATATGGACTGAAACATGTTCCAGTATTGATACTGAATCCGGCCGATGGCGCCGCGGTGAGGCGCATCGGCTTGTTAGGCTTCGGCCAGAGTGGCGGTAAAGGAGTTGTCATGAAGATCAGTGTCGATCCGGACCAGTGCGAAGCGAATGGAATATGTGTCGGAATCGCCCCCGACGTGTTCGAACTCGATGACGAGGACGTACTGCACATCGCGAACGCCGACGTGCCCGACGATCGGCTCGCCGATGTCCAGGATGCCGTCGCGCAGTGCCCCAAGGCGGCGCTGCGGCTGCAGTGAGCGATGCTTGCCGTAAGTTGGAACACGTTCTAGAGTCGGCCGCGTGAGCAATGATCTGAGCCTTGCGGGCCGTGTAGCGATCGTGACCGGCGGCGGCGCCGGACTTGGGCGGGCCGAAGCGCTCGCGCTGGCCGGGTCGGGCGCGTCGGTGGTGGTCAACGACCTCGCGGAGTCGGACGCGGTCGCGAGCACGCTCGGGGAGATCCGGGCGCTCGGCGCCAAGGCGGAGTTCGTCGCGGGCAGTATCGCCGAACGTGCCACCGCCGACGCGCTGATCCGCACCGCGGAGGAGTCGTTCGGATCGGTCGACATCGTGGTCAACAACGCGGGCATCACCCGCGACCGGATGTTGTTCAACATGTCCGACGAGGATTTCGACGCGGTGCTCGCGGTGCATCTGCGCGGCCATTTCCTCCTCTCGCGCAATGCTGCCGCGTACTGGCGCGGCAAGTCGAAGCAGGCGGGCGAGCCGGTCTACGGCCGGCTGATCAACACCTCGTCGGAGGCCGGGCTGCTCGGCCCGGAGGGGCAGGCCAACTACGGCGCCGCGAAGGCGGGCATCACCGCGCTGACCCTCTCGGCCGCGCGGGCACTGTCGCGCTACGGCGTGCGCGCCAACGCGATCGCGCCGCGGGCGCGCACCGCGATGACCGAGGCGGTGTTCAGTCCCGCCCCGGAGGGTGCGGCCGATCCGCTGTCGCCCGATCATGTCGCGCGGCTGGTCGCCTACCTGGCCTCGCCCGCGGCCGACGCGGTCAACGGGCAACTGTTCGTCGTCTACGGGGGGATGGTGGCGCTGATGGCGGCGCCGGTCGTGGAGCGCCGGTTCGACGCGACCGGTGCGGAGTGGTCGCCCCAGGATCTGGCCGACACGCTGGGCGGCTACTTCGCCGATCGTCCGCAGGGGCGCACTTTCTCGGCGTCTTCGCTGGCCGAGCTGGGGTGAGCCGCGGCGGCTCACGGCCGCCGCGCTACTGATCAGCTGTCCAACTGTTGATCATGGCATCGGTGCTTGGTAGACATAGGGACGGGTTATGTCCCAGCTCACAAAGGTGGGATCATCACTCACTGACACCGGTTCCAAATTTATATGCCGATTTTTCGAGAAATTGCACGTCAAATGTGCGAAAAAGGCTACCGGCAACACGGTGAACATGTTCTAATCGTTCCGGCGGTGCGGCCACGGTGAGATTCGCGCCGTGTGCTGTGTACGCCGGTGAGCAAGGAGGATCGCGGATGAACGAGGTCCTTGCCGTGCCATTGCGGGCCGTCGGTGGATTCTTCGAACTCACCGCCGATGTCGCACGCGCCAGCGTGCGCAGACCGTTTCAATGGCGCGAGTTCATCGACCAGTCCTGGTTCATCGCGCGGGTTTCGATCGTGCCGACATTGCTGGTGGCCATTCCGTTCACCGTTCTGGTGAGCTTCACGCTGAACATTCTCTTGCGCGAGATCGGCGCGGCCGACCTCAGCGGGGCGGGCGCCGCATTCGGCGCGGTCACCCAGGTCGGGCCGATCGTCACCGTGCTCATCGTCGCGGGCGCGGGCGCCACCGCGATCTGCGCCGATCTCGGCGCGCGCACCATCCGCGAGGAGATCGACGCGATGCGGGTGCTCGGCATCAATCCGGTGCACCGTTTGGTCGTGCCCCGGGTGCTCGCCTCGATGTTCGTCGCACTGATGCTCAACAGCCTGGTGTGCACCATCGGCATCGTCGGCGGATTTCTGTTCTCGGTGTTTCTGCAGGATGTGAACCCCGGCGCGTTCGTCAATGGCATCACGCTGCTCACCCATCTGCCCGAGTTGATCATTTCGGAGGTGAAAGCCGGATTGTTCGGGCTGATCGCCGGACTGGTCGCCTGCTATCTGGGCCTGAATGTCAAAGGTGGACCCAAGAGTGTCGGTGATGCGGTGAATCAGACCGTAGTCTTCGCTTTTATGGCCCTGTTCGTCGTGAACGTGGTGGTCACCGCCGTCGGCATCAAGTTCACGGCGCGGTGACGCGATGGCCTTCGTAATCGAATCCCGCTTTCCCCGGACCGTGCGACGGGTGCGCCGCATGTCGGACTCGCTCGATTCGGTGGGCAAGCATGCCGTGTTCTATGCCCAGGCGCTCGGTGCCATCCCGCGGGCTCTGGTGCACTATCGCACCGAGACCATCCGGCTGATCGCCGAGATCAGCATGGGCACCGGCGCGCTGGCGGTGATCGGCGGCACGGTGGTGATCGTCGGGTTCCTGACCCTCTTCGCAGGCGGCACGATCGCCGTGCAGGGCTACAGCTCGCTGGGCAATATCGGCGTCGAGGCGTTGACCGGCTTCTTCGCCGCGTTCATCAACGTCCGCATCGCGGCGCCGGTGATCTCCGGCATCGGTCTGGCGGCCACCATCGGAGCAGGCTCCACCGCGCAGCTGGGCGCTATGCGGGTGGCCGAGGAAATCGACGCATTGGAGTCGATGGCGATCCGGCCGGTGCCCTACTTGGTCGGCACCCGCGTGCTGGCCGGGATGATCGCGATCGTCCCGCTGTACGCGCTCGCGGTGATCGCCTCGTTCCTGGCCAGCCGCTTCGCCACCGTGGTGATCTACGGGCAGTCGGCGGGCGTCTACGACCATTACTTCTCCACGTTCCTCATCCCGAGCGACATCCTCTGGTCCTTCGCCCAGGCGATCTTCATGGCGCTGGCGGTCATGCTGATCCACACCTACTACGGCTACAACGCCGCTGGCGGGCCGGTCGGCGTGGGTGTCGCGGTGGGCAACGCGGTGCGCGCCTCGCTGGTCGCGGTGGTCACGGTGACCCTGCTGATCTCGCTGGCCATCTACGGCACCTCCGGCAACTTCCATCTCTCCGGATAGCGACATGGCGGAATCGAAGCAAACGGAAAGCCGCCTCATGCAGGCGCTGCGCGGCGGGCTCGGCCTGAAACTGGCCGGGGCCGCGATGGTGCTCGCGCTGGTCGCCGTCGTGGCGGTCGCGCTGATCATGTTCCTCGGCGGGTTCACGCCAACCGCCACCGTGACGGTGGACGCGCCGCGCAGCGGCTTGGTGCTGGACCCGGACGCCAAGGTGAAGGTCCGCGGGGTGGAGATCGGCCGGGTGGCCTCCGTCGACAACACCGACGAGGGCGCCCGGCTGAAGCTGGCACTCGATCCGGAGCTGTTGAAGCTGGTGCCGTCCAACGCGGACGTCGACATCAGGTCCACCACCGTGTTCGGCGCGAAGTACGTCAAATTCATCGTTCCGCAGCAGCCCTCGACCACGTCGCTGCAACCGGGCGCGGTCGTCACCGCCCAACGGGTGACCGTCGAGTTCAACACGCTGTTCCAGCACCTGTCCGACGTGCTGGCCAAGATCGAGCCGGAAAAGCTGAACGCGACGCTGTCCGCGCTCGGCACCGCGTTGCAGGGCCGCGGGGAGAAGCTGGGCGCACTGCTCGAGCAGAGCGACGCCTACCTGCGCGACATCAACCCGTATCTGCCGACGCTGCAACAGGATCTGGCGAAAACCGGCCAGGTCACCGATCTGTACGCGGACACGGTGAACGACCTGTTGCGCACGGTGGACAACTTCACGGTCACCAGCCGGACCCTGGCCCAGGAACAGGACAGCCTGGACAACGTCCTGGTGAATCTCACCGGCCTGGCCGACACCACCGGATCGGTGTTGCGCGACAACGAGAACCAGCTCGGTACGGCGCTGGATCTGCTGCGCCCGACCACCGGCCTGCTCGACGAATACGCGCCCGCGTTGTACTGCCTGATCGGCGGCCTCGGCAAGGCGCTGCCGTTGGGCGAGGCGGTTTTCGGCGGCCTGCAGGAAGGCGTCGCGCTGAACACCGGCTTCATGTACGGCGCGAAGCCCTACACCTATCCGGAGGATCTGCCCAAGGTCAACGCCACCGGCGGCCCGCAATGTGGGGGCATCCTGGACCGGGTGCCGGGCAGCCACTCGAACTATGTCGTCACCGACACCTCGGAAGGCCACGTGTACACGCCGTCGACGACGCTGAGTGTGAACCCGCCGAAGATCTTCCAGATCCTGTTCGCCGGACTACCGGGGGTGCCGCGCCCGTGAAGAACACCGCGACCACCGTCAAACTGGCCGTCTTCACGCTGGTGATGACGCTGATCTTCGCCGGCTTGGCGGTCGTGTTCAGCCAGATGCGCTTCGCGCGGGAGAACGGCTATCACGCCGTGTTCACCAGCTCGTCGGGCATGCTGCCCGGCGCGAAGGTGCGCATCGCGGGCGTGCCGGTCGGCTCCGTCACGTCGGTGCGGGTCGGCAAGGACTATCTGGCGCACGTCGAGTTCGACGTCGACCGCAAGTACCGGCTGCTCACCAGCACCCGGGCGGCGATCAAATACGAGAACCTGGTCGGTGACCGGTACCTCGAGCTGACCGAGGGGCCGGGCTCGAACCGGGTCTTGCAGCCGGGCGGCACCATCGTCAAGGAGCAGACCGCGCCCGCGCTCGATCTGGACATGTTGCTCGGCGGTTTCCGGCCGCTGCTGCGTGGCCTGGATCCGGGACAGGTGAACGACCTGACCAACGCGCTGCTGCAGATCTTCCAGGGCCAGGGCGGCACGCTGGTGTCCCTGCTCAACAGCGGCGGTTCGTTCGCCAAGACGCTCGCCGACCGGGACGCGCTGATCGGCAGCGTGATCAACAACTTGAACACGGTGTTGCAGACGATCGATCAGCGCGGCGACCAGTTCGCCACCACCATCGCCGAGCTCCAGCGCCTGATCAGCGGGTTGGCCGCCGACAAGGATCAGATCGGCGACGCGCTCCCGCGCATCGCCGGGGCCACCGGCGACCTGACCGACCTGCTCGCCCAGGCCCGTCCCGATCTGCAGGGCACCATCGAGCAGACCGGCCGCTTGGCCACCAATCTCGACGCCGGGTCCGACACGGTGCAGTGGGTGCTGGAGCGGCTGCCGTCGACCTATCGCCAGCTGATCCGCATCGGCTCATACGGATCCTTCCTCCAGCTCTACGTCTGCTCGACGAACTTCCTGGTGGACGGCCCGAACGGCCAGACGATGAAGATCAACATGCCCGGGGCGCAGACGACCGGAAGGTGTGCGGACAACCGATGAACGAGCAGCGATCACCCGCCATCACCATCGGCATCGTCGGCCTCGTGCTCGCGGTGGCGGTGGCGCTGTCGGCCCTGCAATTCGACCGGCTGCCGTTCATCCGTTCCGGCGCCACGTTCACCGCCTACTTCGCCGACGCGGGCGGCCTGCTCCCCGGCGACGCGGTCCAGGTCGCGGGCGTGCGGTCCGGGCGGGTCGAGAACGTCAGCCTGGACGGCGCGAAGGTGCTCGTGCGGTTCACCCTCGCCGAGTCGATCGTGCTGGGCGAGAAGACCTCGGCGGCCATCAAGACCAACACGGTGCTCGGGCGCAAATCCCTGGAAGTGACGCCGTCCGGCCCCGGAGCGCTGCGCACCGACGACACCATCCCGCTCGAGCGCACCACCTCGCCGTATTCGCTGAACGAGGCGCTGAGCGAACTGGCGGGCACGGTGCACGACCTGGACCTGGACCGCGTCGACCAGACCCTGGACGCGCTCTCGGCCACCTTCGCCGACACGCCCGCGCCGTTGCGCTCGGCGCTCGACGGCGTCACCGCGCTGTCCCGCAGCATCAACGCGCGCGACCAGGCGCTGACGGATCTGCTGAAGCGGGCGCAGAGCGTCACGAAGATCCTCGCCGACCGCGGCAACCAGATCAACGCGCTGCTGCTTGACGGCAACGAGCTGCTCGGTGAGCTGGATCGGCGGCGCAGCGCGCTCGGGCAGCTGATCGTCTACGTCAACGGACTCGCCCAGCAGTTGTCCGGTTTGGTCGCCGACAACGAGGCGCAGCTCAAACCCGCGTTGGACAAGCTCAACTCGGTGCTGGCGCTGTTGCAGCGCAACAAGCAGAACCTCGCCGACGCGCTGGACGGGCTCGGCCCGTTCGCCGCCGCCTTGGGCGAACAGGTCGGCAGCGGCCCCTACTTCCAGGCGTACGTGATCAACGCCGCGAGCAAGACGCTGCAGCCGCTGGTGGACGCGCTGGTGTGGCCGCAGCACCTGCCGAACGATCTGCAGAGCTACCTCACGCCGCCCCCCTCGATCGAACCCGCGACACAGGAGCCGCCGCGATGAGTGGGCATCACCCGTCCATCCCGCACCCGTCCCGAGCCGTCGGCAGATCGGCTCCGACGGCGGGGGAGTCGCGTCCGGAGGGATGTGCATGCTGAACGTCGTACGGAAACTGCCCCGCTGGGCGCTGGTGCTGGCCGGTGTGGTCGTCGCGGCGCTCGTGGTCGCGGTCGCGTGGAACGGCATCACCCGCATCGGCACCACGAAGGTCACCGCCTACTTCCCGTCCACGTCCGGCCTGTACGCGGGCGACGATGTGCGGGTGCTCGGCGTCGAGGTCGGCCGGATCGACGCCATCGAGCCCGCCGCCGACCGGGTGAAGGTGACGATGACCTTGAATCGCGGAGTCGACGTCCCCGCCGACCCCAAGGCGGTGATCATCTCGCCTTCACTGGTCTCGGCGCGGTTCGTCCAGCTCGCCCCCGCCTACACCGGCGGACCGAAGCTGGCCGACGACAGCGTGATCCCGATCGAGCACACCGCGGTGCCGGTCGAGTGGGACGACATCAAGGCCGAGCTGTCCAAGCTGGCCACCGCGCTCGGCCCGGTCGGCGACGACAAGCAGGGCTCGTTCGGCCGCTTCGTCGACACCGCGGCCGACAACCTCGACGGCAACGGGCAGCGGTTCCGCGACACGTTGCGAGAGCTGTCGGCTACTTTGAGCACGCTGTCGGACGGTCGCACCGACCTCTTCGGCACTGTGCGCAACCTGCAGAAGTTCGTCGAGGTGCTGTCGGCGAGCAACGAGCAGATCGTCCAGTTCGGCGGACGGTTGGCGTCGGTGTCGTCGGTGCTGGCCGGGGTCTCCTCGGACCTCGGTGCGGGACTGGACAATCTGGACGCGGCGATCGTCGACGTGCGCCGGTTCATCGACGGCAGCGGCGCCGAACTCACCGAGGGTGTGCAGCGGCTGGCCGACGCAACCCAGGTGCTGGTCGACAAGCGGCCGGAACTCGAACGCGTCCTGCACTCCGGCCCCACCGCGCTGGTGAACTTCTACCAGATCTACAAACCGGCCCAAGGCACCCTGACCGGCGCGATCGCGCTGAACAACCCGGCCGACCCGCTCGGCTTCCTGTGCGGTTCGGTCCGGGCGCTGGAGACCAACGACGCCGACCGCAGCGCCGACCTGTGCGCGCAGTACCTGGCGCCCGTGATCAACAGCCTGAGCATGAACTACGTGCCGATCATGACGAACCCGGCCAGTGGCGTGACCGCCTTCCCCGACCAGCTGGTGTACACCGATCCCAGCCTGGCCGGGCGGGTGGCGAACCAGACTCCGCAGCAGCCGCAGCCCGCGCCGGTGAGCGTGCCGCAGGGTCTCGCCGGTCTGGCCATTCCTGGCCTGACAGGAGGTGGGCGATGATGCCGACCCGGCGGATGCGCCGGACCGCCGCGGTCGCGGCGGGGCTGGCGGTGGCGCTCGGCGTCTCCGGCTGTCAGTGGGACGGACTGAACTCGTTGCCGATGCCAGGGACCGAGGGCACCGGGCCGGGCTCCTACGAAGTCCGTATCCAGATGCCCAACGTCACCACGCTGACCCGGAATTCGCCGGTGCGGGTGCACGACGTCACGGTCGGCACGGTCGCCGGGATCGAGGTGGAGGACTGGCATGCGCTGGTCACCGTCCGGCTGAACCCGGATGTGCACCTGCCCGCGAACGCCGTCGCCAAGATCGGGCAGACCAGTCTGCTGGGGTCCAACCATCTCGAACTCGCCGAGCCGACGGATCAGGCGCCGCAAGGGCAGTTGCAGGCGGGTGACGTCATTCCGCTGGGGCGGGCCGGGACCTTCCCGACCACCGAGCAGGTGTTGTCCTCGCTGTCGGTGGTGCTCAACGGTGGTGGCGTCGCGCAGCTGGAGACCATCACCCACGAACTCAACTCCGCCCTCACCGGGCGGGAGGAGGCCATCCGGGACCTGCTGCCACAGCTGAACGAGCTCACCACGAACCTGGACCGCCAGACCGGCGACATCATCGCCGCGATGAGCGGGCTGGACCGGCTCGGCGGGCAGCTCGCCGAGCAGCGCGACGTGGTGGCCGCGGCCATCGAGCAGATCCATCCGGCGTTGACCGTGCTCGCCGACCGCCGCGCGAACATCACCCGGGCGATCACCGCGCTGGGCGAACTGAGCGACGTCGTGCGGCGCATCGTCGACGCGAGCGGCGAGGACCTGAAGGCCAACCTGCGCAGCCTCGTGCCGGTGCTGAAGTCGCTGTCGGACACCGGCAGCGACCTGACCGAAGCGCTGAAGATCCTGGCCACCTTCCCGTTCCCGATGAAGAACCTGGATCACGCGATCAAGGGCGACTACCTCAATCTGTTCATGACCGTGGACATCACCGGCAAGCGACTGGATTCCAACTTCCTCACCGGAACGCCGCTGGGCGGACGGTTCGGCGGCGTGGAAGGCGCGCTCGGCAGCTTCGCGCCCGGTACGGCCGCGCAGAACGGCGACCCGGCCACCGGGCCGTTGCAGGCGCCGCCGCCCCCGGCCGGCCAGCCCGCCCCGACCATCCCGGGACTGCCGCCGATTCCGGGCATTCCCGCCATTCCCGGGTTGACCGTGCCCATGCCGGGCAATACCGCGCCGGAAGGGGGCCCGGGGCAGTGAAACTCACCCGGTTCGTCCGTACCCAGCTGATCATCTTCTCCATCCTGACGGTGATCGGCCTGGTGGTCATGGGCGGCACTTACGTCAAGCTGCCCGCGATGTTCGGCATCGGGCGCTACGAGGTCACCGTGCAGCTCGCCGCGACCGGTGGTCTGTACCCGACGGCCAACGTCGCCTATCGCGGCACGAACGTCGGCGTGGTGAAGGAGGTCCGGCTGACGCCGGTCGGCGTGGACGCGAAGTTGTCCATCGCCAGCGACTACAAGATCCCCTCCGACGTCGACGCGTGGGTGCGCAGCGTCTCCGCGGTCGGCGAGCAATACGTCGACCTCGTGCCCGCGCAGAACCGCACGAGCGGAAACCTGCGCGACGGCAGCGTGATCCCGGTGGAGCGCACCAAACTGCCGCAAGACGTCGGCGCGCTGCTCGACCAGGCCGACCGGCTGCTGTCGAGCGTCGCGGACACCCGGCTGAAACAGGTGATCGACGAGGCGTTCGTCGCCTTCAACGGTGCGGGACCCGACTTGCAGCGGTTCATCGACTCCGCGTCGCTGCTGGTACAGGAAGCGCAGGCGAACGCGGAACCGACGAAGCAACTGCTCGACCAGATCGGGCCGCTGCTGGACACCCAGACCCGCTCGGACGCCGCGATCCGCTCTTGGACCGCCGATCTGGCGACGGTCACCGACCAGCTGCGCGGCCACGATCCAGCGTTGCGCGGCATCCTGCGCGAGGGTCCGTCCGCGATGCAGCGGGTGACCAACCTGTTCGACGATCTGCGTCCCACGCTGCCGCTGCTGCTGTCGAACCTGGTCAGCGTCGGCCAGGTCGCGGTCACGTATCACGCCGGACTGGAACAGATCCTGGTGGTGTATCCGCCGCTGGTCGCCGCCTTGCTCACCGCGGTACGCGGCCCCCTCGAATACGGAGCCCTGGTCGACTTCATGGCGTTGGTCAACGACCCGCCCGCCTGCACGACCGGCTTCCTCCCGCCGGACCAGCGCCGCTCGCCGAGCTTGCTCGACACCCCGGACACGCCCTCGGGCCTGTACTGCAAGGTGCCGCAGGACGCCCCCGAGGCGGTGCGCGGCATTCGCAACACACCGTGCGCCGAGGTGCCCGGCGTGCGCGCCCCGACGCCGGAAATGTGCCGGACCGGGTACGTTCCGTTGGGTAACAACCCCCCGTTCGGGCCACCGCAGCCGGTGGCGCCCGCGGCAGCGCCCGCCGATGAGCCGCCCGTCGTCGCGCCGGCGAGTTACGGGAGCGGCACGCCGGCCGCTGCCCGAGCCTACGACCCGGGCAGCGGCGTTTACATCGGCCCCGACGGTCGGACGTACCGACAGGGCGATATCGGACCGAGCGGTTCGGGCACGGTACCGTCGAGCTGGCAGGCGATGCTCGAGGAGCAGCAACGATGAGTGAGAGCAACGGAGAAGGCCACCGCACGCGACGGCGTGCGGTGCGTTCGGCCGGGCCGCCGGTCGAGGAGATCGAGACCGGCGGCGGCGCCAAGACCGCGACCGCCACTGATGCGAAGACCGCGACCGCCGCTGATGCGCAGGCCGCGAAAGCCGCTGGCGCGAAGACCGCGACCACCACTGGCGCGAAGACCGCGAAAGCCGCTGGTGCGCAGGCCGCGACCGCCGAGGTCTCCGCTGCCCGCGCGACCGAACCCGCCATCGCGGACAACGGGTCGAGTTCCGAAGCCACCGAGCCGGACACCCCGGGCGCATCGGCACCGGCCCGGGACGGCTCGACCGCCGGCGCGGGCGAGGCGACGGTCGCCTTGACGAAAACCGCGACCGAGCGGGCCTCCGAAGCGGCGTCCACCGAGCAGACGCCCGCCTCGGACAAGGGCCGCGGTCTTCCTCGCATTCTCGCGATGGCCGCCGCCGCGCTGCTGGTCGTAGCGCTCGTCTGCGGCGCGACCCTTTCGGCTCTCGCGATGCGCTCGGCGCACCAGCGCGACGAGCGTCGCGCCGAATATGTGGAGACCGCCAGGCAGGCGATCGTCAACCTGACCACCATCCGCGCCGATTCGGCCAAGCAGGACATCGACCGGATCCTGTCGCTGGCCTCGGGCGAGTTCAAGACCGAGTTCGACGGCCGGGTCGACCCGTTCACCAGCATCGTGCAGCAGGCGAAAGTGGTTTCCAGCGGCGAGATCGTCGAGGCCGCACTGGAGAGCGACGACGATCGTTCCGGGCGCGTGCTGGTCGCCGCCAAACAGACGCTGACCAATGCGGGCCAGGCCGAGCCGCAGACCAGGTACTACCGGTTCCGGGTCACCGTCGCGCGCGGGGATTCCGGGCTGACCGTGTCGGACGTGGAGTTCGTGGCATGACGGGCATGAACGGTCAGCCCCCGAGGCGGCAGCGGAGCGTGACCACGGAGGGCTCCGTTCATGCCGGAGAGGACACAGCATGAACGGTCAGGCCCGGAGGCGGCAGCGGAGCGTGACCACGGAGGGCTCCGTTCATGCCGGAGAGGACACAGCATGAACGGTCAGGGAATTCGAGCCAGGATCCTGCTCGCGGTGCTCGGTGTCGTGGTCGCCGCGGCCGCGGTCGTCGGCGGCGTCAACGGCTACCGCTACTGGGACGACCGGCAGGCCGAGCAGTCCCGCAAGGAGGCAGTCGCGACGGCGGGACGCACCGTCGAGGCCATGTTCACCTACAACCCGCAGACCGTGGACACCGAACTGCCCAAGTCCGCCGATAGCCTCACCGGTGATTTCCGCACGGACTACCTGACGCTGATCGAGAAGCAGATCGCGCCCGGCGCCAAGGAGAAGCAGCTCACCGTCACCGCGACCACGCAGGCGGCCGGTGTCATCTCCGCCGACCGTTCGCACGCGCAGGTCCTGCTGTTCCTCAACCAGGTGATGACGAGCAAGGACACCCCGCAGGGCACCACCACGGGCAGTCGCGTACGAGTCACGCTGACGAAAGCGGATTCGCACTGGCTGGTCTCGGCGGTGACCCCGGTCTGACCGTCGACCCGTGGTCCGCTAGGACGCCTGCGCAGGCTGCTTGCGCGGTAGCCGCACGGTGAACGTCGTCCCGGTGCCGGGCGAACTGCGCACGCCGACTTCGCCGCCGTGCGCGGTCACCAGCGCCTGCACGATGGACAAGCCCAGCCCGGTGCCGCCGCTGCTGCGGGCGCGTGAGCTGTCGGTGCGATAGAAGCGCTCGAAGACGTGTTCGGCGTCCTCCGGTGGCAGGCCGGGGCCGGTGTCGGCCACCTCGAGCAGTACGTCCTCGGGGCCGGGCCGCAAGAGCACCGTCACCTGTGCGTCGGGCGCGGTGTGCGTGAGGGCGTTGGTCAGCAGATTGCCCAGCACCTGGCGCAGTCTCGCCTCGTCGCCGATCACCTCGAGCGTCCCCTCGCCCGGCTCGACCTTCAGCTCGATGCTGCGGACGGGCCCGTCGGAGTGCCCCGCGGCCACTACTGCCCGCGCGTTGTGCACTCCGTCGCTGGCCACAGCGAGCAGGTCCACCGGGCCGAGCTCCAGCGGACGCTGCGCATCCAGCCGCGCGAGCATCAGCAGATCTTCCACGAGCACGCCCATTCGCTGCGATTCGCGCTCGATGCGGTCCATGAACGCCGCCGGATCGCCGGTGGCGCCTTGGCGGTACAGTTCGGCGAACCCGCGGATCGTGGTCAGCGGTGTGCGCAGCTCGTGGCTGGCGTCGGCGATGAACCGGCGCATCCGCTCCTCCGACCGGCGCGCCGCCTCCTCGGACGCGGCGGTGGCGGTGAACGCGCGCTGGATCTGCGCCAGCATCCCGTTCAGCGACCTGGACAGCCGGTCTACCTCCGTGTTGGTGTTGCGCACCGGGACCCGGCGGTGCAGATCGCCACGGGCGATGGCCGCGGCTGTGCTCTCCACCCGCCGCAGCGGCCGCAGGCTGCGCCGCACCACGAAGTAGGCGAGCACCGCCAGCACCGCCAGGACGACCGCCCCGACGATCAGCTCGAGCATCACCAGCCGGTGTACCGTGTCGGTGTTCTGGGTGAGGGGCAGCGCCACCGTCGTGGTGCCGTCCGGTGTGCGAGTTGTCAGCACACGCCACCGGATCGGCCCGCCGTTCGCGGAATCGACGGTGTACGGGCCGGATGGCGGGGTCGCGGGCAGGGCAGGCTCGGAGTCCTCGGCGAACGCCGGGATGAGGAACACGCGACCGTCGGAGCGCATGGAGCGCACGTAGAACTGGCTCGAGGCGTGGCGCGGGTCGGGCGGCAGCACCGGAGGGGGCGGCGGGCGTCTCGACCATTCCCGCGCGCCGTCGCGCAACTGCTGGTCGGTGCGGTCGGTCAGCTGCTGATCCAGGGCCGAGGTGACGACCATGCCGGAGACGAGCAAGCCGAGCCCCGCCGTGAGCACCAGCAGAACCATCAGCGTCACGCGCAGCGGAACGGCGGAAAGCAGGCCGGAGACCTTTGCACGCGCCGTGGCGAGCCGGCCCGGGTTCATGTAGCGCTCTTGCGATGAGGCGCGCGCATCACGTAGCCGACGCCGCGCAGAGTGTGGATCAGCCGGGTATCGCCGGTGTCGACCTTTTTGCGCAAGTAGGAGACGTAGGTCTCCACCACGCCGACCTCGCCGCCGAAGTCGTAGCGCCAGACGTGGTCGAGGATGCGCGGCTTGCTCAGCACGGTGCCCGCGTTGACCATGAAGTAGCGCAGCAGCGTGAACTCGGTCGGCGACAGCGCGACCGGCTCGCCCGCTTTCCACACCTCGTGGGTGTCGTCGTCGAGTTCGATGTCCTCGAAGCGGATGCGCGAACTCTCCCGCTGCGGCGCGGCGTGCCCCGCGCGGCGCAGGATGACCCGCAGCCGGGCCACGACCTCTTCCAGGCTGAACGGCTTGGTGACGTAGTCGTCGGCGCCCAGGGTGAGGCCGGTGACCTTGTCCTGCACGTCGTCGCGCGCGGTCAGGAACAACACGGGCGCGTCGACGCCGTCCGCTCGCAGCCGGCGCAGCAGGCCGAACCCGTCCATGCCGGGCATCATCACGTCCATGATCAGCGCCTGCGGACGGAAGCTGCGCGCCTTGTCCAGCGCCTGCGCGCCGTCGGCCGCGGTGTCCACTTCGAAGCCCTGGTAGCGCAGGCTCACCGCGAGCAGTTCGACGATCATCGGCTCGTCGTCGACCACCAGGATTCTGGCCTCCGGCGTCTGCCGCACGGGCGCACCACTCATGGCTTCATGGTCCGCCATCCGGCTGCGAACTTCCTGGACCGAAGCTGGGTGGTTCCTGTGAGCGCCGGTTTCAGCGCTCGCGGTCCTCGGGGTACACGTCGTCGTCGGTCAGCAACGCGCTGCCTGCGACCTGGTCTTGCGCCAGCGCGTCGAGGAAGGCGCGCGCCCAGCGGTCCACGTCGTGGGCCAGTACCTGCCTGCGCAGCGAACGCATCCGCCTGCGTTTGACGTCGCGCTCGTCTTCCAGCGCCGCGACGATGGCGTCCTTCACGTCGTCGAGGTCGTGCGGGTTGCACAGATACGCCTGCCGCAGCTCGGCCGCCGCGCCCGTGAACTCGCTCAGCACCAAGGCGCCGTTGAGCCCGCTGTGACACGCGACGTACTCCTTGGCGACGAGATTCATGCCGTCGCGCAACGGCGTCACCAGCATCACGTCGGCGGCTACGAAGAACGCCACCAGTTCGTCGCGCGGGATCGGGCGGTGCAGGTAGTGCACCACCGGATAGCCGACCCGGGCGAACTCGCCGTTGATGCGGCCGACCTGGCGTTCGATGTCGCCCCGCATCTGGATGTAGCTTTCCACCCGCTCGCGACTGGGGGTGGCCAGCTGGATCATCACCGTCTCGGAGGGATCGATCCGGCCCTCCAGCAGCAGCTCCTCGAGCGCGTTGAGACGGATGTCGATGCCTTTGGTGTAGTCCAGCCGGTCCACTCCGAGCAAGATATTCTTCGGGTTGCCCAGCTCGGCCCGGATCTTGGCGGCGCGCTCGCGCACCGAACGGCGCCTGGAGTGCTCGTCCAGTTCGGCGGAGGCGATCGAGATCGGGAACGCGCCGACGCGCACCGTGCGGAATCCGACCTGGACGACGCCGAGCTTGGAACGGACCCCGACCGACCCGCGCGACGTGGGCTGACCGGCCAGTCTGCGAGCCAGATAGAGGAAGTTCTGCGCGCCGCCGGGCAGGTGGAAGCCGATGAGATCGGCGCCGAGCAGGCCCTCCACGATCTCCGTGCGCCACGGCATCTGCATGAAAAGCTCGACCGGCGGGAACGGGATGTGCAGGAAGAACCCGATGGTCAGATCCGGACGCAGCATGCGCAGCATCTTGGGCACCAGCTGCAGCTGGTAGTCCTGTACCCATACGGTCGCGCCCTCGGCGGCGACCTTGGCGGTGGCCTCGGCGAAACGCCGGTTCACCGTGACGTAGGCGCTCCACCACTTGCGGTCGTAGACCGGCCGCACGATCACGTCGTGATACAGCGGCCACAGCGTCCCGTTGGAGAAGCCTTCGTAGTAGTCGGCCACCTCGTCGGCGGACAACGGGACCGGATGCAGTTCGAGACCGTCCTCGATGATCGGGTCCACGTCGACGTTGGGGACGCCAGCCCAGCCGACCCACGCTCCCTTGTTGTTGCGCAGGACCGATTCCAGCGCGGTCACCAGACCGCCCGGGCTGCGCTTCCACCGGGTGCTGCCGTCGGGCAGCCGTTCCAGGTCGACGGGGAGCCGGTTGGCGACGACGACGAAACCGGAGCCGGTGTTCTCCGCCGCGGCGTCAGCAGTCGAGGTCTCTCTGGCGTGCTCGGAGTCGTCGGACGGATTCATCTGGTCCACTCACGCATCCTTTGCGCGTTGCTGTATCCCGCTGGAGTTGTGTAGTCGACGTCGCCGTTGGCGTCGAGAACGAGGTTATTCGCCTCGAGCGTTCGGTCCAATACCCAACATGGACAACAACATCCGGCATTCGTCGGCGTCCTCGGCGTAAGCGGCGACCACTCGCTGCGCCTGACGCGCGGTTTCGTCGGCGAGCGGTTCCAGATCCTCGTCCGCAATGTCGTTCGCGCTGCCCTTCGCGGCCATCGTCAAGTCCTCCCGGCTCAGTGCGCTCTTGCCCTGCGAAAAGTCAATGGTATGCGACGCTGGGAGGTGCACTCGCCGGGGCGTTGGCCGAAGCGCGGTACGAGGCCGCCGAGGCACCCCGGTCGGTGCATCTTCCCCGCCGGTCCCTATACCGTGGGGAACGCAGCACCAACCTCACGAAAGGGTCGACATGCCGCTGGCCACGGTGAACGGGATTTCCCTCAACTATCAGGTGAAGGGTGACCGCGCCAAGGGCTCCGCGCCGCTCGTGGTCATGATCATGGGCACCGGCAGTCCCGGCCGGGTGTGGGAGCTGCACCAGGTTCCGGCCCTGGTCGCGGCCGGTTACCGGGTCTGCACGTTCGACAACCGCGGGATCGCGCCGTCGTTCGAGGCGGCCTCCGGCATGACCATCGACGAGCTGGTCGCCGACACCGCCGCCCTGATCGAGTTCCTCGACGAGGGCCCCGCGCTGGTGGTGGGCACCTCGATGGGCGCGCGTGTGGCCCAGGAACTGGCGCTGGCCCGCCCGGACCTGGTGCGCAAGGCGGTGTTCATGGCCGGACACGGACGGCTGGACCAGTTCCAGAAGACGCTGTCGCTCGGCGAGCACGAACTCGACGCCGCGGGGGTGAAATTGCCGCCCAAATACGAGGCCGCGATCACCGCGGTCATGAACCTCTCGCCCGCCACCATGGCCGAACCGAACGCCGCGCGCGACTGGCTCGACCTGTTCGAGTTCACCGGCGGGCCGGTCCCGCCCGGCATTCGAGCGCAGCGCAGGATGGACCACGATTTCGACCGGGTGCAGGCCTACCGGGGCATCCGCGTGCCGTGTCTCTCGATCGGATTCGCCGACGACCGGATGATTCCGCCGTATCTGTCCAGGGAGATCGCCGAGGTCATTCCGGGTGCGCGGTACCAGGAGATACCGGACGCCGGGCATTTCGGATATTTGGAACGGCCGGAGGCGGTCAACAAGATTCTTCTGGACTTCTTTGCGGGCTGATTGCGCGTCGGCGGGGGTGACAGCGTAGGTAACCACCCAGGCGTAACGTCTTGCTTGCTAGTGTCGAAACAACGCTCGGGGTCTCTCGGCGCCAGGGGTTGGCAGCAACCCGGCGCCGGGTGAACCAGGAGCGATCCCGTACATAGCGCCAGTATCCAGTGAGGTGAAATTGAGCACCAACCCCTTCGATGATGAAGACGGCCGCTTCTTCGTCCTGGTCAACGACGAAGAACAGCACTCTTTGTGGCCGGCCTTCGCAGAGGTTCCAGCCGGATGGCGAGTCGTGTTCGGCGAGGACAGCCGCGCCGCCTGTGTCGAGTACGTGGAGAAGAACTGGACCGACATGCGTCCGAAGAGCTTGCGTGACGCCATGGCCGCGGACGACGCGGCCCGTCAGGGCTCTGTCTGATCCGTCGCGCCCTCGGCGCGGCGTGTTCGCGGCCGCCTGACAGCTCGCGTCCGAGTGACCGCCGATCGCGACCCGCGTCGCGCGGCGGCCACTCGGCCGCGAGTCGAGCCGCGAGCAGCGCAAGCTCGATCTCGCTTCGCTCGAAAAGCGGTTGTCGGGCCGGTACGGTCGCGTTCGGCGTCGAACGCGCATTCCGTTGTGAGGCGGACGCCGTACCGGGCTATGATGACAACCGCTTTCCCGCCTCCTTAGCTCAGTGGTAGAGCACTCGCCTTGTAAGCGAGCGGTCGTCAGTTCAATCCTGACAGGGGGCTCCGTCTGGTTGCTGGGCGTGTAGCTCAGTGGTAGAGGCCGTGCTCGGTGTTGTAAGCGAGCGGTCGTCAGTTCAATCCTGACAGGGGGCTCCGTCTGGTTGCTGGGCGTGTAGCTCAGTGGTAGAGGCCGTGCTCGGTGTTGTAAGCGAGCGGTCGTCAATGCACCCTTGACGCGGGTTCAATGGAGTTGCTGCGCGTGTGCGGCTCACGGATATCGGCCGTGGCCGATGTCGTATGCGCGCGGTCGTCGGTTTCGATCCGGCAGGAACTCACCGGCCACTGCGCGTGTATTCGCTCAGTGGTCGAGGCCGTGGGCCTCGGGGGCGAGCTCGAGGATGCCGGGTGGTTCGTCCTCCCCGAGGGTGGTAGCGGCGAGGCTGCGCGGGATCGGGTCGGCTGGTGCGCGGTCGCTCCAGGGCCTGGACAGGAGCAGGTGGTCCGGTCGCCATCGGGTGCTGGCCGATGTGGCCGGAGTACACCGATGCGGCCGGCGGCCGGAAACAGCTGTCACCGATGTACGGTGAACGCCTCCGAATGCGTCCGGTTCGGATCTGGCCCGGCAACAGGGAACTTCGACAATGCGGTCCGGTGGGAACGGCTCCGGGAAGCGGCCGACCAGTATGACGGTCGATGGCGAACGATCAGCAGATCTGATTACCGACTGACGAGCATGTTTTCGGCTACGAGTCCGTTTGTAGTCTGGTGTGCGCAAACAGGTCTCGTGATGAACCGGATCAGGTCACGCGCAAACACCGGATGGGCTACAAACCAGACATGTGGGCATACTTCGCGCACATTCGGGCGACTCTAGCTCTGTCGGGTTCACCATCTGCCGAAAGTTACTGAGATGTACGAATTCAACGCGTTGCTGCCGACCGTTGCGCGGGCTCGTACGACCCAGGGGGTGCGCGATGACTGAGTTGATCGACTTCTCCGCGGCGCTCATCGAGCCGCAAGCGATCAAGGACGCCGGATACGCGGGCGTCATCGGCTACTTCAGTGATTCCCGTCCGGGCACGAATTTCGGTGCGAAGCCGCTGCGGCGGGAGTATTGCGACCGATTGCGCGCCATCGGGCTCGAGATAGTGACCAATTACCAGTACGGCAAAGGGGAGACGGCGGACTGGAAAGGCGGTTACGCCGCGGGCGTGCGTCATGCGCGGATCGCGCTCGATTACCACTTCGCGGCAGGCGGACCCGGCTTTCGTCCGCTGTATGCCCCGGTCGACGCCAATCCGACGCTGGCGGAGTGGAATTCGCTCATCGCCCCGTTTCTGCGCGGCTGGGCGTCGGTCGTCGGGTTGGAATGGACCGGTATGTACGGCAATGCCCGGTGCATCGACTGGGCGCTCGAGGACGGCGTCGCCAGTTGGTTCTGGCAACACAACTGGTCCGGCGATTCCTCGATCAACGGCGACCATCCGGCCGCGCACATCCATCAGATCCGCATCGACCGCGACCGAGTGGCCGGCGTCGTCGTCGATGTCAACAAAGTCCTCGCCGACGACTACGGCCAGTGGTCGAAGGCTCTGTCGAATCCAGGGGGAGCCGTGCAGAAGCCGGAATACGTCGAATTGGACCGCATGGGCGACTCCGCGTCCAGCCGTCACGGTGCGCGCATCGAGAACTTTCTGCTGCACACCCAGGAAGGCAACGGAACGGCTGAAAGCCTGGCCAACTATCTCAACAATCCGGCGAACGGGGTGAGCTATCACTACACCGTGCGCGACCGCGTGGTGGTCGACGTGGTGGACACCGATCTGGCCAGCTGGTCGGTGCTGGACGCGAACTCGTTCACGATCAACCTCTGCTTCGCGGGCAGCCGCGTCGCGTGGAGCCGGGACGACTGGCTGCGCATCCGCGACGACATCAGGATCGCGGCCTGGCTCGCGGTGCAGGACGCGCGTAAGTACGGGTTCGACACGTATGTCATCGCGCCGCCTTACCAGCGGCGGCAGGGAATCTCCGACCACAAGTACGTCACCGAGTGTCTCCGCATCGGCACGCACACCGACGTGGGACCGAATTTCCCCTGGGACGTTTTCGCCGACGACGTGCGCGCTTTCGCCACCGGCGGGCCCACCGGGTCGGAGCCGAACGCGATCAATGATTGCGCGGCCGCGAATCCATGGCTGGGCGGCCGGATCACGGCGGGTGAGATCGCCACGCCTGACGGTGCCGGCCGCTTCGCCCAGTTCGAGCACGGGTACATCTACTGGCATCCGGACACGGGTGCGCACGCCATCCCGGAGACGCTGTGGGGAAAGTTCGAGGCATTGGGCTGGGAGGCCGGTCCGCTCGGATATCCGATCACCGATCGCGCCCTCTTACCCGGTCCGGACGGCCAGACCGCGGGTGAGGTGCAAGGTTTCCAGGGCGGCGCGCTCTACCGGCGGCAGACGAGCGACACCGTGTGCTGGGTGCACGGCGCGATCCGCGACCGCTGGAACCGCTCGGGTTTCGAGAACGGCCCGCTGGGCTGGCCGACGACCGACGAGATCCCCTGGGACACCGGCACCTACCAGGACTTCGAGCACGGCCGGATCTATTGGACCCCGAGCCAGACGCTGGCCACGGTAGCGGTCGGCGGAGTCGATACACCCCTGCACGACGTAGCGAGCTGACCGCGATAGAAATGGACACCAAGGGTCCGACCGCGACAAGCGGCCGGAACCCACACGATCGAGGCGACAACTGATCTCGCACGAACATGGGTAACTCCTTGGGTACGCCCAGAACACACGTCGCACCCAACGCAGGACCTGAACGCACATCCACCGCCACCCAACTCGTACGGCCTGAATACCCGGAGAGGCGGCTCAGCCGGGGACGTTGGCGCCGTAGCCGAGGTCGCGCAGCGCCTGCTTGATCTTGGTCTGGGCCTCGTCCAGGGACTCCGGGCTCGGGTTCGGATCGGCGCCGGAGATGTCGAAGTCACCGAGCGCGAAGGCCGGGAACACGTGCACGTGCAGGTGCGGCACTTCCAGACCCGCGATCAGCAGACCGGCGCGCGGCGCGTCCCACGCCGCGCGCACGGCCTGGCCGATCTTCTGGGCGACGGCGGTCAGCCGGGCGAAGGTGTCGGCGTCGATGTCCTGCCACTGGTCGATCTCCTTGCGGGGCACCACGAGCGTGTGACCAGGGGTGACCGGGGCGATGGTGAGGAAACCGACGAACTCGTCGTCCTCCCAGACGAAACGGCCCGGGAGCTGACCGGCGATGATCGCGCTGAAGACAGAAGCCATGTCCCGCAGCGTAGACGGGTCCGTGCGCCGCGGCGCCGGCCGCGCGCTACACCGCGACGAAGTGCGACAGGATGCCTTGCACCTCGTAGATGTCCACCTGCCGGTTGAACCGCTTCAGCAGCGGTTCCGCGGTGCCCGCGATCCAGATGGCCAACTCGGCGTCCAGATCGAAGGTGCCCGCGGTCTCCACCGAGAAGTGGGTGATCGCCCGATAGGGAACGCTGTGGTAGCTCACCTTCCGGCCGGTGACGCCCTGCTTGTCGATCAGGATCAGGCGGCGATTCGTGAACAGCATCGCGTCGCGGACCAGCAGGTATGCGGCATACACCTGCTCTCCGTTGCCGAGGAGCTTGGCGTACTCCTGTTGCGCCTGCCCCGGATCGATCCGGCCGGCGTTGCCCATCAGTCCGTCGATCAGACCCATCTCAGCACTTCCTTCGGGTGCTCCGGCGGCACGAGTGGTCAGGCCCCAAGGTGAGGGAAGTGCCGCCACATCGGTTGTCCCCATTCATCATCCCCTTCGTGCGCACCGGCAGCGGCGATCCCGCCGAACGGCTCGTTTAGGCTGTCTGCCGTGCGTGTACTCGTCATCGGTTCCGGAGCCCGTGAACATGCCCTCGTCCTGGCGCTGCGCCGGGACCCCGCGGTGACCGCGCTCTTCGCCGCGCCCGGCAACGCGGGGATCGCCCAGCACGCGCAGGTCCGCCCGGTCGACCCGTGCGCCGCCGAGGACGTGGTCGCGTTGGCCACCGAGGTGGACGCCGACCTGGTGGTGATCGGCCCCGAGGTCCCGCTGGTGCTCGGCGTCGCCGACGCGCTGCGGGTGGCGGGCATCCCGTGCTTCGGGCCGTCGGCCGCGGCCGCCCGGATCGAGGGCTCCAAAGCGTTCGCCAAGGATGTGATGGCCGCTGCGGGCGTGCGCACCGCGCACAGCGAAGTGGTGGACAACCCGGCCGAGCTGGACGACGCGCTGGACCGCTTCGGTCCCACCTGGGTGGTGAAGGACGACGGACTCGCCGCGGGCAAAGGCGTGGTGGTGACCGCGGACCGTTCCGCCGCGCGCGAGCACGGGGCCGAACTGCTCGAGCAGGGCCACCCGGTGCTGCTGGAATCGTTCCTGGACGGCCCGGAAGTCTCGCTGTTCTGCCTGGTCGACGGCGAGACGGTGGTTCCGCTGCTGCCTGCGCAGGACCACAAACGCGTCGGTGACGGCGACACCGGGCCCAACACCGGCGGCATGGGCGCCTACACGCCGCTGCCCTGGCTGCCCGGGGAGACCCTCACCGCGATCGTCGAGGACGTGGTGCAGCCCGTCGCCGCCGAACTGGTGCGGCGGGGCAGCGGTTTCTCCGGCCTGCTGTACGCCGGGCTGGCGATCGGCGCGGCCGGCCCCGCCGTGGTCGAGTTCAACTGCCGCTTCGGCGATCCCGAGACGCAAGCGGTGCTGGCGTTGCTGGACAGCCCGCTCGGCGAGCTGCTGCACGCCACCGCCACCGGCACGCTGGCGCAGGTCGAGCCGCCGCGCTGGCGCGACGGCGCCGCGGTCACCGTGGTGCTCGCCGCCGAGAACTACCCGGGCCGCCCGCGCCTGGGCGACGCGATCTCGGGTGCGGGCGAGGGCGCGTCCGACGAAACCGCGACGGTGCTGCACGCGGGCACCACGCAGCGCGAGGACGGGGCCCTGGTCTCCGCGGGCGGACGGGTGCTGAACGTGGTCGGCGTCGGCGCCGACCTCGCCGAGGCCCGCACCCGCGCCTACGAGCGCATCGCCGCGATCAAACTGCCGGGCAGCCACTACCGCACGGACATCGGCCTGGCCGCCGTCGAAGGCCGCATCGAGGTCTGATTCCGCGGCTCGGCGGCCGCCGCCGTTCAGCCGAAGGTGAGTCCGCGCATCGCCAGCCACTGCTGCGGGTCCACGTGCTGTCCGCCGACGATCACCTCGAAGTGCAGGTGCGGGCCGGTGGAGTCGCCGCGGTTGCCCATGCGGGCGATCTGCATTCCCGCGGGCACCCGTTCGCCGACCGAGACGAAGAAGTCGTACATGTGCCCGTAGACGGTGATGCTGCCGTCGTCGTGGCGGATCCGCACCCAGAGGCCGAAGCCCTGCGCCGGTCCGGCATCGATGACTGTACCGTCGGCGACCGCGTAGATCGGGGTGCCGATCGGGCCCGCGATATCGATGCCGTTGTGGAAGGTGCCCCAGCGGGACCCGAAGCCCGAGGTGAAGATGCCGCGCGTGGGCAGTGCGAAGCCCCTGCCGCCCGGCGCGAGCGCCCCGGGCTGCACCGGTGCGGTGCCGGTCATCCACGGCTGACGCTCGCCGGCGACGGCGGCGGCCGCCTCGGCCTTCGCGCGTTCGAGCGTCGCGCGCGCGGCGGCCGCGACCACCGCCTGCTCCCGCAGCCGCTCGCCGTTGGCGATCGCGTTCAGCAATCTGGTCACCGAGGGCGGGGTGTTCTGCATCTGCGGTGGGTACGCGACGGCGACGAGCTGGGCGCGATCCGGCGCCGGAGTGCGATCGGTGACCATCCCGGCGAACGACGTGTCGCCCGCGGCGAACACCGAGGTCACGGCGAGCCCGGCCAGCAGCACCTTGTGCTTGCGCGCCAACGCGAGCACCTGCTCGCCGGTGGGTTTGCGCCGCCACAGGTCGCGAGGATCCGGTCTGCGCTCCCACACCTGCCCGCGGCGTGCCCACAGGGCGCGCGGATCGATCTCGTCGCCGCCGAGCAGCCGCCTTCGGGGTCGCGGCGAGCGCGCGCGCCAATCGCGCGGAATGATGCCGATGCCGGCCACTCCGCGCACTCGGTCGAGCCCGTCTCGTCGAGCCTTATCGAGCATCGGGTAGACCATAACCGCGACCGTGCGGTGAAGCGTGCTCTACCGTCTGTCGAGTGTCCAGAGAATCTCGCCGGTCGACCATTCCACCTTTCTACGTGATGGATGTGTGGAAAGCCGCCGCGGAACGCGCCCGGACGCACGGTGATGTGCTCGTGCTCGCGGCGGGACAACCGTCGACACCCGCGCCCGCGCCGGTCCTGCGCGCGACCGAACTGGCCATCCAGTCCGAATTGCTCGGTTACACGGAGACTTTCGGCATCCTCGCGATTCGCGAAGCGATCGCCGAGCACCATCGCGAGACCTATGGTTACCAGGTCCACCCGGACGACGTGGTCGTGACGACCGGCTCGTCCGGCGCGTTCTCGCTGATCTTCCTCGCCGCCTTCGACCCGGGGGACACCGTCGTGGTCGCGCGTCCCGGCTATCCGGCCTATCGCAACACGCTCGCCGCGCTCGGCTGCCGTGTGCTGGAGCTGGACTGCGGCGCCCAGACCAGATTCCAGCCCACCGTCGCCATGCTCGAGGCGCTGCCCGAGCCGCCCGCCGGTCTGGTGGTGGCCAGCCCCGCCAACCCGACCGGCACCATGATCGCGCCCGCGGAACTCGCCGCGCTCGCCCGATGGTGCGAGGAGCACGGCACCCTGCTCATCTCCGACGAGATCTACCACGGCATCACCTACGACAGCGCGGGCGCCGACAGCGCGACCTCATCGGCCTGGGAGACCTCGCGGGAATCGGTGGTGATCGGCTCGGTCTCCAAGTACTTCTCCATGACGGGCTGGCGGCTGGGCTGGATGCTGGTGCCGAGCGGGCTGCGGCCCGCGTTGCAGCGCCTGGCCTCGAACCTGACCGTCTGCCCGCCCGCCATCTCGCAGTACGCGGCGCTGCACGCGTTCGGCGCGGAGGCGAAGGAGGAACTCGACGGGCACGTCCGGCGCTATGCGGTGAACCGGCGATTGCTGCTGGACGGGCTGCCGAAATTGGGCATCACCGACCTCGCCCCGGCCGACGGCGCTTTCTACGCCTACGCCGACATCGGTCACCTCACCGACGATTCTCGCGCTTGGTGCGCCGACGTGCTGCGGCACACCGGTGTCGCGCTCGCACCGGGGGTCGATTTCGACACCGTCAACGGACACCGCACGGTCCGCTTCTCGTTCGCCGGAGCGACCGCGGACATCGAGGCGGCGCTGCTGCGTCTAGGGCACTATCTCGCCGTTTGAAAGACCCGTCCGGCAACAACTTTTCGCAGTTCGGCACCCTGGCCGCGCGGATGCGGTAAAACAACGATGGTTGCTTTTCCTCGCCGATTTCCCCTGGAAGAACTGATGACGACTGGCACGATGGCACGGTGATCACCGCGACGACCCCGAAAGGCGAACGGCGTCGCCAGGCTTTGATAGCCGCCGCTGCCGAGCTCCTGCTCGAAGGCGGGTTCGAGGCGGTGCGGCACCGTTCGGTTGCGACGCGCGCTGATCTGCCCCTGGCGTCGACCACCTACTACTTCGAATCCCTGGACGACCTGATCGCCCGGGCGGTCGAGTTCAGCGGCATGGCCGAACTGGACGCGATGCGCAGGCGAGTCGGCGAAGTGAGCCACCGCCGCCGCGGCGCGGAGGCGACCGTCGACCTGGTGCTCGATCTGCTCGTGGGCAGTGACGGCCCCGACGAAGGCGCGCGGGGGCAGCTCATCGCCCGCTACGAGCGCTCGGTCGCCTCGGCGCGGCACCCGGAGCTGCGCGAAGTCCAGCTGCGGCTGCGCGCCCAGCTGGACGAGTTGCTGGCCGACGTGCTGCGCCGCTCCGACCGGATGGTGCGGCCGGAGCAGTTGCGCAGGCTGGTCGCGGTGGTGGACGGCGCCGTGGTCGCCGCGCTCACCGAGATGGACCCGGAGCCGCGGCGGATGGCCCGCGGCGCGTTGCTGGAAGTGATCGACATAGTCGCGCCTCCGGCCCGGGGCACGCCCCCCGATGCGGCCTACGCGACCACGGACGGCCCCGTGCGTGCCACGCCCCAGCAAGTGGATCGTTACCGAGCACTAGACTGACCGGACGTGAGCATCGTCCCCAATGTCCTGGCCACCCGTTACGCCAGTCCCGAGCTGGTGCACTTGTGGTCGCCGGAGCACAAGATCGTGCTGGAGCGGCGGCTGTGGCTGGAGGTGCTGCGGGCCCAGGCGGAACTGGGCGTCGATGTGCCCGAGGGAGTGGTCGCCGACTATGAGCGGGTGCTCGACGAGGTGGACCTCGCCTCCATCGCCGAACGCGAGCGGGTCACCCGGCACGACGTGAAGGCGCGCATCGAGGAGTTCAACGCGCTGGCCGGGCACGAGCACGTGCACAAGGGCATGACCAGCCGCGACCTCACCGAGAACGTGGAACAGTTGCAGATCCGGCTCTCGCTCGAGCACGTGCACGCGCACGGCGTCGCGATCGCCGCGCGGCTGGCCGAGCGCGCCGCCGAATACCAGGCGCTCGTGATGGCGGGCCGCTCGCACAACGTCGCGGCGCAGGCCACCACGCTCGGGAAGCGGTTCGCCTCGGCCGCCGACGAATTGCTGATCGCGCTGACCCGGCTGCGTGAGCTGATCGACCGCTATCCGCTGCGCGGAATCAAGGGTCCGATGGGTACCGCGCAGGACATGCTCGACCTGCTCGGCGGCGACCCCGCCAAGCTCGCCCGGCTGGAGCAGCAGGTGGCCAGGCACCTGGGTTTCGCCACCGTGCTCACCAGCGTGGGCCAGGTCTACCCGCGCTCGCTGGATCACGACGTGCTCTCCACCCTGGTGCAGGTGGGCGCGGGTCCGTCCTCGTTCGCGCACACCATCCGGCTGATGGCCGGGCACGAGCTGGTCACCGAGGGCTTCCAGCCCGGACAGGTAGGCAGCTCGGCGATGCCGCACAAGATGAACACCCGCTCCTGCGAGCGGGTCAACGGCCTGCAGGTGGTGCTGCGCGGTTACGCCTCGATGGCCGCCGAGCTGGCGGGCGCGCAGTGGAACGAGGGCGACGTGTTCTGCTCGGTGGTCCGCCGCGTCGCGCTGCCGGACGCGTTCTTCGCCATCGACGGGATGATGGAAACCTTCCTCACGGTGCTGGCCGAGTTCGGCGCCTATCCGGCGGTGATCGCCCGCGAACTGGACCGGTACCTGCCCTTCCTCGCCACCACCCGCATCCTCATGGCGGCCGTCCGCACCGGTGTCGGCCGCGAGACCGCGCACGAGGTCATCAAGGAGCACGCCGTCGCGGTCGCCCTGGCCATGCGCGAGCAGGGGCGCGAACCCGATCTCCTGGATCGCCTCGCCGCCGACGCGCGCCTGCCCCTCGATCGCCCTGCCCTCGACGCGGCACTGGCCGACAAGTCCGTCTTCGTCGGCGCGGCCGAAGCCCAGGTCGCCGATGTCATCGGCCAAGTGCAGAAACTGGTCGACCGGTACCCGGACGCGGCGCGGTACTCGCCGTCGCCGATCCTGTAGCGGGACTGCGCCTTTCGCGACGACATCGCTCGTCGGCCTGGTCGGGGGCCGGTATCGTCCCCCCGTGCCTTTCCACGCTTTCCGATGCCATCGCCTGGGCATTCGGCGCGGGTGGGAACTGGAAGGCGATGGTGACCCCACTGGTGCGGGCCGTGGTTGCTGTCGGAGACCACCCCGAACAGCGCGAAACCCGACTGCCCACCGTCCGGTGAAGAGCCGGGTCCACTTCTCCCAGCTACTGCCAGGAGCTGATTCGATGGTACCGCACGTGTTGTGTTCGGGGCTACGTGATTGCGTAGCCCGAACACAACAGGTGACCGCATAGGCTGCGGGTCGTGAATCCGTACACGATTTTCGCCGATATCGTCGCCGGGCGGGCGCCGTCGAGCAAGGTCTACGAGGACGACGATGTCCTGGCGTTCATGGACATTCGGCCGATGACGCCGGGGCATCTGCTGGTGGTGCCGAAGGTGGCGGCGCGCAGT
Organism: Nocardia sp. CY41; assembly: GCF_009829325.1. Classification (GTDB taxonomy): domain Bacteria; phylum Actinomycetota; class Actinomycetes; order Mycobacteriales; family Mycobacteriaceae; genus Nocardia. The sequence continues at coordinate 223,460 of NZ_VUOS01000013.1, forward strand.
CTGGCGGAGCTCGATCCGGTCGTCGGGGGGAAGCTGTTCCAGGTGGGACAGCGGCTCGCGGCGGCGCTGCGGACCAGTGAGGTCGGGTGCGACGGCGTCAATTTCTTTCTCGCGGACGGGGTGACGGCCGGGCAGGAGGTGTTTCACGTGCACTTGCACGTCATCCCGCGGACTCCCGGCGACGGTTTCGGCCTGCGCGGCCGTCCGACCAGTCCGCGGCGGGAAGACCTGGACTATCTCGCCACCTCGATCCGAGGCGCACTGAAGGATTGAGCATGGAACGTTCCGCACCGCGCCCGCGAACTCGAGCGGCTCGCCCGGTGTTCCACAGTGCCGGTTCGCGCAAAGGCGACTCGTGAACAGCGGCCGCCGATCGCCGAGCCGGATGCCGGAATCGCGGCGTCCGGCCCGGCACCGTGCACGGCCTCCGAGCGCGAGTCGCCGGGTGGCGCTGCCGAGGACCGCCCAATCCTCGAGAGCGACGAGTCAGTCGCGCACCAATTCGGCCGCCGTCCAGTTCGGATAGTCGCTGTAGCCCTCGGCGGTGCGGCCGTACAGGAACTCTTCGCGAATGGGGGCCAGCGGTAGGTCGTAGCGGATGCGGTGCACGAGATCGGGGTTGGCGATGAACGGCCTGCCGAAGGAGACCAGGTCGGCGAGGCCGGCGCCCAGCGTCGCCTCCGCGCCCGCCGCGGTGGTCGGCGCACGGTTCTCGCCGATGTTCGCGATGAGTGTGCCGTGCCAGCGCGGGCGCAGATCGCGCAGCGCGGGGTAGTGGTCGTTGTCGGTGAGGTGCAGGTAGGCCAGGCCGCGTCGGTCGAGTTCGGTGACGAGGGCGCGGTAGAGCGGAGCCGGGTCGGCCTCGGACATGTTGAACTGCGGGTTGCCCGGGGAGAGCCGGATCGCGGTGTACTCGGCGCCGATGGCGTCGGTCACCGCGTCCACCACGGCGAGAGGAAGCCGCATGCGGTTGACGATCGAACCCCCGTACTCGTCGTCGCGCAGGTTGGTGTTGTCGGCCAGGAACTGGTGCGGCAGATAGCTGTTGGCAGCGTGGATCTCGACACCGTCGAAGCCCGCCGCCACGGCATTGCGTGCGGCGGCGGCGTAGTGCCGCACGGCGGCCTCGATGCCGGCGCGGTCGAGCGCGGCGGGCGTGATCGGGTCGGCCTTGCTGCCGTCGATCAGATGCACCCGGTCGTCGTCCACCACCGCCGACGGTCCCGCGGGCCAGGAACCATCGATCCGGGCGAGCGGATGACCCTTGCGTCCGCCGTGCATGAGCTGCGCGAAGATCCGCCCGCCGCGCGCGTGCACGGCCTCGGTGACCCGCCGCCACGCCGCGACATGCGCGGGCGTCTGCAATCCGGGGACCCACGCTTCGCTCTGGCCGGTCGAGTGCGGCCAGATGCCCTCGGTGACGATGAGCCCGGCCGTCGCGCGCTGGGCGTAATAGTCGGCGACGGCATCGGTCGGCGAGCCGTCCGGCAGCGAGCGCAGCCGGGTCATCGGCGACATGACGATCCGGTTGGGCAGGTCGAGCGGATGGTTGCGGTATTCGGTCAACAGCAGCATGGCTGTACCGTAAAACCTGACATCGATGTTAGGTCAAGGAGCGAATGTGCGGATCGGTGAACTCGCCGAGCGGACCGGCGTGAGCGTCCGGTCACTGCGGTACTACGAGAGCAAGGGCCTGCTGAGCTCGGAACGCACCTCCGGTGGGCAGCGGGAGTATCCCGAGGCGGCGGTCGACCGGGTCCGGCGCATCCAGGAGATGTTCGCCGCCGGGCTGCACAGCGACACGATCGGTGAACTGCTGCCGTGCATCCACGATGTCGACGGCACGCCCAATGCCGCGGCGACGCCGTTCCTGGTGGAAAAGCTCACCGAGGAACGCGCCAGGATCGATCAGGCGATGCGCGACCTGCGCCGGACCAGCGACGTGCTCGACGGCATCATCCGTGCGGCGGGCGGGCAAGCCGCCGAACAGTAGGGTGGACGCCATGGCTCTCGACAGCGGAACGATCTCCGAAACGGGTAGCGGCGCGGTGACGCCGCCGGTCGCCGAGACGGTGCCCACCGAGCGGGTGCACCACGGCGACGTCTTCGTCGACGAGTACGAGTGGCTGCGGGACAAGGAGAATCCCGACGTCATCGCCTATCTGGAGGCGGAGAACGCCTACACCGAGGCGCAGACCGAGCACCTGAGCACCCTGCGCGAGACGATCTTCGACGAGATCAAGGCGCGCACGCAGGAGACCGATCTGTCGGTGCCGACCCGGCTGGGCGACTACTGGTACTACTCGCGCAGCTTCGAGGGCAAGCAGTACGGCGTGCACTGCCGGTGCCCGATCGCCGAGGGCGCCGAAGGCATCGATGCGTGGACCCCGCCGCAGCTGAGCGCCGATACCGAGGTCCCGGGCGAACAGGTGCTGCTCGACAGCAACGAACTGGCCGAAGGGCACGATTTCTTCGCCCTCGGCGCGTTCTCGATCAGCCATGACGGAACTCTGCTCGCCTACTCGGTGGACAACGTGGGCGACGAACGGTACGTGCTGCGCTTCAAGGATCTGCGCACCGGCGAACTGCTCGGCGACGAGATCGCGGGCACCGCACCGGGCGCGACCTGGTCGCTGGACGGCAGCCATGTCTTCTATCAGACCGTCGACGAGTCGTGGCGGCCCGACACGGTGTGGCGGCACCGGCTGGGCAGCACCGATCCCGACGTCAAGGTGTTCCACGAGCCCGACGAGCGCTACTGGGTGAGCATCGGCGCCAGCCGCTCGGAGAAATACCTGATGATCTGGGTCGGGTCCAAGATCACCAGCGAGGGCTGGGTGCTGGCGTCCGACGATCCGGAGGGCGAGTTCCGGGTGCTGCTGCCGCGCCGGGAGGGCGTCGAGTACTCCGCCGAGCACGCGGTGATCGGTGGCGAGGACCGCTTCCTCATCCTGCACAACGACGTGGTCGACGGCGTGAAGGCGCAGAACTTCGTGCTGGCCGAGGCGCCGGTCGACGATCCGTCGAACCTGACCCAGCTGATCGCGCATCGCGAGGACGTGCGGCTCGAGGACATCGACGCCTTCCGCGACCACTTGGTGCTCAGCTACCGGCGCGAGGCGCTCACCCGGATCGCGGTGTGGCCGCTGACCGACGCCGGTTACGGCGAGCGCCGGGAACTCGACTTCGATCTCGAACTCTTCGCCGTCGGCGTGGGATCCAACCCCGAGTGGGCTCAGCCGACCCTGCGCATCGGGCTGACCTCCTTCATCACGCCGATGCAGGTGTTCGACTACGTCCCGGCCACCGGTGAGCTGCTGTTGCGCAAGGAACAGCCGGTGCTCGGCGGCTACGACGCCGACGACTACGAACAGCAGCGGGAGTGGGCGGTCGCCGCGGACGGCACCCGGATTCCGATCTCGCTGGTGCGGAAGAAGACCACCGCGGCCGACGGACCGAAGCCGTTGCTGCTCTACGGCTACGGCTCCTACGAGGCGAGCATCGACCCGTCCTTCTCGGTCGCCCGCCTGTCGCTGCTGGATCGCGGCATGATCTTCGCGGTGGCGCACGTGCGCGGCGGCGGCGAGATGGGCAGGCTCTGGTACGAGCACGGCAAGACGCTCACCAAGAAGAACACCTTCACCGACTTCGTGGCCGCCGCGCGGCATCTCGTCGACACCGGGGTCACCGCCGCGGACCGGATGGTCGCCGATGGTGGCAGCGCGGGCGGACTGCTGGTCGGTGCGGTGGCGAATCTTGCCCCCGAGCTGTTCGCGGGCATCCTGGCGAACGTGCCGTTCGTCGATCCGCTCACCTCCATCCTGGATCCGTCGCTCCCGCTGACCGTGATCGAGTGGGACGAGTGGGGCAACCCGCTGGCGGACAAGGACGTCTACGAATACATGAAGTCCTACTCGCCCTACGAGAACGTCGAGGCCAAGGATTATCCGGCGATTCTGGCCATCACCAGCCTGAACGACACCCGGGTGCTCTACGTCGAGCCCGCCAAGTGGATCGCCAAGCTGCGCGCCACCGCGACCGGCGACGCCCCCCTGTTGCTGAAGACGGAGATGAGCGCGGGCCACGGCGGGGTCAGCGGACGGTACGAGAAATGGCGGGAAGTGGCCTTCGAGCACGCTTGGGTGCTGGACACGGTCGGTCTCGCCGACGCATAGCGCACCGGCTGCCGAGCCCGGCGGCGCGCCGACCGCGGGGCGCCGGCTCGGCACAGGCGTGGTGGAGAGTTCGCCACCTGGTCATACAGTCTGCACATCACGGACACGTGCGGCTGGCACCGTGGGGTCATGAACGCTGAGCTGATCGTATCGATCTCCGGGATCAGGAACACAACCCGGGACGCGGCGATGGATTTCGCCGAGGAGATGGATCGGCGCGGCGTGCCGCTCTCGCTGCTGGTCGCGCCGCGGCTGAAGGGCAAGTACCGATTGCTCGACGACCCGGCGACGCAGGCCTGGCTGCGCGGCAGGCGGGCCCGCGGCGATGCCATCGTGCTGCACGGGTACGACCAGGCGGCCACCAAGCGGCGGCGCGCCGAGTTCGCGACGCTGCCCCGGCACGAGGCGCGGTTGCGGCTGACTGCTGCGGATCGGGTGATGGAGCAGGCCGACCTGCGCACCCGGCTGTTCGCGGCTCCGCGCTGGGATGCCTCGGCGGGCGCGCTGGACGCACTGCCCGAGGTCGGTTTCCGGCTGGCGCTCGGCCTCGCCTCGATCATCGACCTGGAGCGCAACACAGCGCAGAAATCCAGGGTGTACGGCATCGGCGAGGGGTTCCGCGCGGAGCCCTGGTGGTGCCGCGCGCTGGTCATGGGCGCCGCGCGGACCGCCCGGCGCGGCGGTGTGCTGCGGCTGGCCGTGTCCGCCCCCCAGTTGGCGCGCTCTGGTCCGCGCCAGGCCATGCTCGACGCCGTCGACCTGGCACTGTTCCACGGTGCGGCGGCCGCGACCTACCGATGGGAGCAATTCCCGGCCGTTCGCGCCGCATGACTGACGCCGTGGGTGAGGGTGGGTCGGCCCCGTCACCCGCGGCCGGTCGGGAGCTTCGCGCGACCGATCGGCGCCGCCGCCCGCGAATGGCGTAGCCGGGCGGCGGCGCTGTCACGTTCAGGACGGAGCGACCTTCGTCTCCGCGACGGCCGGCGTCGCGTCGTGCGTGAAGCCGCCCGCCTCCGCGCGCGTGAGCGAGGTCGAGAACGGCCGCTCCCGTAGCTGGTCCATGCAGCGGCGGAGGTCGGCGAGCAGCAGATCGGCCATGTCGACAGTGAAACCGTGGCGCAGTACCGCGCGCATCACCGTCTCCTCGTTCCGGTCGGCCGGCAGCGGATAGGCCGCGATCAGCCAGCCGCGCGAGCGCAGCCGATCGGACAGGTCGTAGAGGTTGAAGCCGGGATCGCCGCTCAGGCGCCAGCACACGGCCGTGATGCCGCGCTGCGGATCGCCGTCGTGGATCAGGTCGAAGGCCCCCAGCTCACGTACTCCCGCGGCCAGATGCTGCGCCGCCCGGTAGATCGCGGACTGTACCCGGGCGTAGCCGGTGCGTCCCAGGCGAATGAACTGGTAGTACTGCGTGATGGCCTGACCGCCGGGCCGGGAGAAGTTCAGGTTGAAGGTGGCCATGCTGCCGCCGAGGTAATCGACGTCGAAGATCAATTCCTCCGGCAGGTCCGCGGCCTCGCGCCAGATCGCCCAGCCCGCGCCGAGCGGTGCCAGCCCGGTCTTGTGGCCGGAGGCATTGATCGACTTCACCCTGGGCAACCGGAAATCCCACACCAGCTCCGGCGCGGCGAAGGGGGCGAGGAAACCGCCGCTGGCCGCGTCGACGTGGATCGGGATGTTCCAGCCCTTTTCGTGCTGCAACGTGTCGAGCGCCGCGCTGATCCCGGCGACGTCTTCGAACAGTCCGGTATAGGTCTGTCCGAAGGTGGGCACGACCATCATGGTGTTCGCGTCGCAGTACGCCGCGAGGTCGTCGGGGTGCATGGTGAGCCGGTCGCCCCGCAGCGGGATCTGCCGGATCTCGACGTCGAAGTAGCGCGCGAACTTCTCCCAGCAGACCTGAACCGGTCCGCATACGAAGTTGGGCGTCCCGCTGCCGCCACGCTTGCGCCAGCGGAATTTCGCCGCCAGACCGCCGAGCATGGCCGCCTCGCTGGACCCGATGGTCGAGGTGCCGTGCGTCCCGGCCGGATCCGGCGCGTGCCACAGGTCGGCGACCATCCGGACGGCGCGGCGCTCCAGCTCGGCCGTCTGCGGGTACTCGTCCTTGTCCACGATGTTCTTGTCCAGGCATTCGGCCATCAGCCTGCGCGCCTGGTCGTCCACCCACGTGGTGCAGAACGTGGCCAGGTTCATCCTGGAGACGCCGTCGAGCAGCAGCTCATCGTGCACGATCTCGTAGGCCACCTGCGGAAACATCTCGTGCGGCGGAAATCCGGCCCGCGGCGCGGACCGGCTGAGCCCGGGCAGGGCGAATAAGTCATCGGCTGCTTCGGACATGTGAACGGCCTCCCGATTCGACTGGTGTGCGGGCGTGCCTGCTGAGGATGCCAGCAGTTTGCCAGCAACCTCGATCCTCAGCTTGGCACACCCTTTCCACCACTGGACGCACTTCGCGCCTACGGTGCGTCCCGCCCGGACCGCGCAGCGGGCGCGAACACCCGGCCGGTGGTGTGAACTTCGCCCCGGCAGCGGGGGATAGGGTGTGGGAATGGTGCAGGACGTGCGGGTGGCGGAATTGCGCGCTGCCGTGGCCGGGTTGATGGGGCAGGCGAAAATAGATTTGGCACAGCTTGTTTCGTTCCGGTCGGTGGCCGATCCGCGGCAGTATCCGATCGAGGAGTGCGACCGGGCGGCGCAGTGGGTCGCCGACGCGTTCGCGGCCGCCGGACTGACCGCGGTCGGCCTGCACGAAACGCCCGACGGCACCAAGGCGGTCGTCGCGTCCCGGCCCGCGCCCGACGGGGCCCCCACGGTGTTGCTCTACTGTCACTACGACGTTCAGCCGCCGCTGGACGAGGCGGCGTGGCGCACCCCGCCGTGGGAGCTGACCGAGCGGGACGGGCGCTGGTACGGCCGCGGCAGCGCCGACTGCAAGGGCAACATCGTCATGCATCTGACGGCGCTGCGCGCGCTCGGTCCGGATCTGCCGCTGGGCGTCACGGTGGTGGCGGAAGGATCCGAGGAGCAGAGCACCGGGGGACTGGAGCGGTTCGTCGAAGCCGAGCCGGAGTTGCTGCGCGCGGACGCGATCGTGGTCGGCGACTGCGGCAACTTCGCCGCTGGTGTGCCCACCTTGACGCAGACGCTGCGCGGCGGCGTGAACGTGGTGGTCACCGTCGAAACTCTCGCCGGCCCGCTGCATTCCGGCATGTTCGGCGGACCGGCCCCCGACGCGCTGGCCGCGCTGATCCGGCTGCTGGCCTCGCTGCGCGACGAGCGGGGCAACACGACCATCGACGGGCTGCCCAACGATCAGGTCTGGCCGGGCGTCCAGTACCCGAGCGAGCAGTTCCACACCGACGCGCGCGTCCTCGGCGGCGTCGAACTCGTCGGTGACGGCACCGTCGCGGACCTGCTCTGGGCGCGACCGGCGCTGACGGTGCTCGGCATCGACGCGCCTCCGGTGGTCGGCTCCGCCGCCGCGATCCCGGCGACCGTGCGCGCCCGGCTGAATCTGCGCATCCCGCCGGGCACCGACCCGGAGCATGCCTACCTGGCGCTCGTCGCGCACCTGGAGGCGCACACGCCGTGGCGCGCCAGGCTGACCGTCGAGCTGGAAGGCACCGGAGCGCCGTTCCGGTCCCCGACCGGCGGACCCGCGCGCGCCGCGATGGAGGCGGCGCTGGCGGCGTCCTACGGTCGGCCGGCGACCACCCAGGGACAGGGCGGCTCGATCCCGCTGTGCAACGTCTTCGCCACCACCTACCCGGACGCGGAAATCATGCTGCTGGGGGTCGAGGAGCCGAAATCCCTGATCCACGCGCCCAACGAGAGCGTCGATCCGAAGGAGATCGAGCACATGGCGCTGGCCGAGGCGATATTCCTCGCCACCTACGCCGGGTAGCGCTACAGCTCGGTGTCGTTCTCCGGTGTGAGGACCCGGAATTCCGTTCCGGCCGGGGCCATCTCGGACAGCCTGCCGAAATAGATGCCCTGCGCCTCTTCCCGGATGATGCCGTAGTGGATGGGCAGCGCGACACGGGGAGCGACCGCGCGCAGGTAGTCGACGGCTTCACTGACCCGCATCCACGGCGCGGCGGCCGGAGCGGCCAGGACGCCGACCGGGACCGGCGGCACCCACAGCGAGTCGCCCGGGTGGACGAGCTGCGCCGGGTCGTCGGCGGTGCCCAGCTGGAAGACGGTGTTGTCGATCACGGGGATCTCCGGATGGATGACGGCGTGCCTGCCTCCACCGCCGGTGATGCGGAGCTCACCGAGGGTGAGCACATTGCCCGCGTGCACCGCCTCCCACCGCCCGCCGCGCTGCTCGGCGGTCTGCGGGTCCGAGAGCAACCGCGCGCCGGGATTGGCCTCGACCAGCGCATCGATCCGGTTCGGGTCGATGTGGTCGGGATGCTGGTGGGTGACCGCGATCGCGTCCAGACCGGTGAGGCCCTCGAAACCGTGCGAGAACGTGCCCGGATCGAACAGGATCTTCGTGCCGTGCAGCTCGACGAGGAGACAGGAGTGACCGAAGTGGGCTATGCGCATGCCGCCATGCTAGCCACGGCCGATGTGTTCTCCGCGACATCGCCGCCGTCTCGGCCTACCCCGCGGATGACGCACCCGACCAGCACAACTACGCTGCTGAGGTAACCCCCCAACCACATGAGGAGCAACGCGTGGCACGAGTCGTGGTCGAGGTGATGCCGAAGGCCGAGATCCTGGATCCGCAGGGGCAGGCCATCGTCGGCGCACTCCCGCGCCTGGGATTCGAGGGCGTCTCGGACGTGCGGCAGGGCAAGCGATTCGAACTCGACGTCGACGACAGCGTCGACGACGCCGCGCTCGAGCAGATCGCCGAATCGCTGTTGTGCAACACGGTGATCGAGGAATGGAAGGTGGTTCGCCTCTCATGACCGCTCGCATCGGCGTCATCACGTTTCCCGGCACGCTCGACGACGTGGACGCGGCCAGGGCGGTGCGCTTGGCCGGTGCCGAGTCGGTCAGCTTGTGGCACGCCGACGCCGACCTGAAGAGCGTCGACGCGGTAATCGTGCCCGGCGGCTTCTCCTACGGCGACTACCTGCGGGCAGGCGCCATCGCCCGGTTCGCCCCCGTCATGGGCGAGGTCGTCCGCGCGGCGGGCGCCGGGCTGCCGGTGCTCGGCATCTGCAACGGCTTCCAGGTGCTGTGCGAGGCCGGGTTGCTGCCCGGCGCGCTGACCCGCAACGAGGGCCTGCACTTCATCTGCCGCGACGAATGGCTCACCGTGGAATCGGCGTCGACGGCGTGGACCTCCCGCTTCGAGCAGGGCGCGCAGATCCTGGTCCCGCTGAAGTCCGGCGAGGGGCGCTACCAGGCGTCGGAGGCCGTGCTGGATCAGTTGGAAGGCGAGGGCCGGGTGGTCTTCCGCTACGCGAGCGACAACCCGAACGGCTCGCAGCGCGGCATCGCGGGCATCGCCTCGGCCAACGGTCGCGTCGTCGGCCTGATGCCGCACCCCGAACACGCCACCGAGCCGCTCACCGGCCCCAGCGACGACGGGCTCGGCCTGTTCCTCTCGGTTCTGGACACGCTGGTCGCTGTGTAATCCGGCCGCGACCTGGTCGCGGCGTCGGTGAATCGAGCTGCGGCACAACTTGTCCGGACCGGGGTTTGCGCTCGGTGTCCGCGTCTGTCCATCAGCTGATGCGGTCGATGATCTCGAAGTCGACTCCCTGCACGCGGGCGATGTACCCGCGCTGGATCGCCTGGTTGCCTCGGAAAGCCCTTACGCCGGACGAAGTTTCGAGGAACAGGCCGTGGTCGAGGGCGTCCAGGATCTCGGGCACCGCGAGTGATCCGACCGTCCGCGCGAGCGAGGCGAGGGTGTGGATGGCTTCGTAAGTGGCGTTGCTGAAGCTGGTCAGCGCGGGGGCGAACGCGCCGTGGCGCCGGTGGTAGCGGGTGATCCGGTCGCGCCCGTCGGGTGTGCGGTCGTCCAGGAAGAAGCTGGACGCCACGAAGAAGCCGTGGTTGGCCTCCGGGCCCGCTGCCAGCAGGACGTTCTCGTCGGCCGCCGGGCTGACCCGCGGCTGGGTCGCGGCGCGGCCGGTGGCCGCGTACTGCCGGTTGAAGCGAGCGACGTCGGCGCCGACCATCAGGATGACCACCCCGTCGGCCAGGCCGAGTGCCGGATGAGTGAGGAAGTCGGAGAAATCCGGGCAGCCCAGCGGAACATACTGTTCCAGCACGATCGCGGCCGGATCGGACAGGCTCGCGCGAATCGCCTCGGCGGACCGGCGCGGCCAGATGTAATCGTTGCCGATGATGGCCCAGCGCCGCACGCCGTACTCGCGTTCGAGCCAGTGCACGGCGGGCACGGTCTGCCCGGCCGGGTGCTCGCCGAGCATCAGCACGCCGGGTAGCTCGTCGGTCAGGCCCTCGTGGCTGGTGGCGTACAGGTACGGAACCCGGCCCGCGCCCGCCCGTGCCACGGCCCGCCGGACCGCGGAGGTGTGCCATCCGGTGATCGCGTGCACCATGCCGGTGGACAGCAGCGCGGAGACCTCGGCGGCGACCTCCGACGGCGCCCGCCCGCCGTCGATATTCGTGGTACGAATTTCCCGCCCCAGAATTCCCGCTCCACGGTTGATTTCGTCGACCGCGAGCGATATCGCCGCATCGCAGGACGGTGCCACGATACCGCCCGGTCCCTGCCGTGGAACTATGTTGAGAACCTCGATTGTGCCGTCGGGGCTCTCGCTCAACGCGGACATTGGGTACTCTTCTTCTCGTTCGAGCGAAATTGACGGCAGGCGGGGAAATAATGACGTCCATTGTAAGCGGAAATTCGACGCTGCATGGCGCGCTGCGTGCCGCGGAGCGCGGTTGGGTGCGCCACTTGGACGCGGCGCTGTGTGCCAGGCAGCTCTCGCCGGATCAGTGGTCGATGCTGTCGAATCTGTGCGGCGACGCGGGCATCACGATGACCGAGCTGGCGGCCAGATCGCAGCTGGCGCCCTCCTCGGCCACCAGGCACGCCGACTATCTCGCCGAGCGCGGCCTGATCTTCCGGCTCGCCGCGCAGGACGATCGCCGTCGCATCCTGATCGGCCTCAGCAGGCTCGGCGCCGACTTGGTCGCCGAAGTGCGCACGGAGGAGGCGCGCGCCGAACAGGAGTTGCGCGGGCGAATCGGTGCGCGTCGATATACCGAACTCATGCGATTGCTCGATCTGGTTTCCATCGCCTCGGAGTAATACGCCGAAGTACTGGACATTCATCCGATGAATGCCGCGAACGCCCGATTCGTGATCTGCCGCCAGACCATTCCGGCCCTTATGCGTCCGGACGAAACTCGCGGCGCCGAGGGTGCTCGGGTCGGCCGTGATTTCGGCATCGGCCATATCGTTTCCACCGGTATTCGCCACGCCTGATGATCGACCGGGGCGCGCCGGTCACCGATACCCTGCCTAGGATCGCAGGCATGCCCGTCTCCACCACCGCCGCCACGGCCGCCGGGTTGTGCGCGTTCATCGATGCGTCTCCGTCGCCGTTCCACGTCTGTCGCACGGTCGCCGCGGAATTGGCGGAGCGGGGGTTCACCCGGCTCGCCGAGTCGCAGCCCTGGCCCACGGACGGCTCGGGCAGGCATTACGTGGTTCGCGGTGGGTCGCTGGTCGCCTGGGCGGCCGGGGACGGCGCGGGCGCGACCCCGTTCCGCGTGGTCGGGGCGCACACCGACAGTCCGAATCTGCGCGTCAAGCAGCATCCCGACCTGATCTCGGCGGGCTGGCAGCTGGTCGGGCTGGAGCCGTACGGCGGCGCGTGGCTGAACTCGTGGCTGGACCGCGAGCTCGGCGTCTCCGGGCGGCTCAGCGTGCGCGACGGAAACACGGTGCGCGAAAACCTGGTTCGCATCGATGAGCCGATCCTGCGGGTGCCGCAACTGGCCATCCACCTCTCCGAGGACCGTAAGGGCGTCACGCTGGACCCGCAGCGGCACGTGAACGCGGTGTGGGGCGCGGGATACGAGGCGGCCGCGTTCATCGATTTCGTGGCCGATCGGGTGGGCGTCGATCCCGGCGACGTGCTCGGCTGGGAGCTGATGACCCACGACCTGACGCCGAGCAGGCTGATCGGCCGGGACCAGGATCTGGTCAGTGCGCCGCGCCTGGACAACCAGGGCACCTGCTTCGCGGGTCTGCGGGCGTTCCTCGCCGCGATCGACGAGCCCGGCGCGGCGATCCCGGTGCTGGCCATGTTCGACCACGAGGAGGTCGGCAGTCAGTCCGACCGCGGCGCACAGTCCGATCTGCTGCCCGCCGTGCTGGAACGCATCGTGCTCGCGCGCGGCGGCGGCCGCGCCGATTACCTTGCCGCGCTGGCCGGTTCGGTGTGCGCGTCCGGCGACATGGCGCACGCGACGCACCCGAATTATCCGGAGCGGCACGAGCCCGCGCACCGGATAGAGGTCAACGGTGGGCCGGTGCTGAAGGTCAACCAGAACCTGCGCTACGCCACCGACGCCACCGGCGCGGGCGCGTTCGCGCTGGCCTGCGCCCAGGCCGGGGTCCCGTTGCAGCGCTACGTGCATCGGGCCGACCTGCCGTGTGGCTCCACGATCGGGCCGATGACCGCGGCGCGCACCGGCATGCCGACCGTCGACGTGGGCGCGCCGCAGCTGGCGATGCATGCGGCGCGCGAGCTGATGGGCGCGTTCGACGTCCCGGCCTATGCCGCGGCGCTGGCCGCCTTTCTCACGCCCGAGACCACCGGGCGGTAGGTGAACACCGCGACGACGAACACGGCGAAAGTCGCCAGCACGTACGTGCTTCCGATGATCTGCTGCCACCAGGCCCACTCCAGCTCGCGGTCGCGCGAGTGCGGCAGCAGCCAGTGCGGGCCGATCAGGAACACCACGGCGGCCGCCGTGACCAGGCCGATCGCTCGCGGACCGCGCCTGCCGCGCACCATGAGATCGGCGGTGACCACCAGTGTGGGCGCGATCCACACCCAGTGATGCGACCAGGAGACCGGCGATACCAGCAGCACCGCCGCGGCGTTCACCAGCAGCGCCGCCACGGTCGCGCCGGCCTCGATCAACCTGCGCATCCACACCGCGGCGAGCGCGACGGCCAGTACCGACAGTGTGATCCACACCAGCGTGGCGGCCGTGTCGTCGATGCCGAGGCGGAACGCCATGCCCTTGATGGACTGATTGCCCGCGAAGTACGGCGGCCCGATGCGGCCGGTGTCGGCGAGAGTGTGGAACCAGTAGTCCACGGAATCGCCGGGGAACAAGAGGAATCCGAGACCGACCGCCGCGATCGCCGATATCACCAGCGTGCCCGCGGCCTTCCAGTCCTTGCGCAGCACGAAGTACAGCAGGTAGCCGGCCGGGATCAGCTTCACCGACACCGCGATGCCGATCAGCATGCCGCGCGGCCAGAACGGCTTGCGCACCAAGCAGTCCAGTGTGATCGCGGCCATCAGCACCAGGTTGATCTGACCGAAGCCGAAGGTCTGGCGGATCGGTTCGAAGAACTGCGCCACCGCTACCGCGCCGATGACCAGGGTGAGGACGGCCGGCCGGGACAACTCCGGACGCAGGCGCGCCAGCACCAGCCACAGCGAGATACCCAGGCTCACCACGGAGGTGACCACCACCAGCACCTCGGCCGCGACCAGCGGCATCAGGGCCAGCGGCGCGAAGAACAACGCGGCCAAGGGCGGATAGGTGAACGGCAGCCCGATCCCCTCCACCGGCGGCATCGGGCCGTACAGGTCGCCGCCGTCCAACCAGACCCGGGCTCCGTTGCGATAGACCTGCAGGTCGATGTAGCCGTGCCACCAGTGCGCCAGCAGTGACACCAGCGCCGACACCGCGAACAATGCGACAGCGGCAATCAGCCAGCGCACTTGCGGTGACCGGAGGTTCGGCGCCGCGTCGCCGGGCGCGGTTCCCGGTCCCCCGCTCCGGGCCGGCGCGTCGTCCGAGGTGACCGATCTCTCACCCGGATTCGCGACCCCCGATCCATCGTTCACGGGCTCAGAGTAGCCGGTGCGGATGGCCCGTACCCACTGCCTCTAGACTTACACCCAGGCATCTCGCCGCCGCCCAGTGACAACGCTCGTCGCTTCAGCATGCCCGGCCGAAAGGACCCTGGTACTCCGTGACTCCGCAGGTCGACACCGTCAGCGCAGCCGCAGCAAACCCCGACGTGGCGCAACCCTACAAAGAACTCGGCCTCAAAGACGACGAGTACGCCCGCATCAAGGAGATCCTCGGTCGCAGGCCGACCGACGCCGAACTGGCGATGTACTCCGTGATGTGGAGCGAACACTGCTCCTACAAGTCCTCGAAGGTGCACCTGCGCTACTTCGGCCAGACCACCACCGACGAGATGCGCGCGTCCATGCTCGCGGGCATCGGTGAGAACGCGGGCGTCGTCGACGTGGGCGACGGCTGGGCGGTCACCTTCAAGGTGGAGAGCCACAACCATCCCTCCTATGTCGAGCCGTACCAGGGCGCGGCCACCGGCGTCGGCGGCATCGTGCGCGACATCATGGCGATGGGCGCGCGCCCGATCGCGGTGATGGACCAGCTGCGCTTCGGCGCGGCCGACGCGGCCGACACCCGCCGCGTGGTGGACGGCGTGGTGCGCGGCGTCGGCGGCTACGGCAACTCGCTCGGCCTGCCGAATGTCGGCGGCGAGACCGTGTTCGACGCCTCCTACCAGGGCAACCCGCTGGTGAACGCGCTGTGCGCGGGCGTGATGCGGGTCGAGGACCTGCATCTGGCCTTCGCTTCCGGCACCGGCAACAAGATCGTGTTGTTCGGCGCGCGCACCGGCCTGGACGGCATCGGCGGCGTCTCGGTGCTTGCCTCGGACACCTTCTCCGGTGACGAGTCCGGTTCCGGCCGCAAGAAGCTGCCCTCGGTGCAGGTCGGCGACCCGTTCACCGAGAAGGTGCTCATCGAGTGCTGTCTCGAGCTGTACGCGGCGAAACTGGTGGTGGGGATCCAGGACCTCGGCGGCGCCGGATTGTCCTGTGCCACTTCCGAGCTCGCGGCGGCCGGGGACGGCGGTATGCACATCGAGCTGGACAAGGTGCCGCTGCGCGCGGCAGGCATGACGCCCGCCGAAGTGCTCTCCAGCGAATCGCAGGAGCGCATGTGCGCGGTCGTCACGCCCGAGAACGTGGACGCGTTCATGGCCGTGTGCCGCAAGTGGGACGTGCTGGCCACGGTGATCGGCGAGGTCACCGACGGTGACCGGCTGGTGGTCACCTGGCACGGCGAGACCGTGGTCGACGTGCCGCCGCGCACCGTCGCGCACGAGGGACCGGTCTACGAGCGCCCGGTCGCGCGCCCCGACGAGCAGGACGCGCTGATCGCCGACTCCCCGGACCGGCTGCCTCGACCGCGGAACGCCGACGAACTGCGCGCCACGCTGCTGCGGATGATCTCCAGCCCGCAGCTGTGCAGCCGCAAGTGGATCACCGAGCAGTACGACCGCTACGTGCGCGGCAACACCGTGCTGGCCGACCAGGCCGACGCGGGCGTCATCCGGATCGACGAGCAGACCGGCCGCGGCATCGCGCTGGCCACCGACGCGTCCGGCCGCTACACCAAGCTGGACCCCTACGCCGGTGCGCAGCTGGCGCTGGCCGAGGCCTACCGCAACGTGGCCACCACCGGCGCGACGCCGAAGGCGGTCACCAACTGCCTGAACTTCGGTTCGCCGGAGGATCCCGGGGTGATGTGGCAGTTCCAGCAGGCGGTACGCGGACTGGCGGACGGCTGCGTGGCGCTGGGCATCCCGGTCACCGGCGGCAATGTCAGCTTCTACAACCAGACCGGTCAGACCGCGATCCTGCCGACCCCGGTGGTCGGCGTACTTGGCGTGATCGACGACGTGCACCGCCGCATTCCGACGGGGGTCGGCCTGGAACCGGGTGAGACGCTGATTCTGCTCGGCGAGACTCGCGACGAGTTCGGCGGGTCCATCTGGTCCCAGGTGGCGCACGACCACCTCGGCGGCGTCCCCCCGAAGGTCGACTTCGCCCGCGAGCAGTTGCTCGCCGAGGTGCTCACCGCCGGTTCGCGCGACGGCATGATCAGCGCCGCGCACGACCTCTCGGAGGGCGGTCTCGCCCAGGCCGTCGTCGAAGCCGCGCTCGCCGGGGAGACCGGCTGCCGCATCCTGCTGCCCGAGGGTGCGGACCCGTTCGTCACCCTGTTCTCCGAGTCGGCGGGCCGCGTGCTGGTCGCCGTTCCTCGCTCGGAGGAGACCAGGTTCACCCGCATGTGCACCGCCCGCGAACTGCCGTGGGTGCGCATCGGCGTGGTCGACCAGGGGTCGGATTCGGTCGAGGTGCAGGGCCAGTTCTCGATCACCATGGACGAATTGCGGGCCGCGCACGAAGGCACGCTGCCGAAACTGTTCGGCGCGGGCGCCGTCTGACGAAACCGCCCACCTGGGCGGGCCTGGACCCCTCGTTGCCGGGCCCGCCCAGGTGCGCGGGTTCAGGCGACGGAATTGAACGGATCGTGCTCGGAGAGCAGCTTCTCCATCCGCGCCTGATCGATGCGACCGTGGATGGTCGCCGCCTCCTGCTGGTCGCGGATCACCTTCGCGAGCGTGAAGGTGCTCGTGACCAGGAAGAGCATGGACATCGCGAGGAACCCGCGCTGCCAGACGTCCAACGGCAGTGCGTAGATCCCGATCCCGATTCCGACGAAGCTGATGCCGAACGCGATCGCGGCCTGGGCGACGTAAGCGGCGGTGGCCTTCTGCCGCGCGGTCGTTGTGCTCATGGACAGAAAGTTTCCGGTCGGCGCGGCGTAGGCACCTGTGTACAACTACTCGAGCGGCATGGGTAGTTGCCTGGACCGCGGCCGGTGTGATCTGCGTCCGGTGCGACCGCGTCGCGGCGGGCGACGCGCCGGACGGTCGGTGGCGACCGCCATACTGATCGAATGCTGGAGACCGCCGGGACCATGCGGAAACTGCGCACGCGCGCGGTCGCGATGACCCGGCGCGCCGAGGACGTCATCGATCTGAACTACGTCGGCTTGGTGGTGGCGACGGTGTTCTTCGCGTTGTCGGTGACACCGTCGCTGCTGCCGCGCGACTGGTTGTTCCAGGGGTTGATCAGCGGGATCAACGCCGCCATCGGGTACGGCGCGGGGTGTTTGCTGGAATGGCTGTTCCGGCTGTGGGTGCGGCCGCGGTTGAAGATTCCGCCGCCGCCGACGTGGGCGCGTTACGCGGTCAAGTCCGCGGTGCTGCTCACCGCGGCGCTGAGCGCCGCGCTGATGCTGGTGCAGTCGGCGCGGTGGCAGCGCGAGATCACGGCGTTGATGGACATGGAAGGCACCACCACGCCCGCCTACCTGCGCACCGGTCTGCTCAGCCTGGCCGTCGGCGCGGCGGCGGTCGCGGTCTACCGCACGCTGCGAGAGATCATCCTTTTCCTGGCTCGCGTGCTCAACCGGTGGGTGCGAGTGCCGCGGGAGCTCGCGCCGGCCGCCGGATTCCTGGTGCTGGTGGTGCTGGCGGTGACGATCTTCAACGGTGTCGCCACCCAGGCGTTCTTCGCGGTGGCCAACTCGGCCTTCAGCGTGCGCAACGACCACACCTCGGTGAACGCGGTGCAGCCGCAGCAACCGGAACGCTCCGGCAGCCCGGCCTCGCTGGCGAAATGGGAGACCTTGGGATTCGAGGGGCGCTGGTTCGTCTCACACGGCCCCACGGCGAACCGCATCACCTCGGTCACAGGCCGTCCGGCCAAGGAACCCATCCGCGCCTACGTCGGCCTGGAATCGGTCGAAGGCGACCAGCAACCGGCCGAGCTGGCGGTGGCGGAGCTGGAGCGGACCGGAGCGTTCGATCGGAAGGCGCTCGTGGTGGTCACCACCACCGGCACCGGATGGGTGAACTCGCTGGCGGCGGGGGCGATCGAGTACATGTACGACGGCGACACGGCGATCGTCGCCACGCAGTACTCGTACCTGCCGAGCGTGCTGTCGTTTTTGGCCGACCGCAACAAGGCCGCCGCGGCGGGCCGGGACGTGTTCGACGCGGTGTACCAGCACTGGACCGCGCGGCCGCCGGAGGTGCGGCCCAAACTGCTGGTGTACGGGGAGAGCCTGGGCTCGCAGGGGTCCGAGGCGGCGTTCGAGGGCCTCGCCGACCTGCGGGCAAAGGTCGACGGCGCGCTGTGGGTCGGCCCGCCGAACTCCAACCGGCTTTGGCAGCAGTTCGTCGCCCGCCGTGATCCGGGGTCCAGGGAGGTCGAGCCGCTGTACGCGGACGGGCTGGTGGTGCGGTTCGCCACCGACAGCGCCGACTTGGCGCGGCCTTCGTCGGAGTGGCGGCCTCCGCGTATCGCGTATCTGCAGCACGCGTCCGACCCGATCGTCTGGTGGTCGACGGATCTGATCTTCTCGCGACCCGATTGGCTGTCGGAGCCCCGCGGCTCGGACGTCTCCTCGCAGATGCGCTGGTGGCCGTTCGTCACGTTCTGGCAGGTGGCCGCGGATCTCACCAACGCGCAAGGCGTCACCGACGGGCACGGACACCGGTACGGCAGCCTGGTGCTGGACGGCTGGGCGGCCATCGCCGCGCCGCCGGACTGGACCGCCGAGCGCGCCGAACGGATCCGGGCAGTGGTCGAGGCCGCGGAGGACTCCGAGCGAGAGACCAAGTGAGATCTGGCACGGCCGCGAGATCGATTGTGGCGGTGGCTGCTCCGCTCGCCTGGAGCAATGCGGTCCTGCCTCGCCTCGGTCTCGGCATCCGTGGGCGCACGGCTGCCAATGCCGGTTTCGCCACCCTCTACGCGATCGCAGTGCGTGCCGACCCGGGGCGGTGGTCGGTGCGCGGCGTTCGCTCCGGGCTGCTCGCCGCCTCGGCGGTGACAGCCGGTTACGCATCGGCCCTTGCCGTTCCGTCGCTGCGATGGCAATCGGCCGAACTCGCCGGCCGCGGACCCGACGTGCCGACCGCGGAGTGGGTGGCGGTGCACATTCCCCTCGGGACCGTCTACAGCGAGGAACTCGTTTTCCGCGGCACGCTGGATCCACTGCTCGACAACGTCTTAGGTCCGCGAGCAGGCGCGTTGCTCGGCGCGGCGATCTTCGGGCTGTGGCACATCGCACCCGCGCGGGCCGTAGGTGACAGCGTGCCCGCCACCGTGGCCGTGACGGCGGCGGGCGGTCTCGTGTTCGGTTGGCTGCGCCGCCGCACCGCGGGCGTCGTCGCTCCGGCACTGCTGCACCTGGCCATGAACGCGGGTGGTGCGATCGCTCCTCGCCTGGCCCGCCGCCGCCAGATCCAGGATCGCCGATCCCGGCCGGTCCGGCCGGCGCCTGCGAGCTTGTGAACAGCTACGGAACTCCATTGTTCGGCGCTCCTTGCGAGCGGTGCGTGGTTTCCGACCCGCGTTCGCCGCAGCCTCCTCTCCGCTGCGGAGCCGCTGCCGTCGAACGAGTGCGGTGATTCGGCGGCCGTGACGATCGTCGGAGTCCGCCGCCGCCCCTGGGGCCTGCGGATGCCGCGGCCTGCCGAACGCCTCGCAGGCATGGTTCGTAAGTGACTCGGCCCGTCCGCCGTCCGCGATCGAATGGCGCCGCACTCGAGGGTTGCGCACATCGTTCCAATATGGGTACGGTGTTCGCATAGCGCGAACAGTGTGCGCAAGGGAGAGATCGGAGTGAAGCTATGGCGAACGCGATGAACTGGGACGAGACGGGTGCGTGGCAGGTGCGTGGAGACTGGGGCAGCACGGATTCGTCCGGACGCCGGTTCTCCGTGGCACGCTGGCAGGCGCGGTTGGACCAATTGCGCGCCCAGCACAACGTTCCGGGGGCGTCGCTGGCCGTGCTGGTGGACGGACAGGTCTACGAGATCGCCAGCGGCGTCCTGCACCGGGGAACGGGCGTGCGGGTGACCACCGACTCGGTGTTCCTCTGCGGCTCGATCGCCAAGGTGTACACCGCGACGCTGATCATGCAGCTCGCCGATGCGGGAAAACTCGATCTCGATGCTCCGGTGATCGACGTCCTGCCGGAGTTCGCCACTCCCGATGAGCCGGCGACGACGACGATCACGATCAGGCAGCTGCTCAGCCACACCGGCGGCGTCACAAACGATTTCAACCACGACACCGGGCGGGGCGACGACTGTCTCGCCGCGTATGTCGCGGCGGCACGCGAAGTGGCGTTGGACTGCGCGCCCGGCACAGCGATGTCCTATGGCAGCCTCGGCTACATCGTCCTCGGCCGTGTCGTCGAAGTACTCACCGGCAAGACCTGGGATCAGGCCGTGCAGGACATGCTCGCCGCCCCGCTGGGGCTCGGCCACCTGGTGACGCTGCCCGAGCAAGCGCTGCGGTTCCGCGTCGCGATGAGCCATCTGGGTGCGGCGGGCGTCGATCCGGATCCCGCGCCGGAGTGGGATGCGATGCCGCGCAGCGCCGCGCCTGCGGCTCGGGTGATCACCTCCGCGGGCGACATGGTCCGCTTCGCTCGAATGCATCTCGAGGGCGGGCGCGCCGCCGACGGCGCGACGGTGTTGTCCCGTGCTTCGGTCGCCGCGATGCAGCGGCGCGAGGTCGACGTACCGGACAAGTGGACGGTCAGCGCCGACGGCTGGGGTCTCGGGTGGACGCTCTACGACTGGGACGGCGTCAAAGGATTCGGCCACGACGGCGCGGCCGTAGGTCAGTACGCGTACTTGCGGGCGGTGCCCGAAGCGGGGGTCGCTGTGGCGCTGCTCACCAATGGCGGCGGCGCCCGCCCGCTCTACGCGGCCCTGTTCGGGGAACTGCTCGCCGAACTGGCGGACGTGCGGATGCCGGACCCGTTCGGCCCGGCCGACCCGCCGGTGGCAGTGGACATCGCCCCGTTCGTGGGCACCTACCGGCGCGCGGGCGTGGTGGTCACCGTCACGAAGCGGGATGACGGCACCGGGCACATGCGCTATGAGTTCGTCGACGGTATGGCGGGCCTGTCACCGGCGCTGGACATGGAATTGACCCCCGTCGGGCCCACCGTGTTCGCCGCCTCCGGCGCGGGCCCGTCGTTCAGCGAGGAATACATGCCTGTCGTCTTCGCCACGCTCGCCGACGGCACCGAGTGCTGCTATGTGGGCATGCGCGCCACCCCGAAGGTGTGACACCCCGCCATCTCGTCCAGTCGCCCGGCCGCGCTCCCGCTTCGAGCGGGTGCCCAGCGCCGGGCGACTGCCAAGCGTGCGAAGTAGGGTCGGGAACGTGGCAGGACGAGGGACGGTCGATCCAGCGCGGATGCGGGCGGCGGTGGCGGTGGTGAGCGAGTGGTTGCGCGACGAGTCGGTCGGCGCCCCCACTCGTGCGGAACTGGCGACGGCGGTGCGGACGACCGCACGGTCACTGGCGGCTTCCGCGCCAGGACACTCGGTGGAGGTGCGGGTGCCGCCCTTCGTCGCGGTGCAGTGCATCGAGGGCCCGCGGCACACCAGGGGCACCCCGCCGAACGTCGTCGAGACCGACCCGCGCACCTGGCTGCTGCTGGCCACCGGCCTCGTCACGTTCGACGACGCCCGAACCGCCGGGG
Source organism: Nocardia sp. CY41 (assembly GCF_009829325.1). Taxonomy (GTDB): domain Bacteria; phylum Actinomycetota; class Actinomycetes; order Mycobacteriales; family Mycobacteriaceae; genus Nocardia. The sequence continues at coordinate 245,227 of NZ_VUOS01000013.1, forward strand.
CGGTGAGCGCCTCGGGCGCCCGGGCGCCCGAAATCGCCCATTGGCTGCCGATCGTCCGGGCGACGACCAGCTGACGGCGGCCGGAGGAGTCCGTCATCGCGGCGTGTGGCCGGCTCAGCCCTGGACGATGTTGCGGCGCTCCAGCCCCTTGCGGTCGTAGAAGCGGGTGACCGTCGCGCCGAAGACCAGTCCGATCACCAGCCCGAGGACCGCCATCCACACGCCGCGGGTGAGTCCCGCCGCGAAATTCGCGTCGAAGTACAGAATCGAGCGCACCCCGAGGAACACCTGATGCATGGGCTCGAAGGAGGCGAGCCAGCCGAAGTACCGCGGCGTGGCTTCGATCGGCACGGTACCGCCGGAGGACGGCAAGCCGAGGATGACGAACAGGATCAGGTTCACCAGCAGTCCCGCCGAACCGATCGCCGCCAGCATGGACAGCCCGGTCACGCCGACGGCGGTCATGGCGAGCGCGCTGTAGAGGTACAGGGCGAGCGGATTGCCGATCGGCATGTCCAGCAGCTCCCCGACGATCAGGAACACCGCCGCGACGATGTTCGCCGCCAGCACGAACACACCCCACTTGATCAGCAGCGTCTTGAACCGCGAGATCGGTGTCGGCGGGTAGTGCACGTACCACGGCCCGTATTCGGTGGGGACGAAGCCGAGCTGCGCATCGATCATGGTGTGGATCACCATCGCGCCGACCACACCGGCCAACAGCAGCAACAAGGAGTAGAAGAACGCGGTCAGCCCTTGACCGCTGCCGTGCGGCAGCGGGTGGTACTGCTGGGTGACCACTTCGATCGGCGACGCCAGCGCCACCTTGGTCGCGCCGGTCAGCTGCGGCGCGGGCGGACCGCCGGGCCGCGGGGCGAGCTGCGCGGTGACCTGGTCGAGCAGCTGCTTGCCGACCTGCTTGTTCACTTCGGTCAGCGCCTCGTTCCCGATCCGCAGCACGATCTGGGTACCGAACGCGCCGGTACGCGGGTTCGTCTGCACGGTGATGATCGGTCGCGGGATGTCGCCCGGTATGACACTGCCCACACCCAGATTGCCGAGCCGCTTGCTGAAATCGCTCGGGATGACGATCGCGCCGTAGACCTGCCCCGACTGCATCTGCCGCTCGGCCTCGTTGATGCTGATCACGCGCAGGTCGACCTTGTCCGAGGGCACCCCGTCGGCCAGCGCGGCGGTGATCTGGTCGCCGAAATTCACCTTCTGCGCGCTGTCGCCGCTGCCGATGGTGTCGCCCACGTCCTGATTGACGAGGGCGATCGGGAAGTCGTGCAGGTTCTTCTCCGGATCGACGACATAGTCGAGATACATGATGCCCAGCAGCGCGGTGAGCAGGCTCAGCACGGCGAGGGGAAACAGCACCATCCGAGGCCAGGGCCTGCGCGCGGGAGCCGCACCCGACTCCGTCGTGCCCGCGTCGTCCGTAGTCGTCACGGTGCGCACCGTAACAGCTGCGCGGCCCGCGCCGACCTCGCTTCGCTGACGCCGGATTGCTATTCGGATGCGGCGGCGATGCGAGAGCACGGCTGTCCACCCGTAGAATGAAATCTGCCCCCAGCCCGCCCGAACAGGGAGCAAACGGTGACCAACGCCGAACTGCCGGTCCAGAGCATTTCCGCCACCTCCTGTCCCACCCCGGACGTCGACGAGAACGAGCCGCGCGAGGAGTGTGGAGTCTTCGGAGTCTGGGCGCCGAGTGAAGAAGTGGCGAAACTCACGTACTACGGGCTCTATGCTCTGCAACACCGTGGGCAGGAGGCGGCGGGCATCGCGGTGTCGGACGGCTCGCAGATCCTCGTCTTCAAAGATCTGGGTCTGGTCAGCCAGGTGTTCGACGAGCAGACCCTGGCGGCCATGCCGGGCCACATCGCCGTCGGGCACTGCCGCTACTCCACCACGGGTGGAGTGACCTGGGAGAACGCCCAGCCCATCTTCCGCACCACCGCGGTCGGCTCCGGAGTTGCCCTCGGCCACAACGGCAATCTGGTCAACACCGCCGAATTGGCCGGTCGCGCACGCGAACTCGGACTCCTCGGCGCCACCGTCCGGGGTGGCCGCCCGCAGCCCGCCGCGGCGACGTCCGACTCCGACGTGGTCACCGCGCTGCTCGCGCACGCCTCCGCCGACTCCAGCATCGAGCAGGCCGCGATGGAACTGCTGCCCACCTTGAAGGGCGCGTTCTGCCTGACGTTCATGGACGAGCACACCCTCTACGCCGCGCGCGACCCGCACGGCGTGCGCCCGCTGTGCCTGGGCAGGCTGGAGCGTGGCTGGGTCGTTGCCAGTGAGACCGCCGCGCTGGACATCGTCGGCGCCGCATTCGTCCGCGAGATCGAACCCGGCGAACTGCTGGCGATCGACGCCGACGGCGTGCGCTCGATGCGCTTCGCCAACCCCGAGCCCAAGGGTTGCGTCTTCGAGTACGTCTACCTGGCCCGGCCGGACAGCACCATCGCGGGCCGGTCGGTGCACGCTACCCGGGTGGAGATCGGTCGGCGCCTGGCGAAGGAGCACCCGGTCGACGCCGACCTGGTGATCCCGGTCCCCGAATCGGGCACTCCGGCCGCCGTCGGCTACGCGCAGGGGTCGGGCGTGCCCTATGGCCAGGGTCTGATGAAGAACGCCTACGTGGGTCGCACATTCATCCAGCCCAGCCAGACCATCCGGCAGCTGGGTATCCGACTCAAGCTCAATCCGCTGCGCGAGGTCATCCGGGGCAAGCGCCTGATCGTCGTGGACGACTCGATCGTGCGCGGCAACACCCAGCGCGCGCTGATCCGGATGCTGCGCGAGGCGGGCGCGGTGGAGATCCACGTGCGGATCGCCTCGCCGCCGGTGAAGTGGCCGTGCTTCTACGGCATCGACTTCGCCTCCCGCGCGGAGTTGATCGCCAACGGCGCGGGAACCGAGGGCGACGTCGCTGACATGGTCGAAGGCGTGCGCCGCTCGATCGGCGCCGACACCCTCGGCTACATCTCGCTCGACGGCATGGTCGCCGCGACCGAACAGCCACGCTCGCGGCTGTGCGCCGCCTGTTTCGACGGCGACTACCCGATCCCGCTGCCCACCGAGGCCGCCATCGGAAAGAACGTGCTCGAGGGCATGCTCACCGGCCAGTCCGAGGCCGTGCTGCTGAGCGAGAACGCGAACGCGAGCGCGCTCAGCCGTCCATGAGCGGCCGCTGATCGCCTTCTGATCATCCGATCCGGTGGTTCGCCCGCTCCGGGCGAGCGCCGGATCACTCTCACACCGCGGCGCGGGAGGGTTTCGTCGCGAGCGTTCGTGGGTACCGTGATGCACTGTCACGCAGCGTGGTCTGGCGTGCTCGAGACATGACGCCCAGCGCTCCGCGGCAATTCTGGACGTACGACCGGTATTTCCCGGCGGTCGTAGGCCCTGCGCATAATGCCTGCTGACGGGCTCGCGAATTTTCTTCGAAAACGTAACGTGCCGAAAATGCTTCGTAGGTACGGTGCCGATCAGATCGGAAGTTCACCCGTGTCCGCACCGGGCCTGCGATCCCAGCGGAACGCGGTGCGGCGCTCGAGAAGTGGGGCCGTGATGAGGAATTCGAGGTTGGGGCGACGTAGCGGAACGCGAACCATCGCGGCCGTCGGGTTGCTGGCGTTGGCGGCGTCGGTGCTCGCGGGCTGCGGTTCCGGACGAACCGGTGAGGACGACGACGGCGGCGGCTTGGTGGCGGGCACCACCGACAAGATCTTCTCGCTCGATCCGGCGGCCGCCTACGACAACGGCTCGCTGGTCGCCGAGACGCAGATCTATCAGTACCTGCTCAACTTCGCGCCCGGCGACGCGACGCCACAGCCGGATGCCGCGCAGAAGTGCGAGTTCACCGCGCCCACGGTATACACCTGCACGTTGAAGGACGGCCTGAAGTTCGCCAACGGCAACCCGCTGACCGCGACCAGCGTGAAGTTCTCCTTCGACCGGATGCTGCGGATCAACGACCCCAACGGCCCCGCGTCGCTGCTGGGCAACCTGGAGAAGACCGACGTCGTAGACGCGCGCACCGTCGCGTTCACGTTGAAGGTGGCGAACGATCAGACCTTCCCCGCGATCCTGCCCACTCAGGCGGGGCCGATCGTCGACGAGAAGGTGTACGCGCCGGACCGGGTTCTGCCGGACGAGGACGTGGTGAAGGGCAAGGGCTACTCCGGCCCGTACACCATCGCCGGTTATGACAAGAACAAGCTCGTCGAGTATCGGGCGTTCGCCGACTACAACGGCATCCTCGGCAAGCCGAAGACCGAGACGGTGTCGACGAAGTACTACGCGACCACCGACAACATGAAACTCGACCTGCAGAACGGTTCGCTCGACGTCGGATACCGGTCGTTCACGCCCACCGACATCGAGTCGCTGCGCGGCGACGGCAAGGTCACCGTGCACGAGGGCCCTGGCGGTGAACTGCGCTACATCGTGTTCAACCTGAACACCATGCCGGGCGGCACGCCCGCGCAGAAACTGGCCGTGCGCAAGGCCGTCGCGTCCACCGTCGACCGGGCCGCGCTGGCCGACGGCGTCTACAAGAAGACGTATCTGCCCGCGTATTCGTCCGTGCCGCAGGGCGTGCCGGGCGCGGCGGAGCCGTTCAAGGACATCTACGGCGCCCGGCCGAACAAGGACCAGGCGGCGAAGATCCTGGCCGAGGCCGGGGTGCCGACGCCGGTCGCGCTGAATCTCCAGTACAACCCGGATCATTACGGTTCCAGCAGCTCCGAGGAGTACGCCGCGATCAAGGCACAGCTGGAGGCCACCGGCTTGTTCCGGGTCGATCTGCAATCCACCGAGTGGGTGACCTATCAGCGCGAACGCGCGCGCGACGGGTATCCGCTCTTCCAGTTCGGCTGGTTCCCGGACTTCCCGGACCCGGACAACTACCTGTCCCCGTTCTTCGGCCCGAACAACTTCCTGCAGTCGCATTTCGAGGATCCGGGCATCTCCGCGCAGCTGATCGCCCAGGCGACCCAGCCCGACAAGGACAAGCGGCTCGCGCAGATCCAGCAGGTCCAGCGCGATCTCGCGCAGAACTTCCTGCCGATCGTTCCGTTGCTGTCCGGCAAGCAGATCGCGGTCTCGGCCGCCGGAGTGCACGGCGTGGAACAGACCCTCGACGCGTCGTTCAAATTCCGTTACACGGTGCTGAGCAAGTGAGTTCCGGCGACACAGCCGGGCCCGGGACGACGATATCGGCGAACAGCGCGCCGGTGCCGGTCCGGGCCCGGCCCTCCGGCCTGCGGCGAAGCCGCGACGACTCGCGCCATCGCGCGTTGCTGCTCTACCTGAGCGTCCGCCTATTGCTGATCCCGGTGACCGCGTGGATCCTGGTCACGGTCGTGTTCTTCTTGATGCGGGTGGTCGGCGACCCGATCAGCGCGGCCATGGGCGGGCGCATGACCCAGCAGCAGATCGAGGCACGCAAGGAGGCGGCCGGGCTGAACCGGCCGATCCTGACCCAGTACCGGGACTATCTGTCCGGGCTGCTGCACGGTGATCTCGGTCGCTCTCAGGACAATCGGGAGATCAGCGAGGTGGTGGTCACCTATGGCGCGGCCTCGCTGGAGCTGGTGTGCTGGGCGCTGGTCGTCGCGTTCGCGATCGGCGTCCCGCTGGGCAGATACGCCGCGACCCGCCGGGATTCGGCCGCCGACACCACGCTGCGGTTGCTGGCCATCTTGTTCTACGCCGCGCCGGTGTTCTTCGTCGGCCTGCTGTTGAAGCTGGTGTTCGCGGTGCGCCTGGGCTGGTTGCCGGTGGCGGGCCGGGCGAGCACGAACGTGGAGCTCCGGCTGCAGCACGTCTCGCCGAAAACCAACATCATGGTGATCGACGCGATCCTCTACGGCGACACCGGATACCTGATCGACGTGCTGAAGCACGCGGTGCTGCCCGCCATAGCGCTGGGTCTGCTCACCGCGGGCATCTTCCTTCGCCTGGTCCGGATCAATCTGATCCAGACCCTTCGCGCCGACTATGTGGACGCGGCACGAGCGCGCGGCCTGTCCCGCCGGGTGGTGACCGGCCGGCACGCCTTCCGCAACGCGATGATCCCGATCGTCACGGTGATGGGCATGCAGATCGCCATGATGCTCGGCGCGTCGGTGCTCACCGAGACCACCTTCGAGTGGAAGGGCCTGGGCTATCAGTTCGCGCAGTACCTGTCCGCGCGCGACTTCATCGCCGTGCAGGGCATCGTCGCGTTCATCGCACTCATCGTGGCGGTGATGAGTTTCCTGGTGGATGTCGTGGTGGCGCTGATCGATCCGAGAGTGAGGTTCTGATGACCGCTCCGGAACTGCTGAACGAGCCTCCCGTCCTGCCGCCCGTGGCGCGCCAGGGCGTGCCGGGCCTGCGGTTGTTCTCGATGACCGCGGGGTTGCAGCGCGCGACGCTGATCCTCGGACTCGTGTTGGTCGGTCTGTTCGTGGTCGCCGCTGTCTTCGCTCCGCTGATCGCGCCGTACGGATTCGCGCAGAGCGCCGCGGAGGGCGTCGATTTCGCCCGTCAGCAGGCCCCATCGGCCGAGCACTGGTTCGGCACCTCGGTGCGCGGCGAAGACGTGTTCTCCCGGGTGGTCTACGGTGCGCGCACGGCACTGTGGGTGATCGCGATCTCGCTGATGCTCTCGTTGTCGATCGGGGTGCCGCTCGGGCTGCTGTCCGGTTATGTCGGCCGGTGGCCGGACCGGTTGCTGGTGCTGTTCATGGACGCGATGTACGCCTTCCCCACGCTGCTGCTGGCGATCGTGGTGTCCATCGTCGTCGCGGGCGGCCGCTCGACCAGCCTGGGTGGTGTGCTGTCCGCGGCGGTGGCCATCACGGCGGTCTTCGTGCCGCAGTACTTCCGGGTGGTGCGCAACGCCACCGTGGCCGTGAAACAGGAGCCGTACGTCGACGCGGCCCGGGTGACCGGGGCGTCGACCGCGCGAATCCTGTTCCGGCACATCCTCGCCAACGCCACCCAGTCGCTGCCGGTGATCGTCACGCTCAACGGGTCGGAGGCCATTCTCACCCTGGCCGGGCTGGGGTTCCTCGGTTTCGGCATCGAGCCGACACAGGCGGCGGAGTGGGGCTTCGATCTGAACAAAGCGCTGTCGGACGTGTCCAACGGCATCTGGTGGACCGGCCTCTTCCCCGGTGTCGCCATCGTGCTCGTCGTGCTCGGCATGACCTTGGTCGGCGAGAGCCTGAACGAGGTGCTCAACCCGATCCTGCGCACTCGTCGCGCCGCGGCGGTGGCGAGCGCGCCCGTTCCCGCGCCGGACGGCGGAAAGGAAGCGGCCGATGTCTGAGCCGGTCACGGAGGATCGGGGCCGTCCCGCTCTGTCCATCGAATCGCTGTCGGTCACCTTCGCCACCGACACGGGGCCCGTCCACGCGGTCACCGGCGTCTCCTACGAGGTCTATCCGGGTGAAGTGCTGGCCATTGTCGGGGAATCCGGTTCGGGCAAGTCGGTGAGCTCGCGTACGGCGATGGGGTTGCTGCCCGAGACGGCCACCGTGCAAGGCTTGGTCACCCTGGGCGCCGAGCAGGTCACTTCGATGAGCGAGAAGCAGCTCACCGCGCTGCGCGGCGGCGCGATCTCGATGGTGTTCCAGGAACCCGGTCTGGCGCTGGACCCGCTGTTCACCGTCGGCTTCCAGATCGGCGAGGCGCTGCGCGCCCATGAGCAACTGAGCAGAAAAGCGGCGAAGGCGCGCGCGGTGGAACTGCTGCGCCTGGTCGGGTTGCCCGACCCGGAGCAGCGGGTCGACTACTACCCGCACCAGCTCTCCGGCGGGCAGAAGCAACGCGTCGTGATCGCCATCGCGATCGCGTGCGAACCGAAGGTCATCATCGCCGACGAACCCACCACGGCGTTGGACGTCACGGTGCAGGCCGAGATCCTCGCCTTGCTGCGGGACCTGCGCGACCGGATCGGCAGCGCGATCGTGCTGATCACCCACAACATGGGCGTCGTCGCCGACATCGCCGACCGCGTGGTGGTGATGCGCGACGGCGCGGTGGTCGAGCAGGCGCCGGTGGACGAGTTGTTCGCCCGTCCCACCGCGGCGTACACCCGCGCCCTGCTGGCCGCGGTGCCGCACCTGGGCACCGAGCAGATCGAGCACGGCCCGCCGCACAGCACGGCCGGCCACGGTGATCCGGTGCTCGAGGTCAGCGATCTGGTGGTCGAGTTCCCCGGCCCCTTCGGCCGGCCGCGTTTCCGCGCCGTGGACGGGGTGAGCCTGCGCATCTACCCCGGCGAGACGCTCGGCCTGGTCGGTGAATCCGGGTCGGGGAAGTCGACCATCGGCCGCTGTGTCGCGGCACTGCAACGGCCGACGTCCGGGACAGTGCGGGTGCGCGGGCAGGACATCACGCGGCTGTCGCAGCGCAAACTGCGGCCGATCCGGCGGCGCTTCGGATTCGTCTTCCAGGACCCGGCCAGTTCACTGAACCCCCGGCTCACCGTGGGGGAGTGCGTGGCCGAGCCGCTGATCGTGCACAAGGCCGGAAGTTCCGCGCAGATCCGCGCCAGAGTGCGCGGACTGCTCGACGACGTGCGGTTGCCCGCGGGCGCCGAACACCGCTACCCGCACGAATTGTCCGGCGGGCAGCGGCAGCGCGCCAGCCTGGCCCGCGCCCTGGTGCTCGACCCGGACCTGCTGGTCGCCGACGAGCCGACCAGCGCGCTGGACGTCTCGGTGCAGGCGGCGGTGCTGGAGCTGTTCGGTCAGCTGCAGCGCGAATGCGGCTGGGCGTGTCTGTTCATCAGCCACGACCTGGCAGTGGTCGACCAGCTCGCCGACCGGATCCTGGTGCTGCGCGACGGAGCGGTGGTCGAGCAGGGTGATCGCGATCAGATCCTGCGAGCCCCGCAGCAGGAGTACACCCGGCGTCTGGTCGCCGCGGTGCCGGTGCCCGACCCGGTGCGGCAACGCCGACGGCGGGAGCAGGCCGAGCGGTTCGACGGGACGGAGACCGACTGATCGTCCGCTTTACGGTTCGCCGTGCCCTATTGTCAAGAGGGCGAGCCAACACCGGTGCGGGGTCGTTATCCGCCTCCGGTAGCGTGAGCAGGCATCTATCCGCCGATTCGGTTTGGAGCTCTCCCCGAAAATGACTGAACAGACCCCCAGTGGTGGTGCCTCGTACGCCGCGGCAGGCGTGGACATCGAGGCAGGTGATCGCGCAGTCGAGTTGTTCGGGCCATTGGCGAAGAAGGCGACCCGGCCCGAGGTCCAAGGCGGACTCGGCGGCTTCGCCGGGCTGTTCGCGCTGAAGGGCGGCTACCGGGAACCGCTGCTGGCGGCGTCCACCGACGGCGTCGGCACCAAGATCGCGGTGGCGCAGGCGATGGACAAGCACGACACCGTCGGCCTCGATCTCGTCGCCATGGTGGTGGACGACCTCGTGGTCTGCGGGGCGGAGCCGTTGTTCCTGCAGGACTACATCGCGATCGGCAAGGTCGTCCCGGAGAAGGTCGCCGAACTCGTCTCCGGTATCGCGGAGGGTTGTGTGCGCGCCGGTTGCGCGCTGCTCGGCGGCGAGACCGCCGAGCACCCCGGGTTGATGGACCCGGACGACTACGACCTGTCCGCCACCGGCATCGGCGTGGTCGAGGCCGACGCGGTGCTCGGCCCGGACCGGGTTCGACCCGGTGACGTGGTGATCGCCATGGGGTCCTCGGGCCTGCACTCCAACGGCTACAGCCTGGCCCGCAAAGTGCTGCTCGACATCGACCGCATGTCGCTGACCGGCCATGTCGAGGAATTCGGCCGCACCTTGGGTGAGGAACTGCTGGAGCCGACCCGGATCTACGCCAAGGACTGCCTCGCGCTGATCGCCGAGACCGACGTGCGCACCTTCGCCCATGTCACCGGCGGCGGCCTGGCCGCGAACCTGGCCCGGGTGCTGCCCGCGGGCCTGGTGGCCGAACTGGATCGCGGCACCTGGAATCCGGCGCCGGTGTTCAAGATGATCGCCCAGCGCGGCCGGGTGGAGCGGGCCGAGATGGAGAAGACGTTCAACATGGGCGTCGGCATGGTCGCCGTGGTCGCTCCGGAGGACGTGGATCGGGCGCTGGCGGTGCTGACCGCGCGGCACATCGAGTGCTGGACCCTGGGCACGGTCAAGAAGGCCAAGGACGCCGACGCCCTGCGCGCCGTCCTGGTCGGGGAGCATCCGCGGTTCTGACCGCGAAGACACGTCAGAGTCCCGCATCCTCGTTCGATGCGGGACTCTGACGTGTTGCAAGCCTTTTCGGCGCCTGTGACGTCAATCCGCGACAACGCTCGAAGGGGGAGGCCCGTCGGCCTCCCCCTTCAGACGTAGATCGGAGTCAGCGGCGCCAGTCGTCGTAGTCGTCCTCGTCCCAGCGGGACAAAGAGTCGTCCGCGTCGTGCTCATCGGACAGCACACCACCACTCCGCTGGGAGTTGGGGCTTCCCGAAAGCTCGCGCTGAAGGCTCGCGAAGTCGGTCGGCGTCGAGCTGTACTTCAGCTCGCGTGCGACCTTGGTCTGCTTTGCCTTAGCCCGGCCACGGCCCATGGCTGACCCCCTCGCGTCACAGCGGGGCGGCCTGGGGTTTGGTGGCGGCCCCGTTCGAATTAATACTCTTCCTGACAGACACTTTAGCGTGTGTCCGGCGGTCTCGCTTCCAGGAGTGGGTGAAGAACTCGCGAACTGGTGCCGTTTGCCCGCTTGTCGCCCAGGCGTGTGATAGCTAGACGACTCCTGGTATGGCGCGAATCACACCGACGCGAGCGCCTCCGCCGAGTACCGCTGGGGCCGCCAGTTCCGCGTGCGCAACGGTCCACTCGATCCCCATCCGATGCAGAATCGCCAGCGTCAGCGGCATTCGAGCGCGATCGTGGCCGTCTTCGATCTTGTACGCGAACGCCGATCCGTCCGGCAACGCGCCGGCGTGCACACCGTCCGCGCCGATCTTGCAGACCAGTCCGGGAGTGGCCTGCATGGCCAGCAGGTCGGGTGCGTTCGTGCCGGAAATCACTCGCGGATGTGCGCGCACCGCGTCGGCGACCCGGCGTTCCGGGGTGCCGGGTTCGGCCGTCGCCATGGCCGCGAACACCCGGGCGAGATTGACGAGCGAGACCGGGATGATCGGCAGCCCGCAGCCGTCGATGCCCAGATCGGTTTCCGGCTCGCCGGTCAGGTCGGCGACCGTCGCGATCACCGCGCGCTGCAGCGGATGCGCCCGATCCTGATAGCCCGCGGTGGGCCAGCCGTTGACCGCGCAGGTCGCGAGCATTGCCGCGTGCTTGCCCGAGCAGTTCATGTAGATCGGATGGGGACCGCCCGACAGCGCTGCGACGCGGGCGCGCTCGTCGTACGGCAGATCGGCCGGGCACGCCAGCGCGGTATCGGGCAGACCGAAGCGGTCCAGCAACCTGCGCACCAGCGCGATGTGGTCCGGTTCGCCGTAATGCGAGGCGGTCGCGATGGCCAGTTCGGCGTCGTCGAGCGGCTCGAAGCCGTTGCGCAACAGAGTGATCGCCTGCATCGGCTTGTTCGTCGAGCGCGGGAAGATCGGCAGGTGCACTTCACCGAGTTCGAGAGTGGGCTCACCCGCGGCGTCGAGCACCACCACCGAGCCGCGGTGCACGCATTCGCGGAAGCCGGAGCGGACGACTTCGACCAGTTCGACACTCATGGCTGCACCCCCGTGGCGATGTCATCGGTGCTCGCGGTCGCGTGCCGGTGCGTGGCGGCGCGCGCGGCGCGGCCATGCCTGCGCGCGTGCCGTTCCACCTGCATGCGCACGTCGTCGGAGATGGTCGGCTCGTCGGCGAGCAGGATCGCCAGCAGGTCCGGATCGGCGCCGGTGAACAGATCGCGGACGGTGACGCCGTGTTCGGGGACGTGCACCACCGAGATCCGGTCGCCCGCCGCGATCGTGCCCTCCCTGAGTACCCGCAGGTAGGCGCCCGTGTCGCTGCGCAGGGTGAACCGCTTGACCCACTGTTGCTCGCCGCTCCAATGCTGGAACGAGGCACACGGCACGCGCGGCGCGCTGACCTCGAGCAAAGTGTCGCCGACCGACCAGCGTGCGCCGATCACCGCGTCGCTGACCGGCAGGCCACGGACACGCAGGTTTTCGCCGAACCACCCCGCGGGCAGGTCCCGGCCCAGTTCTGTGCCCCAGCGGCGGGCGTCCTCGTCGGCGTAGGCGTAGACGGCCTGGTCCACACCACCGTGGTCCTTGGTGTTGCAGACGTGATCACCCGCCAAGCCGAGCGCGCGCACCGCGACGCGTCCCGCCACCGGTCGCTTATCGATCGCGCTGCGACCGACCCGTCCCGGCACCTCGATCTCGGCGTGCACGACGCACGCCGCGAGCACTTCTCCGGTATCACCGACGCGCATGGGCGGCGCTCCTCTTGTCGCGGATGGGGAACTCGGCGCTGAGCAGGGGTGGGGAGGTCGGCTGGGGAAAGTCCCAGGCCGGTCGGTGTTTCGCCAACGGATCAGCGCCCGCGCAGCCGGTCGACCGCGAGACGGCCCGCCTGCGGCTCGTCGTCGGCGGGGACCGAATCGGGGTCGATGGACGCGGCGACCGGGCCCGCGGCCAGCGCGGTGTCCACCGGTACCGTGCGCTTGACCAAGGCGAGGGCGATCGGGCCGAACTCGTAGTGATCGATGACCGTGCCGAGTCTGCCGACCGCGCGGCCGCCCGCGGTGACGTCGTCACCGGTGGCCGGGCGCTCGTCCGCCGAGCCGTCCAGGTGCAGCAGCAGCAGGTGCCGCGGCGGCTTACCCAGATTGTGCACTCGGGCTACGGTCTCCTGGCCGCGGTAGCAGCCCTTGTCCAGGTGGACCGCTCCGTGTTCGGCGACGCCGCCGATCCAGTGGGCCTCGTGCGGGATGGTCCGCTCGTCGGTGTCCAGCCCGATCCGCGGGCGAACTGCCGCGACGCGCAGCGCCTCGAACGCCCACATCCCCGCCGGGGTGGCGCCGGCCGCGGCGAGTTCGGTCCACAGACCGGTCAGCCGGTCGCGCGGGATGACCAGGTCGAAGGCGTCGGCCGTCGGCCACGGCATCCGGCGCAGGAAACCGCCGCCGGGCAGCGGCGTCGCCTCGTAGACACCGGGGAGGGCGGCGATGCCGAGGGCCTCGGTCAGTCCGGCCACTTCCGGTCCGAGCAGGCTCAGCACCGCGTGGTCGGCGGCTTCGACCGGCTTGGCGTCGGCCCAGAACACCATCCTCTGCAGGAACGCGAGCAGGTCGGGTCCGCCCTCGGCCTCCGTATCGATCCAGACGGTGCCGTCCAGTTCGGTGAGCACGAAATGGTGCTGGACCCGGCCGTTCAGATCGAGATCGAGATTCTCGGCGGACTGCCCGTCGCCCAGGGCGGCGACATGCTGACTGGAGATCGTGTGCAACCAGGTCAGCCGCTCGGCGCCGGTGATGCGCAGGACGAATCGGTGCGAACGGTCGACGATCGCGGCGCGCTGCACCGCGGCGCGCTGTTCACCGAACGGATCGCCGTAGTGCCAGGCGACGGCGGCGTCGGGCGAACCCGCCGCTCCCGCGACGGCTCCCGACACACTGAGCAGGGGGCTGGGCGCAACGACCACGGACACCCCTCCCACTTTAGGCGGGGTCGTCCGGCGGTGCGCGAACCGGGCTGCGGCGCCGGAGTCCGGCATAGCCGATCGGCATTGTCCGAGCATTACGGCGGGCGCTGTGGTGCGGCTCCACAAAAGGTCTGGCAAAAGCGGCCGTGACATAGGCATTGTCCGCTCACACCGCCTACGCTCGTCGCATGGTGGATCGAGTTCTGGTAACTCTCGATGGCGCGGTCCGAGATGCGGACGCGCCGTTGTTGTTCGCGGATGATATCGGCGTATTGCGTGGCGATGGTGTGTTCGAAACGGTGCTGGTGCGCGCGGGAGTCGCGTGCGCGGTCGAATTTCATCTAGGCAGACTGCGCCGCTCCGCACAGGCGCTCGATCTGCCGGAGCCGGAACTGGGCAAATGGCGTGAGGCGGTGGAGACCGCCGCCAAGGAGTGGGGCAGCGAACGCGAAGGCGTGATGCGGCTGGTGTTGACCCGCGGCCGCGACTCCGAGCTGGCAGGCACTCCCGACAAGGTGAAGACCGGCGACCTCGCCGCCGCAGTGCCGGTGCCGACCGCCTTCGTGCTCGTGGCGCCGGTGCCCGACCGCGTGGAGAAGGCCCGTACCGAAGGCGTCGCCGTGGTGACCCTGTCGCGCGGCATCTCGATCGACCTCGCGCAGGCCGCGCCGTGGCAATTGCTCGGAGCCAAGACGCTGTCCTACGCCACCAACATGGCCGCCCTGCGATTCGCCGCACGGATGGGCGCGGACGACGTGATCTTCACCAGTACCGAGAACCGGGTGCTGGAGGGGCCGCGCTCCTCCGTGGTAATCGCCCGCGACAAGCAGTTGATCACCCCGCCGGCCAAGAACGGCGTGCTGCCCGGCGTCACCCAGCGCGCGCTGTTCGCCGAAGCCGAGAAGGCGGGCTGGCAATGCCGCTACGACTCGCTGTTCACCGCCGACCTGCTCACCTGCGACAGCATCTGGATGCTCTCGAGCATTTCCCTTGCCGCGCGGGTCAATTCGCTCGACGGGCTGCGGATGTCCGCGCCGGACAACGCCGAAGAGATCATCGGACTGGTCGATCGCGGCATCGAGCGGGCGGGAGCCATCGGCGACTGGTGACGGCCGGTGCCGTCGTGGTGATCAGCGTCGCTCCGTGATCTCCGTCCTACCCCGGCGGGCACGGGGCGGCGATGAGCACGGGAAACGGTCCGAAACGGACGGAAATGGGCCCTGGTGCGTGGTCTAGGACTCATTGTCCGTAACCGCCTCCGACGTAGGATTACTACGACACGTCGTAGACACGCAGGAGGCCGGCTTGAACGCCTTGGACATCTCCCGATGGCAGTTCGGCATCACGACCGTCTATCACTTCCTCCTGGTGCCCCTGACCATCGGTCTCGCGCCGCTGGTGGCCGCCATGCAGACGGCCTGGGTCGTCACCGGCAAGCAGCACTGGCTGCGGCTGACCAAATTCTTCGGCAAGCTGTTCCTGATCAACTTCGCGCTCGGCGTCGCGACCGGCATCGTGCAGGAGTTCCAGTTCGGCATGAACTGGAGCGAGTACTCCCGCTTCGTCGGCGACGTCTTCGGCGCACCGCTGGCGCTGGAAGGGCTGATCGCCTTCTTCATGGAGTCGACCTTCCTCGGCCTGTGGATCTTCGGCTGGACCCGATTGCCGAAACTGCTGCACCTCGGCGCGATCTGGATGGTCGCGATCGGCGTGAACGCCTCGGCGTACTTCATCGTGGCGGCCAACTCGTTCATGCAGCATCCGGTCGGCGCCCGCTACAACCCGGAAACCGGTCGCGCGGAACTGGCGAGCATCGTGGAGGTGCTCACCAACAACACCTTGCTGGCAGCCTTCCCGCACGTCGTGGCCGGTTCCTTCCTCACAGCGGGCACGTTCGTCGCCGGCATCGCGGGCTGGTGGATGGTGCGCAACGCGCGCAGCGGCGACCCGGCGAAAATGGCCGAAGCGCGGGCGATGTGGCGGCCCGCGGCACGGGCGGGCATCGCGGTGCTGATCGTGTCCATGGCCGCGCTGGTCTACACCGGTGACGTGCAGGGCAAGCTGATGTTCGAGCAGCAGCCGATGAAGATGGCCTCGGCGGAATCCTTGTGCCACACCGCACCCGACCCGGACTTCTCCGTGCTCACCGTCGGTACGCACAACAATTGCGACAGCGTGACGCACGTACTCGAGGTGCCGTACGTGCTGCCCTGGCTGGCGAAGGGCGAGTTCACCGGCGTGACGCTGGACGGCGTCGTCGACCTGCAGAAGGCCTACAACGAGAAGTTCGGCGTCGGCGACTACCGGCCCAACCTGTTCGTCACCTACTGGTCGTTCCGCGCCATGATCGGCTTGTCGGCGGGTTCGGCGCTGCTCGCGCTCGCCGGGCTGTGGCTCACCCGTCGCGGACGGGTAGCCGACCAGCGCTGGTTCTCCTGGCTGAGCCTGCTGGCCATCCCGACGCCCTTCCTGGCCAACAGCGCCGGGTGGGTGTTCACCGAGATGGGCCGCCAACCCTGGGTGGTCGCGCCCAATCCCACCGGCGATCCGAACCTGCGCCTCACCGTGCAGCAGGGCGTGTCGAACCACTCGCCCGGCGTCGTGCTCTTCTCGCTGATCACCTTCACGCTGCTGTACGGCGCGCTCGCGATCGTGTGGTTCTACCTGATGCGCCGGTACGTGATCCATGGACCCGACCCGGCCGCGCCCGCCGCGACGGAGCCGAAGGACGAGGACGCGTCTTCGGGCGGCTCCCGCGCCGAAGAACCTGCCGTCGAACAACTGTCGTTCGCCTACTAGGAGCCGGCGATGAATTTGCAAGAGTTCTGGTTCGTCTTGATCGGCGTGCTGTTCACCGGCTACTTCGTGCTGGAGGGCTTCGACTTCGGCGTCGGCATGCTCATGCCGATCCTCGGCAAGGGGTCCGACCGCCGCAGGCGTGCGGTGCTCAACACGATCGGGCCGGTGTGGGACGCCAACGAAGTGTGGCTGATCACCGCGGGCGCGGCGATGTTCGCCGCGTTCCCGGAGTGGTACGCCAGCCTGTTCTCCGGCTTCTACCTGGCGTTGCTGCTGGTGCTCGTCGCGCTGATCCTGCGGATCTGCGCCATCGAATACCGCGGCAAGATCGACGACCCGCGCTGGCGGGCACGCTGCGACATCGGCATCGGCATCGGTTCCTGGGTTCCGGCGCTGGCCTGGGGCTGGGTATTCGCCAATGTGGTGCACGGCGTCCCGCTGAACGAGAAGAAGCAGTTCGCGGGCTCGGTGGCGGATCTGTTCGGGCCCTACGCGCTGCTCGGCGCGCTGGCGACCGGCCTGCTGTTCGCGCTGCACGGAGCGATGTTCCTGGTGCTCAAGACCGCGGGCGAGGTCCGCGACGACGCACGGCGCGCCGCCCGGCTGCTGTCGGCCCCGACGGTGATCGTGGTCGGCGGATTCGGGTTGTGGACCCAGCTGTCCTACGGTGCGGGCTGGACGTGGATCCCGTTGGGACTGGCCGTACTCGGCCTGATCCTCGCGGTGGCCGCCGATCTCGCGCAACGCGACGGGTGGGCGTTCACCGGCACCACGGTGACCGTCGCGGCGGCGACCGCGCTGCTGTTCGGCTCGCTGTTCCCGAATGTGCTTCCCTCGACGATCGACGCGGCATTCGACCTGACGATCCACAACGCGTCCTCGACGCCGTACACGCTGAAGGTGATGAGCTGGGCGGCGCTGCTCGTCACGCCGGTCGTGCTGGTGTACCAGGGCTGGACGTACTGGGTGTTCCGCAAGCGGATCACCGTCGAGCAGATCCCGCCCCCGGTCGGCCTGCCCTTGCGGCCTGTGCAGGATTGACGCCATGGCCCGCCCGCCGATCGATCCGCGCCTGTGGCGGTACGCCCGCTCCGCGCGCACCTACCTCGCGCTGAGCGTGGCGCTGTCACTGGTCGTCACCGGAGCGATCGTGGCGGCCGCGGTGCTGATCGGACGGGTGCTGGCGGGGGCGGTCACCGATCCGGACGCGCGCACGCTCGGCGCGTGGACGGTCGAACTGATCGTTCTCGCGCTGGTCGTCGCGGTGCGGGTGCTCGCCACCTGGTCGCAGTCCCGGCTGGCACACCGGGCGGGCGCGAGCGTGGTGGCGGAGCTGGAGGGCGCGGTGCTCGCGGCGGGCGCACGGCTGTCGCCGCGCGAACTCGACACACGCCGGACGGAGTTGGCCGTGGTCGTCGGCTCGGGATTGTCCGGGCTGCGTGGCTATCTCGTCGGCTACCTGCCCGCTCTGCTGCTGGCGGTGCTGGTGCCGCCGGTCGTGCTCGCGGTCATCGCGGCACACGATCCGACGTCGGGGGTGATCGCGCTGATCACCTTGCCGCTCATCCCGATCTTCATGATCCTCATCGGACTGCTGACCCAGGGGCGGGCCGAAGCCACGCTCGCCGCCACGACGCGGTTGTCCGACCAGTTGCTCGACCTGTTCGCGGGCATGCCGACGTTGCGGGCGCTCGGCCGCGAGACCGGTGACGTGGTGGAACCGGCTGCGGAGCAAGAACAGGGCGGGGCCGGACACCCACGCACCATGCAGCACCGCGTTCGCGATCTCGGTGACGCCTTGCGGCAGCGCACCATGCGCGCGCTGCGCATGGCGTTCCTGTCCTCGATGGTGCTGGAGCTGCTCGCGACCCTGAGCGTGGCCCTGATCGCGGTCTCCATCGGCCTGCGACTGGTGTTCGGCGAAATGAGTCTCTACGCGGGTTTGGTGGCGCTGATACTCGCCCCCGAGGTCTACCTGCCGCTACGCATGGTGGGCGAACGATTCCACGCCGCCCAGGACGGCATGGCGGCGGCCGACAAGGCCTTCGCGATTCTGGAGTCCACGCCGACCGAGCGCGTCGGCGGCGAGACCGGCACGGCGATGGAACCGCATGACGAGTTGTTCGAGCGGCGGTCCGGCGACCGCGTGGAGGGCGCGGCGACGATTAGGGGCGTCGACTTGTTCGAAAGGCGGCTGGACAGCGACGTGGAGGGGGCGGTGGCGGCCCCCGACGGCGAGGCGTTCGAGTGGAGGCCCAGCGTTGGCGTCGAGGGCGCGGTGGCGGCGGAGGCACCGCCGAGCGTCGATCCGAGCGATCGCCGCACCGTGCCGGAGGAAGCCATGGGGACGGTTCGTCGGGGCAACTCCGCAGAGGCCGGTGTGATCGAACTCCTCGCTCTCTCGATCCAGGCACGGGACGGATTCGCTCCCGCGGGTTTGTCGGCGAACATGCGGCCCGGATCGCTCACGGTGCTCGCCGGTCCCAACGGAAGCGGGAAATCGACCGTCATACAGGCGATCCTGGGCTTGCTCCCGCCCGACCGCGGCGCCGTGACCGTCGACGGCGTAGACGTCCGCGACCTGGACCCGGACCGATGGTGGGCGCGGGTCGCCTGGCTGCCGCAGCGGCCGGTGCTGGTGCCCGGCACGCTTCGGGACAACCTCGAACTGCTCGGTGCGCGAACGGTCGACCACAGCGGCCCGGCGCGCGTGCTCGACGACCTCGAAGCCGCCTGCGTGGCCACCGGTTTCGATGCCGTGCTCGATGACCTCCCCGACCGCTGGGACACCGCGGTCGGCCCCGGCGGCATCGGCCTGTCCCTCGGCCAGCGCCAACGCCTCGCGCTGACCAGGGTGCTGGCCGCCGATCGTCCTGTCCTGCTGCTCGACGAGCCGACCGCGCACCTCGACGCCGCCGCCGAAGCCACCGTGCTGGCTGCCCTCCGGGTGCGAGCCCGTGCGGGCGCGACGGTCGTCGTCATCGGGCACCGCCCGACCGTCCTGGCCGCCGCGGACCAGGTCGTCCAGGTACGCGCCGAGGCCGCGGAGGTTTTGCGATGAGCCTCGTGACTTTCCGGGCCGACAGGGCGGCGCCGAATTCGGATACGCGAAGAACAACCCGCGCCACGGTGCTGGGGGATCTACGCCGGATGTGGGCGCTGCTCGAATTGTCCCGCGCGCGAGTCGCGGTGGCGATCGGGTGGGGCGTGCTGGCGTTGGGCAGTGGGCTGGGGCTCGCGGCGCTGGCGGCCTGGCTGATCGCAAGAGCCTGGCAGATGCCGCCGGTGCTCGACCTGAGCATCGTCGTCGTCGCGGTGCGCGCGCTCGGTATCTCCCGTGGCCTGTGCCGATACCTGGAGCGTCTTGCCACGCACGACGTCGCGCTGCGCGCCATGACCACCGCGCGAACCACGGTCTACCGCACACTGGCGCGCTCGGATATCTGGCTGCGCCGGCCCGACGCCCCGCGGGGCGCGAACGATCAACCGGGCACGAAGCCGCCGCGCCGCGGTGATCTCCTGGTCCGCATCGGCAGCGACATCGATGATTTGGGCGCCGTGGTGGTCCGCGTGTCGGTGCCGATCGCGGTCGCCCTCGTCCTCTCGGTCGCGGCCGTCGCACTCCTGGCCACGATCTCGCTCGCGGCGGCCGCGATCCTGGCGGGGGCGCTCGCACTGTCGGGCGTCGTCGCGCCATGGTTGTCGGCCAAGGCGGCGTCCGAGGCGGAACGAGCCGTCCGCGCCGACCGCGCGGAATTCACCGCGCAGGCCATGACCGTCCTCGACCACGCCGCCGAACTACGCGTCGCCGGTCGTCTGGACGCCGCGCTGGCCGCCGCCGGAGCGGCGGCGCGCCGGGCGGTCGCCGCCGAGGACCACGCGGCCGCGCGCAGCGCCTGGTCGGCCGCCGCCACGCCGCTCTCGATCGGCGCCGCCGTGTTCGGCGCCCTCCTGATCGGCATCACCCTCTACGGCCCGGACGGTGGCACGGCCGGCGCGATGACACCCATGGCGCTCGTCGTGCTCGTCCTCTTGCCGCTCTCGGCTTTCGAAGCGGTCGCCCCGCTGCCCGCGGCGGCACAAACATTGACAACCGCCCGTGCGGCTCTACATCGCCTGGACGACTTCGCATCCGGCAGCACGGCGGAGAACTCCTGGGCACCGCGGAGAAGCGCCGCGGACTCGGCCAGGCCGACCGACGCGGCGGGGCCGGAACTGCCCCGAGCACGACGGATCGCGGTGGTCGGCCCCAGCGGCGCGGGCAAGACGACCCTGCTGATGAAGTGGGCGGGGTTGTTTGGCACACCTCGCCCCGGCGTCACCTTCTTCGCCGAGGACGCGCACCTGTTCGGCACCTCCGTGCTGGAGAACCTGCGAGTCGCGCGTGGTGACCTGACCGCCGAAACAGCCGAGCAGGCGTTGCGCGCAGTCGGTCTCGGAGACTGGCTGGACGGACTTCCCGAGGGCGTGCACACCGACCTGGTCGGGGGAGCGGCAGCTGTTTCAGGGGGCCAGCGCCGCCGGATCCTGCTCGCGCGGGCGCTGGTGTCCCCGGCGCGGGTGCTGCTGCTGGACGAACCGACAGAACACCTGGAAGCCGAGGCGGGGGCGAAGCTGTTGCGCGACCTGCTGGACATCGACAGCGGACTCGTCGAACCCGACCGCACCGTGGTCGTCGTCACCCATCAGCTCCCGGTCGACCACCAGGCAGACGCGGTGCTCCGAATCACAGCATCAGGCCAGATCAGCACGGATTCCGCCGCGCCTGCGGCACCTTCCCGCGGCGCGGATTCCGCCGACCGAGAAATTCCGTTGCCGAGCTGCTGACGCATCGCTAGATTCGTTCGTACACGAGGAAGGAGGTGGTTCGAAGAATGGATATTCATAGGACACGTGAGGTGGCTGTCCGCTAGCGCCACCGCTGCAGGTGGATTTCGCCCGCGCGAGCGCTGAGCGAATTCCAGGCAGTCACCCGGCCCCCGAGCCCCGGTCGGTCCGACCGGACCCGTGCGAGGAAACTCGCACCGGTATGGCTCGGGGGCTGTTCCGCCTCTCCGGGTCTTCAGGCCGTACTGGTTGGGTGCGGCGCAGGTTGGTCGCAGGTCCTGCGTGAGGGCGTAGGTGCGTTTCGGGGTGGCCGAGGGTTACCCATGTACTTGCGAGATCAGTTGTCGCTTCGACTATCGGTGCGAGGTCAGTTGGCATCCCAGAGTTGCGTTGGTCAGTGCAATCATCTGAGCTCGTTGGCACTTGGGGAAATCAGCGCGAACGTTCAGGGCTGAGCAGCACAGCACAGACGGCCCGGACGCAGCTCCCGCTTCACCTCGACTTGTACGGTCTCGACAGCCGGGAGGGGAGTTCAGCCGATGTAGCGCTGGAGGCGGGCCGAGAGGCGGGGTTCGAGGGGGCCGTCGGCTACCACGCGTTCCTCGACGTACGCCAAGTCGCCGCCCTCGACGATGCCGTAGAGGCGCTTGGCGCCGCCCACGACGACGCCCGACTGGCTGCGGATCACCACGTCGGTGGCCAATTCCCAGGACGACTGGGTCAGCGCTTGCCCGTAGAACAGTTCGACGATGCCACTGCTGTGCGACAGCAGCAGTTCGATGACCTCGTCGTTGCCGTCGATGCCGACCCGCCAGAAGCCGCTCTCGCGCAGGTCGGGACCGCCGTAGTTGCCGTCGGCCTCGATGACCCAGGACCGGGATTCCCAGGCGAGATAGTCACCGCCGTCGTGCGAGACGACGATCTGCTGGCCGAACCGGTAGTCCCCGCGCTCGGGATCATTGCCCTCGCCCTCGCCGCGCCACACGCCGACCAGCGGGAGCAGCGCGAGCATGGAGGCACTCAGATCCGGGCCGAGGCGCAGGTTGGCGGTGTCCTCGGGCAGCGGGAGATCCGGTAGGACCGGGATGTTCCTGGCACCGGTCGATTTCGCCCGTTCGGCAGCGTCTGCCACGGCCTGGTCACCGCTGTGGCGACCGGCGGCATCGGCCGGAGCGTTGCCGTTCAGTTGTTCACTCGCTCGCTCGGCCGGGTTGGAACCTTCGCTCGCGAGTTCGCTCATGATTCGGTGAACAGCCGGTAGAAGACGTAGAGGCCGAACCAGCCGATCAGAACGGCCACGGCCACCAGCAGAATCTCGAAGAAGAGGACCACGTTCCGAGTCTAACGACCCCCTCGTGGCGGCACGCAAACGGCCCCGGTGCTTCCGCGAAGCGGAAAGCGACCGGGGCCGTTCGACGAGTGCGAGGTCTTACTTGGCGACCGCGACGTCGACCGCGTGGATGCCCGCGCCTTCGGGGCGGACCTCGGCGGAGCCGTTGCCCGCGGAGGACAGCGCGCGGACGGTCCACGAGCCGGGAGCCGCGAAGAACCGGAAGTCACCGGTGCCCGACGCGACGACCTCGGCGGTGAAATCACCGTTGCCGTCGAGCAGGCGCACGAACGCCCCGCCCACCGGCTGGCCGTCGGCGCTGAGGACGCGGCCGGTGATGACCGTCTCCTTCTCCACGTCGACGCCGGCCGGGATGGCCTGACCCTGGGTAGGTGCTGCACACATGTCGATTACTCTCCCAACTCGATCGGAGCGCCGACGAGAGAGCCGTACTCGGTCCAGCTCCCGTCGTAGTTCTTGACGTTCTGGTGGCCCAGCAGTTCCTGCAGCACGAACCAGGTGTGCGAGGAACGCTCGCCGATCCGGCAGTACGCGATGGTCTCCTTCTCGCCGTCCAGCCCGGCTTCCTTGTAGATCTCGGTCAGCTCGGCGTCGGACTTGAAGGTGCCGTCCTCGTTCGCGGCCTTGCTCCACGGCACGTTGATGGCGCCGGGGATATGGCCCGGACGCTGGCTCTGCTCCTGCGGCAGGTGGGCGGGCGCCAGGATCTTGCCGGTGAACTCGTCGGGCGAACGCACGTCGACCAGGTTCTTGGTGCCGATGGCCGCGATGACCTCGTCACGGAAGGCGCGGATGCTCAGGTCGGGGGCCGACGCCTTGTACTGGGTGGCGGGCCGGTTCACCGGCTCCGTGGACAGCGGGCGGCCGTCGAGCTCCCACTTCTTGCGGCCACCGTCGAGCAGCTTGACGTTGTTGTGGCCGTACAGCTTGAAGTACCAGTAGGCGTACGCGGCGAACCAGTTGTTGTTGCCGCCGTACAGGATGACTTCGTCGTCGTTCGAGATGCCGCGCGCCGAGAGCAGGTCGGAGAACTGCTCCTGGTTCACGAAGTCACGACGAACCTGATCCTGCAGGTCCTTCTTCCAGTCGAGCCGGACGGCACCCTCGATGTGCCCGCCGTCGTAGGCGGAGGTGTCCTCGTCGACCTCGACGAAGACCACGCCGGGGGCGTTGAGGTTCTCTTCGGCCCAGTCAACGGAGACCAGGACATCGGAGCGAGCCATTGTTTTCCTTTCAGAGATGACGTGCAGGGTCAGTTCGATGCCGGTGACGGGCTCCGGCGGAGGCGGGCTACCAGCGGATAGATCCGGCAACCCAGGCAGATCCCGAACGCGGCGTTCAGGAACGCCGCGAACAGGGCGAAGCCGGCGAACACCGCGCCGACGACTGTGGAGCCGAGCGCGAAGCCCAGCAAGCTGACGGCCGCGAAGACGAAACCGAGCAGCTGCGCGAACCGCAGCGGAGCCGTCGGCTCGGTCTCACTCGTCGGCGCGAGGCGCGGCGCGACGAAGGCGGCGTAGATCCGGCCGTACGGATGGCGGCGCGGACCGAGGGCGGCGCCGACCGCGAAGACGATCGCCTGCAGGGCGATCAACACCGCCGCTGCCGCCGGTGAGACCGCGGCGGCGAGCACGACGACGACGAGGACGCCGGTGGTGAGCCAAGCGGCGAACCGCGGTCCGCGCACATCGACCTGGTCGGCGGAAACGGGGGTGGCTTCGGAAGTGTTACGGATCTGGGTGGACATTGTGCGTACTCCTGCGCTGAATAAGTCCGATGACTGGAGATTTGCCAACTCGCCGGGGGATCGTGAGATCACTCGCGCGGCGGGCAGGGGTCGGCGTCAGGAAATCCGGAAGAGCCGACCGATCAGCGGCACAGGCAGCAACAACCACCGAGCCGACACAGATCCACTGTGCGGCGTCGGGTGAGCATCAGCTCGTGGTTGGAAAGCACGTCAGCAGTTTACCCAATTCGGCGGGGAAATTGGACCCGGGGTGGATCACACCCGTCCAGGGGAGTTGTCATCGCAGCTCACGCCGCTGCGGTCAGCGGCTCGAGCGCGGAGTGCAGATCGGTGGCCTTGGGCACGCCGGAGATGCGGAACCGCTCCTTGCCCTCGACGTCGAAGACGAACGTGGTGGGCAGCGAAAGGACGTTCAGTTCCCGCGCGAGCGCGGGCTCGGCGTCGATGTCCACCTCGATGTCCTGCGGCGGCTGCGGCGATCCCGCGAGCTGATCGGTGACGTTGGCAACCACCCGGCGAACGGCGTCGCACGGTCCGCACCAGTCGGCGGAGAAATGCAGGACCGCGGGCCCGGCGCCGGTCACGCCGACGGACGCCAGCAGTTGCGCGCGAGCGGAGTCGGACAAGTCGATGCCGTCGGCCGCGCGGATCTTGCCGTCGCGCCGACGCAGCAGGACGCCCACCGCCAGCGCGGCGAGCAGGACCACTGCGAGGATGGTGAGTTGGATCATGGTCGCTGCAATCGGTCTAGGTCGATCGTGACGTTCAGGCCCTTGCCCTCCACGACGATCTGACCGCCCTGGGCGGAGACCTTGGTGGGCCGGACACCGAACGGCAACTCCTTGGTGTCGATGGTACGGGTGAACCTGGCGAGGACCGCGGGCCGATCGGCCTCGGTGATCACCGCCACAGGCATGGTCTCGGTGCCGGGCGGGCCGCGATAGAAGCCGGTCGCGACGATTTTCACCTGGTCGCCGTCGAGTGAAAGATCGGCCTGCACGCTGACCTTTTCGCCGCCGTACTGCGCGCCCGGCGTCTCCGGCAGGGTGCCGGTGAGCACCAGCGCGCCGGTCGTGGTCATTCCTGAACCGCCGGAGCCGCCGGTTCCGTCGGACTTGTCGGCAGGACGCGAATGCACCTGCAGGTCGGGGATGGCGAACAGCCTGCCGAGTTCGGTCGGCTCCACGCGCAACCGGCTGTCGACCCGCTCCACGGGGACCCCGCGCAGACTGCCGTCGACCAGTTCACCGACCGGCAGCCGCACCCCGGTCAGCGTCGCCTCCAGCGCGATCTCGCCGGGGATGTCCAGACGCTTCGCGCGCGCCCGGATCTCCACGTGGTCGTAGCGACCGTCCCAAGCCTGGCCGAGAAAGGGGAAACCGTTGATGGTGACCTCGGGATCCGCGGTGAGGTCGGCGCCGTCACGCAGCGCCCTGGACACGCGGTACTCCGAATAAGCCGCAGTACTGAAGTCGACGACCACGGCGAACCCCGCCAGACACAGCAGGCCGATGATCAGCTTGCGCATGCTCCCCCGTCTCTCCGGGTCTCGGGCCGCGGCGGCCGGAAGCCGCGCGGCGCGCGTTCGGCTGCCGTGCCGGGCGCGCCGCCGGTGGCGGGCATGCCCGATACGTAACCCATGTACGCACCATATCGGTTGGCCGGAGCCGGGCACCGGAGTGTCCACCGGTGTGACGACGGACCCCGGAATGCGTGGTCATGCCTTGTTACGCGCTAATCTTGCATCCGATTACCTGTGATTAGCGACGCGGGCGCGGCGGCGCTGCCGCATCCGCGTGGCTACGAGATGGGAGGAGGGCCTGTGGAGCTGCTCCTGCTTACCTCCGACCCCAACCCCGAGTCGGTGTTGCCCTCGCTCGCCTTGCTCGCGCACAACGTGCGCCCGGCGCCCACCGAAGTGGCTTCGTTGCTCGAGGCAGGCAGCGCGGACGTCGCCCTGGTGGACGCGAGGACCGACTTGGCCGCGGCCCGCGGCCTGTGCCGCCTGCTGGGCAGTACCGGATCCTCGGTGCCGGTAGTCGCGGTGCTCACCGAGGGCGGCCTGGTCGCGGTGAACGCGGACTGGGGACTCGACGACATCCTGCTGCCCGGCACCGGCCCCGCCGAGCTCGACGCCAGGCTGCGGCTGCTGGTCGGACGCAACGGCGGCGTGGCGAGCCCGGAGAACACCGGCAAGATCACGCTCGGCGAGCTGGTGATCGACGAGGGCACCTACACCGCACGATTGCGTGGCCGCCCGCTCGATCTCACCTACAAAGAATTCGAGCTGCTGAAGTATCTCGCGCAGCACGCGGGCCGCGTGTTCACCCGCGCCCAACTGCTGCAGGAGGTGTGGGGCTACGACTTCTTCGGCGGGACCCGCACCGTGGACGTGCACGTACGGCGGTTGCGCGCCAAGCTCGGCACTGAATACGAGTCGCTGATCGGCACCGTGCGCAACGTCGGTTACAAAGCCGTGCGCCCGTCGCGGGCGTCGGCCAAGGGCGAGCCGGTGAGCTTCCCGGACGACGACAACGAGGGCACCGACGATTCGCCGCTCACGCCGGTCAACGGCTCCGCCCAGTAACCCCCGGCGGACGGTGGCCGGCTCAGGCGGTGCTCGCACCGTTCCCGGCGGAAATGCCCACCGTCTCCACGACGTTGCCGACAGTGGATCCCGCGCGGGGTCCACCGGCTCGAGGAACGGAGGCCGATGAGCGGCGCGACGACACAGTGGACCGACCGTCCCGACGCGGCCACGGTGCAGGCGATCACCGATCTGCTCGTGCGCGCGAGCGCGGCCGACGGCGTCGCCCCGGTCTCGGAACAAGCCGTGCTGTCGCTGACGTCGGGCGACCACACCGGAGCGCGCCACCTGCTCGCCTGGCGGGCCGGAGCGATCGCCGGTTACGCCAATCTCGTTCCGGAGCACGGCGAACACCCGGCGATGGCCGAGGTCGCCGTCGATCCGGTCCAGCGCGGGCACGGCGTGGGTACCGATCTGGTCACGGCAGTCCTGGCCGAGGGCGGGCCGGGCGCACGGGTCTGGGCGCACGGCGACCGGCCGGCGGCCAAGGCTGTCGCCGCCCGGCTCGGGCTGCGGACGGCGCGTGAGTTGTGGCAGATGCGGCGGTCTCTGGCAACTCCACCGCTACCCGAGCTCGTGGTCCCGGACGACCTCGTGTTGCGCACCTACGCCGGTCCCGCCGACGACGCGGAACTGTTGCGGGTGAACGGCGCCGCCTTCGCCTGGCATCCCGAGCAAGGCGGGTGGACCGAGCGCGACCTCGAAGTCCGTCGCGGTGAGTCGTGGTTCGATCCGGCGGGCCTGTTCCTGGCGTTCGACCCGGCGGCTCCCGATCGTCTGCTGGGATTCCACTGGACCAAGGTGCATCACGCGGAGAATCCGCCCGTCGGCGAGGTCTACGTGGTCGGCATCGATCCGGCCGCGCAGGGCCGGGGGCTCGGTCGACTGCTCACCCTGGCGGGGTTGCGGCACCTGCGCGACCGCGGGTTGGCCGAGGTGTTGCTCTACACCGAGGCCGACAATGTCGCCGCGGTGCGCACTTATACCCGTCTCGGATTCGCTCCGGCGCACGTCGACGTCGCCTATGCCGCGGCGGAGGCTGAATAGCAGGCGGCAGAACGGATGCGCGCGAGTAAAACTGCGGCAAACGTCACATCCCCCCGCTGCAATCGCGCCGGGCTGTTCACTCTCCGTTCACTCAGGTCGGTCCAACTGTCAACCACGTGACTTTAGGTTGTGTGAGGGCAGCACACTGCTGCCTGGTGCGCAAGTTCCCCGCGAACAGCACCACAGCACCCGTCCGGGCCGGTGAGGGACCGGACGAGTAGGACGCCATTCCGGAGGAATAGTGAATCTCAAGCGCAGCAGCGCCCTGGTTGGTGTGCTGGCCGTCGGCGCCATGACGCTGGCCGCCTGTGGCAGCGACGACAACACCTCTACCGACACGGGCAATGTGGCCAAGGTCGACGTCGCCTGCGGCGGCAAGAAGGCCCTCAAGGCCAGCGGTTCCTCCGCGCAGAAGAACGCGATGGAGCGCTTCATCGCCGCGTACGAGAAGAACTGCGACGGCGCCACGCTCAACTACACCTCCAGCGGCTCGGGCGCAGGCGTGAGCGAATTCATCGGCGCCCAGACCGATTTCGGTGGCTCCGACTCGCCCCTGAGCGCGAAGAAGGACGAGCCGAAGAAGGCCGCCGACCGCTGCGCCTCGCCCGCGTGGAACCTGCCGACCGTGTTCGGCCCGGTCGCGATCACCTACAACATCGACGGCGTGACCGATCTCGCGCTGGACGGCCCGACCGCCGCCAAGATCTTCAACGGCACCGTGACCACCTGGGACGCCCCGGAGATCAAGGCGCTGAACCCGAACGCCAAGTTGCCGTCCGAGCCGATCGCGGTGATCTTCCGCAGCGACGAGTCGGGCACCACCGACAACTTCCAGCTCTACCTGGATTCCGCCTCCGACGGCGCCTGGGGCAAGGGCGCGGGCAAGGCCTTCAACGGCGGCGTCGGCGCGGGCTCGAAGGGCAACGAGGGCACCTCGGCCGCGGTGAAGACCACCAAGAACTCGATCACCTACAACGAGTGGTCCTTCGCGAAGGCGCAGAACCTGTCGATCGCTCGCATCATCACCTCGGCGAGCAAGGACCCGGTCACCCTGAGCGTCGCGTCGGCGGGCAAGGCGATCGAGTCCGCGAAGATCTCCGGCCAGGGCAACGACCTGATCATCGACACCTCCTCGTTCTACAAGCCGTCGGTCGCGGGCGCGTACCCGATCGTGATGCCGACCTACGAGGTCGTGTGCTCGAAGTACTCCGACGCCGACACGGCGAAGGCGGTCAAGGCCTTCCTCACCTCGGCGGTCACCAACGGCCAGCAGGGCTTGGACGAGGCCGGGTACATCCCGATCCCGGAGCAGTTCAAGACCAAGCTGACCACCGCCATCAACGCCATCTCCTGATAGCAGCCCCCACATGACCGTCCACGACGAGGTTGCCGCCGCAGGCCAGTCGGATTCGACCGGCCTGCGAGCAGGCGGAGATACTGCGCTCATGCCGAGCAAGCCGAGCACCGACCCGGCCACGAAGAGTGGTCGCCCGCACAGCCCGCGAGCGGAGATCGTCTTCCGCTCGCTGGCGACCGCAGCGGGTGCGATCATCGTCGCCGCCATCGCATTGATCGCGCTGTTCCTGCTCATCCGGGCGGTGCCGTCGGTGCTGGCGAACGAGTCGAACTTTTTCACCAGCACCGACTTCAACACCTCGGACGCCAACCACCTCCGGTTCGGCATCCGGGATCTGTTCATGGTCACGGTGCTGAGTTCGATCTTCGCACTGATGCTCGCCGTTCCGGTCGGCATCGGCATCGCGCTGTTTCTGACGCACTACGCGCCGAAGACGCTGGCGCGGCCGTTCTCGGTGATCGTCGATCTGCTCGCGGCGGTGCCCTCGATCGTGTTCGGTCTGTGGGGAATCCTGGTGCTCGCTCCGCAATTGGAGCCGATCCAGGCCTTCCTGAACGACAACCTGGGATGGCTGTTCCTCTTCGCGGACGGCAACATCCCGCTGGCCAGCGGCGGCACGATCTTCACCGCGGGCGTCGTGCTCGCGGTGATGATCCTGCCGATCATCACGTCGGTCAGCCGTGAGGTGTTCAACCTCACCCCGCGAGCCCACATCGAGGCGGCACAGGCGCTCGGCGCCACGAAGTGGGAAGTCGTGCGGATGACGGTGCTGCCGTACGGCCGCAGCGGCATGATCGCCGGCGCCATGCTCGGCCTCGGACGCGCGCTCGGCGAGACGATCGCCGTGCTGATCGTGCTGAAGACGGCCGCCCAGCCGGGGCAGTGGTCGGTGTTCGACGGCGGCTACACCTTCGCCTCCAAGATCGCCTCGGCCGCGGCGGAGTTCAGCGCCCCGCTGCCGACCGGCGCCTACATCGCGGCAGGCTTCGTGCTGTTCGCGCTGACCTTCGTCGTGAACGCGCTGGCTCGACTCGCCGCGGGCGGAAGGGTGAACGGGTGATGACCTCCTCGACTCTGGACCGGCCGATCAAGCCGCCCACCTTCCGAGATGTGAGCTTGTCGCGCAAGGTGCGCAACAACGTCGCGACCGGCCTGGTCTGGCTGGCGTTCGGCGTCGCGCTCGTGCCGCTGGCCTGGGTCCTGCTCATGGTGATCAGCAAGGGCTTCAGCGCGGTGGTCCGGGCGGACTGGTGGCAGAACTCGCTGAAGGGCGTGCTGCCCAATCAGGTCGCGGGCGGCGTCTACCACGCCATCTACGGCACCATCGTGCAGTCGCTGGTCGCGACGGTGATCGCCGTTCCGCTCGGCATCATGGCGGCGGTGTACCTGGTCGAGTACGGCCGCGGCGTGCTGGCCAAGACCACGACCTTCATGGTCGACATCCTGGCCGGCGTGCCGTCGATCGTCGCCGCGCTGTTCATCTTCGCGCTGTGGATCGCGACGCTCGGCTTCCCGCAGAGCTCTTTCGCGGTGTCACTGGCATTGGTGCTGCTGATGCTGCCGGTGGTCGTCCGCAGCACCGAGGAAATGCTCAAACTGGTGCCCGACGAACTGCGCGAGGCGTCCTACGCGCTCGGTATCCCGAAGTGGAAGACCATCGTGCGGATCGTGGTGCCGACCGCGCTGCCCGGCATGATCAGCGGCATCCTGCTCGCCATCGCCAGGGTGATGGGCGAGACCGCTCCCGTGCTGGTGCTCGTCGGCTACAGCAAGTCGATCAACACGAACATCTTCGACGGCAACATGGCGTCGCTGCCGCTGTTGATCTACCAGGAACTGGCCAACCCCGAAGCTGCCGGACGCGAGCGGGTGTGGGGCGCGGCTTTGACCCTCATCATCATCATCGCCCTCCTGTACCTGGCGGCTGCGGTCCTCAACCGCCTGCTCACCCGGAACCGATAGAAGCGGAACGGATTACCGAAAATGGCCAAGCGGATCGACGTCAAAGATCTGAACATCTACTACGGCAAGTTCCATGCCGTGTCCGATGTCTCGCTGACCGTGCTGCCGCGCAGCGTGACCGCCTTCATCGGTCCCTCGGGCTGTGGCAAGTCCACCGTGCTGCGTTCGCTCAACCGCATGCACGAGGTAACCCCGAACGCCAGGGTCGAGGGCGCGGTCCTGCTGGACGGCGAGGACATCTACGGCACCCAGGTCGACCCGGTGGGCGTGCGCCGCACGATCGGCATGGTCTTCCAGCGGCCGAACCCGTTCCCCACCATGTCGATCAAGGACAACGTCGTCGCGGGCCTGAAGCTGCAGGGCGTGCGCAACAAGAAGGAACTCGACGAGGTCGCCGAGCGATCGTTGCGCGGCGCCAATCTGTGGAACGAGGTCAAGGACCGCTTGGACAAGCCGGGCGGTGGCCTCTCCGGTGGCCAGCAGCAGCGTCTGTGCATCGCGCGCGCCATCGCCGTGTCGCCCGACGTGCTGCTGATGGACGAGCCGTGTTCGGCGCTGGACCCGATCTCCACCCTGGCGATCGAGGACCTGATCACCGAACTGAAGAAGGATTTCACCATCGTCATCGTCACCCACAACATGCAGCAGGCCGCGCGCGTGAGTGACCAGACCGGCTTCTTCAACCTGGAGGCCCAGGGCAAGCCGGGCAAGCTGATCGAGATCGATGACACCGAGAAGATCTTCTCCAACCCGTCGCAGAAGGCCACGGAGGACTACATCTCCGGTCGCTTCGGCTGAGAACGTTTCGGGGAGTCGGTGCTGTAATGGCTCCTCCTGCTTTCGCCGTTGCGGCAACGCCGAAGGCAGCGGTGCCGGCGTGCCGGGTTCACGACTTCCGCGCGTTTTCTGCGGGGCCCGTGGTTGTTCAGTCTGCTGCTGATCCGTATTTCTCTTGCATGGCTTGGCCGTGTTGTTTGGCCATGTGGTAAGAGCGCCTATCAGGTTCGGTTGCGGAGTCTTCGCCAGCAGATGAGGGCGGCGGCGAGGTCGAGGAATCCTTGGTGGATGTCGGTGCGTCGTTCCCAGCGGGTGGCCAGGCGGCGGTACTGGTGTAGCAGGGCCAGGGATTGTTCGACGATCCATCGCCCTGTCACCTTGTCGCGGGTGCCGCGGCGCGGGATGTGCCCGGTGATACGACGTTGCCGCAGGTCGGCATACACGCGCGGATAGTCGTA